>CAZSHS010000021.1:0-6947 GCA_964606665.1 uncultured Candidatus Obscuribacterales bacterium | reverse complement strand
TCTGGATATAACCGAAATCGTAGGCAGTAAGACTGGCAAGGAGTGAAAGCCCGATATTTGTTGGCGAAGTGCGGTGTGCCACCACACTGACTGGCAATTCCTGATAATTATCTGGTGGCAAATAGTTGTCTTGTGCACCAACAAAAGTCTCGAAGAAATGCCAAGTTTTTCTAGATAAAGTACGTAAAAATTTCCTTTGACTATGACTTAACTGAACTTTGTCTTTCTCAATGGGAAGACTCATCCACCAGGCTAAGACTGGTGAGATAAACCAAATTGCAAGAATAGGACCTGCAAAAGGCAGTGACTCGGGTCTATGATTAAACAGATATGCAGCCAGTGCTGTCGCTAAAAACGGAGCAGCGAGCATTTTGCTTGCAATATGATTTAAATTTGTGGTGCTAAAAGCAGCCGATGCAAAACTCGAAGGGTTCCAAGCTAATAGATTTTGGTGCGAAATGTTTAGTCTATATAAAGTACGTAAAACAGCACCAAGACAGTAACTTGCTTCAAAAGGCAAACAGGCAAAATTAAACGCTGCCTCAGCCATACGTGTGCCAGCGGCACTACCAGCGGAGACAAGGTGTTGGGAGGTAACCATGTCGTGAGGTTTGCGAAATAAGTCGATCACTGTAAAAAGCAAGGGCGGAAGAAAAACAATTCCAAGCGCCACCGCGGTCCAGAGCCAGACTGGTGAAAGGTAAATCCAACCAATGATAAAATATGCCACTAGTGCAACTGGCACTAGACTGCGCCTTAAATTGTCAAATATTTTCCAGTGCGACAAAGGCGAAAGTGGGTTGATTTCTTTTTTGTCATCACCGATGGGAACAGTGGGTGCAAGCCAACTCAATAGTTGCCAGTCACCACGGATCCATCTTTGCTGACGCATAACATCAGCCATATAAGTAGTAGGATATTCTTCAAACAATTCTATGTCTGTGACAAGACCTGAGCGTGCATAACAACCTTCAAGCAGGTCATGACTCAGGATGCGATTTTCAGGAAATCTATTTTTGAGAGTTCGCTCAAAAATCGCTATATCGTATATGCCTTTACCTATAAACGAACCTTCGACAAAAATATCCTGATATACATCAGAAACAGTTTTTGTATAAGGGTCGATTCCGGCATTACTACTATATAAAGCGGCATAACGTGAGCGATTATGCAATGGTATGCTGACCGAAACTCTCGGCTGCAAGATGCCATATTTATTGAGCGGGTGCGCCATCGTTCCAGCTAACTGTCTTGCTGAATCACGTGGCAGTTGCGTATCTGTATCAAGAGTGATGACGAATTTTATTTCTGTTAATACTGAAATATCACCGACTATAAGTGAAAATTTCTCATTAGCGCCATCTTGCAAAAGCTCATTCAGTGCACTCAACTTGCCGCGCTTGCGCTCATATGCCATCCACACTTTTTCTTGTTCGTTCCACAAGCGTGGTCTATGAAATAGAAAGAAAATATCTTTTTGTGACTCTTCGGGTGATTCAGATTTATATTTACTATTGAGCTGTTCTATTCGTTTTTTAGCCAGCTCTAAAATTTGTGCATCTTGCGGCAAGGTTTCAGTTGCAGCATCTGGAAAATCTGTAAGCAAAGCAAAATATAAATTGGGGTCGCGATTAGCCAGAAATCGCACTTCAAGCGCTTCCATCAAAGATTCTACAGTCGAAAGACTAGAGAGCATTGTCGGAACTACTACAATAGTGCGTGCATTAGATGCAATACCACGCGAAAAGTCCATTTTGGGCAGAGCTTTGGACTGAATTAAAAGTGTGGCAAACCAGTTAACTAGAGCAACTGCAAATTGACTCAAACTAATCATCAAAACTATTGCTATTACCACAAAGAGCCAGGAACGCATCGTGGTCAAATGATGGGCTTGGGCGTATCGCGTTAAAAAAGCGGTGAGTATCAGTGATATTGAAACAATGGTACCGGCATAAAACATTATTGGCGGCAAAATAATAGATTTACCAGAACCTGGTTTGATCCGGTTTTTTAGCTCGCTTAGACCTGAATCGATAATGTAATATCCAATATGTTTTTCGTTAGACTTCGCTAAATCTAGTGCTTGGCGAGCAAGGTCACCTTCGGCGATACCATATTTTTTAGCAATCTTTTCAAGCACGTGTCTGTATTGGTCGCGAGTTCCAAAGTCCATTTGTCCATAGACGCCGACTGGATCTTGCATCAACACTCGTTCTACATGGCTGTGTTCTTCCATGAATTTGCGCCAATCCATAGAACCTAGAATGCGCAAACTACCAATGCTGTTACTGATTGATAATTGAACTGATGCTTGTTGCTGAGTTTCAGCTAGTACCATCTGTTCTATAGTGGTACCAGTCTCAGATAAGCGCTGTTCGATCCAATTTAAACTAAGCGCAAGCGCGCTGTTTTGTCCCTGCAATCGCCTTGTAAATTCAGCCACAAACGAGCTGACCATGGGAGGATTGGAGCGCGCCATATCGGCAATAACAATAATTAAATTCTTTGGATCGTTTAGCGAAACATCGAGCATTTTGTCTGCCCAAATGTCTGCCTGATTGCGCTCGTCCATTTGTTTGGCAATGCGCAAACTGATGCGGCGTAAATTCTCAATCAAAGCAAGCCGCAACATAATAGGAAAAGCCCAGAGCTCACCCATTTTTAGTTCAGCTACTTCCTGATATGCATTGATGAATCGGCTCAAACTCTCAGGATCTATTCTGCCATCACCATGACTGATAGCAGATAATGCAAGCTCGTACACGCGCGGAATGCCAGGCGTGGAGCCATTTGCTAGGCGTGGCAATTCTCGGCTGTAACCTTTGGGCAAGTGGCGGCGGGCTAAGCGAATTTGTTCTTCAATAAGATAAAAGTTGTCCAGCAACCACTCCGCAGCCGGTGTAATGCGCTCGTTGGACTCGACTACCTGGGTGAGACGGGCAGTAATTGTGGTTAAAATATGTTCATTGTCGTCGAGTCTATCTAAAATTCGATAGAGCTCGCCTCCAACGGCTAGCTTGTGTGACGCGGCAAATGCTTTTCCGTGTCTGTACATTTGCTCCAAGCTGAATAGCTCGGAGTGAAGCGGTGCCTCATCAGCGTCATGCTCAAGAAGCAAAGTCTTCGCGATATCGGACGCCAACGCAATGACCTTAAAATAGACTATTAATCACAGAAACAACCATAGCAGATTATGTATGACCCAATGCCTGTATGGCCATTGCGCCCGTTGACATCGCTAGTTGCTTATTGCTTAGTTTCCGGGTTGAAGATGTTTTCGGTTTGCTTACATTTTTTTGAGAGCTCTATAGCTTCGTCGTTTTTTCCTTCGTGCAATTTCACTATTGCATTGCAGATATCGACGGTCCAGCCATGAGTAGGATCTTTGCAATAGGTTTTTTCAGATTCTTCTTTCGCTTCTTTTAAAACAGGCTCAGCATCAGCAAAGCGCTTGGCTGCAATGCAATTTGTTATATAAATGATTTGCAGACCATGAAGCATATCCAAAGTTTCAGGCTCAGTTTCAGTCCATTTTTTTACCAAGTCTGCACGAACTTTGTTTGCTTTCTCATATTCACCATTGTAAGAATAAGCCATGCTGAGGGCTCCATATGACTTGAGAATATCGATGTTCTTGATAGTTGGGCTGGCTGTAATTTGCGAAAGCTGGGCTTCATAAGTAGCTGGGTCATCGCCCACTGTTTTCATAAATGTTGGTTTGTTCTCGACCGAGATACGAACAAACTCGTCCTCGTGCTGCTTTATGTAAGCTTTTGGATCGAAGGCTTCTTCAGGCTTTGCGTAAGCAGGAGCGAAAGTGAATAAAGTTGTTGCAAGCGCTAATGTAGTTTTGATAATTGATTGTTTTGAAGTATTCACTTACTCATATTCTTTTTTGATGGGTGCGGCTGTTCTATAAGGAAGCTTAAGGCATTTCATCTTATTTTTTCTGCAAATTTCTTTAAACAAGATGCTACCGCCTGCATCACCTACTGTTCGGCAATCACTTCGAATGCAATCTAGAGCCTCTTGAGCTTCTGGTGTTCATCTCTTTCTTCAAGCCATTTCTTCACGCCCATACCAGCCCCGCGACCGGTGGCAAAGCATGCTGTAAGCAGGTATCCGCCAGTAGGTGCTTCCCAATCTAACATCTCTCCTGCCACAAATATGCCTGGCATTGATTTAAGCATAAGATTGTCATCCACTGATACAAAAGTTACACCACCGGCACTACTAATTGCTTCTTCAATAGGACGTGGACGAAGTAATTTAATAGGTAACGACTTGATATTTTTGGCTAGAATTTGCATATCGGCTATTTGGTCTTTACTCAGTATCTCAAACAACAATGCTTTTTTTAATGCATTGTCGCCAATACAGTTTTGTAAGTGGCGCGAAATTGAACGCGAACCACGTGGACGCATTAAAGCTTTTAAAATGACATCAAAAGATTTTTCGGGCAACAAATCAATGGTGATGACTGCCTCTTTGTGCGCATTCATGTATTGGCGAATATCTTTAGAGAAAGCATAAATCAGACTTCCTTCTACTCCATACTCTTTGATAAGTAATTCGCCTTTCTTAGACTTAGTGACACCATCTACTCCTGTAAAAGTAAGCGATATCGCTTTTAGTGGCTCACCTGCAAATTTTTCTTGCATCAGTTTTGTCCATTTCACCTCAAAGCCACAATTGGCACTTTGCCATGGTGCCATCTCGATTTTGCGCTCTTGTAGCCATGGTGCCCATGTACCAGTAGAGCCAAGCTGCGGCCAACTGGCACCACCAAGTGCTAGAATGATGGCATCAGATTTGATACCAATTAAGCCTGAAGGTGTTTCAAAATTCAAAACGATATCATCATCAAACTCGCTTCCAAATCCGCACCATCTGTGGTTAAGATGAAAGTTTACTCCTGCACCACGCAATCGATGAATCCATGCTCTTAGTAATGGTGCTGCCTTCATTTCAGTCGGAAAAACACGCCCTGATGTTCCCACAAAAGTTTTGATACCAAGTTGGTGCACCCAATCGCGCAATGCATCCGGCGTAAAAGAATCTAGATGTTTTTGCAACGTATCTTGCTTGTTGTCGTAGCGGGTACAAAATTTTTCGTACGGTTCGCTATGAGTTATATTCAATCCGCCAAGTCCAGCACGCAAGAACTTGCGCCCAAGTGTGGGCATTGATTCGTAAATATCAACGCTAAAACCAGCCTCAATTAAGACCTCAGAAGCCATCAGCCCAGCGGGTCCGCCGCCTACTATTGCGACGTTTTTACAATTAGTTTTCAGGTCATTTGTCATTTCGCGCAATTAAACCACGAAACTGAAAGTACTTGCCAACTCCATCCTTATATAATTACGGCTTCCCATCCACCGGCGCCTATATGAAAAGTAAGACGGACAAGCCAGAAAAAGCTGAAAAGACTACACGCTCCAAAGCCAAGTCTAAGACTGTGGACCAAAGTATGGAACTGGTCCGCGCTTGTTACGAGCACAGTTTGACCACAATCGACTATGCCGTTGTAAGCGCTATGATTGCAGGCATCGCGCCTGCTGCATTCTCCGCCGCCCTTTCCTACTGGTTTTTGCAATGCGCTGCCATGTCGCGCGACAAGACAGAGCTTGAATTCATGCGCTGGTCGCGAGATTTTGACCTGGTATGGAATCCCATTATCGAAACTACCCTTGATTTTGTGGATGAATTCGAAGGCGATGTCGACTACAGCTCGATGGAAACCATTTTGATGCTGCAACACAAGTTTGGTATCAAACATCTGGAATTAAACGACGATGAACTTCGCGAACACTGCGATAAGGCAATTGCGGTGATTGATTTTCTTTTTGAAAAACTAAGTCACGAGGAAATGATTTCAGTTTCAGTTGAGATGGCAATTCTTGTAATGTGGCTCAAAGTTGCAGCATTAGACGATCATGTCGATCCCGAAGCTTTTCCAATAGTGGAGCAGAATATTTCGGCAGTAGTTGAACGCTACAGCAAAATATTGAGCAGCACTACTTCTTAGAGACCATAAGTTTTGTCTTTGGATTGCAGGCTCTGGAACATCATTCTCGAGCCATGGGTATCGCAAATTTTAAATTCTTGACAACGAGAAGTTCGTAGTCCTGTCTGCTGGTCGTCTGACGTAACGTTGGACCGCTTATCGTGAAAGCGGGTACCATAACCAACAACGCAACTTTGACTTACCAGAATAATGCCTTCAGGTTGGCTACGAATATTTGCACAATTAGTTCATTTAAATGCTTATATTCTTGACATAGCATGGAACCTGGAGCTAGCCCATTTCACGGCTTAGATGCAGTATTTTCCCTCTCACGCCATCTATTTTATTAACGGTGCTAAGATCAATTTACCGTTAGGAGAGGCGTCATGGCTGGTTTTTATCGTAATTTGTTTGCTTGCTTAACAGTATTAATGGTTGCAAGTCCGCTTAGCGTGAGCGCTGAGTCTGACGCAGTCAGTAAGCTTGATGAAAAGGTTGCTGATAGTTCTGCCTTTGGTATCAATCCACTTAAATGGTTTTATGGTCCTATGACGCAGATGCAAGAAACAGTGGTCAAATTAGAGCAGCAAATCATGCGCCTTGAAGGACCAATTGCCGGCATTCGACAACCAATGCTCGACTTGCGCCAGGATGTTCGAAAAGTTAATGAGCGTCTTTTGCACGTCAATGATGACATGCGCTCTATCGAAAGCAGCATGCTAACTACCGCCGGTAAAATTGCATCCACTAATACCAAACTCGATGCTACCAACCAGGCTATTGAGGATACAAAGCAAGTGATGACTGTCACTAAAAGCGAGCTGCAAAGCACGAGACAAGAGGTGGTATCAACTAAATCTGAATTGTCTGGCACCAAGCGTGAGGTCGTATCTACTAACGCTGCCATCCAAAAAACACGCAATCAGCTTAACACCATGCA
>CAZSHS010000020.1:39415-62242 GCA_964606665.1 uncultured Candidatus Obscuribacterales bacterium | reverse complement strand
TGACTTGCTCCCAGGTCATCTCGCCGTTTCGAATAGACAGAAGCTTGTCTCTGTTCTCGACCGCCTCGACTGGAACGTAACCGTCTTGTAGAGTCGTTACACCAGCGGACAAAAGACGCACCAGATGCATGACGTGTTTCCACTTGAGACTACCAGTGGTGCGCAGGTCTTGCTCCAACTTCTTGAATTGAGAGAGCACATAACCGTTGTATGTTTGATAAACCAGCTTGGACAAAAAGCGGTGGCGCTCGGCAAGAAGCTCTTCGCAAGCGGGATTCTTGAATTCAACAAGCGGCGTGTACAAACACTCTAAGATGTTGGGATTCGCCTTGAGAGCAAGTACCAGAAACTTTTGCAGCTCCCAGAAACATTCTTGCGTCTGGCTGTTTTCGATTTGCTCCGGCAGCCCGTAGAGCGACCACTGCATGTCGGCTGGCGGAAGGTAGATGCCACGGCTGTCTGTGTCTGAGTCTTGCACGTCGAGTCCATACGCGCGCGAGCCCACGGTGCACTTGTAGATGATGTAGGGATAGAGGTCGAGGTCGTCTTTGTCGGCATCGGGTCTGTCGAAGTTGATGCCCTGCACTTGTTTGCGGATTGCGATTTCGTGTCTGTAGAAAGAGCTTTGCGTGCCGTCGGGAAAGTGCACGAGGTAGGCATGTGTGCTGTCGGTCGGACTCTTGATGATTATGCCCACCGAACCGCTGCGTCTGATGCCCTCTCCCTGACTGTTTCGCTGCTCAATCAAAGTCACCACCTGTGTGCCGGCGGGGAGAATGAGGTGAGGGTGTTGGGAGGATGGATTGGACATTTCGAAGTTCAATTACCAGCGCCAAGCAATTGTACTGTAATTATTGTCAATAGCTGGTGGTCCAATTATATCCTTCATTATTCCTGCGTCGTCTTCAACAGACCAGCCTTCTAAATCTTCAATTGGATACGGCGGATCAACGTGATTTCGCTTTTCGTCAACGAGAAAATCCAGCATGTCTTTGTATTTGTCTGCAGCAGAATTAAGAGTCAAATTCCCAATCATCCACAAGCCGTCCATTCCAACATTTTCAATTGTGCCCATAAGTTCGTTGGCATGATAAAGCTTCATCGGTTTCATTTTTAAATAAAATCCTTAATTTGACCAGGCTTCGAAATTCCAGATAGATCGAGAAAATCTTCATAGGAAGGCGCGTTTGGTTCCACTATAAAGTGGTCATAAATTGGAATGTTGTTGAATTTTGCACCAACAGGAACAGGATTGAAAAATACATATAGACAAGAATCTGCAAGCATTTCAACACTATTTGGCTTTGCGCAAAGACTCTTCGCTATTAGCTGACATTTTAGAATTCTTCCTAGTTAACTATTTTGATGCCTGAGGTTTTGGAAAACATATTTCATCACTCGACTTTGATAATCCTGAAATCTCTAAGAATCTTTTGTAAGAAGGGTACGAAGGAGCGACTATGAAATGGCTGGTAACGCCCATATTGTTATGCTTGCCCCCTGCTAGAACCGAGTGATAAAAAACATACAAGCTTTCATCGTCAAGCAATACCATTTTGTAGATTTGCTCAGAGTGTATGCGACTTTCTATCGCATGCATGTCCCACTCTTTAACCGCAATTCGCTCAGAGTTTGCCAAAGCATTTTTTATTTTGTCATCGTTAAATCTGTTCATCATTTCCCATGCTACTTAGTGTTTTCCATTTGAGAAAAAACTTCTCTGAGTTATAAATTCTTTCAAACTCAGACTACTTGTAAAGCTGACTCAGCTGCTGTGCTAGTTTTACACGAAGTCTTTGCATTGTCCGGGCTCCGAAATACCTGAGACTCTGAGAAAAGCAGTGTAAGAATTAGAATTAGGATGCACGATGAAATCGTCGTATACAGTTATATGGCTATATTTCCCGCCTGACGGCACAAGAGCAAAAGTGACATAAAGACTTTGATCTGGAAGCATATCAATGCTATAAATCTGTCGGGATTTGATGAACTTCTCAATCTCTTCCTGGTTCCATTCTTGAGCTATTTTTCCGCTTTTACTTGCTCGAGCCGCAGCTAGTACTTCTTCATCGAAAACAGTCATGATTAGTATTCCTCAAGGTTCAATTCTAAACCAATTGTGATTATTCATTGCATTGTATAGCTCTTTAAACGCTTCCTTTAATATTTCATCTCCTCCAGGATTTGAACTGCCACCATGTGCAATGGCGTATAAATCTGCAGTAGTTTGAAAAAAACCGGATCCTTCTTCTAAATATTTTGAATCAATTTCCCTGGAGAGTCTCTTGATCTTAATCCGTTCCGAGAACTTTATAGTGGGCTGATTAAGCCTTTCAAGCAAATTGCTCAAGTATTTTTTATCATATTCGTAAACCTTCTCAAATTCAGACCATTTATAAATTTGTCCCAACTTTTGAGCTGCCTCATGTCTCACAATTCCTTCTACTGAGCTTAAAGTTGCGCTGTCAATTAATGAATTATACAAATGATGCATAAATTTTTTTGGCACAACCGATGCTTCATTTTGACTCCTTGAGGATATTGGAAATGTCACTCCCGGCAGATTTTCACACAGAATATGTTCAGCTCCAGGAATTTCGGCAGATAACTTGGCTTCTTTCTTGAAAACGCTTTCCAGAGTTTCGGGAAAAAAGAATTTGTGTTTGCGGATATACAAAACGATCAAATCATCAATCGGTAAATCGAAGACTGCTTGGCGGCACCGCATATGGTGCTCGGTGTGTTCCGCCACCTTATCGACCATTTTCGAAGTCATTTTTTCCCTGGCGATTGCTTCTTCCAGCTCGCGAAGTTCCTGAGGGCTCAAAAGCTTTTCTGGGAGTAATTTCTCTCCAGCTTCTTGCCACATCTTGCGAGCTTTATCGAAAAATCCACCGCCGCCCTCGCCGCCCATCATCATCATGAAGTGCTCATCGAAGGGGCCGCCAGCGGGAGCAAGAATTCTCCGCGGACCGATTTGAGCTAATTCAAGCACTGAGTTTTCCAGTATCTTGTGAAAATCAGGCGACGTAATAACCTCTTTAGCGACGCTAAGGACATTGCGCAGTCTCTCTATACTCAATTGCCCCGCTTTGTTGCGTGCAGAGGCAACCAACACTTGTAAGATGTTGTCCACCGCCTTCTCGTTTGCGATTTTCTGCTTAAGCCCCTTGGAAAACAAATGAGGGAATTCGACCGCCGCATCGACACTAAGAAAATCAAACATGGCGTTGCCGATGACTCGCCCTTGCTCTCGTTTGGACATATGCGAGTATCGCTCCGAAGCCTTGCTTATAGTCTCACCAAGGTGCGGAACTTCGTTATAGAGCCACGAGCCCACGGCGCACGCTGCGCCTAGAACCAGTTCGAGGTCATAGCCCACATGACACGCTTTGAGCATCATCATTATTGCGGTGCCGTCGGTCACGCTTGTCCAGCCTGCCCGGGCGAGCGCCTTGACGTTCTCTTTGGCTTCGTTGAGACCTTCGCCAATGCCTATGAATTTTTCTCGCTCATCTTGAACGAATTGATCCAGTACCTGCCTGTCGGTCAGAAAGTCGACTGCTCTATTTGCTGCGCTTCCAGCAAAGTCTGCGAGGCGCTCGGGGTGAAAAGTGGTGGCAGAAGGTATCGGCTCGTTCGGGAGCTCAAACTTGGTCGCCGAAAGATTAAATGTCGGGGTGATGACTGGCAGTTTGTCTGAAGCCTGGTCTTGATTTTCAGACAATAACTCTCTAGAGCGAAGTGAACGCGCCAAATCCTGCGCCAGCTGGTACATATCTGCCTTGTCCTGTCCAGCTGGCAATGTGCGTGCAAATCGTTTTAGCTTGACTATGGGTTCAAATGCAGGATTGTTCGTTGCCTCCATTTCAAGCGCTTTAAGCTCAATAAACGATGGTGGGGCTTCGGAAGTTGCGAGTGCTCGAACCCGACCGTCCGCTTCGGTGTCAACGAGCATCAAAGGTTCGTAATCGACCTGAAATCCTGAAGTTACAGCTTTGAGAGAAGTATCCGAAAGGGTTACATCGTCTTTGTGTGCGGCTTGGTGAGCTTCAACCTGTTCGTCCCGGGTGGAAATTGGCGCATCAACACTGGTATTTTCGAGCTTTTGTGTTCGCTCAAAAGTTTCAGGCTTGCGATTGAGTTTTTGCTCTTCGTGCGGCATAAATGGATTATGCCCTCGATGGTCGTAGATCAGGCGGTCGTGACATCAGCAGATAAAAGACGTACAAGATGCATAACGTGTTTCCACTTGAGACTACCAGTGGTGCGGTGCGGTGAATGTGTTGTGGCTGGGAATTGTTTTGAGACATTTATTTGGCTATGAGTGTTAGCTTTCAAATCTCATGGATTGTCATTGCCTTTTCGTTTTCGAATTTATATTTTTCCACAACCCAAGATTCGTAATCAATCGGCATGTAATCGGGTCCGCGCAGGCTGTAAGTTTTATTTGCGGTATTACGCTCTAAAAGCAAGAAATGTTTGCTACCGATCGATGGAAGCTTACCAGAAGGCAAGGATTTTGGATGTAAGTATAATGGCATTTGGAATCTGTCGCCGAAAATTGTTTTTGATGGATCATCAATGACTCGATAGGATGCGATGAATGTGTCGAGTCGAAAATTCTTATCAGGAACTAAATTTTCCAACTCTGCCACCACATATGGATGCGCAAGGTTGTAATTGATTTGCCTCAGAATATAATATTTCTTTTGTGCTGCTTTAATAATTGAACTTCTTTCTTCAGCCGTTGCCGATGAAAGCTGCTTTGCAGTTTCAAGATCAAGCAAAGTCATATTTGCGCCACACAAAACTTTGTCCATTGCTTTATAGATCTTTATGGCTCGATCTAACGTTAGAGCGCTCATATAGGGACGCGCGGGAGAGGTGTTGTTGTCCTCGATGCTCAGCCAGGCAATATAGGTAAAGTCGGAGGAGCTAACACTAGCCTGCGTCCATTTTTTGTTTGCGATTAGCTTTTCGGTATCATCCAAAATTTTGTCCAGAGCAGCTTTTCGCAGGTTCTCGAATTTTTCAGCATCGAAAGGTGAATGTGTTCCCGGAGTTTTCCGTTTAACTAATTCCTTAAGCTGCTCCACGACGAACTGTTGACAGGGCAATTGATTCTGAGCGTAGTAGTCACTAAGTTTTTCAAGCGTAGATAAATGAATCCCGCGATTTTTTACTTCCAGATCTAACTGATTGCTCAATTCTTTGGAGGCGTAAAATCTCGCGTCAAAACTTACTTTTTTGATAGTATCGCGAGTTTGACTAGGAGCCGGTCTTCCGTCAACATCCATTTGCAGGTTTTCTTTGATTTGGAAGATGCCAGCGTCAAGGATTGATTGAGGCCAAGAGTTATTGCAGGCTGAAAGAAGTGTGGAAAGAACTACCGATAAAGCCAGTGATGTTGCCCTATTTAAGCAGGTTGCAAAATTTCTGATTGGACGAAGCACCTTTGGACAATTTTCTGCTTCGATTGTGGTCATGTCCGAGATGTTATAAACATGCTGCGAGCACTGGCTGCAAATGCGTGCTCGTTCTTCGCCGTCCATCGCTTCCCATTTGATAGGGCATGGATAAGCAAGGGCCAAGTTGTCTAGAAGCTTTTCTTCGAGCGCCATTCTAGTATTCTTTCAGGTGCATCAAGAGATTTTTAGAGGGAAAACCCTAGATAACGTTATAATCGTGGCGACGGCTAGCAAGGAGCGAAATGTCTTATTTGGAACCATCAGATTTTGTTTACTGGAAACAGTACTTCATCGATCGGGTTGATGAACTCAGAGCCATAGCCGGAACACCTTTTGGTTTTACGGGAGCGTGCATACTCGTAGAAGTGCTCACGAGACTCACAAGAGGCACAGGCAAAGGTAAATCAGGCAGAATAGAATATGAGCAGTTTGTCTCTGATTGGTTGCCGAAGAAGTATTCAGATTTTAAGTATACCAAGCGCGTGACGCCGCCGGACAAAGAAGAGCAAGACAAATATTTGCCCACTCAGATGTACTGCATTTTGAGATGCGGGCTCGTGCATAATCTTTCGTTTGTCGCGGGGAATTCTGAGATTGCAAATGGTGCCACCGACCGTTCCATTTGGATGTTAACTCGCGAAGAAGCTGATGCCTTGCGGCTGAATCATTTAGACCGCTATCAACAAAATGGTCCACCCATAGTCGAAGATGCTGCACTTTTTGTCGCTGAAGATTTTTTGGATGACATAGAAGTGGCTGTCCAAGCCGTTTTCGAGAAAGCGGAAAGCGATGATGTGTTGAAGGGGAATATTGTGAAGCACTTGAGTGATAGGTGTCCGATTTTGGCTTAGGGTATTAACAAACAAATGAGCAAAAAGACAATGCCAGAGGAACAAAAAGCGAAAAGGCTAGCTGATTATAAGGCTCTAGCTAATAGCAAGCAACTCGAAATTCAGGATGATGAAATTCCTGGATCAAACCGTGAAACGTTCAAGTGGTTTTGCCCAGATTGCAAAAAGTATCGGTTAATTTCTTTTTCAGCGCTCAAGCGCAAAGAAAATGGTTGTTCTAAATGTTTTAAGAAACGCAGTATGCAGAAAACTGTTGAGATTATTTTTCTTGAACATGGAATCAAAATTGGAAAAAACCTTCCTAAGACCACAAGGGACAGCGTTGAATGGTACTGTAAAAACAGTCATCCGTTCAAAACCAGTATTTCCAACATAAGAGCAAATCGTGCGTGTTTGAAGTGTGGAAGGGAGAAAAATTCTTCTATTAATCAACGGAGGATTATTAAGGCCGTAGACAAAATATTTCGCGACTACAAGATTTGTATCGGAAATAAAATGCCAATCACAACAAAAGACAGTGTCGAGTGGAGCTGTAATAAAAAACACTTTTTCAAAACAAGTATTTCGAACATTAGGGCCGGAAAATTTTGTCTGAAGTGTGGCAGAGAAAAAACAGCTGCTCAGCAGCGTCATAAAGAATCTGATTACCGAAAGTTGTCTATTGAAGCGAAATGCAAATGGCTTGGACCATTACCATCAAATGTGTTTACTCCAACGTATTGGGCATGCGCTATTTGCAATCGCAAATTCCGAAAATGCTTTAATGCTCTTCAATCTTCGGGAATTGGGAGATGTCTAAGTTGCAGCAGAAACGCAACTTTCGAAAGTTTGCGGACAGTTGACTTGAAGTACCATTCAGCCGCGAAGCAATGGGGGTGGATTTGGATTGGTCCGGCGGTTTCAAATCAGCATGAGTTAACTGGATGGCGTTGTCTTAAGACTGGGCATGGAAAATTCTATGGCAGACTGCAGCACGTAAAATTAGGATCAGGATGTCAAAAATGCGGCTATGACAGGACTTCTGAATTTAAGAGGGCTTCTTCCGAAAAATATTCTGCTCTAGCCAAGAAATGCAGGTGCAATTGGATCAGTGAATCCCTACCCCGAAATTCTTTGATTTATACAACCTTTGAATGCTGGGGAGAAAACAAGGAAAATCGAAAACACAAATTTCGATATTCGTATAATAGACTTCTCTCAAATCGAGATTTGGCAATTACGTTAAAGCGCTCAGTTTGTCCAAAATGTGCAAAAATAGATCGAGAGTCTATGCCCGAAAGCGTAATCTATCATTTGCTGAAGAAGTTAGGAAGACGCTTACGCCAAGTCAAGTTTCGAAAATGGTGGATTGATATAGTTCTGTTTTGCAATGGTTTCAAAATAGCTATCGAATATGACGGTTGGCACTATCATAAAAATCGATTGGAGAAGGATCGAATAAAGCGAAAGGCGCTTAGGGAGGCAGGTTATCTAACCCTACGTATAAAGGGAGGAAAATCAGTGCCAACCAGAGAACAATTGGTGACAGCAATCGCAAAACTAACTGCGCCTAAATATAATCGAGCCTGGATTGAAATTACGTTACCGGATTGGTTGGAGCCATCGGGAAATTGAACGATGTACGCATGTGTGCTGTCGGTCGAGCTCTTGATGATGATCTGCCCTCATTCATAAGTCCAATGGAAATGCGTGATTTGATGTTACTTCAAGACAGTGGGAGAAAATAAAGTTTTTCTTTCTCTACATGGAGGTAAAATAATCGCATTACTTGGGGAGGGACGATTTCGGGAATGACTATTTCTGAGTCGGATTATTTAAATCTTTCCACCGAAGCCAAAGGTCGCCAAGCTGTGCGGTCGATGGGCGGATATGTTTACCAATTGTATAGAAGCCTCTTCGCTTGGTTATCGTTAGGCGAGGATGAAATCTTGCTGTTAGAAGTTGCTGAGGATTTGGCGATACTTCGGGATGAGCTAGTAATACAAACTCAAATTAAGGACGATAAACAGTCAGGCAACCTAACTCTTCGCTCAGCAAGCGTCATAAGTCTAATAAATTCGCACTGGGATTTGCAAAAAAGCAACCCTGCAAAAAGAATTCAATCAGCATTAATCACTACAGCTTCATTTGGCAAAGAAAACCAGCTTGAGTTTCCAAACAATCTTTGCGGTTTAGATTATTGGCGAATATCAGCCAGAGCTAATGCAGATATAAGTCCAATAAGGGATGCGCTCCTTGCAATCAATATTGAACCCGAGGTAAAACAATTTGTAGAAAAATCAAGTAATGAAGAGCTGAGAACTCTTTTAATTCAACCGATCACTTGGATTGCTAATTCAGATCAGCTTCCACTATTAAGGCTATCGATTAAAGATTCTTTGGTTCGATTAGGTGAGAAGTTCCAGATTCTATCCCCTGATGCTGAAAAGGCAGAGCATGCCCTGCTTGGTGCGATAATCGAAGTAATCCTCTATAAGCCAGATCGGCAGGTCAACAGAGTTGATCTACTTAGGCACTTTAGCGACGCAGTGTCTGTTTCCATGCCTATTCAGGCGGTTCAGCAAATGGCAATGGCCGGAACTTTATTTGGAGCGCCTACTGCTTTTTTGCCGGGAACAGCTACTATTTCGACTGTTGAAAATTTTTCTATTTCCCCTCGGATTGCCGAGAGAAATAATGCGGTTTCCGAACTATCAAATATTTGTGCGCAGAGTGGTTTCCTTTGGTTGCATGGTAGTAGCGGCTTAGGTAAGACGACGTTAGCAATACAAATTGCTAGGCGAAGCACAGCGGAAGACTGGATTATGGTAGATCTGCGTGATTGCGATCCTACTGATGTCAAAATAAGACTATATCTTGCTGCTAGACAATTAATAGATCGAAATCTTCGAGGAGTAATTCTTGATGATTTTCCAGCGGAACAATCATCAAATACAATTTTCAAACTTTCTCAGTTCGTTTATGAAGCGACTTTAGCCGATGCAATAGTTATTGCGACTAGTTACTATGAACCTACACCACAATTAATTAGTAGTTTCAAAAAGAATGCCATAAAAATTAAGGCAGTGCCTTATCTTTCGGAACATGATGTGGGTGAGTTAATTAGTTCCGAAAAAGGAAATCCAGAAATTTGGGCGACGCCTATTCATACATTTTGTGGCTTAGGTCATCCACAACTAGTTAATGCTTGTATTCTCGGCTTGAGCTCTAGAGGCTGGAAGGAATCAGATATTTTTGAAGAAGTAGTTTCCCCTGGTCCTGGAACGGAAACGAGAAAACAGCAGGATGCTGTTCTTCGGAGACTTTTAACCGAACTACCAGATCATATTCGTACTCTTCTTTACCGATTATCAATTCTAATGCCTGGATTTGATGAAAGTATAGCTATGTCAGTCAGTTGCTCAGTGCCGACAATTGAGCGCGCTAAAGAGTCTTTTGTCTATCTCTGTGGACCTTGGATTGAAAATCGTGGAAAGGACAAGTTTTCAGTTTCTCCACTAGTTAGAAATTCGGCAAAAGATAATCTTGCACCTAGTGAAGCATCTTCTGTCAGGCAAAGTGTAATAAACAATTTGATTCAAAGAAAGCCCTTTCCTTTGGAGCAATTATCCCAATTATTTTTAAATTCTTTAATTGAAAAAAGTCGGGAAGGGTTTCTATATTTTTCTCGATTAATGCTCTCAAACGCTACAGATCGTCAAACGTTTGCAACGTTATCCCACGAGGTTTCTAGCTTCTCTACTCTTTCTTCAAAAAGAGGAGAAATATTATTCCCCGAAGATTTGCATCTCTCAGCAATGTTAAGGATAGTTCAATGCCTAGTGGCAATTTCCAGACATTCTGAGAACAGATCGGAAATTTTCGAATTGATGTTAACTGAGTGCAACCATGTTGAGCACACAGAACTTGCCGCAGGACTCTTAATCACTGGTATATTCTTGGTTCTCAGAGACAATGACGCGGATATCTCTCCGCTGCTTTGGTTAAACGCTCTGTCGTTGATAGAAATTTCTTTTGAAATTCTGACTCAACTTAATGTATTACCATCAAGACCTATGCAGGATGAAGAAATCCAGGTGCAACAACTTTTATTTGCTACCCAAGCAACATCATTGAAATCGATTAAAGCACTAGAGGAATTATTCCAACATCTTTCAAGCATGGATGCGTCACTTAGGAACTATTATTTAATCGGCTTAGATCATTTAGATAATACTCGTCTGATGATCGATAACTCATGGGCGAACGAAAGCAAGTTCGACAGCCTGGATGTCGACTATGCGGTGAAAACATTCACAAAATTATCGGAGATCTCTTCTGGTTGGGGTCGTGATGATGTTGCTATATACTGTTTGTGCGCTCAAGTAGTGATGCTTGATGAATATCAAAATAATTCAGAAGAAGCTCATAGACAGCTCAACGCGCATTTAGACAAATTTCCCAATAATCGATTCCTTTTGCGGAGGATGCAAACATATTATTTTAGAAGCGAGAAATATCAAGAATGCTTAGAAGTATATGAAAGACTTTCAAAAACTTGGAGTCAAGGAGATGAATTCGATGCCCTTTTTTCAACTCGAGATGCAGCTCGGAGTGCAGTTGAATTAGGAAATCTTCAAAAGGCAGCTGAATTATTTGAAAAAGGACATCATTTGGCAATAGATGCTGGTGACCTTTATATTGTTTTTGCGGCAAGTTTTTTAGGAGATTGTTCGGTAGCACATTTTCTTTTAGGTAATAAGAAGAAAGCATTGGGATATTTGATGTCTAGTTTAATTGAGTCAGAGCGCATCAATGAAAATAATGGTCTCCAAGCAAAATATTGCCTTAGTATACTTCCTCATGTGGTTGCATGGATGGCACAAGAAAATTCTTCTCAACCGAATACAAAGTTTATAATGAAGCCGGGACTTTGCAGCGATCCAAACCCTGATGAGTATTACAACGAAAGACCTGTTGTGCCCAATATCGCGGTATGGTATCGGTTAGCAGAACTTGAAAATGAGTTTGGTTTGAAAGTTGGTGCAGGAAAAATTTTACGTGAAAAATTGGACGGACTTACATTTCTGTATCTAGAAATAACTCTTTCTCGATCAGAGATCGGCTCTGCATGCTTAAGACACGACGTTAAAAGTTTAATCAATGAATTGCCACGACACCTTTTCTTGCTGGAAAAGTTGATGTCTCTTCCGCAAGAGAATTCGCTAGATGTTATTTTTGCAGAAACTGTATTAGTTAAGCCTGTCGATTCTTCAAGGTGGCAGGAGCCGCAATTTTTCGATGAATTTAGATTTGCAGTTCTTGCATTCGCCGTTTGCTCGTTTTGCGATGGAAATGATAGTGCGCTAAACGACCTAATAATTGAGCTAAAGAAAATAATGCCGCTTGACTCAAGTTGTGTATTTTTCCTCTCCTTGTTGGAAAGCGAAGAGGATGAATTAGTTAATGGCGATCTCTTTAACTTGGCTGCAACTAGCCTCGCTAGAACTCGTAAATTAAAAGGCGATCTAAATCCAGAACAAGCATTCCTCGTGACACTTTATCTCGCTTTATGGCTAAATCAATCTGGGTATCACGACTATATAGCCGAGCCGATCGTCAAATATTACTATGGCGTCTGGAACGAAATTTGCGATGCTAAACGGTTTTTATTGAATACTCCAAATGTTTTTGTGCCAAATATTAAAGAAATTTGCAATGGTTCAGAATTCACAGGGTCCGCTTTTGCCAAATTATGCCTTGTCCTGGATAATTCGACTGCTTACACTTTACCTTCTGATCTACTACAAAAACTGAAGAGTTTCGCAATCATTTAGCGTTGGTCACTGTAGATCTTCTAGAGCGATCAAATTTAATTTCGATTTAAATCAGATAGCTAAAGAAAAAAACCTTTTTGATACTTTACTCCGCTTTCAATCCAATCAGCACAATTACATGTCGCAGATGCAGGACACCACTGAATTTTATTCAGCGAACTTTCTGTTTTAGATAAGATTTTAAAAAGTTTTCTAGCCTTAAAATCAAAGGAAATAATTATGCGATCTTTCTGCAGAGCAGACTGCAGAAGCATAGCGTCTTTTCGCATAGCAGTTTTTTCGGAAGGAGATGCATCTGAAAGATTGATTGAATTATTTATACCGATCAAGTTTATTTTCACAAAGTCAATTCTTTTTCTCGAAATCATATCTACTCGCCAAATTCTAGAAAAATTAGACTGATGTATATCCCATTCTTTTGAGAGTTCTTCACAAAAAACTGCAGTATGATTCTTAGTGCGAATTGCGTTAAGAATTTCACGTGCCGATTTAGATGCGTTGATATCTTTTCTGTCTTTAGACAGTTTTCCAGCAGCTCTTGCTACGCTAGTGTCAACAACTATTTTTCTATTTCCCACGTTTTCGAGATCGCAATTTTTTTAGCTGATTAGCTTCGGCTGCTTCCAGATACGCATTTTCCAAATCCATCGAAACATTGCCAAAGTCTACCGGCCAATCCCCATAAGTGCCATTTTCGTCAAGTTCGCCAACTGAGACTCTAGTATGTCCTAAATCATCTTTCTCAAACCAATGAAGTTTGACTTTTTCAGACTCAATTCGACCTTCAGCTATTAACGTTTGAATCGCTAAAAGTAATATTGAACTGTGTGTCTCTACGACCACTCTAACTGATCGCTTTGCAGCATCTACTAAAATTTTGGCGAGTTTAGCTTGAGCAGCCGGATGTAAATGAGTCTCAGGTTGTTCAATATAAACAACTTGTCCGGGTTCAGCCTGGATTAATGCCACTAGAATTGGAAAAACTTGGGAAGTACCTATTCCTACATCTGCAATATTAACAAAGTCATAGTTTGAACGTTTTAATAACCGGCTTACAAATAAAGAGATTTCGGAATTTCCAAAAACTTTAGTGTTCACCGCAGATGCAAGACCTAGAAAAAACAGGTTTTCATTCAGCATTTCTAGTTTGTGCATATCCCGCTTTTCATGCCAATTCAAAATTAAGCTTGCAAAATACTTGTCGAATGTACCTTGAAACGTATTCTCTTCCACTGAAGCACGCTGATAGGTTCTTTCGGGTGCATTCCGTAAACCTGGCAAATGAATAAGATGACTAATCAGCTTTATAAATACATCAGAGAAAGAGACAACCATAAATCTTTCGTTGTCTTCAAAATTGATTACTAAATCAAAGAAAATGCGATTGCGAACTAATTTAGTTTTTGTTTCAACACCTGATTTTTTAAGCTGTTTAAGCATCGTTTGAAGATGTTTCGGAAGAGTTGAAACTTCTTTTCCAAGCATGTCGGAATTTAAGGTTATTGAATCTCTTTCACTTTTTTGCGTTAGTTCAGATAACAGAAGGCCCTTCTCTTCGTTCTCAAAAATGAATGAGAGATACTTCGAAGTGGAGGAATTAAAGCTGATCTTAAACTTCTTGTCGAATTCATTCTTGTTTTTTCTACAAAGTATCTGTTCCGCTGAAGCAATATTTAGGTTCGGCCCAGAAAGTAAAATTGATCCAGGATCGAAAGATGACTCCAAAGTCTGTTTAAGAAGAAGGAGAGGCTGTATGATGCTTGATTTACCTGAACTATTTGCACCTGCAAGCAAAGTTAATGGAGCAAGCTCAATTGATTGCTCTGTTGCTATGGATTTGAATCCCTCGACACTGTAAAAGATCCGAGACTCAACGTAGTCATCAATTTCTGTTTCCAAAGCACTTACCTGGTCGAATTGAAACACATTATACCGTCGTGGTGACTACCGAGAGGTATGTTTCTAGTGTCGCAGATAGAATACCGACGCAAAGTTATAATCAGTTTTAAAAAATCTTGGGCAGCGAGGGACTCGAACCCCCAACCCCTTCGGTGTAAACGAAGTGCTCCACCATTGAGCTAGCTGCCCGTAACAGTAAACAGTTTATCATGCACCGGTTTCCAAGACCAGAATCGCGCTTAACAATGCAAAGCCCCTATAATAAAAGGATGGAAGGACGCGACAGGCACAGCTCTATACGCCGCTCGACAAGCGACATGCTGGCACAAGCACAGACCCTCATGCAAAGAGGCGACCTGCCCAAGGCGGAGCTTATGTGCAAGAACGCCCTGAACACCTGGCGCAATTCAGGCGCTCCCCGCTCTGAGGAGGCGCACATCATTTCGTTTCTGGGCAAGTGTTACGAGGCACAGCGACAGTTTCAGCTCGCCTACGACCTTTACTTCGAAGCCCTGCCGCATCTAACAGGCACCAATTACGACGACGTCTACACCGCCATGCTTTATGTCTCAGAGCGCTTGGGCACATTTAGTCAGTTTAAGCCCGCAATCGACGAGCCCCCTTACGATCCTTATGGCGGAAGATGAAACTTAAATTGAAATTAGTCGCACTGTCATTGGCATTTATGGCAACGACGACCGGTTGCTTTGCCCAGTCCACAACAACTGCGCCAGTGAGATTTCCGGTGCACAAGGAAGTGGTGCCAAAAGAACTGACCGTCACTGTTTATAATCACAAACTGCCTGACTCGAGCAAGCTGCCTTGCTGGAGTTACGTTACCGAGGGTCTGACTAAAGTAAATCATCCTGAAATGGTGATGACTATCGTAAGACGAGATAATGAGACTGAGTCTGACTACACCCCTGATCCTATAGACTTTTTTGAGGGAGTGTTAGCGCTCGCCAAGCAGGGCAATAACATTCGTGCTGGCAGCATCACGCGCCTTGGCACGGGTGGACCGACTTTTATAGCCAAGCAATTTCGAGGCGTCATGTATCTTCCTGCCGAACAGCTTGAAGGTGTCACTCTACCCAAAGACACTCTGGCTGTGGTTCCTGTGACACCAGAAGAGTTGGACGCCTGGGACATTGGTGGCGCCGCTCGCGTGACTGGCAGACTATCAGAACAAAGCCAGTTTTATCCTTTTCCTACGTGGTGCGATAGGAGTCGCGAGAGCGGCTTTTCCCAGGGAGAAATTCAAGTCATGCAGATGGAACCAGTGAGCAAGGCACCAACCGCGATGCTTAATGGTGTTGGTATCATCGCGGACAAAGACAAGCTTAGTATGTCGGTAGCACCTGCGGTGCGCGAGGACTTGAATCAGAAACTGAGCGAGCTGCCGAAAGATTCACATTTCAGATTGAATCTTTCTTTGGACCCCAGAGCAAACGCCTATTATGTGTGGGCGGTCCAGAAAGCTACTGCCGTTGCAGCCAACGGAAGCGATGCGTCTTTGATGTCGGGAACATTCGTCATGGTTATGCCCGGAATGAAGACGTCGCAATTTGGACCCTACAAAGATGGTTTTATGTTGATGCTAACCAACGAAGATTTGAGCAAATTCAAAGATGCTGTTGCAAGCGGCAAAGACTGCGTTTTGGAAAGCACTACCAATGGTGCGTATAAGAGCTTTGAAGTGAAGTTTTCGAAGTAAGACTGTCAACATCGAAACCGACTTGCGATAATGGACTCATTGACGGAGTCGGCAATAAGGCGCCCATTGGAGTTTTCCGCAAGGATAGCCGGCTCACCTTACTAATATTTTGAAAAGTAATTTGTAGTGGCTAAGGCTTAACTTCTTTCGCCTTCTTCAGATTTTCGCGCATCAGCTTCGCATCAAGCAATTTTTCAGAAGGAACCGTGCCGTAGGGTGTAAAGATTGCCTTATCTAAATGGATTGCGGCATTTTCGTTATCGCCTTTGCCGTACAAAAATTTTCCATACTCCAGATGAATCACATCAAGCTCCGGCTCGAACTCCAATGCTTTTTTGAAATTGATTTCTGCCTTGTCGTCTTGCTTGAGCGTCACATTCATCAAAGCTTTATTAAGATAGGCACCAGCAGTGATTCTTTTCTCTTTGGACAACTCGATCGCCTTATCCTGGTCTTTAATTGCAGCGTCATAATTTTTTTGTTTTGCATGCAACGAGCCGCGCAAGTAATAAAGCTTTGGCGCATCGGGAGATTCGATTATTCCTTTGTCTAAAACCGAAATTGCTTTTTCGTTGTCGCCAGCGCTTGCAAGTTCTATCGCTTTATTCCAGACTTCGACAGATTCGATTGTTTTTACGAGTTCTAGAAGTTCGTTTATTCGTGAGATACCATCAAGCTTGTTAGATTCTGCCAATTCTTTGGCTTTTAGCAAGGACTGCACGGCTTCAGATTTCCTTTTCTGAAGCAACAAGAATTCTCCATAGATGGCGTGGGCTAAGTGATTCTTCGGTTCAAGGTCAATAGCAATCTTGTAATCGCGCTCTGCATCTTCAACTTTATGCAAGTAGTCTTCTGCCTTCGCCTTCCCTAAAAATGCAGTGCTTTTAGAAGGATTGTCTTTTGCGTATTGAACTGCTTTTTCTGCATTCTTCAAAGCTTCATCAAAATTTTTCTCATTGCAGTAGATTTCACCAAGCAATTGATAAAGCTCACCGCAAGTGGGATTCTCTGTTATCCCTTTATTCAAAACTTCCATGGCTTTTGCAGGTTGATTGTGTTGTAGCAACTCAACAGCGGCTTCGTAAGTTGCAGACTTACCTTCTGCCCTCGACGGCGCACACGAAAGACTGGCTATACAAGCCAACCCAAATATTAATTTGAAACTGTTTTTTCTAACCAATGACATAAGCCGCTCCGTGGTTACTCAGAACTCAATTTCTTTAAAAGTGCATCCGCCTCATCGAAAAAATTTTCAGGTCCAACTTCTGCAAGTTTAGCTTTTGCCATCTTCAAGTATTCAATGCCCTGCGTTTTTCTGCCCTGATCCAGCAAAAACTTACCGTACTCAAGATGAGTTATGTAATAAGGTTGTTTGTATTCGAGGGCTTTTTTAAAATCGCGCTCTGCATTGTCTGGCTGTTTGAGCGCAATCTCAGTAATAGCTTTGTTGGTGTACATGCTTGCAAGACATAGTTTGTCTTTGGTTAGCTCAATTGATTTCTCGTGATCTCTGAGCGATTCCTCGTTCTTGCCGATTAAGTGATGATGCACGCCTCGCATCGAATAAAGGTCACCATTGTTTGGCTGCTTCTTGATGCCTTCGCTCAACGCTTTTATCGCGCCTTGCGAGTCGTTTTTCTCTACAAACTCGCTTGCTTTCATCATGTAATCTTCTTCTGTGTCAGATGTCACCGACTTCTCCTTTTTGACATTTACGTATGGATGACTTGATATGAGGCCGGGCGTGGGTTGAGTTGACTTGTCCTCGATTCTCTTAAAGATGGAGTTTTGGATAACAAATCCAATTGCAACTGCAATCGCACCAAAAATGAAGATGAGAGCATATAGCTTTTTCATTTCTTGATCTTGACGCTAGCGGCTTTTGGAACTTTTTTGGCTTGAGATAAAGCCTCTTTCAAAGCGTCCTAGTATTGTTCTTTCTCCGCATGCAAATGTTTCATTCCAAAAACTCAATTTTCACATGTTGTTTTTGCTTCGTTCAGTAAGTTGTCTATCGCATTTAAGCGCTCAGTTGTTGTATGTCCTTTCGCGAAGTCTTTCGCTTTCATATATTCAGGAATAGCAAGCTTCGGTTTTTTTGTTTGTACCAAAAACTTTGCGTACTCTAAATGGGGTAGAAAAAAATCAGGTCGGGCATCAATAGCTTTTTTGAAGTTGGTTTCCGCAGCTTTGAAATAGTTCCATCTATTTTCTACCAAAGCTTTATTTAGATAAGCATTCGCGACCGTCAAGGAATCTACTTTTCCTTTCGAAGCCAGATCGATGACTTTATTATGATCTTTCATTGCGGCTTTCAACTGTTTTTTGCTTGCAAGCAATGGACCGCGCATCGAATATAATTCTGCATTTTCCGGTTCATCATGAATGGCCTTATTCAAAACCAAAATAGCTTTGTCAGTTTCATTGATCTCCAGAAGTTCATTCACCTGCTTTAGCGCCGAAGACGCTTCTTGCCCGAGCACGGGTGAGCCGAATAGGCAAAGACAGATCGATAGAAATACAATTTGAATTTTCATTTCTGGTTACTTCCAGGTTGATTTTTCAACAGGTCTGAAACTAAATCAATTGTTTTCGGAAAAGCATTATTGAGCCTGGTAACTCTATCAGAATGCCGTCCTCGAATGCTTGCATAAGATTCTGCGAATAGTTCTGTGTCTTCGCCGAGTAAGTGCGACAAATGATCCTTATAATCCGCGTCCAGACCTTCCTTTTCCTGCTGTGATTGTATTTTGAACTCTTTCCATTGTTCTAAGTTTAAGGCATGGTAAATTGCATGACCTGTCTCATGTTTGACACTTCCTGTAACATCTTTGTTGGGCGGGATAATGCTGGCAAATGTTTCTAACGAGACATTTCCATTAACATTTTTTTCACCCTGGAACACTCCCGAGCCCTTCATTCCAATGAAAATCGTTTTGATATTAGGGTCGTAAATCGACTGAGATCCTCCGTGCCCCGTTACAATTTCGGTTGCCACCACTTTGACTCCGAACTTTTTCAACATCTGGCGTTCGTTTTCTGGAATTTGTCTTAGTCCCTGTTTCACTTGGTCCAAAAATTCTTCGGGTAATTTGCCATCCACAACTAGAGTATCCAAAAGAGCTTCAGATTGCTTGACAGGTTTCGCCGGTTCCAGCCCAATAATTTCGAACTTTTCAGCTTTTCCTTCAGCCTGAAGCTTTTGCAAATCTCCTGGCGGCAAGGCAAGGTGTGTTGCCGAATCGCCTTCTTTTAATTGATGAACCTCTTGAATTTTATTCCAGGTTTTTTGATCAGTCGGATTTGCTATTGGCGAGTCAGTGATTACAGTCTCGTCCATAATGGGTTCAAGTGCTTTTAATTCAATTTTTTCTGACTTATCTTTGTCTGACATTATTTCTTGTTCACGACATAAGTTTCTTCCACGAATCCCTGACGCATCCAATATAGATGACGCGATAGTTTCTTATAACCGCCAAGCTCTTCTATGATCATTGGCACATTATTTTGCTTTGCCGCCGCATTTGGTGCCTGCGCTTCTTGATTTATAGACAAGAACATTCCGCTTGTTTTTTTCAATCTCGATCTTAATCCATCTAGATAGCCGCGACAGGCTTCGTAAGCCATTTCTGGCATCGAGTCCATGTTGAAGAAATAATCGACAGAATTAGATTCTATTTTTTCGAAATGCCAGTAAGGATAAATATGCACGCCTGAATCTTTTTTTGGTTCGCCATGAAGTACAACATCTGATGCGTCTAAGCTCATAAGCAAGTAGTATGCTTGAAGGGCATTGACCCAGGGCAGATCTATAATCGAATATTTCTTGAGACCGGCTCTGTGCGCCAGATGTGCCATACATCCATAACCGCCACCGATCTCGACAATGTTACTAGCGCTAATGGCACCTAGCTGCTGTAATCTATGTATGGAGTAAGAGTGCAAAATACTATCGATGGTGACAAATTTATTGTTAATCCGACATCCATAATTTGCCGCCACCTCTGGTGCTGCAGCAGAGAAGCCCAATTTCTTTTCGACTTCTGTAAATAATTTTTCTATGTCAGTGTCTAAGACACTCATGGTCACTTTGCTGCCTTGCTGCTCGACCGAGCCAACTGGATGAGCACCAATACTTTGTGCCAAACTCATAAGCGCGTCTGTGATGCGCAATTGAACATGACTTTTTTCATGGACGGCACGCATGTCGTCGACCAGTTTTAAATCGTATTTGCCCAAGCCCCAGACTAATTCGCTCTGCAAAAAACCTGGCAATAACTGACACAAGACATCTACATTCTTGTTTTCGAGCGCCTGAATAAATTCCTGGTGGCGCGAGCGCACTTCGTTCCACATCGAATGACCGACGTCTTTATTTGTCTCATCCGATTCTTTTTTGCACTGCGCGTAAGCGTCTGCAATTCTTATACACGCTTCTTTGATGCGCTTCTGGTCTGTGTCTGGACTAAGTATTGCTTGCGGAGCGGTCTTGGCGGTCCAGGGATAGTGCATAAACGAATGCAGTGTCGATCCCGAGCCAAGCTCCACAGACAACTTGGCGTTTTGCTCTGAGAGAAAATCCTGGGTTTCTTTCATCTTGTCGATGCTAGCTGAACGAACAAGTGATATGGGACCAAAACGCATGAGCGAGCCTCTTTGCAAACGTCAAAGGGTGAATTATACAATAAGGAGCTTTGCTACCGAAACGCCGAAAATCTAACAACAAACAGTGCTCCTGTTTATTATTTTGTCCCGGATCCCGGGCCCCGGGGCCCGGGATCCGGGTGAACAGCAATAGCCCACAAGCTAAGTTTCGTTAGATTTTGGCGTCATTTCTGAATCAGAAGCCGCGTTGTCACCGCGCCCAAACATGCCCAGAGCGCAGAGATAAGACAATCCATACAAAGCGCCGGCCACAAGAGTGAGATTCTTGAGACCCATGACCACGCATAGATTCTCGACCAAGCCGCCGATAGAAACACCTAGCAAATTAGCCGACAAATAATTGGCGGGGCTCTTGGCGCGCGAGAAACAAGTAGAGAAGATCATGCTGCCAAAAAATATTGGAAGGCAGTTAATCAGCGCAGAAATGGTCGCAACCATAGCAGGACTCATGTCTGTGTCCGCCGGGATGTTAAACATGTACTGAACAATCACAGCTACAACTAGAAGCCCGTACAAAAGATGCACGTTCTTCTGGGGGTAGCGCGACACAATCACAGTGGCGATATATGCAAGCAACAAGACAATCAGAATTACAATGCTTGAAACAAACCAGGTTGCGCCAAACAACAAAGACAATTCGGTAATAGATTTAGTCTCGACAAGCATGAATGCTTGACCAAGGAAAAACATGTTGCCCCACTCCATTCCAGAGATAGGACCGCCTTTGCTGCGACCGGCAAGTGCAAGCAGAATACCCGGGAAGATGACCGCCATGAGCAGAACGCCGATATAGAGAAATATCCCTGCTGACTCAATTTGTAAGTACAAGAAAGGCCAGTTATCGGTACTGGGGGCGGTGTCTTTTAATTCGTCAGGAGTTGAAGGAAATTTGCGCAGACCCATATAAGAATCGGGCAGATTAATCGTCTTAGAGCCAGGACCAAAGAGGAACATGACACTGTCCCAGTCTTTATCGACATAGCAAATGGGCTTTTGTCCCCAGGCTGCTTCGACTGTTTTATACAAGCGATGAGTGACACCACTTTGAGCGCCGGTTGCAAAAGTAAGACAGACCACGCCGTTTTCGTTTAGGTGTCGAAGGGCAGATTCCATCGCTTCTTTGGTATAAACATAATTGTCTACACGCAAAAAAGAGCCGCTATTTAGAGTGCTGCCAGGATCTAGATAGGCAAATTCGATTAGATCAAACTTTTCTTTTGAGTAGCGCAAAAACGAGCGTGCATCTTCATTATGCAAATGCACACGTGGATCTAAATAAGGCTTATTTGGATGGAGCTTTGATCCAAAAGTGCAGATAATTGGATCAATCTCGACTGCATGCACAGACTTTGCACCAGACTTCAAAGCAAAGGCAACGTCGTTACCAGAGCCTGCACCAAGCACCAAAACACTGTCGTGACGCGGACAAGTTTCAAACGGAATTTTGAGCCATCGGTAATATTCTTTGAGGATTTTTTGCTGAGCACTTGGATTGGTTAACTCGGCGAGTTCTTTCTCTTTATCAGGCTCAAGCACTTTGGTGGCAAAGTGAAAATAGTGATTGTTCGAGTTTAAAACATAATTGTCTGTGCCAAAGAATTTTTGCTGGTCTGTTGCAATCGGCACCACGTCTAGTTTGGAATAAGGCGACCAATAACTTGTATGAGTGATCATAAATGTGCAGGCGGCAAGCACAGCAGTTAAACCAATGGCGACACGACTGGCAAACGCATAAGCGCAAGCCAAACCAAGCATCAAAACCCAGATGAATGGCGGAACTGAAAAGAACGAAATCAGCGCAAAAGACAAAACGCCAATGACAGAGCCAAGTAAATTTATGGAATAGGCTTTGAGCGGCGGCAACTTGTCGAACTCGCGTCCAAGCGCTCTGCCTAGATGTGTAAATAGATAGTACAAACAGATAATGGCGGCGCTAACTACACCTAAAGCCATGGCAAAGTCTGGTCCAGAGCGGTCGAGCTTTAAGCTTAGATGGTGGAAATTGAGATTGACGGCAAAAACGACTGGCAAAACAAGGGTGCAAACGGCGACACATATAAGAGGAATGCTTTTGGAGCTAAATTCTTTGCGCCCGGCACTGGCAAGACCAGCAGAACTTGCCACAAGCACAGCCATTATTATTAAATTTGGAAAGGCACGAATGGCAAAAATCTCGATACCAAGCCAGCGGACCGCCATTATTTCCCCAAATAAGAGAATAAAGCTAATCCAGAAAATGCGTTTGCCTGTGCTTAATGCGCCCAATGTCATGTGTTAATATCTGTTTTGAAGTGAGCCATCATTTTATATGATTCATTTGTGATAGGCTGTTATTCTAGAAATATGGCTAAATTAACCAAGGGCTGTCAAAAAGTGCTAGAGGTGCTCAAAGAGCAGCACCAGTTGGCGAG
>CAZSHS010000020.1:35166-39405 GCA_964606665.1 uncultured Candidatus Obscuribacterales bacterium | reverse complement strand
GTTCAAGAAAGCCATCCAGTTGGCGAGCGCTCAGGATATTTTCGGGCAGATGCGGGGCGATGACGCCACAGCGCCTGGTTTGACTACTGTTTACCGGTCACTTGAATCGCTTGTGAGCCAGGGGCTCGTACAGGCGGTCGATTTGGGCGACGGCGAGCGGCGCTACGAAATGGTCAAGCCCGGTGAGCATCACCACCACCTGGTTTGCGACGGTTGTCGTGCCAGCGTGCATCTGGATAGTTGTCTGGTTGAAGAATTGGAGGATGGTATACGCTCCAAATATGGCTTTATGGTCAAAGGGCATATACTAGAGATATTTGGCACGTGTCAAAAATGCCAGATAGTCAAATAGTTAGTTAGTTAGTTAGTTAGTTAGTTAGTTAGTTGGTTGGTTGGTTGGTTAGTTAATTAAGCAAAAATGGCTGCAAACAAATCGCTGCAAAAACTGATTCCGTCACTCGACAATCTTGGTATTGCCGCATCGGTTATTTGTCTAATTCATTGCATGGCGATGCCATTTATTCTGGCGCTACTACCATTTATGGGGCTTTCTTTTCTAGATACTGAAGAAGCGCACTGGGTGCTGGCTTTTTTTATAATCGGATTTGCACTAGTGGCAATATTTCCTGCATATCTAAAACATAAACGACCAGGCATTCTTTCAGCGATGATCGTTGGCATGTTACTTGTCGTGTTTGGTGCATTCTTTGCCGAACATACGCTTGGACATGCCTATGAGATGCCACTACTTGTGGTGGGCAACTTGATTCTGGTGGCAACGCACTGGCGTAATCGCAGCTTGATCAAATGCTGCGATCATGAGCATTAATCGAAAATCTCACAACAAACTGAAACTGAAAAAAGGCTCGGCAGGATTAGTTGACTTAATCAAATAAATTAGTTGATTAAATCAACTAATTTAGGTGCGCAAAAAAGACACACCAAAATCGGCGTAAGAAGAGTTACCAATATTTAGGTGACGGGAGAGCCACAATTGGTGAGACAACCCAAGTCGACTAAGCCGATTTTTTGAATCTATTTTTACTTCTATCTTCGTCTTGTTTTTTGAATCGACGAACAGCACATGCTGCGGGATCTTCGCCCTGGTCTATTTTTACAAGAGTGCATTGTGCAAGCAATGTGCTTACTGTGCGCACCATATCGTTCCAGATATCGCGCCATACAAGAAGCTTTTCTTTGCGACGCAAGCGCGAAACTTGACGTAATCTGTTTGGTGACTTGGGTGGTGCTTCGCGACGAAAATCTCGCGAGGAGCGACGACCGGCAAGTGATCCATTTTTTAAAAGCTGCTGATATCCCTTGGCAAGCGCGCCGGGTGATATCCTACTAATCTCTTGCGAGTCAAGAGATGTTTTGGGTTCGAATTCGTTGTCAGTAGTGTCCGGCGTCCGCTGCCCTCTGGTGGCAGTTTGGAGAAAAGATAGAACCACGATGGACTCCGCTCTAGTAAGGACAAATTCATTATGCATAATTACTTTAGCGTTGGCAAGTGCGCAAATGAATCTTTTAGATAGTGCCACCATTATAAGTACATATACCAACTATAAGATTGCTAATGTAAGGGGCGTTATTCATCAATATGCTTATCATGCGTAATTAGCGTGAGGACTCAAATTTAGATGATTTCAAAAGCGCGGGAATTTTGGTATCCCCTATTTCTTTTTCTGTTACTAGTACTTTTGAGCAGCACAGTGCTGCCAGGACACACCGCCACCATAGATAATGGCGATGCTTCAAAGGAAGTAGACAAAACATCTAAGCCGCGCAAAGAGCGTCGCAAAAAACTTTTAGACGAAGCTGACAAAGTAAATAAAAACGTCGAAAACACCATGCCTTCTGCTGAAGAGAAGGCTGCCGATCCAGGTCTTAAAAAAGAAGAAGAGGATGACCAGGAAGCTGGTTTCGATGTCTTGGATGAAGGCAGAACAATGCCAGGCTTTTCAGAAGACAAAGAGGGCAACACCATTGCTCCCGCTTATCAGTCTAAGCTCACAGACAGAAAGCCTGTGGTGGCACTTGTGCTTGGTGGTGGTGGCGGACGTGGTTCTGCTCATGTTGGCGTTTTGAAAGTACTGAAGAAAAACAATATCTATTTCGACATGGTAGTTGGCACCAGTATTGGTTCTATTGTCGGTGGTTTTGTTTGTGCTGGAGTGCCTATTGAAGACATTGAGAAAATGTTCCTAGACACATCTTTGATGAAGCATTTTATGACAGTGCCACTTGGTGTACGCGTAGTAGCCTCACCAGTGATGGTGCTACCTAGAGTGTTTGGTCGTCACCCATATGATGGCTTGTACTACGGAAACAAATTTAGAAAATTCCTCGAAACACATTTGCCTGACGACAACAAAAACATTGAAGATTGCAAAATCAAACTGGCAGCCGTTGTAGTCGATTTAATTTATGGCAGAGTGCACGCTCTAACATCGGGCAACGTGGCATATGCAATGCAAGCAAGCTCGGCAGTGCCTGGACTTAGAAAACCGGTGCAAATCGGCAAGAATATTTATTGCGACGGAGCTGCGGCTGAAAACTTGCCTGTTGATCAAGCTCGCAAGCTTGGTGCCGATATAGTTATTGCAGTAAATATCGACGAGCGCTACCCACCAGTTGACCTCGACTATTTCCGCAAAATGGGAAGCGTATCCAAGCGTATGGTCACCCTCCAGTTGCACAATATGGACCAGAGATTGGCTGAAAAAGCAGATGTAGTCATTCACCCAGACACAGACGGAATCGGCTTGTTGTCCACAGATGCTCACGATGCAAAACGCGGTGTTGCAAACGGTGAGAAAGCTGCTGAAGAAGCGATGCCCAAAATCAAAGAAGTGCTCAAGGCTAAAGGTATCGAAGTTAATTAGTGCCTGACGAAAAAGACGAAGCCAAGAAAAGCGTCACTGAGCGCATGATGGATCAGGTGGGTAAGATAAACACCCCTGAGAATCAGGGGGCGGTCAAATTCATCATTCACCAGGCGCAAGAAGTGATGCTCAAGCCCAAAGAGTTCTTCGCGAGCATGGTCGAGCACGGCAGTCCCGAAGACGCCAGATTCTTTTTGCTTGGAGTGATAGTAATTGCAAGCTTGCTTTCTGGTATCACTAATTTAAATTTGTTCTTTACGCTCACGCATTTATTTACTTATTTGATATCGACTTATTTAACTGCATTCTTTTCTTGGTGGCTCTTTATGCAGTTTGGCAGTCCCAAGCCCTTTGGCAAAAACTTCGTAGTAATCGCATACAGCCAGGCTGTCTTGTTAATTTCCGGTATTCAACTGGGTCCCCTTGGTGTAGTCACTTTTCTTGCCTCTACTGCATATGGTGTTTATTTGCAGTTACTCGGCATGCAGATTATTCACAAGCTTGAGCGAAATACCATTATTCTTGTGCTTTCTGTAATTGCGGTAATTCAGGTCATACTGAAGTTCTGGCTTCAGATTTACTAACGCGCCATGACACCACTGCTTGAAATTAGAAATTTAAATACAGTCTTTCACACCGAAGAAGGTACTGTTCAAGCCGTAAACGGTGTCAGTCTCACTATCAATAAATCTGAAGTTTTAGGTGTCGTAGGTGAGTCTGGTTGCGGCAAATCTATCACATCTTTGTCGGTTCTTGGACTTGTGCCACCACCTGGACGCATCGCCAGTGGTGAAATTATTTTCGACGGACAAGACCTGACCAGAATGTCTGAGCGTGACTTGCAAAAAATACGCGGCAGAAAAATTTCTTACATCCCGCAAGACCCGATGATGTCGCTTAATCCGGTCTATACAATTGGATCGCAAATAGTCGAGACCATTGTTCTGCATCAAAAAGTGGATAAACGAGAGGCGCGCAAGCGCGCAATAGAAGTATTAGACCAGGTCAAAATTCCACAGTCTTACAAGCGCATTGATGATTATCCTCACCAGTTCTCGGGCGGCATGCGCCAGCGCGTGATGATCGCGATGGCACTATCGTGCAAGCCTCAATTACTTATTGCCGACGAACCGACTACGGCTTTAGATGTGACAGTTCAAGCCCAGATTCTAGATTTACTCAGGTCTATTCAAAAAGAAGAAGCCACTGCCATCATGCTAATCACTCATGATTTGGGCGTCGTAGCAGAGATGTGTCACAAAGTAGCAGTGATGTACGCAGGCTCCATAGTAGAATCGGCGTCGGTAGGCAATTTATTCAAAGACCCCAAGCATCCGTATACTCAGGGACTTAT
>CAZSHS010000020.1:12458-35156 GCA_964606665.1 uncultured Candidatus Obscuribacterales bacterium | reverse complement strand
ATCCAAAAAGATGCATGGCAACGCGGACATTGTGGGTAAGCCGGATAAATTAAAACCCATCGAAGGGCAGCCGCCAAATCTAATTCATCTACCCGATGCCTGTCGATTTGCCGAGCGTTGTCCGCTTGTAATCGACGATTGTCTCAAGGGTTTCCCTCCTTTAGAGGAAAAAGCGCCGGGTCATTTTGCCCGTTGTATAAGGACTTAAATAGGCTTTATCCTAAAGCGCATTTCATTCAATATATATAGATCGTAATAAAATTAGCTTTTGTCGTTTTTTTGCGGAGGCCCAAGGGTCACATTTATGCGTATTCCAACTAGCAAGCAGATGCGCTCCTTGGAAAAAGAATGGATAGAAGCCTTTGATTCCCCATGGGGTCAGGTTCTGATGGAAATTGCCGGCCGCGGGGCAGCCATGCGTGCGCTCAAAAAGTGGACCGAAAGTCCAGGCGACGTTCTGGTTCTGGCTGGCACCGGCAACAACGGTGGCGATGGATTGGTGGTGGCACGCTATCTCACACTTTGGGGAGTGCCTGTAAGTGTTTGCTTAATCGACCCGAAAACTGAAGGCGAGCAACTCTCGATTAAAACCAGTTCTAAGGGTGGCCAAGCATTAGCAGAGTCAGATCAGATTGTCGAATTGCGCATGGCCACACAAGAAGGACAAGTCAACAAAGACATTCTTACTAAAATGAATGTGCCGATGCGTGTTATCGATCCTGCTTCTATGCTATCAGAGCATCGCTTGCAAGATGGCGAGTCTGGTGCAATCTTGTCTGATCCAGTTATTGATCAAATCTTTTTTGATACCACACTTGTGATTGATGCCATATTTGGTACTGGACTTACACGCGATGTCGAAGGCGTTCATCGCCGTGTCATTGAAGCAGTAAATCGCAGCGGCAAGCGCGTTATTTCGATAGATGTTCCATCTGGAATTAATTCAGACACCGGTCAAATAAATGGTGCTGCAATTCGTGCTGATGAAACAGTCACTTTTGGATATTTAAAGCCGGGTCTTTTGTGTTATCCCGGCACAAATCATAAAGGTCATATTTCTATAGTTGATATAGGTCTGCCAGAAATTCCAGACAACTTGCCCGATATCAATCTATCTACTATAGAGCTAGTTCGAGAAATGTTGCCCATAAGACCAGCCGATGCGCACAAAGGATCTTTTGGTCATGTATTGTGTGTTGCTGGAAGCGAAGGTATGTCAGGGGCTGCAACCCTTGCAGGACTAAGTGCCATGCGCACTGGTGCGGGACTGGTTTATTTAGCGGCACCAAAATCGGTATCGCAACAGATTTCTATACAAGAGCTTATTTGCAAGCCTATGCCTGAGACTGCTTCAGGCAGCTTGAATTTAGAAGCAGTAAAGAAAATGAAAAAACAACTCGACCATGTTCAAGCCGCAATCGTGGGACCTGGGCTTTCTTGCGATCCTGAAACTGTTGATGCGGTCTGTCAATTGCTCTCTGAAATTAATTGTCCTTGCGTGGTTGATGCCGATGCACTAAACGCACTGGCATTGAAAGGCGGAACTTGTCTGCCTGACACAGGCGAATTTGTTTTGACCCCGCATCCAAAAGAATTGTCGAGATTACTTAATTGCTCGACTGAAGATATTCAAAAAGACAGAATAAAAGCTGCAATTGATGCTGCTAAAAAATTCAATGCTGTTGTTGTGTTGAAAGGCGCCATGACAGTTATTGCTAATTGGAACGAAGAAGTATTTATCAATCCCACAGGCAACCCAGGCATGGCAACGGCTGGGGCTGGAGATGTTTTGGCTGGTATCATCGGCGGATTGCTTGCTCAAAAAGTAGACCCAATGCAAGCAGCCATTCTTGGCGTTTATATTCATGGACGTGCAGGCGATTTATTGAGCGAACAGTTAGGCGATGCCGGACTGCTTGCGTCTGATATTTTGCAGGCGATACCAATTGCGGTGACAAGTATTAAGAACGCAGATCGAAGTAGATTAGAAGACGATATTCTGGACGCAGACGCGAGTTAATCTTAAGCAGGTAGCTTTTCTAACACCTGTTATGACCTGCCTTTTTGCAAACCTGAATTAGTTGACTTAATCAAGTAAATTAGTTGATTAAGTCAACTAATTCTTCTATCAGCCAAGAGCCGACTCTGTAAATTCAATCTTGCCATTTGTGGCATCGAGCTTGGCTTTGATTCCAATGGGCATGACTCGACACAAAGATGAGTCACCAATTGGCATGTTAAAAGTGGACGGAATTTTGTGTTCGACCATTCGCTCGCTAAATATATCCTGATAACTTTTCATCGATAAAGAATCTTTGGTCCCGCAGTCTGGAAATTCACCAAATGCGATTCCGGCAATTCTTTTTAGATAACCAGCCAGATGCAAGCTAGTAAGCCAGCGCTCCATTATGTCGTTGCGCTCGTTGCGCTCACAAAAGAAGACTATTTTGTTAGTAAAATGGGCACTATATTTGGTTCCCATCAAAGAGGCAAGGGCATTCAAGTTGCCACCAAGTAAAGTGCCTTGAGCATTGCCGCCAAATGCAGTGTGATGAAAACCAGCAGGAAAAGAATTTATGCTTGGCGTGACTGGGGGCAAAATGTTCGCAGAACAAAGAGTCGATTTGATTTCGGCAATAGATTCGACTTTATCGACACAACAAATATTTGGTCCGTGAAAGACGACCAGGCTAGATTGATGATGTAAGGCAGTAAGCAAGCAGGTGTTTTCGTGTGACCCCATAAAAATTTTGGGATGCTTTTTGATTTTTCCAAAGTCCAAAAGCGACAGAGTTTTGATGCTGCCAAATCCGCCTTCAAGACAAAATATGCCCGCAATAGAATCGTCGCAAAATGCATCCATGATATCTTGGGCGCGCTCTTCGTTCGTTCCGGCTAAATAACCATTTATTGCAAGGGCGTGTTTTGCAATAACGGGTTTAAAGCCCATTTTTTCGACAACGGCAAAAGCACGCGCAAGCACTTGAGTGCTCTCTGGACGAGAAGCGGGACTTACAAGTGCAATGCGATCACCTTTTTTTAGAGCTTGCGGTTTTATGCTCATGGCGAAACGGCTGCCTCCAAAATAGAAAGCGACACTTTTGATGACTTGCTAGATTGATTGGCGACCAGACGCGCTTTAACACCAAGGGGCAAAGTCATTTTTTCGCTTGAATGACCAAGTCTCATGCCGTATACAACTGGAGCATGGAAATTGGAAAATCGATTTTTAAATATGCTCTCGATACTCATGTTGAGCGTCATGCGCTCGCGCTTACTTGCGCCTGGTTTGCAGCCGACGCATTCGCCAATAATAAGACCTTTTATGTGATCGAATTTTCCAGCAAGATCTAATTGCGTAATCATTCTGTCAATGCTGTGCGGTTCTTCACTTACATCTTCGATGAATAAAATCTTGTTTCTGGTATCAATTTCGTATCTTGTTCCCATAAGTTGTTTAATAAGGGTGAGACAGCCGCCAGTCAAAGCACCAACTGCTTGCCCTCCAGTCAGAATCATGCGGCTTGGTGGATAGTCAGGTGCCCATTCTTTTTCTTTGGGATCGCCAATTTCGCCAATTGGCTCTTTTTGCATCAGTGCTTTTAAAAAATATTCGTATGTGTAGGGGCTTTCAAAAAAGGAACTTGCAGTTGGTCCGTGAAATGTGACAAGTCCCGTTTCTTGATGAATAGCCAAAAGAAGTGCAGTGATATCGCTGTAGCCAATGATTATTTTGGGATTGGCTTTAATTAGCTCCCAATCAAGCATCGGCAGTAATCGTGCACTGCCGTTGCCACCACGAATGGCAAAAATTGCTTTTATGTTTTTGTCGGCGAAAAACTTATTCAAATCAGAGGCTCGGTCTTTGTCGCAACCAGCTAAGTCACCAAGAGAATCGAATAAATGTTCGCCCAAAACGGGTACTAAACCAAGTTCAGAAAAGCGCTTCAAAGCAAATTCGAGCTTGCCCTCTTCAAAACTAGGTGAGGAGGGAGCAGCAATTGCTATTTTGTCTCCTTTTTTCAAAAGAGAAGGTTTTACTAAGGCAAGAGTCTCAGATGAGGTATTCACTGATATTATTTAGTGTCTAGTTATTAGTTCGGCGAAAGTCGTTACAGGGTTTTTAAGCAATGGTTGAGGCGCAATTAATGGTGCAATCTGGCACTGACATTACTTCCTTAGGTCTGTACAGTCAAGAACAATTGACCTGGCTCAAACTGGCCAGAGAGTTTGCTGACAACATCACTATTGAAGAAACGATTGCAAGCGACAAGAAAAACGAGTTCAGGCGTGACCTTTTTGAAAAGGCATGTCAAGTCGGGTTTGGCGCCCTGCCTTTTATAAAAGATTTTGGCGGCAGGGGCGGCGACTACACAAGCTTTTGCCTGGTAAACGAAGAATTTGCCAGACGCTGCGTACCAGTCATGAGTTCGGTTGGGGTGCACATTTTGTGCCAGGAGCCCATTTACAGATTTGGGACCCAGGAGCAAAAAGAAAAATATTTGACCCACTGCTCAAGCGGAAAGTACTTGGCAGCCTTTGGTTTGACCGAACCAAATGCTGGTTCTGACACTGCAGCCCTGCAGACTCAGGCACATTATGATGCGGCATCAAACGAGTATGTGCTAAACGGCACCAAGACTTTCATCACCAGTGGTGCCTCTGCCGATATATTTATCGTTATGGCAAAAATCTCGGGCGAGCCGCATGTGCCTTTTCCAGAAGCAAAAGACGGCAAAGCAGATGGTAAGAAAGACCAGACCATAACTGCATTTATTGTCGAGCGCGATTATCCTGGTTTTGAAATCGGGCAAAAATTCGACATGCTGGGCATGCGCGGATATTCTACTTGCGAATTGGTTTTTGCCGATTGTCGCGTGCCTGCATATAACGTACTTGGAGCGCCTGGACAGGGACGCAAAGTCGCTTTATCCAGTTTAGCCAAGGGTCGAGTAACTATTGCAGCGCAAGCAACTGGCTGGGCGCAAGGCGCTCTTGATGCCCTTTTGAGGGGGCTCAAGGGTCGAAGCGATATTAATTTCGATCAGATTGCAACCCAAATTGGCGAGCTTGCAATTCAAGTAGAAGCGGCGCGAGTATTAACTTATCAAGCCGCATCAACAGTGGATAGAGGTGCTGCCGATGTCACGCTTGCTGCAATGGCAAAAATCACAGCCACTGATGCTGCGATGAAAGTTTCTACTGAAGCAATGTCTATTTTGGGTATGCAAGGACTTGCGCCAGAGCTGCTTCTGGAGCGCATTTTCCGCGATGCTAAAGCAGGACAAATTTATGAAGGCACCAATCAAATTCAGCGTATGCTCATAGGACGCGACCTGATCAAATAAAAATGGAACCAGAATCAAAGCAAGAATTATTTTTAGTGAGCGAGCATCCAGAGGTGTTCGGTCCGCTTGCACAGGCTTTTCAAGCCGTTAATCGCGACAAGCTTATTCAAAAAGCAAAGTTTGCCTTAAATTGCTTTGTCATGTTTCTTTTCTTGCTTGCCATTCCTATTGCTTATCGCATCTACATCGAGCTATCTGCCCCACAAGCAGCAAATGGTCTTGTGTGGATTGATTCAATAAAAATAATCGCGCTTTATATCTGTATTGCCTCAACCCTTGTACTTCTTGGACTAGGCATGTACTACTTCAGACTGAAGCATTTGCTTTTAGAATTAGAAGAAAACGCAGAACTTGGGCGCGACATGGCACGCGTCATGTTTCCTTATTACAGGCAAGAGCTGCAAGAAATCAGACATAAAATCAAAACTGCAACGACAATTAATCAAGATGAAGCCCAGGGATTTGCCACCATTGTTAAAACGCTTTTGCCAGTGGCACAGATGCTCTTGAAGAAAGACGCCAACATGATCAAATGGGGCATGCAAGGTCTTAATCTATATAAATCTTTTTCTGGGTTCTTCAAAAAATGATGACGACCACTCATTCTTTAGACATGCAAGTTTATACAAAGCAAAGGCGCGAAGCAGTTGAATGCGCTTTGGAAGCCATTTTGACTAATTGGGAGCGCGATGAGCGTGTGCCCAAAGTTTTGGCAGAAAGTATGCGTTATTCGCTTATGTCCAAAGGTAAGCGCATGCGCGCACTTTTATGCATTGCAGCTTGCGAAACTGTTTTACATATAAATAGTGAGGCTACAGGCGAGAAGACAGATTTTAATTTGCTGGATCAAAATATTTTCAAGCAAGTAAGCGCGCTTGCATGCTCAATAGAAATGATTCACGCAATGTCTTTGATTCATGATGATTTACCCTGTCTAGATAATGACGACATGCGTCGGGGACAAGCAACAAATCATGTAGTGTTTGGCGAAGCGATGGCACTACTTGCAGGCGATGCACTCATATTGCGCGCTATCGAAAACATAATAGAAGGAACGCCTGAATCTGTTTCTAGAGATGGCGTGCTTGAAGTTATAAAAGAATTGTCGATTGCAGCAGGTGCTCCAGGAATGGTTGGCGGTCAGGTTTTCGATTTATTGAAAGACCAGGATGTCAAGAGAATACATGATGAAAAAACGGGTGCGCTGATTGCATTTAGTTTGTGGTCAGGGGCAAGACTTGCAACCAAAGACGGCCGCGCAAGCGCTACAAAAGAGCAATTAGAGGGACTTTGTCAATTTGGATTCGTGCTTGGGTTAGCGTTTCAAATTGCAGACGATCTATTAGATATAAATGGAAGCGTTGAAGTTATAGGCAAGACACCTGGAAAAGACGCTGCCAGTGATAAAGTTACCTGGGTGAGCATTTTCGGCGAAGATGGAGCAAGAGCCAAATTGTCTCAACTGATGGAGCAAGGCGAGAATTTACTCAAAGACCACAATTTGAAATTCGCTCCCTTGCCTGTTTTGTTTGAATTACTTAGTTTTGCAATTACTAGAAGCCACTAAAATGAGTTTTGATTCACTGATTTCACTTTTATCTTTTGCTGATGCCAACGGCGCCACGCAAGCAGTTAGTACCGTGGACGGCAACGGTCGAGGTTGGCAAGTGATAGTCGTCACTTTGCTTTGTAGCTTGCTTGCTCAGTTTGTCAAAATCGTTTCTAAATTCATTCGCACCGGACAATTCGATTTGCGCATGATGGCAAAGACTGGTGGCATGCCATCGAGTCACTCTTGCTGCACGATGGGCATGGCAGTTTCTGTGGGGCTTATTGTCGGCTTCAACACTGTTCCATTTGCCATTGCTTTGTGTCTTGCCATGATTGTTATGTACGACGCTGCAGGGGTCAGAAGACACGTTGGGCTGCAAGCTAAAGTGCTCAATGAAATGATGACTGAACTCTTTTCTGAGCACCCGCATTTGAGTGGAGAAAAGGTTAAAGAATTTCTAGGCCACACACCATTTGAAGTTTTGGTCGGAGCTATCTTCGGGACCTTCATCGCATATATCTTTAATTCCCTTGTCATTGGCTCGTTTACGCAGATGCCACCACTTTAAGAGTTGTGTTGCTGAGAGCTGTCAAAGCGGGTTGGATGAGATTATAGTAATACATGACTTCCATCAAAATTGATCTCGGTTAGTCTATAATCAAGGTCTTGGAAAGCGGTCATGTCCCATCCAGAAAAAACGGTTTAGCAATAAAATGTGACGCCGTTAAGGATCGAAACAGGACAACTTTTCTTACCTCATTGTCGAAGTGTCAAAAGCTACTTCAATGATCTTGTACAAAGTGCGCCGGCAACGCCGCGTCACTAGTTTGAAATATGAACGATACCAGTAGGATTCGTGTTTTTATAGAAAAGGAGGGATGGCGAACCGAGATCAGTGAATATGTATTCTGGTTTTTTTCGCCGATTAGCTAATGAACACAACGGTCCAAAATAACACCCAAGTCAAAACTTCCTCGCCCAGAAGGTCGCGCTTCCCAGGCAAGGAATCAGGTTCGGTTTCTTTTAACCTGACCGCTCTGGGCAGACAACTGCTCAAAGAACAAGCATCCGCTGCAGGCGTCTCAAACGGCGACTATGTCGAAATGCTTATCCGTGAACGCGCAGGCATGCCCCCGTTGAGATTACCAGTAGTATTGAAGCAAACTGGACCCAAAGGCGGCGCCAAGTCGTTCTTCTTCGGCAAGAACCGTGGTACCACCACTGCCGTTTGTGTCACCCCAATGGCACACAGACTTCTCGATGAGCAAGTAGCTTCATCTAGAATGAGCCGTGGTGACTATATCGAATACTTGCTCAGAGAAAAATCCGGATTGATTGAAGAAACATTCAAAAACTTCAACATGAATGCATGGCAGAATCAGCAAGGTCAAGCTGTCCCAGAAAACGGAGCCATTCAAAGCTTCGAGCCAGCTATCGAGCAAGCTCCTGTGCAACCGATTTATGCACCAACACCTGCACCACAAATGCAAGTAGTGCAAAATCCCTACACACAACCCGAAACCCAAATTTCCCAGACCCCAAGCTACAACCCTTACGGTTCTAACAACAACCAGTAATTGTCGTAACATCAGGGAATCCTCTGGTACAAACCTCCTTAAGGGAGTCTGTCGCTCATAATTGAGTGACGACTCCCTTTACTACTTTTAAAACGAATCAAATTGAAAGCTATTGGCTCAAAAAAGCTTTCATCCAAGAATCTCACAACAAAGTGACCTGTCTTTTCAGTCGAGGTTGTCAACAATAAGCATTTCGGGATGTTCTGCTTATGTCCAACACCTAGCAACAAATGCACTCCTCATGCAAGCCGAGGTTGTCAATAGCAAGGTGTTCTGTCCACAGATCTTACTTTTGTCCCGAAGAGAAAAATGCCCCTTGCAAAATCCCGATCTTAATCGCTCGGCGTATACTAATGCCATGGACATGGAAGCAAAAATTGTAGTTGAACCTGGCGGATTTGCCGGGAAAAACACTACATTTGCACTGATTCTGGACGAGCGCAAAAGAGGCGAAGTTAGCTGCTTTCAAAAAGAATTTGGTATCGAGCCGGGGCATCATAGTGCCAGGCTCGAATATGCATTTCTCAAGTCGAACACAGTTTTGTTTGAAGTGAAAACTGGTAGCAAAATAAAACTCACCTGGGGCATTAGTTTGAAAATATTTTTGATACCAGTTGTGTTCACGCTGTTGGGAATGATTCTAGTTTTTCTTCCATATAATCCAACTTTGATGATGGTTGCCGGAGCCTCATTTGTGGTGCTAACACCAATTATCATGCTTGGATTTGTGTTGACGCCAGGAATGATTTACAAGTTTAAAGTGGAGTGAGAGAGTGGATCTAAATTTTGTCGCTAATTATTTGTGTCCCGTTTATATTGTGCAAGTTGCTTTGGTATCACATGCGGTTTTGCTTGGTGCTGGTGGCATCATTGGTTATGTAAAAGCAAAGAGCAGACCATCTTTCATAGCTGGTGTGACAAGTGCGATTTTGCTCTTTTTATGTTTTGTCGGTTCTTTTGTTGCGCCAACTACAGCCGAGCTTGGTGCTTTTGTAATATCAGATTTGCTGGTGGCAGTATTTGCTATTAGAATGGCGAAAACAAAGAAATTTATGCCATCGGGAATGCTTATGGTTATTTGCTTAGTAGCAAGCACCTACTATTTGGTGGCTGCAATCACGCCCTGGATTGTAGCTAAAAGTCAGAGTCAAAACCCGAATCAATACCAAAGCAATCCAAAACCAGCACCACATGGTGGCGGTGCCGGCAATGGCGGCAAGTTGAATCTTATTTAGGTTCGCCTATGCTAAATGACTCTTTGCTGAAAGGTTTTTTGCTTCCAGTTGAAATACCGCGCCCGACACCTTTGATGGTGCCATGAATCATGCCAGAGAAAAATCCATAAGGATAAGCGCACATAGCCGAAATGCTGCGTCCAGCCAGATCTATTTCTTTCTCTTCGACATCGAGTCCTTCATTCATGCTTTGTTTCATCGATTTAGAGTGTTGCGAAATGCTTTTAGTTACATGCACAGGCACACCAATAGTGACACCAGCAATGGCACCTGCAACTGACTTTGGTGCAGCTAGTGCTTTATGCGCGAAATTTTTTCGAGAAGAATTTTCATGATTAGCGAATTGCATTTGTTGCACAGGCGGTTGTGCATTTTGTTGAGCTTGTTGTTGAGCTTGTTGCTGAGCGTGTTTAATTTGCGCTTGTTGTTGATTGGCGTGCACCTGAGGCTGAGCGTACTGTCCAAAATATGGTGAATAGTTTGGTCGGTAAATCCCAGGTGGGTTTAATTGCTGCTGCTGTTTAAGATGTTCTTGATATTGCAACTGACGCTGAAGCTCTTGGTGTTTAATTGCATCTTGTTTAGCTTTTTGTTCGGCATTAAATTTAGACTGATCGCTTTCGATCCAGCCTGAATCTTTTGCAAAACATGGTGAAACAGCAAAGCATAACGCCAAAGCAATTAATGCTCTAGCTTTATTCATTAGTTTGCCTGAGCTAAAGCGGCTCTGACTTTCTTGCCGAAATGATCTGTTAGTCGTTTTAGTGTTGGCGAAATATCGTCTTTATCTAAAATGGCGTCGATCAAAAATAGTTTGTCAGACTTGAGCGCTTGCGATAGTGCGTCTGTAAATTCAGCACCAGTATTGGCGCGCACAGCTTTGCCACCAATTGCTTCGGTCAGTTTGACATAGTCCCAACGAGCTAAATTGTAGTAATCGCGCTGCTGGTCGATGAATTTAAGCATGGCATAACTTGAATTGTTAAATAGCACCACGATTGGGTTGATACCATGTTTGATGGCAGTGCTAATTTCCATACCGGTCATTTGAAAAGCACCATCGCCCACAAGAATTATGGAGCGGCGTTTGGGATTAGCGAACTGCGCTCCGATACCAGCGGGAGTACCAAAGCCCATGCTTGAATAGTAGCCCGGAGCGATAAAAATATCTGTCTTCAAGCTCAACCCAGAATACAAACAGTCACCAACATCGGATATGACACCAAAATCTGAGGTCAAAACCGAGTTCAAAGATTTTATAATGTGGCTTACTTTGAGCGGGTCTGCTGGCATTTGATCTGGCAATTCTTCAGGATCGATCTTGGGAATCTGAAACTTGATAGATTTAGATTTGACCGCTTGTTTGACTAATTCTTCGATAACAAATTTGATATCGAGTCCTTGATAAGTATGGTGCGCGACGCTTACTTCCTGATAAGTAACTTGAATTAGGTTTTCGACTGGAAGCTTGGCAGTGTAACCGGCAGTTTCCATTTCGGTTAAAACCGCTCCCAGACAAAGAATACAATCGGACGATTCGACAAATTCTTTTACTTTAGGATTGCCGAACTGACCAAAATAGTTGCCAATAAAATTGCGATGAGTCTCAGGGAAAGAGGCTTTACCAAGGATTGAAGTAACTACAGGAATATTTAGCGCTTCGCAGAAAGAAATTACTTTATCCATTAAATGGAAACGACGAAGCTGCGCACCAGCCATCAGCACAGGCTGCTTGGCTTGTGTGAGTTTTGATAAAATTTCAGATACTGCAGCATAAGTGGCTTCTGTTGGTGCCTGATTTTCAAATGTATCAGGGACGCGATCTTGAATTTCGATTTCGGCATTAACCATGTCGCGCGGTATTTCTATATAACCAGGACGCGATTTTTTGACTGTAGTTTCAAGCACTCGATCAATTTCTGCTTGAGCCAAAACGGGATTATCGAGCACTGCTTGCGATTCAGTTACAGCTTCAAAGACACGCAATTGAGTCTGAAAATCTTTGACACAGTGGTGAAATTGCGGTTTATTCGAGCGAAACTTAGTCTCGGGAGCGCCGCTTATTACAAGCAAAGGCGACTCTTCAGCATAGGCCAGACCAACTGGATTGATCATATTCAAACCGCCAGCACCATAAGTGGTAAGCGCCACACCCAGTCCACGCAGTCTGCCATAAGCGTCAGCAGCAAAGCCGATTGACGGCTCATGGGTAAGCACCACAGTTTCCATACCGATGCGCTCTTGGGCTGCATAAAGGGGCAGAACAAAATCGCCTGGAATGCCGAAAGTTTTATCGACTCCCAACTCTTGGATTCGCTTGAATAAATAGTCTGATAGTTTGATCTTTGCCATTTGCCTATATCCTATATTGTAGGACCGTTTTTATACTTAAACAGTAATCACCTGACTTCGAGCATGGAAGCACAATGGCTCAGCGCAAAAAGAAAAAAATCGAGGCGATAGTCGAACCTGCCAAGACGGATAAACCCGTTAAAGGAGCCAAAGTGCGCAAAGAATTTGGCGCTCTGCCTGAAGGCTTCGACATAGATGCAAATCATAGCTTTAAGCGAGCGACATGGAAGCATATTTTGCGAATTTTTTGGGTGGGCGTGGTAGTTGTGCTCAACGTGGCCATGGTTGCAAGCTTTGCTGAGCGCTATCAGGACCACCGCCTTTTGCACCCTGCGCGCGAAGTTTTCTTCTTTATGTTTCTTTTGCTGATCGATATTTTTATGGCTGGACCGATGATTTTAGAAGCCAACAAAGTAGATACAGACAAAGATGCAATTACTCTACATCTGCTTGCCTGGCGGGTTCGCATCCCATGGCAAGATGTAAAAGAATTCAGTCAGCCCTCATTTATCAAATTCACTATCCTTTTTTCAAAGCATTGCCGATATTTTTTGAACAAGTACGACCTCAAGGACTTCGGTCAATTAGCTCAAATTATTCTTGCTAAAAGCCAAAAGCCATAAAAAATTGAGGTTCAGGCTTTATACTTGGGCTTTATCGGCTTATTTTCAACTCCAACACAGAAACAGAAATAGTAATAGAAATGGTAGCTACAGTGACACGCAAAAAAGTTAGAGTTCTAATCGGCAAACCGGGTCTAGACGGGCACGATCGCGGCGCCAAAGTTATTGCCCGGGCCTTGCGCGATGCAGGCGTCGAAGTAGTCTACACAGGCTTGCACCGCTCGCCTGAAGAGATTGTGGAGACAGCCATTCAAGAAGACGTAGACGTCATAGGTGTGAGCATACTGTCTGGAGCGCACTTGACCCTTTTGCCAAGAGTGGTCCAATTGCTCAAAGAGGCTGGAGCTGAAGACATTCTGGTCTTTGGTGGCGGTGTTATTCCCGAAGAGGATCGCCAAATACTGCTCAGTAAAGGGGTCAAAGAGATTATTGTTCCAGGCGGTGGAACTCAGCGAACAATTGATTTCTTGAAAGAAAATTTCCCAGACCGATTTGAAAAATAATGAATGAATGGGAGCAAGTTCCCTAATATTAAAAATGTTTAATATTAGAGGCGGATAAACTTCCTTTCAGATGGGTATGTATGAATTGTAGGGTGTCTTTAAACTAAAAATTTGGACATTACTATAGTGGTTAATCTGTGACTTGCCGTCAATTTATGAGGTCCAAGCAAATATGCCTGATCCTTATCGTAGTGAAGATAAGCAACCTGAACCTATCTCGTTTAGAGAAGGTCTTTGGAACGCCGCCCGCCAGGTGTGGAGAAGTTGGCAACTAGCCAGCAGAGAGGAAGCGGTCCAAATGTCTTGCTCCAGCATCAAAGCTGATTTGGCTATGGAAGAGGCTTACGCCGACATCTAAGCCCGTGAACGAAGATTGGCTCTAAAACCGATAGTTTTTTACGAGGGTGCCTTTGGCGCCCATTTTGGCTTGGCTCTAAAAACTGCTACAATTAAGTCTGTTCGCACTTACTACCAAAAACAAGACAAGCGGTTCAACTTTCGATGACCTCGAAACCTGCACTGAGCTACAGAAAAGGCGATGTTGTCTTGGTTTCGTTTCCTTACACAACCGATGAAGGAACGACCCAAACCAAGCGTCGTCCTGCGGTGCTTATTTCCAACAACTCAAATAATCTGCGACTGGACGATGTTTTGCTCGTCCCTCTAACTAGTAACACCACAAGAGCCTCACGTGAGCCCACTCAAGTAGTTATCAAAATGGATAGCGAAGAAGGCAAACTTGGTGGACTGAGGCTCGATAGCGTAATCGATTGCACAGTAATTGCCACTATTCCAAAGACACTGCTTGTAAGCAAGATTGGGCAGTTTCCCCAGGAACTGATGGAGCGCGTTGATCAGTGCTTAATGGTGGCACTTTCGATTGGACGTCCACTCGATGAAGAAGTACCGCCTCTTTAAAATTTAGAATTTAAAACTAATTGGAAGCTTTCTGATCTTCAGATACGCCTACGTTGTAAGCCGGAAAGAAGATATAACGCATGCCAAGCAAAGTGACGAAAATAATCAGTATCTTGTTGTGCTCGGCTTCTGGAATTTGCATCGATTTAAGCAGCATGAAAACGCCCATGCACAGTGCAAAGGCGATACTAACTTCCAAAATGATTTTGCTGTTAGCGTTTTTCACTTTTATATTGATACTGGGGTAAACGCCCAGAAAAACAAACAATCCACAAAATAAAAGCATGTAGTCAGATTGAAAAGATCGATAACTCAAAAACATGATGATGCCCATCATAGCCATCAAGCCCATAACAACGGTGCCAGATGTCTCAGCTTTCAGAATGGAGAAATCGCTTGCAGGCGTAATATCGACTGTACTACCCTGATTTTGATAAGCGACATCACCGACCGGTTTTGGCTCAGCCTTGGTCTCAGCTTTTGCCTCAGTCTGCTCATCTTTCTTTTCGGTAGTTTCGTTTTCGCTCATTGAAAAAGATATTCCCACAAATTGAAATTTATGCGCAGAGTATTACATTGCCACAATAAATGCCACAGCGAAATCTTTTTCATGACTCATACTTATGGATATTTTGCTCAATCCAAGCCTTTCTGCACGAGTTTTAGCCCGTCCGTGCAAAAGAATAGAAGGCTCACCAGATGGCGCTTTGCCTACTTCTATTTCACGCCAGCCCACTCCAACAATACCAGTGCCAAGTACTTTGAGCATCGCTTCTTTTGCAGCAAAACGCGCTGCTAGTCTTGTAATTAGATGGTGATTACTACTTTTGACGTAATCCGCTTCTTTGTCAGTCAAAATTCGACGTAAAAATTTTTCTCCGAACTTCTGATAAACATCTCTTATACGGGCAACCGAACAAATATCAACACCAGATCTAAGAGTGTCAGTCATCGGATGTCTCCGATTTTCGCGTTCCATATAATAGGACTTGTTCTAAGGATGGTAAGTCGGCATGAATTTGAGCAAGCGATTTTTCTAATTGCGGATGAATTGTATCTGGTGCCAATTCAAGCATGGGCACAATAATTGATGCACGCGTGGCAAGACTTGGATGCGGAATAGTTAAGTAAGAAGTGCTCAGAGTCTCGTTTCCAAATAACAATAATTCAAGCGAAATATTCTGGCACTTCGCTTTGCGACCGTTTTCTTTATCTACATTATTTAAACGCGATTCGATATCGCGAATGACTTCTAGCAATTCATCGCCAGACAATGCAGTTTCTATGGCAGTTACAGCAGTTAGAGGCCAAATATTTTTTTCTTTGCTCGAACCTGAATTAGCTTCGGGCTCGGTTTCATAAAAGCTAGAACAATCTAAAAGCTCGATTAGATTTATGAATTTGAGCATCTGCACTGCTTGCTGCAAATACGCCACTCTATCCGGCGCGCCTGATTCTAAGCCTATGTAGGCAAGAACGCGTTTTTTATTTCCCCGGAAGCGCCTCATTTACTATCTGGATTGAAGATCCCTTCTACTCCGCGAATGAGTTTCTGCCATCTTTGTGGAACAGGATTGGCTTGCACGCCACCTTTGTCTTGACCGCGCTTAATTAGCTCTTCTTTGATCATTTGCTCAAGTCGCTCTTTTTGAGTCGGGTTGAGACAATCTTTTTTCTTGATCAAAATTTGAGCAGCAAATCTGCGCAACTCGCCTTGCAAGTCGTCGATTTTTTGTTGCACCATCATAATTTCAGTAGCATCAGATTGTGGTGAAGCCATAAGCCTTTTCACTTTCTGTTGGTTCTCAACGATGGCTGGTTTTATTTGTTGATATTTATCCTGAAAGTCTCTATCAAGAGCCTGAATTTTATTACTTTGATCGGCTGTGAGGTCGAGTCTGGTGTAATCGATTCGGCAGTGACCGCAAGGTTGTTGCGTGTCTCCTGCAAAAGCTGGAAGGCTTGTCAATTGTATATTTGAGATACCAAGACAGAATGCTAAAGTTAGCGCTCCTATCTTTTTATTGTTCATAAATGACCTCTTCTGCAGCATTACCTGGACTATCAAAAGAGGATTCAATCAAATAGCCTTCTGCCGTCAGTGGTGTAACTGTGTCGTCATCTGGCATGGATAGCCAATATGCACCGGTGCCCATGAAAGCCATGAAAACAGCAGCAGCGGTAGCAATAATTTTGGAGCGGCTGCTAATATGCAGGCGCGCAGGAGCAGCCTGGGTTCTTGGTGTGAAAGGAACCACTTGCATTTTGCTCTTTATGCCAGGCCAAAGATCAAAGTCATCCTCGAATTTCGGCTTGTAACTTTCACGCAGCAAACTGCCTACACAAGCCATTCTTTCAAACTGTGACTGACAAGGACGGCATTCCATTAAATGATTTGTGATAGCAAGATGACGTGAGCCGTCTACTTCTTGGTCTATAAATGCAGACAATTCAGATTCAATAATTTCACAATCGACTGCTAATCTAGTTTTGACGCCGTCCCAAAGATTGACGTCAATGTCTTTTGGCAATTCAAGCCCTTTTGACAAAAGCTGATTAGTGGAATTGAGTAATTTAAATTTCTCAAGACAATCGCTACATTCAGAAAGGTGCTTCTTCACACCGTCCTGGGCATGAGGAGGCAATTCTGCATCTATATAAGCAGATAAGTCTTCGTCTATAACTTCACAGACAGAAGGCATCTTCAAAGACAATGCCTGGAAAAAATCCAGCTCAGATGGAGCATCTGGTGTGACTGATTCGTCTTCTAAAAATTGGCTCAGAGACTTGAGCGATTCAAACCTTGACAAGCACTCTTTGCAATCTATTAGATGTTCTTCTAATTGAGTCTTCTCAGAACCTTTCAGTTCCTGGTCCATTAACGCGGACAAATCTTCTTGAAATTTAGTGCAAACGTCAGCCATTATCCCGAAACCTCTGAGGAAGTCTGTGTGTTGTCCTGGTTTTCGCGGTCGAGATAGGGCTTAAGCATCTCTTGCAGTTTAAGGCGGGCTCTGGCAATTCTCGATTTGACAGTACCCATTTCGGTTTTAGTTATTACTGCAATTTCTTCGTAGCTTAATCCCTCCACTTCTCTCAAGACGATGGAGGTGCGAAACTGTTCCGGAAGTTTCAACATTGCTTCACGAATTACAGTAGAAAGCTCTGCATTTAGTATTTTTTCATCTGGCAAGCTACTGTCGTCAGGCACGTCTTTAGTGCCTCCATCAGTGTCGTCGTCGCCCATATTGTCATCCATAGATATAGTCGGCAATTTGCGCGGACGTTTTCGTAGCTCATCATAAAAAAGGTTTGTGACAATCTGAGTCAACCAGGATCTAAATGCGCCTGGGTTGCGCAGATTGTTGATAGACCGCCAAACACGTATAAAGACTTCCTGAGCCAGATCTGATGTATCCTGCCAGTCTGGGGCAAGCTGATACAACAGGGCAAAAACTGTCTTCTGGTGGCGTTTTACTAATTCTTCGAAGGCTGCTTGTTCGCGGCGCTGACAGGCTATAACCAAGTCCCTGTCGCTCTTTTGAGAATAAATTGTCGCCATTAAATCGCCTGCCTCAGTCCTTGAGTAATGTTATCACTCTCACACTTAAAGATTGAACAGATCTTCAGAAGTTCCCGATTAAAAATGCTAGAGTATGGCGAGTTTATAAGAGGATTCTATCGTGTCGAGCCGATATCTATTTACTTCCGAATCAGTTACAGAAGGGCATCCAGACAAAGTCTGCGATCAGATCTCTGATGCAGTTCTGGACCACATACTTAGTCAAGACCCCGCTGCACGTGTCGCTTGCGAATGCGCAGTATCTACGGGACTTGTAGTAATGATCGGCGAAATCACTACCACTGCCAAAGTTGACTATCAACAAATCGCTCGCAAAGTGGTTGAAGAAATCGGATATGTAGGCGAAACATCTGGCGGTTTTGACGCTAATTCTTGCGCTGTTATGACCGCTATCAATCAGCAATCCACCGATATTGCAGGTGGCGTCTTCAAAACCAAAGAACAAAACAAAGACTCAATTGGCGCAGGCGACCAGGGCATGATGTTTGGCTTTGCTTGCAATGAAACACCTGAGCTCATGCCAATGCCTATCTCGCTTGCACACAGACTAGCAAGACGTCTTTCTGAAGTAAGAAAGAATGGCACATTGAAATATTTGCGCCCAGACGGCAAAACTCAAGTGTCTGTCGAATATGACGAAAAACACAGACCAGTAAGAATTGATTCCATCTTGATTTCGACCCAGCACGACCCTGTGATTGGCGGTCTTTCAGACAACGATCAGATTCAAGAAAAAATTGCTGCCGACCTCAAAGCTTATGTCGTCATGCCTGTCTTCCAGGATCTTGAAGTTAAGCCAGACGATAAAACCAAATATTATTTCAATCCCTCGGGACGCTTTGTAATCGGCGGACCACAAGGCGATGCTGGTTTGACCGGACGCAAAATCATCGTAGATACATATGGTGGTTATGCAAGACACGGTGGTGGAGCCTTCTCAGGTAAAGATCCAACCAAAGTGGACCGCTCAGCAGCATATGCTGCTCGCTACGTAGCCAAAAATATTGTTGGAGCCAAGCTTGCCGATAAGTGTGAAGTGCAAATTGCTTATGCTATTGGTGTCGCCAAACCAGTATCGGTTCATGTCACAACATTTGGTACAGGCAAATTGCCTGACGCTGAAATCATGAAGCTCGTAAACGAAAAGTTTGACCTGCGACCAGCAGCTATTCTTGAAACTTTTGAGCTTCGAGACATGCCAGCAAAAAACAAAGGCAAGTTCTACCAAAACGTTGCAGCTTACGGACATTTCGGTCGCACCGACTTGAATTTGCCGTGGGAAAAACTGGATAAGGTAGAAGAACTAAAAAAGTCTCTGGCTGAAACCACAAGAGCTTAAGTTCACCTTTGAAACATTATAGGTTTAAAGGCGCTTGATTATGGCGATATAATACCTGTGAATAACTTGCTTATTACCGCCGGCTCCCGCATATCTGGTGTTTTTACTTAAATGATAGGGTCACTAAAGGTCAATCCAGATTCGCCAGAAGCTTATTCTGTGGAACTCTCGAGTGGCGAGACTTTACAGATAGGTCGCAAACCTTCGCCCGGCAATGTCAAAAAGCTCATTTTGCCCTATCCAGAAGTCTCTGGTCAGCATGCAGAAATTCGCTGCAAAGACGATGGCTGGACTGTGGTCGACTCTGGCAGTACTAACGGCACAAGTATTAACGGCACAAGGCTCACACCAGGCAAAGAGTATCCTCTTCGCAATGGCGACGAAATCAAAATAGCTCAGTATGCCTTGAAAGTCTTCCCGCCCTGTACCGAGATAGATTTATCGAATGGCGATGAGGAAGAAGAGACTCAGGACCGCACACAATTAAGCATTAAATTCATGAATGCGACCATATTGGTGGGAGACATCAAAGGATTTACAACTTTGATGGAAAAATATCGCTCTGAGCCAGAAATGGTTATGAAAGTGGCTGGAAACGTTTTTGAGTCTTTGAATAAAGAGATAAACAAAAACTATGGTGTATTAGAAAAAATCGCAGGCGATGCAATCATGGCTTATTGGGCTGCTGATGGATCTGCTGGTGGCTCTAAAGTTCCAGCTTTTCAGGCCTGCTTGACTGCGCTCAAACTAAGAGAGCACATAACCGCCATGGGCAACAACAAAGCGATGTGGCCATTTCCAGATCATCCTTTATATTTAGATATTGCTTTGGCTACAGGTCCTGTTGCATCAGGCTCGATTGGACATGCTTCATCCAATCCAAGTGTACTTGGCGATACAGCCAACCTTGTGTTTCGTCTGGAAAAACTAATTGGCGATGATACCCCAGGCGATATCATCGTAGATGGTGCCACTTACAACCTAACTGCCGATAAGTGCCAGTTTACCCAACTGGGTCAATATAACGTCAAAGGCAAAACCGCAACAATTGACGTTTTTAGGCTGCTCAGCGTAAAGAATTAAGAAAGCGCATGAATATATCAGATTTAGAACAAGAAGCAGGCCAACTGATTGTAGGTCGCTTGCCGGGTACTGATTTACCACTAGATTTCGAGCGCTTATTACGTAGAGGAACTATAGGTGGTATCACTCTTTTTAAAGAGAATGTATCTGATCTCGAACAACTGGCAATCCTTATATCTGAAGTGGCAGGTAATGCTCATCACATTCCTATTATTTCAGTCGACCAAGAAGGTGGTGCAGTGCAGCGCTTCGACGATGTGCTTACACCACTTCCGTCCCCCATGGCGCAAGCTCAGGCGCAAAGTAAAATCAAAGATGCTATCGAGCGTGTTTGTATTATCAATGCCACTCAGTCATATTTGCTTGGAGTAAACTGCCTACTGTCTCCAGTAATTGATGTTGCCTCTCAGAAGAAATGTCCAATTGTTTGCACTCGCGCTTATTCAGATAATTCTAAACTGGTAGCAGAATTTGCAAGTATTGCAGCTAGAGCTATTTCAAGTTGTGGAGTAATACCGGTTGGCAAACATTTTCCAGGTCATGGTGCCACCAAAGAAGATTCGCACCATAAACTTGCCATAGTCGATGATGAGCTAACTTTGTGGCAAGAGCGTGACCTTGCGCCTTTTGTTGACTGCCTTATGGACTTGCCGATTTTATTAACCGGACACATCTGGGTAAAATGCATCGAAGAAAAACCGCTCCCAGCTTCGCTTTCATATGCAATAAATCAAAAATTGCTCAGAGAAAATTTAGGATATAACGGTCTTATAATGACCGACGACATGACTATGAAGGGCATCACAAGCGAGTTTGGACTAGGTGAAGCATGTGTCATGGCAATTGCCGCGGGAGCAGATATAGTGCTTGTAAATGGGTCTCTACAAGATCAGTTAGAAGCTCATTCTGCTTTAGTAGAAGCATTTTCGTCTGGTAGATTGCCGATGGAAAGGCTTGAGTCGGCTATTGCAAGACGAGATCATCTATTTGCAAGACGCCCTGAAACTGCTCATCCATATAAAAACAGAGAGCAATATTTAGAACTTGAGCAAAGTATCGAGCAAAATTTAGATAGTGTGATTGAAGTTTCAAGCGCAGCTTTGAATGTACTGAAAGCAGACTTTGCCTCATCTTTGGAAATTTCTAATTGCGAATCGAAAATAGACTGGCTAGTTCTTGCGCCAGTTCATGAGCGATACCAACTTGATCTTGTTAGTGAATTGAAGAAACTTGGTTGTACCGGTTACAGCGAACAAAGGTACAGTCTCAATCCAAACGAAGCTGAAATTAGCGCTCTTGCAAATCAATGCCAGGGTAAAAATGTGGTTTTACTTACCTTTCGAGCCCAAATTAACGAAGGGCAGGTTGAACTTGCCAAAGCCGTAGCCAAAACTGCTGAAATAAAGCTTGCTTGCATGTGCGATACTCCTTTTGATCTGGAACTTCTGCCAGATTGGCCGTGTGTGGTGGCAACTTACGACCCTTCCAATTTGGCTATGCGTGCCTTAGGTCAGTTTATTAAGAGCAAAGACAATGCAACAACAAGATCCGGGGTCGAATCTAGATCCCTTTAAACCTGACGACAAGAAGTCAGTAGCCAAAAAATATCTGATGAGAATTGGTAAACTCATGCTGCTTCTCACAATTGTCGGTTGTACTCTGTTGACAATTGCAAGTTTTGCCATTGACCACATCATCTCAAGCACTTTCAAACAAAATGGTCTCTAACAAATGACTTTTGAAAAAGCGGTAGAACAACTCAAATTACGCTATCAAGTCCTCGACCAGTTCGAGCAACGCAATAACTCGGCTGTGTTTAAAGTACAAGACTTAAACGGACGAGTCTTTGCTATTCGCATCATGAAACCAGATGTGTTTAAGAGCGCAGAAGAAGTCGATAAGTTCAAACTTGAAATTCAAAAACTACTTGAATTACAGCACAGCAGTGTAGTTACTTTGTTTAGTATCGATCTGCTTACGCCTGATTGCCCCTTTATTATCATGGAGTTTTTCGAAGGTCAGCCTATCACGCGCTTTACTATTAATAAGCCGCCTTCGCAGCGAAGCTTTATAGAAGTCTTTACTCAGTTGTGCAGCGCACTTTCTTACTTGCATGCTCATGGTATCGTGCATGGTGACTTGCGTCCAGCCAATGTGCTTGTAAATAGTCTTGACTCAGACCATGTCTGGTGCAAACTAGCAAATTCTGGCATGTTTAATATTTTGAGCTCAGCCAAAAATTTCCAGGCAGACGCAAACGATTTTGCTGATAGCGTCTTTTATTGCGCGCCAGAGCGCGTAACTCAAAACATAAATGACATTCGCTCAGACATTTATTCGCTTGGCGCCATTATGTTCGAGGTGCTTACAAGACGCCCACCCTTTATAGGTGAAGACCCCGAATCAATTTTAGAACAGCACAAAAACGCCACAGTCCCCAGTGTAAGTAAATTGAGCAAAAATCGCTGTCCAATTTATCTGGAACAAATGGTGATGAAGTGTCTTTCCAAAGATCCAAACGAGCGCTACCAAAACTTATTTGACTTGCGCAGCGACTTGCGTCTTTTAAGTCGAGGCGAAGAGCC
>CAZSHS010000020.1:806-12448 GCA_964606665.1 uncultured Candidatus Obscuribacterales bacterium | reverse complement strand
GAAGAGCCACTGCTTCAGACTAATTCAGAAAAAGACTGGATGGACCTAGACCCGGATTTTGCCAAGATTCGAGAATCAGGCGTTATGGATAAATTGGGTGAAAAGAAAGAAGTCACAAATGCAAAAGTGGTGGCATTCACCGGACGACTTTCCTTTGATTTGCGCGTGAGCAATGTACTTGAGCGCGTGCTAGAACTTGGTGTCAAAGGCAAATCTATTTTGCGCTTCAGATCTGAAAAACCAAAACTTGCAGGCGCAATTTATATTAGAGACGCAAATGTCGTTTTGGGCGCTGCCATCGACAACGAAAAAACACGTGGATACGATGCTCTAAAAGCGCTGCTTTCAATTGCCGATGGTGAATTTGAATACATCAGTCGCATCGCGGAAGATTATCCTACCAAAGATGAATCGATGCGTCTGAGCTTAAATCTTGTCTGTTTCTTGTATCCACAATTGCCAGATACTTTAGGTGAGTTTCAAGAAATGGCTAATGAACGTGGTCTTGCACTTTCCACCTCCACCAATTTGAATATTATAAAAGACCTGATTGAGAACAAAGAAAATCTCATTCCCATTTCTGAATTACCACAATTAGATTCTGGCGCCTGGCAGTTGAAACACACAGAATCTGTAACATCAAGCGATGTTATTGATATCATTCGCGAAGAGCGTGAAGAAAAGAATCGGGCAGAGAAAGGTGAAAAACCTATTTTCAAATATCGCAAAGCGGCGATGACCCCAATGGGATTCTTGCAATTGGTGATAGTTCTGTCGCTGATAGCCGGTGTTAGCTATTACGCTTACGAAATATACCAGAACATGAATGACCCGTCTAAACACAGTCAGAAGAAAACCAAATACAAAAAAGCGCGCAAGACCAAGCATCATTCCAACTAGTTTTCAATGAATAAAAATAGCCCTGTTTATCTGGACGATCTTGTTATCGGAGCCGAATTTAAAAGTTCTGAGCACACTCTTGACCAGGAACAGATAATCAAATTTGCTAAAGAATTTGATCCTCAACCGTTTCATATAGATGAAGACGCCGCACAAGATACTTTCTTTAAGGGAATTGCTGCAAGTGGTTGGCATACCGCAGCCATAACTATGAAGCTGATGGTCGAGAGTTTGCCTTTTCAAACTGGCATCATTGGACTAGGTGGAGAGATATCGTGGCCTCGCCCAACAAGACCGGGCGAAACACTTCGGGCAGTAAGCAAAGTCTTAGAAATAGTCCCTTCTCGCTCTAAGCCCGACCGCGGCATAGTGACGGTAGAATGTCTCACCCTCAATCAAAATGATGAGCTTTGCCAAAGATTTGTCACTAAACTAGTTGTGCTTAAAAAACCTACCGATAATCTAAGAACTTAAAAGTGCAATCTCTTTGCTAAGTGATCCAGTCCAGAAGCCGGATTAAATCACTAAACTAAATGGATGACTCAAAGTGTCGTTAGATATTTGGTAGTCTGGCACGAGCTTTTTATTTAGTAGCATGTTCGACTAGATACTTGTATGCGACCTTATCACCTTTTAGATAATAATCAAAGAAGGCTTCTGTCTCTTGCTGGACCTGTTCGACTTGTTTTTGATTTTGTTTTTTAGTTCGCATGGCAAAGCCCGAACCAGATACGCCACCAAGTCCATGATCTGCTCCTTCGAGCACGAGCAAATGTTTGCTACCGCAAGGGGCATATTTATATGGTTCTACACGCCAGGTATAATCTTTACCATTGCGACCAGTGTCATTTGTGCCTGTGACAAGCAGCATAGGGCGAGTAAATCCCGACCAGGAATTATCTTGCAGATTGCTACCACTAGCAGTAAATCCTTGTTCGCGCCCTTGTGGTGACATGAGTAGAAAAGCCTTTGGTCTTTTGTCTGTAAATTTATCTGTGCCACCAATTTTGGTGCCAGCTAATAGTTGAGATGTGTGCGCACCAAAGCTATGTCCAGCCATGCCAATTTTAGAAAGATCAATTTTATCTTTTAGCTCAGGAACATATTTGCCCATTACAGGTAGTTGGTCCAAAAGAAATGAAACGTCGGCGGGTCGACTCTGCCAGTCTTGGAAGATATCGAGGCTATCGACCGATTTCTTTTGCATGAAGCCCATTAATATTTCTCGGCGTTCAGCGGGACTCTTAAGCGTCATTGAGTCAGAGTGAGTGGGCTGGATACAAACATAGCCATGGGCGGTCCAGTATTTAACTAAGGGTTGATAATTATCCTTACTGCCTAGAGCCCCGTGCGAAAAGACGATTACAGGGTATTTTGTTTTGGAATTGAAAGTGGGGTAAGTGATCTTGACCGGCAATTGTTTATTGCGGGCTTTGTCTGTCATAACAAAATCTTTTGTGGCAATAGACGCCGCTTGTGCCTGGACAATTTTGGCACTGGTAAATACTAAAAGTCCCGATAGAGCGATAGGTGCGATTTTATTCATTAATTTGCCCTCCCACCTATAAGACGTCAACACTTGATAAAAAGTTCAATGCCGATTGCAATTTAATCTGGGACAAATCAGAATTGAAAAATGATGAAACTCTTCATACGATTTTCAATTGGTACGATACTCGGTTTTTTTGCAGGTATCGTCATATTGTTTTGCTTTGGATTTTTCTTTGTGTTGCTAGGCCCCCATGATGGAGAAACAAAAGACAAAATTGAGACCACAGCGATTTTGCTTGGCTTAATCTGGCCATTTGTACAATACAAATACTATCCAATTTTTATGCTGATTGGAGGAATTCTTGGTTTGTTCGTGAGAAAGAGAGCAAAATTGCCAGAGTTTACAGAAGACAGCCCAACTAGTTGAGTTATTTCTCCAATGAAAAATTCAAAAACTTCCCGGTTTCAGCCAGGCTCTTAGAAATTGAGCCTAAAGTTTCATTTGTACCGCGACAACCGCTTCTATAAAGAAGCTCAACTTTCTGATTTTTCCAACTATTTAAAAGATCCATCCCGGACTTTTTATCAGAAGACATTAGTGCACATGCAGCATAAAGCTTGCCTGCTGGCGATCCGTTTGCGGCTATATATTGAAGCTCGGTCGTTATTTTGGCACTTTCAGCTTTAGCTTTCTTATATGCTGTCCATTGCGGACTTTGGGCAGGTGCTTCGCCGATAATGTGATCGGTAAAATCGTTTGCGCTCATTAGGGTCTTCAAATAATCAGGCAGTTGGATTCCAACCGATTTTCCATTCACTAGCGCTTTTACATCCTTTATGGCTTGATCAAGGCGGACTTCATTTTTTTCTTGAGGATGACGCTCATCATCTGTTTTGAACCAAGGGACATTATTGTCTATTACATGAATGCAAGAACTCATCCAGTTGGCGCCAATATAATAGTCGCCTTCCTTTTTCAAGAATAAAAGATTCTTGCCCTCAGCCAATCCGACATGCGCACAACGAAAATCTTCGCCACCACGCATAGTGAACGATTTTGGCAACTTGCCTTTGTAAGATTCAATCAAAGTGACATGGGCTTCTTGAGAGTAGGTCCAGGTCGGTCCCTTGAACTTATTTATTTTAACTGTACCAAGGTCTGCAAGCGCAATCGCCTCTGAGCGCTCCACCATTTCTTTAAGTGAGGCAAAATAAGCTTTAGCCTGCGCCAATTGTTCAGTTGCACCAAACAGCAAAAGAGCTAGACAAGCAATTAAGGCTTTTGATTTAAATCTAGCGAGTATATTTTTCGCCATGTTTGCGCTCGATTTGTTCTTTGACATGGTCTACATTATCGCGCAAATGGGTCGGTGTGGGCGCGCCTTTGGGGGCAACAGCTTTATTGTCTATTTGCTTCAAGTCGTGCTCAAGAGCTTTTATTTCTTCGTATTTTTCTTTGATCAGTTTGTTCAGGTGTTTTTGCAATTTGATTTCCATGTCGCCAGTAGACTCGGTTTTATCATGGAATTTGTGCTTGTGTGCAATTTCCTTTAAAGTTTCCAGCCTTTCTTTGTCTTGCTTCTCTTTTGAGACGACTTTAGCCTCAGATTTGGCTTCGGTTTTTGCGTCCGATTTGGTATCAGCAGCCAGTGCGTTAGCTGTAAATGTCAAAGAAAGTACAATCGATAAAGAAGTGAATGCGCTGAATTTCATTTTTTCCTCCAGTGGAAAATTAAATCAAGACTGTGCTGCTCTTTTGAGACGATCTTTGACCGCCGTCCATTCTTGCCCATCGGGCAATGCTTCAATCACGATCGTGTCGCAATCAAAGGAGTCCAATTTACGCAAATTGGAATAGAAATCTTTGGTGTAATTGGTCGAGTTCTTGTTAGCTTCTAGCCAGTGACACTCACCTGCTTCAGGCTTAGTGAATGAAAGAACCGAGACGCCTTTGCCACTTTTTATAATTTGGGCGATGCCGTTTTCTAAATTATTAGAAGATAAAATCGATATCGGTTTAACTGGTGCATAGTGGCTGGACAAAGATCCAGGCACGCGCACTTGCGATTTTTCTTTAAGCTCAACTTTGTATCCAAGGACTTCTTCAAGCATAGAAGCCGTTATTTTACCTGGGCGAAGTATTTGTTTTACAGACGAGGTCATATCAAGAATGGTCGATTCTACGCCGACATCGCAGGTGCCACCATCTAAAATATATGCGACTTCGTTTTTCAAATCTTCTAGAACATGAGACGCCTTGGTCGGGCTCACTTTGCCAAATTTGTTTGCAGAAGGAGCCGCAATACCACGATTGACTGCTTTTAAAAATGCAAGAGCAAGGGGATGCTTTGGCATTCTTACTGCCACTGTATCTTGACCACCAGTCACCATATTAGATACCGAGGCTTTTTTCTTAAATACTAAAGTAAGTGGTCCGGGCCAAAATGCGTCGATTAGTTTGTGAGTATCTTGATCAATATTTTGAGCCAATTCGAGTAACTGAGTTTTGTCGCCAATATGCACAATAACAGGATGATCAGCCGGTCTGCCCTTAGCTTGATAAAGTGCTTTTAGAGCATTTTCGTTTGTGATGTCTGCAGCCAGACCGTATACAGTTTCGGTTGGAATAGCCACCAGCATGCCACGAAGTGAAAGCTCTGCGGCTTTTTCAATGTCAGTGCCGATTTCCATTTTTAGCTGTGTAGAAGCGCACATTCATGCACATCCTTTTGGTCATGCTTGCTTGTGTTGTTTAATAATCTACCGCGCAATGCCCATGGATTAGCTGCTGTAATCTCGACATCTACAAACTGTCCTTTCAGCGATTCATCGCCTTCGAAATTGACTAATTTATTAGTGCGTGTTCGCCCAGTCATACGCTCTGGATTACGCTCGCTTCTACCTTCTACCAGTAATTCGCAAGTTCTGCCCAGGTAGCGCTTATTGCAGCGCAAGCTCACTTCTGACACTACGGTATTGAGCATACGAATACGCTCTGTCTTTTCATGATCTGGAATTTGATTGGGCCAGTTTGCTGCAGGCGTGTGAGGACGCGGGGAAAATGCAGCAGTGTTGCATGCGTCGAATGCAAGCTCTTCGACTAATCTAATGGTATTTAAAAACTCGTCTTCTGTTTCGCCAGGAAAACCAACTATCAAGTCGGTTGTTATAGATGCGTTAGGAATGCGATCGCGAATTTGCTCTATAACTCTCTTGTAAAAATCGACCTGATAGCCGCGCGCCATGCGCCTTAGTGTGCGGTTGTCTCCTGCTTGAATTGGAATATGGAAATATTCGCAGGCACTTGGTGTTCTTTTGATAGAGTCAATTATTTCCACTTTGAGATCGCGAGGATGCCCGGTGAGAAAGCGAATACGTTTGATATCAGTTTTGGCATCGACTAATTCTATTAATTCACCAAGGTGAGTAACAGGCTCAAGGTCGTGACCATAAGCGGTAACGTTTTGTCCTAGCAAAATAACTTCTTTGTAGTTTGCATCTGAAAGCTCTTGAATTTCACTTAGCAAAACTTGCGGCGAACGACTCTTTTCGCGACCTCTTACAAATGGCACAATGCAATAAGTACAGTTATAGTCGCAACCATAAATAATAGAAACAAAGGCACTATGCGGATTTTGTCTTATTACCGGAAGCTCAGGCAAATCCTCTGGCAATTCTTGGAAGACTTCAACTACAGGTTCTGAACTTTGTTTAGCTTGCAAGACTAGCTCGGGAAGCCGATGCAAATTGTGCGTACCAAAAACAAGGTCGACATAAGGCACGCGTTTGACGAAATTTTCACCCTGGTCTTGAGCGACACATCCACCAACGGCTATCATTGCGCCAGGTCGAGCTTCTTTGTAGCGGCGCCAGACACCCAGATAACTAAAAAGCTTGTCTTCTGCATTCTCGCGAATGGCGCAGGTATTTAAAATTAACAAGTCGGCTTTCTTGGCTGAATCAACTTGGGCATAGCCAATTTCGTCGAGCAATCCAAGCATATGCTCGGAGTCCGACTTGTTCATCTGACAGCCGAAAGTTTCGACGTATACCGATTTGGTATTTGTTTGAGTCGCGTTTGTAGACATAGGTCTACAGTTTACAAGATTGCCTGCTAAGAAGCTACGCTTGGTGTTTTCAGGCTTTCTAATTCGTTAACGCTTGAAAGATATGCGCTCAAACTACTCTTGAGCCAAGAGAGTTTGTCTACATAGGAGTCGGGCGCAATGAATTGGCTTTGAGCGTGGTCAGATCCGAAAATAAGATCGTGAAATCCATCTTCGCGGGCTTCAAAGCTGTAACTAAATGATCTTTGATTAATACTCATGGCAAAAGTATATATTGCGATCGCCACTTGAAAACAATTATTTAATCAGAGACCGCCAAGTAATTTAGCCATAGACTCTGGATTGTGCAATAACAGCAATAAGTCTGATCCGATAATTTGTGGCGCATTTAGTTCAAACGACTTAGCCTTGTCAAGCGAGATTGCTTCTTGTCCTGCAACGGCCAATTTTGCCTTGGAATCGCCAAGTATTTTTGGCGCGACAAACCAGTAAATATCATCCACTAGATTTTGTTGTAAGAACGAACCAGCAAGAACGCCGCCACCTTCGCACATGACACTATTAATACCTTCCTCTGCAACCAGATCTCTTAAAATCCAATCCAGGTCCAAATTGCTTGAATTACTTGCATTATTTGATTTGGAAACTGGTGCCTTTTTGATTTTGACGTGGTCACCCAAATTGTGCTTGTTATCTTTATCTTGGCCACAATAAACAATCGTGCGACCGCCCTGGTCTTTTTTAAATAGATTCGAATTTTTATCTACAGTCAAATTTGGATCAATCACAACACGCACAGGATTTCTTGGTTCACGAGATTGGTCCAAACCTCGAACGCTCAACTTTGGATTATCCAGACGAGCTGTGCCTGCACCGATAATTATGGCGTCTGCTTTATTGCGCAAATTCATTACCAATGAGCGCGCCTGATCACCAGTTATCCATTGTGATTTTCCGTCTCTGTCTGCAATGTGTCCGTCTAGAGTGGCTGCAATTTTCAAAATCATCCAAGGAAGACCTTGGGTTTTGGCTTTCAAGAATGGCTTGTTAAATAACTTTGCCTCAATCGATAAGACATCGCGCACCACTTCGATGCCAGCATCTTCTAATTTTTTAAAACCAAGACCTGAAACTTTTGGATTTGGATCTTGAATGGCAGCAACTACTTTTGCTATTCCAGATTCAATAATTCTATCTGCACATGGTGGCTGTTTACCGAAGTGACTGCATGGCTCTAAATTAACAAATAGAGTTCCGCCTTTGGCTTTGTCACCAGCAATGTCTAGCGCTTCCACCTCGGCATGGTGCTCGCCGTGTTTGCGATGATAGCCTTCGGCAATAAAATTATTATCTTTATCGACAACGACGCATCCAACAATTGGATTAGGCGATGTTCGACCTTCGGCTAGGCGTGCCAGCTCCAGGCATCTTCGCATTATTGCTTCGTCGTGCATTAACCAAAAAAGACTTCGGCAACTTTATACAAGTTCAAATCAAGCGTTTTAAGGGTATCTACTGCATCTTCCAAAGGAACGTCAGTAATCTTACTTCCTTGAAGTGATACCATACGACCAAATTTTTTCTCGTGAGCCATCTCTGTTGCATGCACACCAAACCTGGTGGCAAGCACACGATCAAAGGCTGTTGGTGAGCCGCCGCGCTGAATGTGTCCAAGCGTGGTTGCTCTTGTTTCGTAGCCGGTTTTTTCTGAAATGACATGGGCTAATTTCTCGCCGATGCCACCAACGCCATTCTTATTTTCAACACCGTCTTTTGGATCATCGCCAAAACGCGCACCCTCAGCCACTACAACAATAGAATAGTCGCGGCCGCGTGAGTGAGATTTTTTAATTGCTTCGATAACTTCGTCAATTATAATTGGCTTTTCTGGCACCAAAATAAAATCGGCGCCGCCTGCAATTCCGCCATGACAGGCTATCCAACCTGTGTGCCTGCCCATAACTTCGCAGACTAATACTCGGTTGTGCGATTCGGCAGTAGTGTGCAATCTGTCTATGGCTTCAGCTACAACATTTACTGCAGTGTCAAATCCAAAAGTGTAGTCGGTCGCGTTCAAATCGTTGTCGATTGTTTTTGGAATGCAGACTACAGGCACTTTATGCTCTTGAAACAAGCGCTTTGCCACACCGCAAGTTTCTTCGCCACCGACTGCTATAAGCGCGTCTATGTTATTTTTCTTGAGGTTGTCCAAAATCTTTTTTGGTCCGTCTTCTGTGGCAAACGGGTTGCTGCGCGATGTACGGATGATGGTCCCGCCGCGATTAATAATAGTCTCAGTGTTGCGCAATGTGAGCGGCATTATCATGTTGTCGACTGGACCACGCCAACCCTCTAAGAAGCCGAGCACTTCAGAACCAAAAGATTTAACACTGTGTCGCACCACGGCACGAATGACGGCATTTAAGCCGGGACAGTCGCCGCCGCCAGTCAATATTCCGATGCGCATCATTAACCCTTCACATCTAGAGGCTTAAGTATACTCCCAGTGCCAGCTTCAAATATTTATGTTTAACGAATAAATACAGGACTTTCTTTATTTTGATCTACATTAAATGGCAGCTACTACAAGCAATGCGCCCCCACTCACATGTCGAGAGGAAACAGTCTTGAATCTATACGAATACGAAGCCAAGCAATTGTTTGCCGAAGGTGGAATTCCGGTCCCACCCTCAGCCCGAATCACTAAGCCCGAAGAACTAGCCAAAGTCCACTTGGGCTGGCCGGTCATTTTGAAGTGCCAGGTGATGTCAGGCGGCAGAGGTAAAGCCGGCGGCATTCAGAAAGTGAAAACACTTGAAGAAGGCAAAGAAGTTGCCAAGAAATTACTTTCAATGACCATTAAAGATTCAAAAACAGAAAGTCTTTTAGTTGAACCAATCGTCAACTTCAAAAAAGAAATCTACCTGGCTGTAACCATCGACCGCGAACGTGGCTGTCCCATTTTCATCGCAGCAGCAGACGGCGGTATGGAAATTGAGTCAAACCCAAATGTTCAGACTGTTCCAATTACCTACCCCTTCCATCCTTATCAAGGTCGCGCCCTTGCCCATCAACTGGGTCTCAAAGGTGCCGTTTTCGCCAAAGTGGCAGACATCGCAGCTAAGCTTTACTTGTTGTTTGAAAAATATGACTTAGACCTTGCTGAAATCAACCCGCTATTCGTTACTGAAGGCGACGATGTAATTGCAGGCGACGGCAAAATCACCATCAACGATGATGCAATGGGTCGTCAAAAGAAATTCGACGGTTGGCAAGATAAACATTTGGTCGATCTTCCAGTGCGCGAACGTCGCTCTAAAAAGGAAGGACTCAACCTGGTCGAACTCGATGGCAATATCGGCATTATCTGCAACGGCGCCGGATTGACCATGGCAACAATGGACATGGTCAAAAAATTTGGCGGTAACCCTGGCAACTTTTTAGATGCTGGTGGCGGATCAGACCAAGAAAAAACTTTGACTGCAATCGAGATCGTCCATGACAACCCGAACTGCGACGTCATCCTATTAAACATCCTTGGCGGAATCACTGCATGCGACGAAGTGGCATCGGCCCTCGTTGAATTCATGAAGCGCCACCCCCAAAGAAAAATGATTGTACGTCTGAGAGGCAACAACCAGGACAAAGCAGAAAAAATGCTTGCAGAGTCTGGTCTCAAGCTATATCCAGACATCGAAGACGCGGTGAAAGCGGCTGTTGAAGCGGCAAAAACCAAACAGCCTGTTGGCGCGCGCTAATACTTTTAACCAAGGAGAAAGACAGTGATTCTTTTAGACAAAAACACCAAAGTAGTTGTACAAGGCGCCACCGGGAAAATGGGCTCCTCGCACACTAAACGGATGATTGAATACGGAACCAAAATCGTAGCTGGCGTAACCCCTGGAAAAGGTGGTACCCAAGTACACGGTTTGCCAGTTTATGACTCAGTCAAAGAAGCAGTCGAAAAAACTGGCGCTACTTGCTCGGTTATTTTCGTTCCACCTTACGGCTCGCTAGATGCTGGATTTGAAGCAGTCGATGCTGGAATTGAATTAATTGTTTTAATCACCGAAGGCATCCCTCCGCAAGACACAGCCAAACTGGTGGCACATGTCAAAGCAAATAATGTCAAAATGGTCGGACCAAACTGCCCAGGCGTCATCACCCCTGGTGAGTCGCTTGTAGGAATCTTGCCAGGTTCAATCTTCAAGCCAGGCAAAACAGGCATGGTTAGCCGCTCTGGTACTTTGACATACGAGATTGCTCTTGCTTTGACCGAAGCTGGAATTGGACAATCAACATGTGTTGGTATTGGTGGCGACCCTGTAAAAGGCACTGGCTATCAAGAACCTCTTCAAATGTTCAGCGACGATCCAAATACAGAAGTGATTGTGATGATCGGTGAAATCGGTGGAACCGCAGAAGAAGAAGCTGCAGAGTTCATCAAGAAGAACGTGAAGAAGCCTGTGATTGGTTTCATCGCGGGCGTTACCGCACCTCCTGGAAAACGCATGGGCCATGCAGGCGCTATCATTTCTGGTGGCAAAGGAACTGCCGAATCCAAAATGAAGTCGTTTGAAGCAAACGGTATCAAAGTTGCCATGACACCAAAAGAAGTGGCAAAGCTTGTTGGCGAATGCTTGAAGACGCCAGCTAAAGCGTAATTAAAATAATGCACTTGAAGAAAGGGAGGCAATTTCCAATGAGTGGTGCTTCCCTTTCTTTTTTGCTTTCACTTTTTCTTTTACTCTCAAATTTCCTTTCTCTAAATATTGTTCCAGCATTTGCCGCTTCCCCAAAAGATCTGTTCGAGCAAGGCGATAAGTATGAACACGGCACAGGCGGTGTCGCGCGCAATTACAAAAAAGCAATTGAATCATATACGAAAGCCTCTGCAGGCGGAAATGCCGATGCCATGTTTGCGCTAGGTGCTATGCAAAGCGACGGACTGGACGGCAAGATTGATTCTAAACAATCTATTGCATTGATAGAAAAAGCGGCTCGCCTTGGCTCAAGTAAGGCGCAATTTTCTATGGGCATCGCTTCTATTTATGGATTTGGCACCACTAAAGATTATGCTCGCGCCATAAAGTATTTTGATTCTGCTGCCAAACAAAAAAATGGCGATGCTTTGTTATTACTATCACACATGTATGAACATGGCATTGGCACTGCCAAGAATCC
>CAZSHS010000020.1:0-796 GCA_964606665.1 uncultured Candidatus Obscuribacterales bacterium | reverse complement strand
TCCGGCGCAAGCAAAAGCATTTTTGAAATTAGCCAACTTGTACGGATGCGCACGTGGTGAATGTTCTCTTGCTGGCTTTTATTTAAATGGTGTCACTGTGGCTAAAGACGATGCAAGAGCGTTTGAATGGTTCACTCAATCAGCGGCGCACTCAAACTCGCGCGCCATGAATGATTTGGCAGGCATGTATGCAGATGGCAGAGGTACCAAGGCTGACTCAGCCAAAGCAATTGAATTGTATTTGAAAGCCGATAAAAATGGCTCGTCTGCTGCAAAGGCTAAGTTGGCAGAGCGATATTTGACTGGCAAAGGCGTTTTGAAGAATGTCGAAAAAGCAAATGCACTTTTTGGCGAGCTGGCTAAAATGAGGCATCCGGCTGGACATTAACTCTGTTGCCGTAGGTCGAAAAAATCAAGAATTATTCGTTTCCTGAGGAAACAATTTCGTTTCCTAAAGCAACAAAAAAAGTGCGAGAAAATTAGTTGACTTAATCAAGTAATTTCGTTGATTAAGTCAACCAATATTTCTTCGAAAAAAACACCTACAAAGGACTTGGCGGCTCCCACGAAACTGGAGCAAGTCCTTCGTGAAAATCGCGTGCTTCGCCCAAAACATCTATAACTTTTTGCTAGATTTATCTATAAATCCAGCAGCACCATTTGTTTCACGAACAAAGGCAAGACCTTCAGAAAAACTACGTGCCTGTTATGTTAGGAACTTGCAAGACCAAAAAAATTCATTCAAAACCAACGTTAAAATCAAGCCTAAAACGAGTTCTGGACAAGTGCAAGCTGA
>CAZSHS010000019.1:11611-63256 GCA_964606665.1 uncultured Candidatus Obscuribacterales bacterium | reverse complement strand
TGTTGGTGGCGACGCAGCTACGGGTGGTGCAGGTTTTTGCAATTTTAATTCTTTGCTTCGTTTGAGCTGTTCGCAAAGACTAACAGAAATAGAATCAAGACGACTCTTGATTTGTTTTTCCTGAGCACCAGCTTTAACCTGGTCCTCAAGCCCCTTAAAAGCGCCCATGTAGGCAGTAATACCGATTTTCTGCTCTTTGGCAGAAAGAATCATATCAAGTACTTTCTGACGCTCTACTGCCATGGGACCAGGTGCGACCTGCTCAAGCTCGCTTGTAGTATCAAGCACTACAGGAGTCTTTGGCACTGGTTCCTGGCAAAATGCCGGAAACGCAGTCAGACTCAGTACCAGAGCTAATAAACCAAACTTAGATTGAAACATAAATGAACGTGCCATAAGTCACCTCCATCTACTTATTCCCTACTTTTCGCCCCATCTAAACGGGCTGTCAGGGGCTGTAAAACCAGGGCAATAAGGTAATCGCTAACCTGATAGTAGCTTGCTTGAAAGGGTGACTCGCTAGGCATTGTGAATGATTTGAAGCCTGCTTCGCGTTTAGTCCAGTGCTTAAGCTCCTCAAAAGTTTTATTCTCCTGCTCCAACCATTCGATATCGATACCACAGGTCAAATTGGATTCAGGCTTAACGGCTACGGCACATGCAGCGTTATGCGAGTGCGCGATAGAAATAAGCGGTGCCTGCATCTTAGAGTTAGATAAACGGCAATAAGGCGCGTTATTGTCGGCGTTGAATATTTCGATTTGATTTAAGTCTAGTTTTTGACCGTATAACTTAGATGCAAGTTCACTAACAGCACTTTTGGCTGCAAGTCTTCCTAGAAGCCAGCTTTTTCGTCTTTGGTCGTGACGACAATTCTTGTTGTAATCTTGAATTTCAAGCTCAGTTAGCCAGCTTGAATCAGCGCTTAGTGTTAGATCGATAAACTGATCTGTAAAAGCGACAACTGCATTTTTGGAAATATCGGGCTCTGTATCCAGTAATACTATTGGAACTTTATTCTGGCTCAGACCATGCAAATAGGCATGGATGATTTCCAAATTTGTTTGATTGAATTCGCTATGCAATTTACTTGTTGCAGCCAAAAACTCGCTAACCATTTTGTCTGGACTTTCTGTTGCGTAATCAATATAGCAATCGAACTCCGCATTATTTGCTTGAGATTGCTCCAGGACCGATTTTGGATTGCGATGCTCGTACAAATGAGTAAGGTCGAAATTAGTACCATAGCCATGAGTAAATAATTCAGCCAGCAAAAAATTTATTTGAGTGATACCAGACTTACCAGCAAGATTGGATGCGATTCCCAGATGTTTTTTGCCTTGCAGAATATCTTTTATTTGATAAGTCAAAATTCCTTGAGGACCAAGCTCGACAAAAGTGGTTATGCCGCTTTCGAACATGTCCTTGATTGTGTTTCGAAAGGCAATGGGTCTGCGCAAAAGACCTAGTAACGCTTCTTCAATTAAATCAGGCTCGCTTGGACCCTTGCCCTCCAACGAGCAAAGCCACGATTCGATTTGAGCTTTTTGAAAGTTACAAGAATTGAATGACTTTTTAAGCTGTTCTTCATCAACAGCTTTTGATACTAAATCAGTATGATACGGAATTGCGACAGGCGCAACACTAAAGCCGATGGATTCTAACTCTAGCTGTTCCATCAATTTTTCCATGTCAGCATTCTTGCCTGTGATAATTACATGTTTATCTGTAAGATCAGCAGTCAAATGGATGGTGGCATTGACGGCTTTTGCTATTTTCATGACACTGTCACGGCTTGAAAATATGCTTACAGTTTTGAGTGATTCTTTTTCTTCTTTAGGAAAAGAGCGGTGCACATGCGTGCTTTGCTCATAAAAAATAGAAGCAGCAACAAGTACGTCAACACTTCCGTTCATCACATATACGCCAAATTCGCCGGTGCTAAATCCCATGAAAGCGTCAGGCGCAAGTCCTAATTTGCTAAATAATCGGTATAGTGAATACTCCGCTAAAAGTACCGCTAAAACTGCATAATCAGCCGAAATGAGAGAAGAAGAATCTGACTTACCTTTGACCAGTGGAAAAATCCTCAAACTGGGAATATCGCTTGAGCCAAAGTTTTTGGTGACCAGATCTACATAGTCGAACACTTCGCGCACAAGTGGAAAATGCATCGACAAGTCTCTTAGCATGTTTGTATAGGCCGAGCCCAATCCTGGCAATACAAATGCCATTTTGCCTTTGATCGAAGTTTTCTCGTTTGCTAAAAATATTCCGCCATAAGGATCGCTATAAAATTCTTCGCCTGCTTCAAGTTTTAGAATTAGTGTAATCAACGACTCATTTAACTGTTCGATGTTCTCGCACACAAGGGCTGCACGCCAAATACTCTTAAACGGGGCGAACAATACATTGAGTGTATAAGCTAAATCGCTCATCTTCTTTTTGGGGTCGCGCTCGAGCAAGTCGCGAATCAAGCGTAGATTTTCTAAAAGCTCGCTAGGGCTTTGAGCGCCGAACAAAAATAATTCACTTGCAAACGGCATGGCAATTGCCGGTTTGGCGATAGCACTTTCAGTTAAGTGCAGACTCAAATTGCCAGCCATAATCACAGCCTGTCTTGATTGCGGGTCTTCAGGCTTGCAAGGGCTAATCCAGGGTCTTGCTTCGGCAATCTCTATGTCGTTCCAGAAAGATTCTTGCGGCATGATTTTGGTATGCAAAGCTTGAGCAGCCTTGCAAATGGTGGCAACTATATCTTCGCTATTATTGCCTTCGCAATTGAATAAAAGGCATTCACTATTTGCCTTTTTTGAATCTAAAATAGCATAAGAAGCCAGATCTAGTTTGCTTGTGACAGTAAACCATTTCTCGCCGCTTGCTATCGTGACAAAATCATTTTCGCTTGAAAGCTTATCTAAAGCATTCCATGCTTGATCAAAAGACTCATACTCCCAGCCCTTTCCAATATATATAATAAATGTGTCTGAAGGACTAGGATCGAATTTTTCAAGACCGATCGAAGTAAGAGCAAGCGATCTCACTTTTTAGCACCTTGGGTGGTGGCAAATCTATTAAACGATTTGCTACCTATACCAGCCAGTCCTTCTATATAAATGGAGAGCTTACCGTCGGTATCATATATAGCCAGGTCACAAACAATTTCATTGTTTTCCATACCATTGCCACGCGGCGTGATATGAGCAAACGCATCGTAACTAGGACATGGTCTTAACAGAGTCATGCGCTTGAAACCTGTCGGCAAACACAAAATGTCTGCGTAGTGTCTTGCCCAAACGCCACCTAACTGCATAGCACAATCAAACAAAACAGGATCTACAATCCATGCATCTTTTTGCGGATTCAACAGTGCTTCGCTGGGACGTGCTCCGCGGATTTTTCCAGCTACACCTTTGGGACTGATGCAATCGAGTTCTTTGATGCCCTGAAAAAGCGGACCATGGAACAAGTACTTGGAATAAATAAACTCAGGCGTAGGAACACTGCGCTCAGGGTTTTTAATACTTTCTGGATTATAAGTATACGAGATACCTTCAGGCAGTTGAGTTTCAGCATATTCAGCCGTTCCGCGGTGGTGCAATCGTTTAGTTTTTCCAGCCGCTTCTATGATAATGGATGATGATGTTGCATCTTTATCTTTCACTAAGACCTGGAATTTTTTCTCGTCGATATCAAATACAACACCAGAGGGGATATCGAAATCGCTAAGAGATCTGACCATCTGCTCAGGTCTTGCTAGTTGTGCACACTCGAACATTACATCTACCGCCACTGCCATTGGCAGAACAGGCAAGCTGTCCAGTTTGTGGTCTTCTAGGTAAATGTGCTCGCTACGCTCTATTGAAAAGGTCGCTGTTTTCAATCCAGGCTCACTCTGCACTATTACCGATGGATTTAGAATTGGACCAGCGGCCTCACCGGACTTATGCAAGCCGTCTTTGTCTATCCCATCTTTCAAGTAACCTACAAGCATTACTTCAACATCGCCCTTTGGCGCATACATAAGGTCGCTCATATAGGCTTGGCGTCCCTCAACTGGGTCAATCATTGCCCAGCCGTGACTAGCAAACAAGTCTTCAAGTTCGACTTGAGCCATGCCCGCTCTCCAAGGTCCCCACATCAGTGAGCTGACTTTGGCGCTTGTGTTTCGGTCGATGAGACGAGCAAGTTTGTTCAATCCCTCGTTAGCTGCAACATAGTCTATTTGTCCAGGATTGCCTGTTCTTCCTACCACTGATGAGAACAGGTGCAAGAAAGACAATGTTTGAAAACGCAGTTTCTTTATCAAAGTCAAAACGGGTTTAATTTTGGTATCGACGACTCTTTTGAATGATTCTTCCGATTTGTTCGCTATAAAAGAATCTTCAATGACGCCAGCACCATGGATAACACCATCAATATTTCCATGGAAATCATAGATTGAGCCAATTAGTTCGCTGAACTGGGCTTCGTCTCTCACATCTAAGCTGTGATAACGCACCGATGCTGCGTACTTTTCAAGACTGGCTAAGTTATCTCGAATCTCGCGGTCTTTGATGATTTGCTGATATTGATGCTCAATCTCGGCAATATTTACTGATTTGCCGCTTGCTTTAGCTGACTCTATAAGAGCAGCTTTGATTTCTTTAGTGGAATAAAGACCCTGAGTAAGATCAGATTCGGCATTAGGCTTTTGAGCCCGACCCACAAGAACGAGATGGCAACCATAACGTTTGGCAAGCTCGATAGCAATTTCGGCTGTAATACCACGAGCTCCGCCAGTAACTAGAACCATAGAATTGGCATTTAAGTCTAAATCAGAAGTCTTCTCTTCTAACTCGACTGGAGCGACTTCAAGTTTGTAGTGCTTACCGCCTCTAAATCCAAACTCACCGTTTGCTTCAAGTGCCTGGGCAGTGCGACCTATGAAAGTCTCTGCTTGAGACTTCTTGTCGTCAGTCGGATCGATATCTATATATAAGGAAGCGATTTGCGAGCCAAGTTCGCGACCAATAGTATTCGTCATTCCGGCAAGAATGCCTTGCAGGGCAAGATTCTCAGCGTTTTTAACAATGTCGAGCCCTGGATTTTCTCCAAAGCGTCCGTTCATTGCAGTGGCCACACAAAGCACAGGCTTTATGTCTAGCTTGGTATTTTTCATGGCCAGCTCAAACCATTTTGCTAGTGCAAGCAATGCAAGCTCGGTTCTGTTAGCCTCAGCATTTGCACCAGGCAAGAAGAAAGTCCATTCTGGCAAATAAGTGCCATCTTTCAGTTTATCGATTTGATCTAGCCTTACTGATTTAACTTTTACACCTTCGGCTTTCAATTTCTTCTCTAGTACCGCACCAAATTCGGTATCGTCACATACAAGCAATGCGTTTTTGGCATAAGTTACTGTCTTGGATGAAAAGGCTTCATCCTCGACCACTTTTACAAGACCGCGTCTAATTTCGGACAAATATTTGGGTCCTTGCGCAGCTTCAGTGACGATTGTTACAGGTGCTGATTCAAGTGCTGATTCCGTTGCTGTTTCAGCCTGTTTCAAAGGAGCCGTTTTTAGATTTGCAATCCAATTTGAAATTGCTTCAAGCGTCTTAAGGCCAGCTAATTGCTCCAAGTTACCTTCGAGGTCTTGTTGAATTTCAAGCGGCAACAATTTTCTGAAACTGTTAAAAATTTCGATTCGCTTAATTGAGTCGATGCCCAAGTCTGCTTCTAAATCCAGATTTGGCTCAAGCATTTCACTTGGATAACCAGTGCGCTCGCTGATGATTTCAAGCAGGCTCAAAGTCAGACCCTCTGTATCTAATTCAGAATTAGGGTTGGCATTTGAATCAAATTCGGTTTCTCCAGGCGAAGCCAATGAAGTAGCAACTGTAGATTCAAGCTCTTGCTCAGAAGAGTTAACTTGCTCAAATTGCGATGTTACTTGTGATGTAACCACAGACGTGGTTAGTGGTGCTGCTTTTTGAAAAGATATCTCGCCTGGGACATTCATAGGAATATTTATTTGAGAGACACCACCCTTTTGCTGGGTAGCAAGATACGCAAGCATCACATCTTTTTGTGCATCAAGCATGGTCTTAGTCATGTCCATCATATTTTTCTGGTATTCCAGAATCATGCGCTCAACTGGACCAGAATTATTAGCATCAAAGAACTGAGGAGCCGCATTTTGTTGGCTTGCTGTTTTTAGCGCGCTGTTGAGCGAATTTACTGAATTTGATGAATTAGTTGTTTGAGGTTTAGACATATGATTAGACACAGGTTGGGATACAGATTTGGACATGGGTTGGGGCATAGATTGTGACGCTTTTTGGGACGGAGGTTTTGTTTCCATTTTTTGTATTTCTTGTTTCTTCGCACTAGACTTTGCCTGAGCAGACGAATCGCCAACCTTAGTTACATTGCAACTATCAATGCGATAAGGCATTCTCATTTCCAAAGGTTCAAATACGCTTGCTCCAAGTAATTCTTGTCTGCCTTCAAACAAACGCTCCAGTTTGAGTGTATGACCACCCGCCCATAATCTGCCAAGGGCTGTTAAAAATGGTGCAATACAAGTGGAATCTTCTTTGCTCTGGCCATCTAGTGCCACGGCTAGAACTTTCTTGTTTTTGAAAGTATTCTCCAACAAAGAAGTGAGTACATTGCCGGGGCCAATTTCTATAAAGGTACGCGCACCCGCTTCGTACATTGCTTCCAGTTGACTGGTAAACAGTACAGGCTTGACAGTGTGCTCCACTAACAATTTGGCAATTTCATGAGGACGGGTGGGATAAACACCAGCGGTAGTATTACTATAAACAGGTAAAGCTGGTTCTTTCAGAGTTAATTGGTCTAGGACTTTTTTCAATTCTTGCGCTTTCTTTTCCATCAGAGGAGAGTGAAACGCGGCAGACACAGGCACCTTTTTAACGTAACAACCTTTATCTGAAGCTAGTTTGCTGAATTCTTCAATTGCTTTGGTGGCGCCTGAAACAATACATTGCTCTGGTGCGTTGATGTTGGCAATTTGCACGCCTTTAACTGATTCGGTCAACTTGCGCACTACATCTATTGGCGCCATAACCGCCACCATCGCTCCATTGTCACCATCTTGTGCTTGACCAAGAATGCGACCGCGTTCAAAAGACAGAGTAATCAAATCAGACTCAGTCATGGCTTGTGCCGCGCATAAAGCCACATACTCGCCATAGCTATGACCTGCCACCAATTCTGGTGTCAGTCCTAATGACGATGCCACACTCTGCATAGCCAGATCGACTACGCCAATTGCAGGTTGTGCGATGCGAGTATCGTTTAACTCAGTTTCTTGCTTGGTTCGCTCTTCTTGTGTGAAAACCGGGACTGGATAAACAAATGAATCTAGTGAGCGAATAAGTTTGCCATCTAAAACGCTTGAGGCGTTTTGAAACTGTCCTTTTATTTCAGGGAAGTAAAGGCTCAGTGTTTTGAGCATGTTTATTTTCTGCGACCCTTGACCGGGGAACAAAAATGCTGTCTTACCCTGGTTTGCTATATTTTGGCTGGAGAAATAGACACCGCGGATATCGGTCATTTCGGTTAGTTTCTCGCCACCATCTTTCAATTTATTTTTGACTGATGTGAGCTTTTCATTTAAGTCTTCAAGCGAAGTCGAAACCAAAGCAAGATGCATTTTACGACCTGAAGTTGAAGCTTTCTCAAAAGCACCGCGAGCAAGTTCAAATAAGGCTTTCTTGGGGAAATTAGTGTGGCAAGACTCGGTCTTTGCTTTTGCCCTTACAAGTACTTTTTCTAATTTGCGAGCAACTCCTGCCAATTGTTTTTGCAATTCATCATGACTGTCTGCTGAAAATACAAATAACTCGGCTGTCCATGAATTGAGGGCAAAATTATTCTGATGGCTTATGGCAGGAATGTATTCTTCTAATACAGCGTGAAAATTAGTGCCACCAAAACCAAATGCACTCAAAGCTGCTCGACGCGGCTGTGTAGATCTATGAATCCAAGGTCTTGTTTGTGAGTTAATATAAAAAGGCGAGCTTTCAAATTTACAAGCTGGGTTGGGACGCTCGACGCCAATTGTGGGTGGCAATACTTTGTGATAAAGCGCCTTAGTGATTTTAATCAGTGAAGCCAACCCTGCTGTACATTTTGTATGTCCAATGTTTGACTTAACAGAGCCTATGGCGCAATTTCCATTTGGTGCACCTTGTGCTCGAAATACTTTGCTTAAAGCTTCCACTTCGGCCTTGTCACCAGCTACGGTACCGGTTCCGTGTGCCTCCACTAAGCCAACAGATGATGGAGAAACACCTGCATCCTTGTATGCCCTGTGAAGTGCTTGCATTTGGCCTGCAGGACGAGGAGCAGTCAGACTTAAGTCTTTACCGTCGCTTGAGCCACCGATTCCTTTAATCACTGCGTAGATTTTATCGCCGTCGCGCTCAGCATCTGCCAGTCGTTTTAATAAAACGACGCCAATGCCCTCACCAAGGACAATACCATCTGCAGTGGAATCAAATGTGCGGCATCTACCGCGAGGAGATAAGGCATGAGTTTTACTGAAATTGACATAGTCAATTGGCTGGTTATGCGTATCTACCGAACCCAATATCACCATGTCGCTTTCACGCGTACGCAAAGTAGCCATGGCTGAGTGCAGCGCCGCAAGCGAAGATGCGCAAGCAGCATCAATACTGAAGTTGATACCACCAAGATCGAATCTATTAGAAACGCGCCCAGCAGCAACGTTTCCTAAATATCCGGCAAGCGCATCCTCAGACCAATCGGGTAACTGACTATATATGTACTGCTTGGTCTCTTCATCAAGGAAGGAAAGTTTCCATGAAAGCATGGTGCGGGTGAGATAAAGTGAGCCCATGGGACCGTGTCCAGCGTTTGCCACTATAACCGATGTTTGCTCACGACCAAAACGTCGCTTGTCATAACCGGCATCGCTAAGTGCCTGACGCACACACTCCAGTGTGAGTAGTTGCATTGGATCGATAGAAGCAAGACTGTTTGGCGGAATGCCATAAGCAGCGGCGTCAAAAACAACTTCGCCTAAAAATCCGCCCCATTTAGAAACTGCCTTTTCTGGTTTAAAAGGATCAGCATCGTATAACTCGCGCCAATCGAAGTGAGTTTGTGGAACTTCTTTTATTGTGTCCACTTTGTTCAATATATTAGACCAGAAAGTTTCGATATCGTTTGCCTCTGGCAAGAAGCAAGACATACCCACTATCGCTATAGGTTCTGAGGCAGGAGTGACAACTTGCACTTCTTCTTTTTTGGTGGCATTCAAGTCGCTCAGTAAGTCAGCGCCACCTTCAGATATTTTCTGATGCAATTCTTTGATGCTAAGCACTTTGTCATGCATTGATGCGACCTGACCGATCATATACATGCCTTCGGTCCATTGTCTTCGCTCATCGACATTGGTAAGCTCTGAGCCATCACGGGTGATGCCTTTGCTTGCTATGCGTAATCTGCCCATGTGCATCATCTCAAGATGTTCTTTCACTTCCTGAGATGGACGCTTCTGGTCGACCATGTCTTGCTTGCGTTTTTCAAATTCATCTTTATAAGGAGACTCGATGCAACGAATTGCATGTCCTGGTCCTGATTGCAAAATGACAGTCTTGTCACAATTAATTGCTTCTTTTTGAAATCGCTCAACTATCGCTCCACTATCTACGGCTTCACGTGTGAACAGGTATGCCGTGCCAAGCAAAAAGCCAACCTTCACTCCTAAAGAAGTAAGAGGTGCAGCCAGAGCACAAGTCATCGCAGCCGACAACTCATCATGGATTCCGCCGGCAAAAAGAATTTGATATTCAGATGCGTTGCGAGCACCACTCAAAGTGTTATGCAACACTTCGATCATCTGTTCCCACAAAACGAAACTGGAGCGAGGACCAACGTGTCCACCACACTCTCGTCCTTCAAAAACGAAATGCTTGGCACCACCTTCTAAGAAACTGGTGAGAATCGCCGGTGATGGCACATGCAAATAAGTCGTTATGCCCTGGGCTTCTAATTGTTTGGCTTGATCTGGTCGGCCTCCAGCAATTAGAGCAAATGGCGGTTTGTGCTTGAGAATTGAAGCGAGCTGTTCTTCGCGTAATTGGGCGGGAGCAAATCCCAGAATACCAACACCCCATGAAAGGTCGCCGACCTTTTTCTTGGTAGTTGCAAGTAGACTATCTACTTCAGCCCCACGCATCAGTGACAAAGCCAAGAATGGCAATGCACCTTCTGCGGCCACTGCCAGAGCGAAATCTGCGTTATCACTAACGCGAGTCATTGCCCCCTGCACTATCGGGTATCTCGTTTTGTGCGCTTTTGCAAGTGGCGCATCACTACGCAAACATTCAGAATTGAAAGAATTGTTAGTTGAAATAGAAGCGGCCTGCTCAAATATTTGAATTATTCCCGCGACACTTACACCATCGCGCGCAAGTGATGATGCAAAAGCGGCATCCTGACCAAGTGCAAGCAACTCGCCATTCTTGCCCGGCACACCACGCTGAATTTCACCCATCGAGTCACAGACTTCTTCGCTCTCTGTGCCATCCATGGAAGAGATGAATCGTTTATATCCTTCATCAACAAAAGAATCACGCGCAAGATACAACTGATTATCGAGTACACAGCAAGCAACGCCCGCGACGCTCAGAGCACGCACGGTGTGCCTGCCAATTCCACCTCGCACCCAGACGGGGATTTGTAACTTGGAAATACATTCTTGAATTAAGACAAAACTCGTCGTTTGAGAAACGCGGCCAGGCGACTCATTGCCTTTAAGCACAATGATATTGGCACCATTTTTTTCAGCAACCAATGCTTCTTCCAGACTTACAGTTTCTACCGCCACAAGCGAAGCTCTGGTTTGAGCTTTATCAATCGCGTCTTTAAGTTCTTTTTTCTGATAACCATTTGGTCCAGCACACAAGACAATCAGACCCAACTCGAGTTCCAATGCCAGATCGTCTAAATAATGACCCAGTTCGCCAACTCTACATCTAATGCCAAAATCAGCTTTGGGAGCGGCTTTCAAACACAGCTCAAGTGACTCTGAAACATTGCATGCAGCACTTCCTTCTAAATCCAGCACACCTGTTGCACCGGCTTTAGCTGCCGCAATAGCCAGACCTGGCTTGTGTGTGGAGCCGAAAGTTTTAGAAGGTGCCAAAACTACAAAACGCAAAGCCGACATCGAGGTCTCCCAAAAACTGTATTCCTGCCAAGAGTTTATTATCTTTCTCTCCTTATGCCATTGAAGAGGTTTTATCGAGAGGTTTTAAATATATAATTCGCAGCACCAAATTATGAACGCTCGACTTAATCAAGCTCTTTATTCGACCTATAGCGCACTCGTGACGCCTACAGTCAAAGCCCTGGACGATGCCAGTCGTTCGCCCAGGCAAGCCCAACTACGGCGCCTTTCGGCTATTTTGAAAAAAAACAAATCTACTAAATTTGGGTTAGAGCACAACTTTGGACAAATCAAAACCGAGACTGATTTCAAAGCTAGCGTGCCTGTCAGAGATTATGAATCGTTCAGACCATATGTAGAAGAGATGATGGCCGGGTCCGGGAATATACTGACCGCCGAAGATCCATTCATGTTTGCGACTACTAGCGGAACCACTGGCCAAGCCAAGTTCATCCCGGTCACACAGTCTTATATGAAAGAGTATCGAGAAGCCTCAATTGTCTCTGGATATCACTTATTTAAAAATTATCCAGGCATCGCTGCAGGCAAAGCTTTGTCAATGTTCTCGAGTGCCTGCTCCGGGCGGCTTTCTACTGGAGTTGCGTACGGAGCAATATCAGGAGCAATTTATCAAAGTGAATCTGCAGTTGTTAAGAAATACATCTGCGCCACCCCATATGAAGTGGCTCTAATAGACGATTACGAGGCGCGATATTATACATTTCTAAGAATTGGACTAGCATCTCCTATTTCTCTTTTTTACACTCCAAATCCTTCGACTATCAATTTGCTTTGTCGAAGACTCAAAACGTTTGCCCTTTCGCTCATCAAAGATATAAAAGACGGCGATATAAGTCCACCAAATCCGCTACCAGCCTCAATTAAAAAAGCTCTGCAAGAAGCAGGTCATATGCGCAAAGACCCACAAAGGGCGCGCGAACTTGAATCTTTATTACAAAGAGGATTATTCAAGCCAGACACCATCTGGAAAGATCTAGCCTTAATTACATGTTGGACCAAAGGTGCAGCCGGATTCTATTTGAATGACTTTCCCTCAACTCTAGGAGACATTCCGGTTTGCGATATTAGTTATTGTGCAAGTGAAGGACGAGGAACCGCGGTCTTAGCGGCGGACAAACAATTACTTGCCTTGAACTCGCACTTCTTTGAGTTTATTCCGGAAAGCGAAATCGATTCAAAAAATCCTGCCATTCTGCTTGCAGACGAGCTTGATGTCAATCAAAATTATTTTGTTTTGTTCACTACATCTGGTGGGTTATATCGCTACAACATAAACGATGTAATCAAAGTAACCGGAAAACACAATAATGCTCCTCTAATCGAGTTTCAACACAAAGGCGGAAACGTTCATTCATTTACAGGTGAGAAACTCACTGAAAGCCACGTCACTCAAGCCATGAAAAAAGTGGTGGATGAATTGAATCTCTCGATTCGCTTTTTCACACTAGTACCTCAATTCAAACCCGAGCCGCATTACCAACTCTGGCTAGAATTGAACAATATTGAATCTCAATTACCGGTTGAAAAAATAAGTAAACTGCTCGATTTAGAAATCGGCAAACTCAATATAGAATACGAAGAAAAACGCTCTTCAACCAGGCTAGCCCCTATTTTGTGCCACCAGATGAAGGCCGGTACATATGAAAAATTGCGATTACATTTATGTGCTCAAGGAACGCCAGACATTCAAATAAAAGTAAGCCATCTAAATCCCAAAGCAGATATTTTTCAGTTTCTGAGTAAAGGTCTTTTGCCTGCTACAATCCCTGGATGAGCATGCATTGGCTTGGTTATTTTCTAGTAGCATTCTCGGCTATGTCAGGCATGGCAAACGGTTTTGAGTTTTCCAACCCATATTCGATTACTTTTGCCGTAATCGCTTATTTCTATTGGACGTATTTGGTTCTCTGTCTACACTTAAACCTCAGAAAAAAAGACTCAAATTATCCTTTTGATCCGGGGGACTCAATGCTTGGTGCCACTCTTCCTTTTATATACATTTTCTGGAATTGGTTTTGGGTATCACAAATATGTAAATGGCTAGGAGAGTCTCCAATCAAAGCAATGACATTTGGTGCATTGGTGTCGTTGTTGAGCCTTATCGCCTATCCCGATAATTTAGATCGGTTACCATCCTCGATTAATTTAATCGCACTTTGTGGCTTGTTTGCCACAATAGATCTGATGAATCGAAAACTGAAACAAGTCTTGCGATGATAAGGGACCGCGCATATTTCAAACAAGAAATAAACGCATGGTGCTTGCTTGCATTTTCTGGAAGTATTTTTGGACTTATAGCGCCTGGTTTTGAGCAATGGTATCTTGCTTGGATAGGTCTTGTACCGCTTTTGTTTTTGATCTGTCAGAGTAGTTATCCACCGCAAGCTTTCTATCGCGGTTTAATTTTTGGCTACGCTTACAATCTTGTGTATGTAAGCTGGATATTGCAGTTTAGCCCCATAGTCTGGCCAGATAATATCCGCTCACTGTATCTGGTGGCAAACACAAGTGTGTGGATTTTATACTCACTGCAGCAAGGTACTCTATTTGGTGCATTCGCTTTTTTGATGCAGTGGATTCCACTCACAGGTGGAATTTTTGCCGTTAAGGAGCATGGTATCTGGCGGTTACCATCCTTATTAGTATTGCCATTGTTATGGGTATTGATTTTCAACAAACTGGGAAACAGTCAAGGATCGATGGCACTGCCATGGAGTTTGCTTGAATATTCACAATATGATTTTATATCCTTTGCTCAAATAGCATCTGTCATTGGTGGCATAGGCATCAGCGCCATTTTGGTGATGGCAAATGTCATGGTAGCTTCCCTTTTCGCCAATATTTTCAAAAAAGACTTTTTGAAGCCTCTTGCATTTGCAAATAAAACCTCTAAATTATCAAGTCTATTTTTTGTTCAGTGCATCATATTTGGTGCAATCGCTTATGGGCATGTGCATTTGCAAGATGCTAGCGCTTGCGCACAAAGATCAAAAGATAAAAAACAATCTTATTCTATTCTGCAAGGCAATATTCATTTTGGATTCAATCAAGTAAACAGCCTAGACCACTGGAACACTTATCTGAAGCTTGCTGCCCAAAGTCCGCCCGGGGTCTGCATCTGGCCTGAATGGTCGATGCCTATTTCTATTAGTGAATATCCGGGTGTTTTTAAGACAATGGATATCAAAGCTAGACGAAACAATCAAGACTGGATTGTTGGAGCATTAGATTCCGACTCAGATAAAAAATCTTACAATGCAGCCACCATAGTTGGAGTCAGTTGCGACCAAAACAAACCAGAAGTATATCGCAAACAGTGGCTTGTTCCCTTTGGTGAATACAGCCCACGGTGGCTATTGAACTCACCTTTTGGCGGGCTATGTGGAACTCTAACGCCCAGGCGGGAAGGCTACAAAGCTGCCGATAGTACCACACTTTTCACCAGTAAGCACAACAAAATAGTACCTCTCATTTGTTGCGAACTGATATCCCCAGAACTGGCTGCTAGAGGCACACGCGGTGGTGGTGGCATTCTTGTAGATTGCAGTAACACTATGTGGTTTCAAACAAGATTATTGGGAGAACAATCTTTCGCGGTATGCGCCATGCGCGCCATTGAAAATCATCGTTACTTCGTTTTTGGCACTAGTATTGGACCAAGCGCGTTTATAGATTGGCACGGCAAAATTCTAAGCCAAGCACCAATCGATAAATCTTGCACATTGACCAAAGAAATAATGTATGACGAACATCTGACACCATTTACAAGATGGTTTAGATGACTGGCATAATTAAAACGCTCGAGCGATATTGTTATTCTCAATTCGTGATTTTACTGGCATTTGGAACAGCCCTGCCAGCCTGATTGCTTCTTTTTAGCGAAGAAATGCAACGCATGCTTATTTTCGTACGTGATTTTAACTGTCCTTCAAACGCCTAACATAATAATCCGCTGAATATTTCAACCAATTTTAGTGATTGCTTTTACAGCTACTCTTGCTTGCCATGCTTAATCATTGCCACCATATCCGGTGCATTCAACCCCTTGATTAAAAAGGTTTAAACCGGCTCGCGGTCTACGTCTTCGCCAGGCGGTTTGTTGCGGTTCCGTTACGCTTCTTGACGTCAAGCGATACATTTCGTAGTACAATTTACAGTCGTTCACGTTATGTAACTTTGTGTACAAATTGCAACAGAGGGCACAATGAGCAAAAAGCTTGTCTCTGAATTTTTAGGCACAGCCTTTCTTCTAGCCACCGTCATTGGCTCGGGTTTGCTCGTTAACAATATTGATGCAAGCAATCAGTCAATCAATTTGCTTTGTGTTGCAGTAGCAGTGGGCGGAATGCTTTATGCACTTATAAACATGTTTGAGGCTCATTCAAATCACTTCAATCCGATAGTGACATTACTCACCGCTGCACAAGGAAACATAAGCTGGAAGTGGGTATTGCCCTACATGTCAGTGCAGATACTTGGAGCAATTGCAGGCGTTATCGCAGCCAATGTCATGTTTGAGCTTGCGCCCGTATCTATGGCTACTGCAGCGCGCACTGGTTATGGTCAGTGGCTGGCTGAACTCTTTGCTACCTTTGGTCTGATTGGAATAATAATGACCACAGGCAAGCACAAACCGGCCCAAAGCTCCCAGGCTGTTGTTCTTTATATAGTAGGTGCAATTTTCGCCACTTCATCCACTTGCTTCGCCAATCCAGCAGTCACAATCGCCCGTATATTCACCGAAAGCGGCGCTGGCATTAGAGCAGGTGATGTTCCAGCATTTATTGTGTTCCAGCTTTTGGGCGGCTTTCTAGCCATGTTCTTGTTTGGCTGGCTGAACGAAAGCACTACCAAAGCAAAATCGGCAAAAGAAGTGGTAATCAATCCAATACTTCCTCTGCCGACTCAAAGAGAATTAAGTTCAGCCCTTAATTAAGACTCTGTCGCACCAGTCCCTTCTTCTTTTTGCTTAATTTCCATTTGGTCCATCATTTCGTCGTTTTTCTTTTGCATAATTAAAAGCTCTTCGTTCTTAGCAGCTTGCTGCTTTTGAATAACCAATTGCTGCAAGCGAAAGCGCTCCTGTTCTTCATCTCGTCTGCGACGCTCAATTTCTTCTTTACGGCGGCGTTCGGCTCTTTCACGCTCTGTGCGCTCTATAGCCTGTCGCTCCATTTCTTTGCGTCTTTTCTCGTCTGACATATCTATCGCCTCATATCAGGAATATTCTTAGACCGGCTTCAATCTATATACCCGCCAAATAGAAACCAAAGACTTATCAAGAGAAAAGAAAGCGGACACCCGAAAGTGCCCGCCTGTTTATCTTTTCAGTTCCAGCGAACTGCTATACAGTTGAAAACTAAGCTTTGGCTGGAGCTTCAAGCTTGGCAGTCATAGTGATTGTTGTGTTCATCAATTTGGAGATAGGGCAGCCGGTCTTGGCAGCTTCAGCCAATTCGTTGAATTTAGCTTCGGTAACGCCAGGAACGTGAGCTGCAACTTCCAGATTGATGCTGGTTACTTCAAAACCGCCTTCTAGTTTATCAAGAGTAACTGTGGCTGTGGTTTTGACACTGTCAGGTGTGTGTCCGGCTTCGGACAACTTGTGTGAAAGAGCCATTGAGAAGCAACCTGCATGTGCAGCAGCAATCAATTCTTCGGGATTTGTGCCTTTGCCTTCTTCAAATCTGGTGCTGAAGCTGTATTGTGCGCTATCGAGCACTTTGCTTTCAGTTGTGATTGTGCCTTTGCCTTCTTTCAGGTTTTTTTGCCATTCGGCAGATGCTTTACGTTTCATTGAAAATCCTCTTTAACAACTTGTTTGACGACACCATAGTTGTATCGCATTGAACACTATATTGAAACCCAGTATTACAGAGGGTTTCAACAAATTTTCGGCAAGCCAAAGTGCTTGCACTCAAAACGCCCGCGATATCCTATATATGGAATGTGTCGCTTGCATAGCTACTTTACAAAAGCGAAAAAAACTTTTGACATTCTAAAGAAAACATTGATAATTGTTCTCATGCAAAACAGCGCCACCATTTCTAATAAACGAAAGATGCAGATGCGAAAGCCCTCGACAAGAGGGGTCGTTACTGCACACTGTGATTGCTAGGGATAAGTAACCCCAAAATCAAATAGTGAAAGTAGCCGCCTCTCTTGTAACGACAAGAGGGCGTTTTTATTTTCACTACGATTTTCAAAAGGGTTATTTATCATGACAAAACAAGTTTCAAAACAAAATAAACAAGACTACGGTTTTACAACAAGAGCTATACATGCCGGTCAAGAGGCTTGCCCGAGCACTGGTTCTTTAATTACGCCTATATATCAAACATCGACTTTCGTTCAAGACGAATTAGGCAAAAATAAAGGCTATCAATACGCTCGCTCGCACAACCCCACCCGCCAAGCCCTGGAAGAATGCCTTGCATCGCTTGAAGGAGCGCGCTTTGGACTAGCTGCAGCATCGGGACTTGCTGCCGTTTCAATTGTGCTCGACTTGCTCCAGGCAGGCGATCATGTTGTGGTAGGCGAAGATGTTTATGGCGGCGTATATCGGCTATTTGAGCGTGTTTTGCGCAAATTCAATTTGAATTTCACTTATATTGATGCGTCCAATTTGAACGCCGTGGAAAATGCAATTACAAAAGATACAAAATTAGTCTGGATAGAATCACCCACCAATCCACTTTTGAAATTGGCTGACATAAGAGCTATCGCAAGTATCTGTCAGCGACGACAAATTAGACTTTGCGTTGACAATACGTTTGCTACCCCGTATTTTCAACGCCCACTAGAATTAGGCGCAGACATAGTCGTACACAGCACCACCAAATACCTGAGCGGACATTCCGACATTATTGGTGGTGCTATTATTTGTGACGACGAAGAATTATTTAGCGAATTGAAATTTTTCCAGAATGCAAGTGGTGCAGTACCTGGACCTTTCGACTGTTTTCTCGCCTTGCGTGGCGTGAAAACACTGGCATTACGCTTGCGCGAACACGAGCGAAATGCCACAGCTATTGCTCGATATTTAGAAAATCATTCACAAGTTGAAAAAGTCTATTATCCTGGATTGCCGTCACACCCACAATTTGATCTGGCAAAATCGCAAATGGCAGGTTTTGGTGGCGTGGTGGCATTTGTAGTGAAAGGCGGTCTAGAGGCTGCTTGCACTGTGGTAAACAACACCAGTTTATTTCAGTTAGCTGAGTCTCTAGGTGGAGTCAAATCACTCATCTGCCATCCTGCCACTATGACTCATGCCCCTATTCCCAAAGAAGTGCGCGAGCCATTAGGCATCGTCGATGGACTGATACGTTTGTCTGTCGGCATAGAAGAAAGCAAAGACCTTTTAGCCGACCTCGAAACTGTTTTAAGTTTATGCTCGAATCAATCACAAATAGAATCACAATCACAAGTGTCCGTAGCGGCACAATAACCAAAGGAGACAAGGAAATGCGCGTCATTCGTCAAAACGAAATTAGTGTTCTCAAATTCGGAGGCACTTCCGTCAAGACACCCTCAAGAATGAAAAATGTAGCTGAGATAGTTGCAAAATGCGCTTCGGGCTCTAAGGTTATTGTGGTGGTATCGGCTATGGGACACCATACTGACGAATTGGTCAATCTGGCAGCAGAATGTTCGAATAATCCCATTCAAAGAGAAATGGATGTTCTGCTTGCCACAGGCGAGCAACAATCGATTGCTCTGTTGAGTATTATCTTGAACGACCTGGGCGTCAAAACCCGCTCTTTCACTGGTGCTCAACTGCAAATAATCACCGAATCTAATTTTGGAAACGCCGAAATTCTGCAAATCAATCGCAAAAGAATCGAATCTGCCCTAGACGAATACGACGTGATTGTTGTTGCAGGCTTCCAGGGTGTCACCACAGATGGAGACATAACAACTCTTGGTCGTGGTGGCTCAGATACATCTGCAGTTGCACTAGCAGCGGCAATTGGCGCCCAGACCTGTGACATTTTCACTGATGTAGACGGAATTTACACTGCCGATCCAAACAAAGTAGCATCTGCCACTATGTACGAACAAATTGGATACAGCGAATGCCTCGAACTGGCCCTAAACGGTGCTCAGGTCATTCATCCACGCGCAGTGCGTTTGGCACAAAACAACGGGCTAGCCATCAGAGTTCGCAATACTTTCAATCCTGAAAACTTGGGTACTCTCATCAATGGCTACCAGAGTCAATCTGAAATAGCGGGTATCACAACAAGCTCGGGATACGGAATAATTGATTTGACGCTAGAATCGCAACAAGCAGACTGGCAGAGGGTAGTGCATGAATTGTGCGTACACGGTCATTATGTTGGCGGTAATTTAAAAGAGCGAACTAGTGACAATTTGCCTGAGTTGACTCTAGCATTTGGTGGCGTGAGCGAAAATACATTTAGCGAACTTGCCACCAATATTGCAAGAGCACTGCCTATAAGAAATTTGAACTGGAGCGAAATTTTAGATCGCATAACGATCGTTTATTCGTCCAATTGCTCCTCGGTAGGTCCATATATGAAAGAGCGAATGCGAAGCATAATGAGCGAAGCCAATATAGAGATAAAATTTGTACAATCAACCAAAACATCTCTATCATGCCTCATTGCATCAAGCAATACAGAGCGAGCGCTTAATTTGCTACACCAAGGACTGCATGAGTTTGCCATAGAGACAGCAAGGCAAAAAGTCTCTATCGCCTAGACAAAATATTTAAACCAAAAGGAAAATTTCATGACTAAAATAGTAGCCGGTCTTATTGGACTTGGCACCGTCGGCACCGGCGTGGTCGAGCTTCTAAAGAAACAAGATTTCATTACAATTAAAACAATCGCGGTCAAAGACGCGCAGAAACAGCGCCCCCAGATTGACGGCAGTACAATAACATGCAATATCGAAGAGATCATAAACGATCCGCAAATCGAACTAGTTATCGAAGTCGCAGGCGGCATCGAGCCAATATATGAACACTTAAAAAATGCCATCTTAAAAGGCAAGCACATTGTCACAGCCAACAAAAAGCTGCTTGCCACACATGGTCCCGAGTTATTTGCTCTGGCACAAAAGCATGGTGTAAGGCTATTGTTCGAAGCATCAGTAGCGGGTGGAATTCCACTAATATCTACTTTGCAAAAAGGACTACCCGCAAACGAAATACTTTCTGTCTGCGGCATCCTAAACGGAACCACCAACTTCATTTTGTCCAAAATGAGTAAAGAGGGCACCGGTTATGATGAAGCTTTAAAAGAAGCGCAAGTGCTTGGACTAGCTGAATCAGACCCAACTGATGATGTAGAAGGATTCGATGTTGCATACAAACTATGCATTCTTTCAGCGCTTTCATTTGGACAATTCATCGATCCCACAAGTATACAGCGAGAAGGTATCAGTCGCTTAAAAGCAGAAGATGTAGAAACCGCACGCAGGCTCAATTGCTCACTCAAACTAATTGCTCTGGGAAGACGCGATGATGCAACTGAAAAATTAGATTTGCGAGTACATCCGATTCTTGTGCCAAATGCACATTCATTATCTGGTATTAGTGGCGCAAACAACGCCATTATTATCGAAGGCTCAGCGGCTGGAAAAATTTGTCTTTCAGGACCCGGTGCAGGCCAGCTTCCAACCGCATCGGCTGTTGTGGGCGATGTAATAACGTTGTGCCAAAATAAACACTTGCCGCTTGAGCAAAAATCTTTGAAGATAAAAAACAAAGAAAAAAAGAATAAGAGCAAGAAATCGCAATGCGGTTTTAAAAATTATCTACGCCTGGTTTTAGGAGCTTCATCCAAACCAGGCGTTTTAATTAGTTCGCTTAACGCCTGCAAAATTACAGCTCTGCAAATAGAGCATGAGGGACTTTTGACTTATACAATCGTGACCGATAGTCAAAGCGATGAGCAAATAGATAAACTCAGAAAAGCACTTGAGATAAATGATATCAAAGTGGTATCAAGACTCAGAATTCTTGAAGACGAGTCATTCTCTCTTACAGCCTGAGCTTAATCAAACTCTTGCTCCAGAACATCTTTCTCGGTAGTGTAAGCAATCTCATCTGTATTGCTTGCCAAAAGAGGAATATTAGCTCGCACTTGCGAAGCCTCCATAAGCTTCTCTTGAAGCGCTCCTTTGGGCATATCTACTTTGGCTGACAAATCAAATCGCATATTATTGCGCGCTTCTATTTCTTCATTTTTCTTGGTCAAAAAGAAATGGCGAATAAGTGGAGTGCCAAGAAAAAAGACTGAATAACAAACCAAGAAGATTATCACTGGTGCAAAAAGAGTCAAGTGCAAAGCGTGCATGTCTACCAATAAAAATAGCGAACCCAGTAAAGAAACAAATCCCAGTGCCACTGCAGGAGCTAACTTGCTTGGCGGAAAATCCACGAACGGGATAGTCTCTTCTTTCAGATAACGTGGGGTTTCTATCTTTTTAAGCTCACTTGTTTTGTGACTGGCCTGGCGCTTTCTAGAAATTTGCAAAAGAGCTTGCAACTGGTCTTTTGTTGATGCTGACTCACTGAGATCTGGATTATTTTTGTCAGTCAATTCAGGTATTGCCAGTCTTTCTGGACGAAAACGAGGAAATATATAGATTATATTTCCAGTTTCACTTACTTCAGGATATCCTTCAAAACGGGCAAGAATGGGCAACATCCAATCTTCGTCTGCTTCTTCTTTGCCTGTAAAAGGAGCTAACTGCTCTGCCACCACAACGCCTTTGTTATTTGAGATAGTGGCACCAATTAATTTCCAATACGTCTCTTCTAGATTTAGATTTGGATTGATACCACCAAAAACTAACTGATAGCAAACCGTAATGAAATCGACTTTACTGCCTTCTTCTTCTTCTGGCTTGGGAATGTTTTTGTCTTTGTCGCTGAAGAACGGATTGACGAAATCAGTGTCGCCAAACAACCTATCGTTTCTGTAACGCCCATAACTGGTCGGTCCCATGATATGTCTATACGGACCAAAATAATATCTGTCCCAATACCACCAATCAAAAATCCAATCGAACACAAACCAGCGCACCACTCTAAGTACGCCCATCACGGCATATCCCATACCTTCGGCCGCGCCACCAAAATCTGAATCGTTATCGCTAGAAGAAAAGGCTTTGACTATGGCAAGAATAATTAGGGCAATAATTATCACTACTGAAAGAATTAAAATCACACCAATTGAAATTCTAAATGCAGTGACACTCAAAAGATGAAGCATTCGAGCAACGCTCAAAAAGACGTTGCTCATCGCATTCCAAAAGGCTTGGCTTGAATTTTTAACAGCGTTTTTAAGAAACTCGTCTTCAAAAGACGGTTTGAACAGATACTCTATCTTGCCCGATTCACTCACTCTCAGATTGCCGCCTGTTTCGCTTGCTATCGAGTTGAGTTCTTTGCTCACTACAGACAGTGGCAAAGACTTTGCTACTGCAATTTCTTCTGGTACCACTTTCAAGTTGAGCGAATTTATAGCCTCAATGACCTTGATGCGTTCTTTACTTTGCAGCGGTTTTGCTAAATTACCAAACATACTCTAAGTATAGTTGCCAGGAATAAAATTTTCACTTGGCAGCCACCAAATAATATATATCCAATTCAAATATGACAAAATCTGAGCCACTCTAACAACAAAAATCTAAAATCGAGGTAGCCATGAGCCAAACCATCACTTTGAGCCAAGGCATTGAGCCAAACACTCGTGCTTTCTTGGAAAAAATCAACGCTCAAAAAGGTCCCAAACTAATTGAATTGCCAATCGACAAGGCAAGAGATGTTTTTGCTTCACTTCAAGATGTGCCGGTTAAAAAAGCGGCTGCCTCAGTCGAGGATGTCGTTTTCAAGACCGATACCAAAGGCGATATCAATGTTCGAATCGTAAGACCTGAAAATAGCAAAACCAAATTGCCAGTGATTTTCTATTGTCACGGTGCGGGCTGGGTATTTGGCGATAAAAACGTATATGACAGACTAATGCGCGACCTAGTGGCTGGAACTGGAGCGGCACTAGTGTTCGTGGATTTTTCGCGCTCACCTGAAGCAAAATATCCAACTGCCATAGAAGAATTGTTTGCCGCAGCCGAACATCTGTGCAAAAACGCTTCTAAATATAATTTAGACCCAGATAACATGGTTGTCGCCGGAGACAGCGTTGGCGGCAATATGGCAACAGTTCTTACCATGATGGCAAAAGAGCGCGGCCAATTGAAATTCAAAGCGCAAATACTGTTTTATCCGGTTACCAATGCCGAGTTTAACAACCAATCATATAAAGAGTTTGCCGAAGGACATTTTTTAACGCGTGAGGCAATGCAGTGGTTCTGGGATCAATACACAACTGATGCCAAAGATCGTAACGATCCAAAAGCATCGCCCCTTAAAGCAAGTATCGAGCAATTAAAAGACTTACCCGAAGCACTTGTAATCAATGGTGAATTCGACGTATTAAAGGATGAAGGCGAAGCCTATGCGCACAAACTAATCGAAGCGCAAGTGAAAGTCACAGCCATGACCTTTCGCGGCACCATCCACGATTTCGTCATGCTCAATGCACTAGCGAAAACACCTGCTGCAATCGGTGCCATCAAAGTCGCATGTGAATTTATAAAAGAGAGAATTTAGAAAAATTGCTCTAATTTCAAATCAAGACTTTTGCGATTTAGTTTCGGTGTCCGACTTTGCATCTGCAGGGTCGGACTCAAATTCTGAATCGAAATTTTCGGTATGAACCTTCCATATACCGTTTTCTAAACGCATAGCAATTTTGCCTTTGATATTCGACTTATAAACCCGCTTTTCATCGAGTTTCAATGAACTATCTGATGCCTTAACTAATCTTTCCAGTTCTTCTAATTTCTCTTTGTCGAGCTTGGTTACTTCGTGCGACTCAATTGTAAGCAAAGCATTGTCACCTTCAATTTTTTCTGCCACCACTTTCAACTTTTCAGGAAATATTTTTTGAAAAGTAGAAAGAACTTCTTTTGATTTTTCGGGACTCAATTTTTTAGTTTCATACTCTTTGGCAGTTTCAGCACTCCAATAAGGAACTAGCTCTGAAATCTCTTTGGCATGCTCGACTACAGCGTGATATTTGCCATAAACATCAGTTGGAGAAAGACCCTTTAGATTCTCAATGCCGACTTGGCTTTTGTGCTGATCGCACGCAACTGTCATAGTCGCAATACTATTGATACCAAATGTCAATGCCAAAGCCAGAATTAAGCGCATAGAATATTCTCCCAAATACAAGAGCACCAAGCTAGATTAGGATACAATAAGACCTCCATGATTTCATTTAAAATTAAAAACGTTCCCACTCTTTTCATCAAAGCATTCTATGCTGAAGATGTCACTTGCATCCTCGATTTTGTCCGTCGCGCAGCAGATATGCGACGTGATACAAATACCAATATTTTGTTTATAGACACACCTATAACGGCAAAAACAGTAGATGCAGTAGAAAAATTGACCCAAGAAGGATATACCGTCCATTTTAAAGACCATCATGGACTGGAAGTAGAGGCAATTTCAGACAGAGACAAATTAGTTGAAGTATCGACAAAAAAATTGCAAGCTCTGCTCAATGAAAATTGCACTATAACGGTGCGAAGCAAACATCCAGCTTGCAGCACACTAGTATCGCCTGGAGAATTTGAAGATGCCCTTGCTATCGTGGCTGACCCCGATGCCGATGGATTGACCGCAGCGATGAAAGCTGCCGGAATTTATTATGATGGCTTAGACGACGATGCAGCCAAACTGGACAGTGAGCCACGCGAGCAAGTTTTAGGCTCTCCTTTATCTCAACTGTTGGCTAAAAATCTTGCCGTACTTCCTTCTTACGATGCTCAAAATCCACATGAACGCGAGCGCACACAGGAGCAGATTTTCAATTGCGTGGTTTCAGCGGTTCAAGGCGTTATGAAAGCTGAAAGCAAATTGCTGGAAGGCGTAAAAAAATATGAGCAGGGTGTAAAAGTCGCTCAAGACCTGGCAAAAAAAGCCACGCTTGTGGCGCCTGGAACTTTTCTTGTAAATGTTTGCGACACACCTGTATTTGATCCCGGAACACTGATGATTTTGCTTGAAGAAGATCCTCAATGTCAAATTACTGTAATGCGCAAAGATCGAGGTCCCATTGCAGCTTTGCATGGAGTTCAATACAGTCTTGCAGTGGCGCGTGTTTACAGGGACGAGGTCAACTTGCAAAAATTGGTTCCCAAAGACGCAGCCAATAACCCTCAAAAAGGAATTATAAGCAACGTTAGTTTTCTATTGCATGTCAATGAAGAAGCCTGGTACGAGCATGTTTTGCCCGGTTTAAAATCCAGAATTTAAAACAAGATCGATTCTTTGTAGCCTTTGCGCTCAGCTTCTTGAACAAGCGCTCCACCGTCTTTGCGTAAGTTTTCCATATTGAGCGATGTCTTATAAATTGAAAGGGCGCAATCAGCAACGGTTTTGTTATCACAATCTCCATCGTCAACACACTTGTGCAATTTCTTAATCTGCTCAAGTGCATTATCTATAAGGTCGCAAAATCTTGCTGAAAGTGTAGATACTTCGTTTTTTATTTTGGCAGGAATAAATACCTTTTGAGTCTCCGAGTCTTTCAACAACTGAATAGAAGGCTCAAGTGAACTGATATAGAAATAAATCCAACCTGGTCTTACAGCCGAATATTTTTTACTCGAATCAAAATCGTCATCACTAATCGAATCAAACCCCGACAATTCAAGCGGGTATTGCAAAGTAAGTGGCACTCGAGTAGCTTCTTTGAATAAATAAATGGAAAGCTCTTTAATTTGCTTGACGCTGACTCCGACATCGCGCACCATATCTAGTGTCAATCGATCATTTGTACCTTCAGATGTTCGCGCCCTAGAATCAAGATCGCCTTTAAAAGCGGCATGCTTATCAGTGTCTACCTTATCGGCCGCAACGCTGGGCAGCGAGGGCTGAGCTGAAAGCGAAGGACAACTTATTGCCAGAGCACAAATCAAGATCGAAAAACGCGTGCGTAACATCTAAAGCAATCCCTCACAAATTAAATAAAGCATCAGCTAAACCAGCGTTCACTTGAGCATTTTTTACCACTATTTTGGAAAATATTTTTCCGTCCTTAAATCTTATTATCGATTCAGGAATGCCATTGCTAGTGTTTAACAACACCCGGGTGTGCAAGGTGTTTTCCGAAAGCGGCGATTCGCCTTCTTTGACTTCTAGCACCCAGACTTTATGATCTTTGTAAGCGCTTGGCTCTGCGGTGACAATTGCTTGTTGCCCTTTACTCAAGTCTCTAGAGATGCGCTCCATCTGAGTCAAAAAATCAGAATGCAATACATTGGATCCATCAGCTAAATTAAGCAAATCCGAGTCTTCATGCAAATTTACAGTGATACCAAGCAGAGCAGGTCCACCTTTTGCTTTCACTTGACCATCTTCGTTTTTGACCAGAACAGAGCCGTTCTTGGGTCCTTTAGATACTACTTCAACTCGCACCCGCTGCTGTCTTTTAAAAAAGTATTTGCGAGCGTGAACCTTAGCTACGCCTTTGCTGCCCTGCCAGGTAGTTAGCTCTGTATCAACTACGTAGTCGTCTATGCGTTTCAGTTTATCGATGATGCCCTTTACAAAAGGCTTGGCGTTTTGATTGAAATCAATTTGACCATCAAGCGACTGAGCCACATCGAACTTTTCTTGAACCACTGGAGCCGCCAAGGCACAGATCCCCAAAGGATCTGAAAGCTGAGTCAAAGTAGCCAGACTCAAGCAAAAAATCGCACTTTTAAAGCGAGGTTGGTAGATAAACAACATAGACCGAAAATTAAAACATTCTCCTTGAGAACTTGCATGAATCGGCTCTAAGTTATAATCGCCGTACTCCTGGGGGAATTTCGATGTTGTTAAGATGTCTGGTAGCCGAATTTCTTGGAACCGCATTGCTTCTTGCAACTGTAGTTGGTTCAGGCGCTTTAATGCATTCCCTTGACCACGGCAATATCGCAGTGACAGTACTAGGTGTGGCCATTGCAACTGGTTGCGTTCTATACGCACTGATTAACATGCTTGGCAATATATCGGCTCACTTCAATCCCATTGTCACCATATCTAGTGCCATCCAGGGTGATACAGATTGGCAAATTGTTTTTCATTATATCTGCGCACAGATTTGGGGCGCCATGGCTGGTGTCATGCTAGCTAATCTGATGTTTGATCATGCAGCAATTGTCTGGTCGCATACAGCACGGACGGGCACTGGACAATGGCTGGGTGAATTAGTTGCAAGCTTTTGCTTAATTGGCGTAATTATGGGTTGCTCCAGATTCAAACCAGAAGCGGGTCCAGCATCAGTAAGTATGTACGTTGCTAGTGCAATTTTATTTACGTCGTCCACTTGCTTTGCCAACCCGGCTGTCACTTTTGCTCGAACACTAACGGCTACAATCACAGGCATTCAATCGGGTGATGTTCTCTCGTTCGTCGGCTGTCAGTTAGCTGGCGCTTTTTTTGCCCTGGCATTTTTTGATTGGCTTTTAGATGACACCAAGTCACAAACAGCAATGCCTGAAAAATACAAATTGAAAAAGTTCGATTTGCAAGAAGAACGCGAACTAATTTAAAACTAATTTTTAGTTTTCTAACTCAGAATTTGAATCTGCAGGCTCAGATACCGGTTGTCCTGTTCCCTGCGGGATTCTGTTATAGCGTCCATTTTGTTTTAAAAAATCGGACAATAAAACAACCAGATTTTGTCCATTCAATTCTGGAGTCGGTTTATACACTTCCATTTTATGATCAACCCAGCGAGCACGCCAAACACCCATTGGTTTGCCGGTTTCTGTATAAGCCTGACAAACCGAACTTGCATCCAATGCATTTTCATTCATGGGTCTAAAAGTGTCGACCTGGTCTCCTTGATTCACTCTCAAGATGCGACCGGTTTTTTCATGCACATGCCAAATAGTCCAGACCATGCGAATAGTCACTTCTTGTTTTGAAATTTTAATGGGCTCTTCTTTGCGAATCAAAAAATAATTGATACTACCAGGAGTGCGAGTTACAACTTTGAAGGGGGTTCGCACTAAATGCCAGATGCCACCTTTGGCATCGGTTTGAAATCCAAAAATTCTTACCCGCTCGTCTTTCTTTGCACGAGGCGCTTCGCCCGCACTATAAGTGATACTTTGCTCTCTTTTCCATGTTCCGGCAAGCCACCACGGTATATGAAACCAGTTTGAATGAGTGGCCATCTCCCCCAAACTCTGCTCATTAAATTCACATCCAGTGCGCAATTGCGGTGAAACAGCAGGTGGATCTTCAGCATAAGTGGCACCTGCGCACGCTAAAAGCGCAGTCAAACTAGCAACAATGGTAAAACTCTTAAACAGAAGAATAGCCTCCAAAAGACATTATATATCTATTTTAATGGCATCAAATCTATCACCACGATTTCAGGCAAGCACAAAAAACGCATACGCGGCGCATCTAGACGCTCCATGCCAATTCCGCGCGAAATCATCAAATATTTCTTTGGATTCTGGCTTATTTGAGTAAAACAACCAGCAGCCTGGCTGCGTGGCAAGATTGAGCCTGTAATAATTGGACCAAGAAATGGCAATTGTACTTGCCCTCCATGAGTGTGTCCGGCAATAAATAAATCAGCATTAGGTTTCATTATGCTGTAATCGGGTGCGTGTCCTGCGACGATGTGAAACTTTTTTTGATCAGGCAATTTTAAAATACTGCGCGAATCATATAAGGTGAGACCAGTGAAAACAAAATCGCCTTTCTCGATAGTTCTAGTCTGAGGAAATAATTCATATGGCAAGCCTGAAAAAATCTCTTGCCAGTTTGGCTCCCATTCCATATCGCCCTGTATAACATAAACACCTAGTGGCGCATCGAGTTTGATATCTTTTAAAAGACTGCGAAGCTTGGCGCACAACACTGGGTCGCGAGTGGGTTCTGTTTGAATGTAATCACCGCACAATATAATAAGATCTGCTTTTTCTTGCATTGCTCTTGCAAGAACTTTTCTTTCATACTCGCCTATAACATCGGTTTGTATATCAGCTAGCACGAGCAATTTAATTGGTCGCTTTATCTTAGGTGACACAAGGGTTTCATGTCTTACAGTAATTGTGTAAGGCTCAATCAAGAAAGTTTCAATTGCCACTATTGGCAGTGCCAACGAAATTATGCCAAAGAATATGGAAGTTATTTTGAATTTAGAAAATGCGCATAAACTACAGGCAAGCGAAAGAATGAATCCACCACCAAAAATGGCATAGCACCAGGCAGTTGCCACAATAAAGCCTTTGCCCAATATTAAATAAGGCGCAAAGAATGATATTGCACCAAATGAAATAACGACTGCCCAGTAAACAAAATATTTTTCTTTGTATTTGAAAATCAAATACGAACCTAAAAAGGCAAGCAAAAATAAACTAACTACATAAATAAAAAAAATAGGTCTATCCTCCTTATTTAGAGGGTTTCAGATCTATAACTACGATTTCGGGATAACACAAAAAACGTATTTGCGGAGCGCCATTTCGCTCACGACCAATTCCGCGCGATATCATCAAATACTTGTTAGGATTTTGTGCCACCTCAGTGAAACAGCCGCCAGCTAGCTTGCGCGGAACATTGGTAAAAGTTACAAGCGGTCCAATGAAAGGTAATTGGACTTGCCCACCATGAGTGTGTCCGGCGATGTATAAATCTCCATTTGGTTTGTCCAAACTAAAGTCTGGTGCGTGACCAAAAACAATATGGAACTTGTCCGATTCGGGTGTTTTGCATCTAAAGCGCGAATCGTGCAAAGTAAGACCAGTAATAGTGAAATCGGTCGTCTCAACCGTTTGGGTCTTAGCATACAAAGTGACCGGAAGGCCTTTGAAAAACTCAATCCATCTAGGAGTCCATTCCATGTCGCCCCCGCACGCATAAACTCCAAGCGGCGCACTTAACTTCACATCTTTGAATAATTGATTTAATAGTTTTCCTTGTTCGAAATATTTTTCGGCTGGATAAGTCTGAATATAATCACCCGGCATAACAATCATGTCAGGCTTTTCTTGCATCGCCCGCTCAAGCACTCCACGCTCATAGGCTCCAACTATATCGGTCTGAATATCCGCTAAAACGACTATTCGTGTAGGTTTTGTAATCTTGGCAGATAAAAGAGTTTCATGACGAACAGTAATATGATTTGGCTCAACAAAAAAGGCTTCAAAAGCTACCGCTGGCAATACCAAAGCAATAACAGCAAAAAATATAGATGTAGCTTTGAATTTTTTCCAAGAAAGAATGGCACTTGCAAGAGCCAGAACTGGAGCACCACAAAAGAGTCCGATGCACCATGCTGTTGCGACCCAGAAAGTGCCTGGAGTAAAAATAAATGGAGCAGCAATTGCTATGAAAGCGCACGTAAAAAATGCTTCCCAGTAAGCCTGCAATTTGTCGCGAAATTTATATAGAAAATAAATGGCAACGACAATTGTAATTGTCAAAACAGTAATATATGGAATCAAATTTTAATTATTCTACTTCTGCTACTCTTTTCACAATCTCGGTAAGCTCATTGGAGCAAGCTTTTATTTTGGAAATTACTTCAGTTCTTCCCAAATTGAGTTGCGATTTTTCCTCTACAGTCAATTCCCAGGATGTATGGACGACCAAAGGCAGGCTGTTGAATCGAGTAGTGCGCAATCGCTCGACGACGCCAAAAGCATTGAGCTGAGGCACAGACACATCTAAAAGCAATAAATCGGGTTCGGTCTTTTCAATCAAATCAAGAGCCTCAAGCCCGTTGCTTGCATGTTGCACTATGAATCCGTTTGATATCAACTCAGTCTTAATAGCTATGGCTAAAAGTTCGTCGTCCTCAACCAGAACAATTTTTAACGCCTTGTCGTTCACCCGCCTGTCTCCTAATTCCATTCTAGTACCAAGGTGAGATCTGAAAAATCAACCAAATGAGTTAACCCATAGTTCCACTAAATTTATGAAAGCGCCAGTAGAGTCGAAGGGAGGATTAAGTATGACAAAAAAATTCAGGCAAAACTTGGCTCTAGCTGTCACTTTACTCATTTTTTGCACATTATCAGGATCACATCCAGCGCAAGCCAAGAAGCCACAAAAGAAAGCGGACCCGAACGCACTGGAAGTGGCTCTGAAACTACCTCTAAACACAGGCTCATTATCTTTGGACATCCAAAACGCTGATTTCTTGCTGCGTCACGAAGACAGAGCCGATATTGAAATTCGAGTTAACAATCGGCAAAATTGGCAGGTCAGTGATAGCGGAGAGGTTAAACAATCTAAAGTCGCTCGTTGCCCGTGCGGAATCTATATCACCCAAAATGGCAGCACATATGTAGGTATGGGAACAGTTGATTTACCCGATGGCAAGAAAAGTTCGATATCAATGACCCCTTCAGGCGTAACTGTAAATGGACGTAAACTGCCAACTGAGAAGAAAGTAACCAGGAAAGATTCCCACGGACTGGAAATGAATACACAGGGTATTTTCGTAAATGGCAGGCGGGTTTTAACCAACTCAAATCAAAAAGGCTTCGATAATCAGTTGGACAATATTCAAGTCGTAGTACCAAACGATTTTAAGGGCTCGCTAAATCTTACTTGGAACGGCAATATTAATGCCCGCATGGACGGCTGGTCTGGTGAGAAATTGACGGTAATTGCAAATGGTTTTTCTGCTTTGTCCATAAACGACATAAAAGCACCATATGAATTAACTACAAATAAATCTGGCAAAATAAACGTCAATAATTTGGAAGCCGAAAAGGGCTATATTGAAGCTTCTAACGAAGGAAGAATTGAAATTCAAAATTCAAATTGCACACAATTTGATATTCGAGCAAACGATAATGCCGAAATTACAATTGCCCAAGGCAAATCTACAAACTGCACCACCAAGGCTAATGGCACAGCTAAAGTAAATCTCGGCACTAATTTTGATGATACAAAATTTGCTTTTAACGCGGCAAATGTCGATTTAAATAGCGCAGGCGAAGCCTATATCAATCTATACAATTCGTCGGTTCGTGATTGCAAAGTTGCAACCAGTGATAAAGGCAAAATTCGCGCGCACGGAGCCATTGCTCACCTTGAAGAAAAAGAAGGCTCCCGCGGCAACATCACTGTCGAGATGAAAACAAGCTCTGCTAACTAAGAAGCTGGCGGCCAGTTTGGTGCTGATTCACCAGGAATTCCGTCATCAAAAGTATCTTGATTGAGCGAATTATTTCTTGCTTGTATGCAGATATAAATAAGATCAGATTCCGCTGAAGCACGTAGACATCTATCACCATCTAAATCAACTCGAATGGTTGAACCTTCCTCAACGTCGATTATATCTTGGTCTACAAGAACCTGCCCGCGTCCTTGAACGACAATATATAACTCTTCGTTTTCTTTGTGTTTGTGGGTGAATGGCATTGATGTGCCTGCAGGCAATTTTGTATAAGAAATTTGCATGCCGGTTAGACCAAGATGGTCTTTTGTAAAAAGTTTGCCTTTGAAAAGCCGCTTTCTAAGCGGATGTTGAAACTCATACTGCTCTAGTTTATTAAACGGTCCCAAGTGAATAGCAGTGAAATTTTTTCCTTGCTCTTTTTTGATTTCTTGTTGTTTTGCAAGCTCTTCCAAATATGGCATGATTAGCCTCCCTTATTTAATATTTTTCGCAGATGCTCTCCAGCTACAATCAAAGGCAAGCTTGTATTGCGCACTTTGCTCAACATCAAAGCACCTTCCAATGTAGATATCATTAGTATCGATATCTCTTCTGGTTTTAAATTAGTATCAATCTGTTTTTGTTCAATTGCTTCTGCTGCTAGTTTTTCTACCAGTCTCTGGAAACGATCGAAAGCTTTCTGCACTTTTTTTTGCATTAACGGATAACCGTCATCACTTTCTATCGCTGTATTCATCAAAGGACAACCTCCAGGCAAAGCCGGATTATCTGGCAAGGACTGGAAATGATCTATCACAGCAAAAAGTCGGTCTTTGGCATTGTCACAAGCTTCTACTCGACTCAAAAGTTTTTGTCCCGCAATTTTGACTGCATAGTCGAAAGCCTTGCAAGCAAGGTCGTCTTTGCTTTCAAAATGATTGTAGATACCGCCTTTCTTCAAGCCGGTGGCTTCCATAACATCGTTAATGGAAGATGCTGAATAACCCTTTGTATTGAACAGGGTGGCAGCTTGCTCAATTATTTTTTCGCGGGTGTCAGTTCCTTTTGTCATCTTTATATTTAGGTAGAAGTCGCACAAAACAGACCGAATGGTCTTACTCTATTTCAGACCGATCGGTCTGTCAACCATCCTATATCTTTAGTTATAGATTTGGCAAATTTTAGTCTATGTGATATACCTGTAGCATGAGCCTTTGGAACTAATCGCTTTGCTCATTACATCTTAGGTCACAGGAGACTAAAAATGTTTACGGCAACGAATACTTCAAATTCAAACGTTTATTGCATCGCAAGTAGCCATACATCAAGCGAAATTGAGCGCTTACTCAAAGAGTCATCGGGCAGCAAGCTGGTTGGATTTTCAGTCGATCTTCCGTTCGCTTTAAGCGAACTTCTATCTATAGATAATCCAATAGTCTTGATTCAATACGATTCTTCAAAACGTGACACCGTACAGATAGTAAAAGACTTGAGAGAAAGACTTCCAGGGGTCAGATTCGTCATTTTATTGAGTGAAGTAAATAATTTCTGGCCAGCCCTTGCTTCAAAAGCTGAGGCTTACTTAATTTGGCCGACATCATTTCTTCCAAACGCAATTGACATGGTATCAAAGGGTGGAGTTTGGCTTGGACCATATATCACTCAATATTTATTGCAAGGCGACGGACACAGATTTCTGCAATCAGTATCATCCACACTCGAACTTCCAAAATCACTAGAGATATTATCCAATCGCGAACGTGAGGTTTTGAAACTTTTAGTAGATGGAATGACCAACAAACAAATTGCAGAAGCACTCACTCTGCGCCTTGGCACAGTGAAAGTGCACGTCAATCATATATTGAGTAAACTACAAGTCGAGCATCGAAGCCAGGCAATAGCCAAACTAACTAAACTTCGATTAGTGAATTAAGAATCAAGATTCGTTATTAAGATTATGAATTTCTTGATCAATATCAACTCGCAATTTGTCAAAGCTCTCTTGCGCTAACAAACCGTCGCGAGTCAACATAATTAAATAGTCTTTGCGCAATTCTAGCAAACTACGTTTTACATCACGAAATTCCATTTCTCGAATTGACGTATCTGCCACGTGAAGCTCTTCTATAGCGTCCTTGGTAATTGACTGCGAATCAATTATTTCTTCTTTTAACCGCTCATACGAATGTTCAGTAACGGCAGATTGACCTTTAAGTTCTTCAAGAAAACGTAATGCTTTGGTGTTTGTCATTTGCTGACTTTTTAGTTCTTTATACGCAACCAGTTTTGGATCCTCAGAATTCATTCTCATCATTTTCACGAGAGGCTCAATACTTAGACCTGATACCAGCAAGGTAAATAGAACGACACCAAATGTAGTGATCAATATTTCTTCTCTGTATGGTAAGGCACTAGGAAGACTGAGCGCAAGAGCCATACATAACGAGCCGCGCAATCCTCCCCACCAAAGCAACAGACGCCATTTACCAGAAATCGGTGCTACTTTTGTTGAAACAATTGGAGTGAGTACAAAAATAACAATAGCTCTTGCCACCAGAATGGCACCAATAGCAACACCAATTTGCAAGGCGTATTTTTGTAGAAGTCCGAATTTCACCTGCAACCCAATAAGAAGAAACACAAGGGAGTTAACTAAAAATGCGGCGTACTCCCAGAATGAATTTACAGCCATTCGCGTGGTGGCAGACATGGCAGAGCGGCTTCCATAATTTCCCATTACAATGCCTGCAGCGACAACGCTTATGACTGGCGACACTTTCAATTGTTCAGCAATTAAAAAAGCACCATAGGCCAAAATGGTTGTAAGAGTAATTTCCAACAAATGATCTTCAAAAAACGCTGTGATGCGTGATGCTGCATAGCCCAATGCCGAACCTATTACAGCTCCGCCAAGAACGACCAGTAAGAAACTACCTGTTGCGGCAGTCAAAGAAAACTCTAAATTTGCAATTGCCAATGACAAAATGAGTTTGAACAAAACAACAGCAGTACCATCGTTGAATAGACTCTCGCCTTCCAAAATCATTGTTAGCCGCTTATTCATTCCCAACTTTCTAAATAAGGCTAAAACCGAGATTGGATCCGTTGCGGAGATCATTGCTCCAAAGAGAAAGGCAGCCATCAAGGGCATTCCAATTGCATAATGCATAATGCCTGCCACTGCAGCCATCGATAAAAGAACTCCTGGCACGGCTAAGACCAAAATTGGAACCCAGCTCTCTTTCAATTTTTTAATTTCAATATTCCAAGAGGCTTCAAATAAGAGCGCCGGAAGAAAAACGAGCAAAATTAGATCTGGTGTCATCTCCACCGGCGGCAGTAAGTGAAATACGCCAATAAGCAATCCCACTATTACAAGTGAAATTGAATAGGGTAGCTTGACCCACTTTACGGCCATGGCGACAGCAGCGGTCACCATTAATAACACTATAAATAAATCAATATGGAACGTTTCATGCATGGATAAGATTATGGCAGGAATGGTTGAATCTGAACCTTAACGTATGGATCAACCAGTAAAAGCCAATTATTTCTCAGTCGAAAGGCATTTGAAAGACTTTATTGTTATATTGGCAAAAGTATCGGTTAGGAAGTATCTCCATTGGTGAGTTCAGCGCGTTCAGTACCGATTTATTTTTATATTCCTGAATCAACTATTCATTCATTTCCTCAGGAGGTGGATGAATACTGGTCTTGGGTCGTTAACTCAGGGTTGAATTTTGATGGGAGATTCTCCTGGACATTACAAACTTATCTGCATTTAAAGTCGACTCTCCCCGCGTTGTTTTTAACATCCGAAATTCCCGATGAAGGAATCGTTATTGCTCATCGTGACTTCTTATCCGATTCTTTAGTTCCAAGCAGCAAGCTCTTACTTGTTGCCATAAAGCCGGATAGACTTCCTCACCCTTCTGCTCAAGTACATATTGTGCAATCTCTTTGCGACCCGCTTTTAGAGAATGATGATATGAACTCGACTTATTTCATTCCTTCTTGGCCTCAGCCTAATTTGATCTCAAGAGATCCAGGTCGTGGAGACAAATTCGAGAATGCCTCTTTTTTCGGACGTAGCGAGCATCTGGCAACTGAACTAAAGCAAATTAATCTGAGTGAGACCATTGGATTAAATTGGAGCATAACACCTCTTTCCAACTGGACCGATTATCAAAATACTGATCTGGTAATTGCAATTCGATACATGGGCTTAAATCAGCCTTGCAACACACCTTTAAGCGAAGACGCAAGAATGAAACCTTTTGCTAAACTGACCAATAGCTGGATTGCAGGTGTTCCAACAATTCTGGGACACGAACCATCATATTTGTCGATCAAGAAAAGTGAACTCGATTATTTAGAAGCGACTTCCTTAAAAGAACTGATTGATGCTGTATATACTCTCAGACTCAATAAAGAATTACGCCAAGCGATGGTTGAAAATGGGCGTTGCAGATCGATTGAATATTCCACAAAATCCATAAAAAAGCTTTGGATTAAGCTTCTCCACAACATACTACCTGAGAAGTTTGAACAATGGCAGAGCAAATCCTTTCGACTTGCTTTTCTAGAGCGTCAAAAAACGGCTTGTCTGCCTAGTCTCACAGTCTAATGTTATTAATCAATTCTAGTTTCGTGGGTGGACTCGGGGCGGCCAGGAAGACGGCAAGCTTTCTAAAACACATTAGGCATATTGACCACATTTTTTTCACTGATTCTGAATCAGTAGCCAAGCTTGAACTTGTTGGGCTGAAACCAGACAGAGTGGTTGCTGTTCCAAAACGCGCCGAGGACTTTTAACGAATGCAAATTGGTTGCGACTTCAAAGAGCGCTTCTTTAAAAATCCACTTGGCGATTTAACTGGTGGCTTAATGGCTGCAATTGTGGCCTTACCTCTTTGTCTTGCATTTGGAGTTGCCTCGGGACTAGGCGCAGCCTCAGGTCTTTATGGTGCCATTGCTTTAGGAATTTTAGCAGCCTTATTTGGAGGCACCGCAGGACAATGCTCCGGTCCCACAGGACCAATGACTGTGGTTGCCGCTGCCTTAGTAAGTACAAATCCAAACCGACCCGAACTTGTTTTTGCATCTGTGATAGCGGCCGGCGCAATCCAAATTGCAATGGGCTATGCAAAAGCAGGTCAACTAATTGGCTATATGCCATACCCGGTCATTTCTGGCTTCATGACCGGAATTGGAACAATAATAATAAGCATTGAGTTGGCGCCACTATTTGGTTTACCTTCATCTGGAAACGTCCTGTCTGCTCTACAGAGCATTGCATACGTCCCATCACATGCCAATCTCCATGCCGTTTTAATTGGAGCTTTGAGCATTGCAATCATTTACCTTTTACCTTTAATTTCAAAACGAATACCGGCATCACTAGTAGCTTTAGCAGCAGCAACCTGGATATCTTTAGCGTTCAAACTAGATCTTCCGCGAATTGGTGAAATCCCATCTACCCTTCCAGTGCCTGGCTTTCCTTCGATTAGCATTACAGATCTGCACGTAGTGCTGCAAAACGGCTTGACCCTTGCGGTTCTTGGATCAATAGACTCCCTGTTGACTTCTTTAGTTTTAGACAAAGTGAACAAAGGACGTCACAACAGCGATCAAGAATTAATTGGTCAGGGTCTGGGAAATATGGCGGCCGGCATGATTAGTGGCTTACCTGGTGCTGGTGCCACTATGCGCTCGATGGTCAATGTCAAATCAGGCGGAACGACAGCTTTGTCTGGCGCCATTCACGGACTAATTCTTTTAGCTGTTCTCTTGTGCATGACCAAAATTGCAGCCCTAATTCCACTTTCATCTCTAGCCGCTATTCTTTTTTCTGTAGGCTTGAGCATTATGGACTGGCGAATATTGCGCGGGTTGCGCACCACGCCTAAATCGGACACTTTTGTAATGTGTGTTGTGCTCGTTTTGACTATTTTCGTCGATTTGATTGTAGCAGTGCTTGCCGGAGTGGCACTAGCTTCAGTGCTATTCGTCAGACAGTTAGCGGATTCAAAATTTTCATCAATAACTAATTTAGATACTTTAGAAGAGTTAAAAGACATGGCGGACCATGTTCCTGAAGATGTGCGACGACACACATACTCTTATGTATTAAATGGTCCACTATTTTTTGGTCAAGCAAAGAACTTAACTGATGCTATCGACCATCTCTCTAACGCAAAATATGTAATCCTGCGATTTTCCAATGTTCCTCTCATTGATCAAACTGGTGCATTTGCTTTAGAAAGCGCAATTGAAAAGTGGGAAGCTGGAGGTACAAAAGTCTTATTTGTGGGGCTTCAACCCCGGCTTATAAAAACACTGGAAGATACCGGCGCACAAATAAATATGGATAATTCATTCGAGCAATTTGAAAAAGCAATCGAAGCAATTGCTCATTTTGAGGCAAAATCGCCTTATACTTCTGATGGAGAGACCAACTTTTAATTATGAACAATGATGCAAAAAAATATGAGATCGCGGTCGGACTGGACGGCTCAGACTCCTCATGGAAAGCATTAGAGGAAGCAATTAGTGTTGCCCGGCATAAGAAGTGCGTACTGCACATAGTATCTATTCAAGAATTAGCAGAGGCATCTTACAGCGCCAGTGAGGTACTCGCCACAGACAAGACATCACGAGAGAACCTAGAAAAAATACAGATCAAAGCACGCATTCACGCAGAAAACGCTGGAATAGAGATAGAAACCCATATTGTCGCGGGCTCTTCTTCTATCGCTCTGGTCGACTATGTAAAGCGAAACCATATCGATTTATTGATAGTGGGCGATATAGGTCACTCGAGTATTTGGGGCACTTTGCTTGGCACCAGCGCAGAAAAAATAGTACGCTACGCCCCGTGCTCAGTCCTGATAGTACGATAGTTTTACACTCAATGACACAAGACACGGGCAAGTTTAAAATTGATACGCTCGAAAGGCGTCTTGAAGAATTGAGTGCGTTATCAGTTGACTTTATAGCTCTTCTGTCAGCTTCAACACTAATTGCCACACTTGGTTTGTTTGAAAACAGCGCTGCTGTAATTATAGGAGCAATGATAGTCGCACCGCTAATGCGCCCTCTAGTGGGGCTGTCACTTGCAGTATTAACCAGCGACTTATTGTTATTGAGACGAGCTTTATTGACCCTGCTTGTAGGCTCAATTCTTGGAGTTTGCATTTCAGCCATTGTAGCGCTGATTTTGCATCAACTCGAACTTACTGCCGAGATATTGGCACGAACAAAGCCCACACTGCTTGACCTTGCCATCGCTGTTTTCGCCGGAGGCATAGGCGCCTACTGCCAGGCTAAAGAGAAATTAGCAGACTCTCTAGCTGGCGTGGCAATTGCAGTGGCTCTGGTTCCACCTTTGAGCGTGGTAGGAATAGGAATCGCATTTCAACAAACAGAACTTTGGCAGGGCGCCTTACTGCTTTACCTTACCAATTTGGTAGGAATCACCATAGCTGGTGCCATTGTATTTTTAGCAATGGGTTATGTTCAGCTTAATCGAGCCAAACAAGGGTTAATTGTGTCCGCTTCCGCATTATTGATTCTTGCTGTTCCTCTTGGATTTAGTATGAACAACATGATTTTGGCTAATAGATTAAGCAGCGAAATTCAACAAATACTAAAGGAAAAGACTCTGACATTTCGAAGTGTCAAATTACGCGATGTTCAGGTAAATAAATACACTAAACCAGTGCGAGTGGAAGCCACTGTATTTACAGAACAGCAGATTACTTCAAGACAAGTAAGGATGGTCCAGGAATTTCTCGTCAAGGAACTGCAGACCCCTCTCGACTTCAGATTAAAAGTCATTCCGCTTACTGAAATTCAGGCAGAAGATCCAAACGAAATTAATATTGAAACGACATCTACATCAGCGGACACCGTCCCTGAGCCGACCAAAATAGAGAATTCGGCTCCGGCTCCAACTTCCTCTGAAACTGAAATAGAATAGACTTTTTGTTTCGTCTGTATTATTTCTAGCCGCCATGCCAATCTACAGCAGTGTACATGACAGAAATGTTTGGGGGATCGTCTTCCTTATAAATGACAAAAAGGCTTTCTGAACTTCCACAACTTCTGCAAATGTATGCCTGATGCGGTTCTTCCAACGTCTTGTCGCAAACCCCGCAACAGTAAGTAATTTTACGAATTTTTTCTTCAGACATGATAGACCTACTTTTCGGATTAAAAGCCTACTCCACAAAAGCTTTTGAACTAGAAATCAATTCGCAAGCAATCGTATGACAGCGAACTTTTGTCGCGTTTTAAATATTTTCACTATTTGCATTGTATCATGTAAAAAAATTTGTGCCACCATTTCCGATACTGAAATGAATTTGACACCTTGATTCAAAACAAAAAAAAGAAATAGAAGCCATCAGGCTTTTGAAAGGATATTGAAAGATAAATTAGATATAGTCAGAGTAGGCAGCTCTTTGGTTTTAGACTGCAAGTAGATAATCACCCGCTTCTTTCCAAATCCGCATGAAACGATTATAAAAGGGGGCTGCCATCTTTTCAATAATTATTGCGCGATACCAAATATGGTACCCAATATTCAACGGAGTTGATTAAAATGTACACAATTCGTTTTTTCAAGAATATTCTGTCTGCTGCCTCTCATGATTGCAACAAGCCCAGATTGCACTTAATTCACAAGCAAGATAAATCGATAAATGAATCTCATGCCGATAACAAGGTTTGTCCTTCCTCATTTTTAGAAAATCAGTCCACAAATGAAGATCCCATTGTACGCATTGCGATTGCATTAAATCCTAGAACTGAAAAATCCACACTAGCAAAACTCTGTTCAGACCCCGATACAGATGTACGCTATTTTGTTGCTTCAGCCAATTATTTACCAATACCACTGCTTTGGAAACTTGCTAATGACGAACAACCAAATGTGCAAACGAGAGCAAGAAAAACGCTTACCGAGTTAGGAATTATAAAAGAAACTTATTAACAGCCTAGCGAGCGAGTAGTGGAAAAAAACATTTTCAAAATACTAATCGGACGTAAAGAATGGTGCTTTACCCGACGCGATATATTCAAACTAGTGAAAATTCCTGCAATTACGGTGGCGATTCTTACTCTTCCGCTTGCTATAACCGCAAATTTTGTGGACAGAGAGAAAGGTTACTGGATTCTTTTTTTCATTTGCTCAACGTTCGCAGTCACTTCTTTCTTCTCCGGTACGGAGCGAAATCGGCTGCTTGCAATTCTTTTCACTTGCGCATGGACCGTGGCGGTCATCATATGCGGTGCAACTATTAAGAGCCGAATCTAGAAAATTTTAAAGTCGTCTAAATCCTTCGACCAATTGAAAAAGTTGACATTCGATCTAGACTATTACTTGTCTAACCTCACAATAAATTGCCCTTCGTCCTCCTCAAAAAAACAAAACATCCGGAGCCGTCCTACAGCTCCGGATGTTTTTAACAAAGAAATCTGGCTAATCAGTTGATTCAGCACCTTCGATTTTATCAATCGAATTTTGCGAAAACGAATGCATCGATTGCCCCGTCTGGCGATAAATAGTATCTGTCACGGCAACGCGTCGCTTAATATATAAAGCCTCTAATACTTCTATGGTCTGAGCATCATCGGCTGAATTTGGGTGATATTTGCAAACTCCACCCGGTTCTTTAACAATGAATCCCTCGGTGACGAATTTGTTAATCTGGTCACTAACTGCATTTTCAGCAATGTAAAGCTCTTTGGCAACAGCATCTGTTTTCATTCCAAAATCGCCAGCGCGTTTTAAGCACAACAAAGTTTCTAGCTGCCAAACTGAGTTTATATGGCGGCTTATGAAAGTTTTGACATCTGATGGGATACCCAAAATGATTAATGACCCATGTAAATCTATTTTGTATAGCACCAATTGACAGAGATGATGCCAAAAATTTCGCAGCTTAAGCTCGAAAAAAGAATACAAGACTAGTTTACTATGTCACATTTCCTGTTTTTGCAACTCTTCTATATTTAATTTTCGCAATTGTGGAGCTTTAAATGTGGTCAAAAGGACTACAACCAAAGTCATACATCCTCCAAATACAACCGAAGGTATAAGACCCATCAATTTGGCTGTAACGCCTGACTCAAACTCACCTATTTCATTGGAAGAGCCAATGAAAATGGAATTGACTGCAGCAACCCTTCCGCGTTTCTCCGCAGGGGTGACAAGCTGGAATATAGTGCTTCTCAAATAAACGCTGACACCATCCACTGCGCCACTTACAGCTAACAAAAACAAAGATAAAAGATAATTGGTTGAAAGCCCAAACCCAATCATACAAAGACCAAATCCAGCTACGCAACCAAGTAATATTTTGCCGGCATTATGCTTAATTGGATAACGCGACAGGAAAATCAGAACCAGAACCGCCCCCACAGGTGGTGCCCCTCGCAGCATTCCCAATGCCATTGGTCCCATGTTGAAAATTTTGTCGGCAAAAACAGGAAGCATCGCCACAGCGCCACCAAACAAGACGGCAAATAGATCAAGCGCCATTGCACCTAGAATAATTTGATTGGAAAAAACGAATTTCAAACCGTCTTTAATACTTTCAACAACACTTTGATCGCTCGAAGTGACACTATGTTTAGTGGTTAATCGAATGAAGCAAAGCAATGAAATAAACAATAAAGCAGCCGAAATAAAATATGTAAGCGTGGCTTTGCCCGCCAGGTAAAGAGCACCACCGAGAAGCGGTCCTGCAATAGCGGAGCCCATCCACGTGGCACTATTAAGTGCACCAGCTTTGGCATATAGTTTACGCGGTAGTATATCTGCCACCATTCCAAAACAAGACGGTGCATAAAAACTACGGGCGGCGCCCGTTACTGCAATTACAACAAATATAAAATAAGTCAGTCCATGTGGCTTGACGAAGGACACCAGAGCTAAAACAATGGTGAGTATCAACATCGAAAAGATAGATTTTGCTGCAACCTCTTTTCTTTGATGACGGTCAGCCACATGTCCGGCAAAGAGCGCCATACCTATATTTGGCAATGCTTCCGCCAGACCTATGAATCCAAGCATAAGTGGACTCTTTGTCAATTCGTAAATTTGCCAACCCACAGCCAACCCCTGAATTTGAGTGGCAATAGTAAACAATAATCGGCCGACTAACAGTAATCGAAAGTCTTTATACTCAAGTGGATGTTCCAGCTCGCCTACAGATTCGTCAGCGTCAACAGAATCGGCGCTCATCTCTTTTTAAAAATAGCCTTCCAGGCAACGTAATTATGCCCTTCTGGAGTGAGAAAACTTGTTTTAGCTAATTTGTGCACTTCAAATAGTTTTTCAACACTCGATATAAGCTCGGTCGCAGTAAGCTGCGGCGGACCATGATCCTCGGCTTCACGTTTTTGGTCTGCAGATCCGGCAAGACACAACCAAATGCCACCATCGCAAAGTGAGTCATGCACCACTTGAACAAAATGTTCACGCTTATCGATAGCCATCACATGAAAAACACCACGGTCAAAAATAAACTCAACCGATTTTGAAGCGACTGGATTTTCAAGACAAATATCACTGACCTTAAAATCCACACTGACACCAGCCGATTTTGCCTTATTCTGCGCCCACTCAATAGCTGTAGGCGAAATATCGGTTGCCACCACATTACAGCCTTGTTGGACCAACCAGATAGCATTGGTGCCAGTTCCGCATCCAAGCTCAAGTACGTTTTTGGGCGCTACTTTCACTCGACTAAAGTAGGCTGTCAATTCGGGCGCGGGCGAACCTGTATCCCACGGTAGCGCGCTTCCGCCTTCTTTGTATCGCTCGTCCCACTCAATACTTGTAGCGTCCATCAGGTAAACCTCAGCTTGAAATCTTACTTTCAGATAGAATGATAGAATCTTCCATCCAAAAGTTTATTAAATGGACCGACTATGTATAGATACCGCATTTTACCCGCCTTACTCGTTGCCGCAACGGCATCTTTTGCGCCCTTACAGGCTGATGAAACACCTGAGTGGGTGGACTTTTATCAATCCAAGCAATACGATAAAGCACTAAAGTCAATTGACCAATCTATGGTCAAAAAAGTTGACGAAGACAAGAAAGGTCTTTACTGGAGCCGATCTAATATCAATTTGGCTTTAGGAAACGTAGACGATGCAATAGAAGATTGCAACAATGCTCTGAAGTTAGCTCCCAATGATCCCTGGACTTTTCATGTTCGCTCCATGGCATATGCGGCTGCCCATGATGAAAAGAACGCAGTGGCGGATGCGACAAAAGCAATAGAACTTTCAAAAGACCATGTATATTCGTATATGAATAGAGGAATTATATACAAAAAGCTTGGCAATTACTCAAAAGCAATTGAAGACTACACAACAGCAATTGCAAAATCACCAGAAAATGGTGCAGCATTTTATTTTAGAGGTGATGTGCTTAAAAAAACCGGCAAATTAAAAGAGGCCGATGCTGATTTTGAATTAGCTAAAAAGTTTGGTTTTAAATTGGGCGAAGATTTTTTAAACGCTGACTCTACTAAGTAGCGCTTTCTCTTTGTGCTGGACTAGATAAGCGTATAAGTGCTCGGTAAATAATCCGTGCATAACGAAGCGTTGCGAAAGGCGTAGAGGTCCCACCAGAAACAGTGGAAAGTTATTGTATACAAGTGAATTTAATTCAGGATCGTTCACTATGCGCGCAACTCTGATTGCAAGAGTTTGATCGTACTGGAGTGAATTTATAGATCGCTCGTATTCATCAGCCTTGAGCATCAAACAAAACGAAGTCTTGAACAATTCATGCGCAGTTTCAAAATCAACACACTGTGTCCATCGACGTTCGGTAACGCTTGCGTCCATCTCAATTTTGCGAATAGAAGAATAATCTACAGTATCTGGATTTAGAGGCCAGTTCTCTTTTCTAGTCGAACCAAGATCGTAAATGGCATTAAACAAAACCACATCGTGCTTGATGAAAGACATGTCTTTGAGGTCGTCTATTTTTTTAGGATATAGATCTGATTTCTCGACATTTTTGTTTTCGGAATTATCAATTACAAAATTGATAATGTCTGACTCAGTCCAGTAATGACGCAAAATCAGATAATTTGCCTCAGGTAAAACAAACCATTTCATGAACCAACAAATCATACCTTGCAAAGTTCGATGAGCACAAAACTGAATTGGGATAAGGCGTTTTACAAAATAAGTAGTGCAAAGTGTTGTGGTGGCAATTAAGCGACAAACGTGCATAACAGTCATCCTAAACGGATGCTTTAACTGTATGACCCATGCTTTGCGCACAGAATCTTCAATGGGCAAAGTATCGTCCATTTCTAAAACATCGAATAAGCTTGGATTTTCGCGGTTATACATTATGTGTTATCGAACTCCTCTATCTGGAGCAAATACAATCTTGCCACCACTTTAGCTGTTTTGACGATATCATCTGCCGAGTCATGAGCAATTGTTTTACCGTCAAGCAATTCATACAATTTGTCCATGTGATTATCGTCATTTTCGCCATGGTAAGACAAAAATGTAGTCGACTCTTCGCGAAGCGATAGACACTCTTGAATAGCCGCTGCCCAGCTTGATGCCATTTTATTTCCCAGTCCTTCAATTATGAACATGGCTCCAAGCAAGTTTATCGGATTTGGCTTAGATGCTTCATTCATCAAATAACCGGCAAGTGCTTCAGTACCAATATTGCGTCTTGAAGATTGAATGTCTTCAAGTTTGCCACCAACCGATACGAAGTCTTTTTCAAGCATCGAATAATCGCGATGCTCATCAACAGCGTGTCTTAATACGATAGATCTAATATCTGAAAATTCAGCAGTAAAGCTAGATGCCGCTCGCGATATCCAGCGCGATCCTTCGATTACTTGTGGACGCATATTCAACAGCAAAGTTTTATAATCTTCCGGCGTAAAAGTGCGCTGGTCGATGCGTCGAATAATAGGAATTTGAGACAGTCTGCGCTCAAAGTCTAACCACACTCTAAGTAAGTGCCTGAGCGTCTCTTGCGCCTGGGGTCCAAGAGTCATTTCCTTTTCAGATAGTGCTACCATCTCTGCCTCCTACCACAGTAAGTTTCATATATGCATTTGCGAATCTACCGCTTTCTGGTACCACACAAAAAATTGTCTGACCTGCTTTTAAGTTGCCACTTTTGAATAGTTCGTCTAGAGCAATAAAAATAGAAGCGCAGCCTGTATTGCCTTTGGTGTATAAATTAGTGAACCATCTTTCTTCTGGAATCAGAGCACCAGCCAGTTTCAACAGATTTAAAATGCGTCCCTTAAAATGATGCGAAGAATAGTGACAAACAAAATGATCTATTTCGTCTGCTTTTATTTTACCGTCATTCACTAATTTCAAAAATCCATCTACTCCGACTTTAACCACATCTTCAAGTAGTTTGAGATTTTGTCTTATGAGTAAAGCACCGTTAGCTTCAGCATCGGCATAACTTTTATAATCTTGCCAGGAAATATCATGCAATCGATGCTCTTGCTTGCCATCTTGAGACCAAAGACTCTGGTCATTTGTGCCGCAAGACATACAAAGATCATAGTGCGAAGCAAAAGAAATAATCTCAATCCAGTCTATACGAAGACTAATTCCACGCCACCGAGGCTTTTCTTGCACCAAAAATGCACCAGCACCATCTGAAAGCATAAAGCGTAGGAACTCTGATTCTAAATCTATGCGCAGACTACTTACCGCCTCATATCTAGATTTCTTAAGCAGGCGCGATGCCATCTCAGACGCAACCACCATAGCGTTCTTTTTCTCGCAAAGCCTAACCTGATTAAAGGCAGACTTGAGCGCCATCATGCTAGCCGAACAGACACCATGGGTGGTTATAATCTCAAGCGGTCCAATTGCAAGCTCAGCCTGCACAAGACTTGCAAGTCCAGGCAGTGGCAAGTCGCCCTGAGTAGATGCCACAGCTAGTAAATCCAGTGCCTTATCATCTATTTCAGAACCCTTCATACACTGCCTTACAGCAGCAACAGCTAAATCTCTGTTTTGATGAGTCGAGCGCTGCTCATCATCGAGTGCATAGTGCCTGGTTAAAATGCCATTGCTCGATAAGATTCTTTTTTTTAATTTAGATGGTTTGCCATGCACATAGCCAAGTTTGTTTTCGATGCTTTCGTTGTCGACGGGATCGCCTGGTAAAAACGTTCCGGTTGATGTTATGTAAGCTTGGCTCAATTCGGTCATTCTGAAATCTCGCTTGGATTGGAGTGTTTGTATCTGTAACACCGAATGAATTCTTCAATAAATGGAATAACATCGAGAAAAATAAGAGTGAAGAAATAGCCAAATACATAATTGCTATCAAGCGGTCTTTGCTTCCAAACAAGATCCATATGTCCAGCCCAATTGAGTGAAATAAAATCTACAAATGCAGACCAGTTTATGATAATTATCAATGCCACTATAACAAAGGGTAAAGTCTCTAGAAAGCTGTGCACATGCACTTCTAGAATTGATATTTCGCGCTTGTGCAAAGCGTATTGAACATCTAGGTGTGCCACCACTTCGTGAGCGATAAGAATCAAAAAAATGATAATAAATTGCAGACAGTTTATTTCAAAACACAATCCCAGAAAAACAGGCAGACCTACCTGCACTCCCATCAAAGCGTGATAGAAAGACTCTTTTGCTCCAGTAGTAGATTCTATTTTTGATTTTTTGTGACAGTACCAATCTAAAAATCCAAATATCAACCAGAGTGGCAAGCAACCATACAAAACCAGATTGAATAAAAGTGTTCCTGTCGGTATGGCTTTGAGAAATTCCACTATTTCTTCGCCTCTTGAATGGACTTTTCATTTCTACTTCGCAAGGGCTACTCTCTGCTCAGCTACCTTGTCGAAGAAGTCTTCGCCTTTGTCGTTGGTGATGATAAAGGCGGGAAACTCTTCCACTTCAATCTTGTGCACAGCTTCCATCCCCAGTTCGGGAAAATCAATCACTTCAACTTTCTTGATTGAATCTTGAGCCAAACGAGCAGCGGCACCACCTATAGTGCCAAGATAAAAGCCACCATATTTGCCGCAAGCTTCGCGAACATTTTTACCTCTATTGCCTTTTGCAAGAGTAATGAGACTTCCACCTCGTGACATAAGCAAGTCGGCATAACTATCCATGCGCCCTGCAGTCGTTGGTCCAAACGAACCTGACGCATAACCTTCGGGAGTTTTAGCAGGTCCAGCATAATAAATGGGGTGCTTTTTGATGTATTCGGGCATTTCTTTTCCCGATTCAATTATTTCTTTCCATTTAGCATGAGCAATGTCACGCGACACAAGCAACGTGCCCGTGAGCATAAGTCTTGTGCCAACAGGTTTTCCAGAAAGCGACTGGCGAATCTCATCCATAGGTTTAGACAAATCCACATGGATAATTTCCTTACTCAAATCGTTTGACTCGACTTCGGGCAAAAAACGAGCGGGATCGGCATCCAACTGTTCAAGCCAGATTCCATCTTTGTCTATGCGACCCATAAGTTGTCTATCAGCAGAACATGACACACCTATGCCAATAGGTAAGCTGGCACCATGGCGTGGCAAGCGAATTACACGAACATCGTGACAGAAATATTTGCCACCAAATTGAGCACCAATTCCTAATTGACGCGTAATTTCAAGCACTTCTTTTTCCATTTGCAAATCGCGAAAAGCACGACCGCTCTTATCACCTTGGGTCGGTAGATTATCGAGATAGTGACAGCTCGCCAGTTTGACTGTTTTGAGCGTTAGCTCAGCCGACAAACCACCAATTACAATTGCTAAATGATAAGGCGGACATGCCGATGTTCCTAGCGAGGCTATTTTTTCTGACAAAAGTTTGCGCAGCCCATCTGGATTTAAAACAGACTTAGTTTCTTGTAGCAAGAAAGATTTGTTGGCTGAGCCACCACCTTTTGCTATGAATAAAAATTCGTAAGAATCACCAGGCTCCGAATAAATTTCGATTTGAGCAGGCAAGTTTGACCCTGTGTTCACTTCTTTATACATGTCTAAAGGCGCCATCTGACTGTATCTCAGATTGCTTTCGTTATAAGTTTTCTTAACACCGTCGCTGAGAGCTGCAGCGTCATCGGCACCTGTCACAACACGCTCACCTTTGTGCGCCACAATAATAGCGGTGCCTGTGTCCTGACACATCGGCAGCGTGCCGCCAGCGGCGATACTTGCATTTTTCAAGAGTTCAAGAGCAACGAAGCGATCGTTGTCAGAAGCTTCGGTGTCGTCCAGAATACTTTTCAAGTTCTCCAAATGCGAGGTTCGCAAGAGGTGAGACACGTCGCGGAAAGCTTCTTTGGCTATCGTGGTCAAAGCTTCGGGCTCGACCATAAGCATTTTATTGCCCTGCCATTCGACTTGCGATACGTGTTTTGTCGTTACATGGCGGTATTTGGTGGTGTCTTTGCCCAATTGAAAAAGGCTGGCAGTACTGTGAGACATTTGTTCTGGACCTCAATCTCAGTAACTTATAGGTAGAGCATATTTTATCGCGAAAGGCTCCCGATTGCGGCTTAAACTACAATAGAATAAGGAAATCCTGGTACCCCAATCTAAAAATGTTCGACCAAATTCCGCTTTACTTTATCGGGGCGCTGGTGATTGCTGGCGGTTTTGCCATGGTCAGATGGGGTTGGCCAAGTCAGCGCGAAGAAGATAGAAGTTCAAATTATGAACAAAACTGGTCCTCATTTGATTTTGATTTTAGAATAGGTCACCTAACTGTCGGAATAGGATTTGCCCTAGTAGTTTTTGGCGGCTTTTGCATTTGGGGTGCAAGTCAAGGCTGGAACACAGTACATGTGTTAAAAGAGTTTTTTAGTTATTTCAACAAGAATTGGAGTTCACTATTTTGAACGATTCAAAAGAAATAGTTGAAAATGAACCCGGCAAATCAAAACCATTCGGTTATCCGGTTTCCAATTCAAAATTTTGGATAATGTCCATTGAGATAAGTTTTACACGATCCTTGAACCACATTGGGCGTATCGAAATTTCAAAGCATTAGAAATTAAGAAGCTAAATCACCCAAAGCTTTACGCCTTACTTCATGCAGTGTTCCTCAATTTTTCACTACATCGGCTAATGACCTTAACGGAGATTCAAGCAGAAAAACTAAATCTTCACTTCAAGATCCCAAAAATAATCCTTGCTGTAGTTTTTTTCGGACTAACTGTAATAGAGAGGTTTTTCTCTAGAGGCATATTCACTATCGAGCTAACTTGTGACTTCCTCAAATTTCTCATTTTGTTTTATATTCAGCGCACCATCCTCGATATCAATGTAAAACATCTTCCCCATATTGCGATCGAAAATAGTTACAACTGGAAAGAAGTTCTCTGTGTTTTTATCATTATCTCTTTTACAATATTTAGCGCCATTGTTCAAAGCTATCCCGAGTTGTTAAGTCTTAGATCCTACATAAATTCAAATCAACACAACCATCGCTGGATTTATGCAAACCAAGGCGATGCCGCAGAAATTTCGCGCAAAGCCAGCGTGAGTAAAGAGATTAGCGAATTTTGGGAAAAATTCGAACGTGAAGAAGACAAAATAAACAATGTAAAAAATCCTACCAACTGCTATCAGGAAGCAAAGAAATGGATGGACGAATACTTAAGCGCAATCGATTCAGATTTGAGCTGGAGCATCGTAGTAAATCCCCAGGACGAAACGAAATCAATGCTTATCATTGAATCTGAATGGGACAAAGGTAAGCAGGCCATAGCAAGAGACGTCCTTGCGGCAGCACCAAAACGGGCAGATTGGAGCTTCACTAATGAAGCCCCCCCGAATGGAACAATCAATTTGCTTTTCTCATACGAAAAGAATTTCTCCAGACCCATGCCACCAATTACAGTATCTTATGAATTAAATGAAGCAAATTTGATTGACATCAAATACCAGACAAAAGACGCAAAGGATATCGAGGATCGAATTGGAGGTTTTGTCAAAGGAGCAATAGGAAATAATCTGTCAGAGCGCTGGGTGAAAGAAATAGATGTGGTAGAAGGTGAAGGCAAAACCGAACCTGTAATTGCGATTCCGCAAATGCTAAAAGAAGTTTCCAAATTGAAGTCAGACGCAATTGCACGACTACCAAACAAGCGTTGCTGGGAAATGAATC
>CAZSHS010000019.1:0-11601 GCA_964606665.1 uncultured Candidatus Obscuribacterales bacterium | reverse complement strand
AGCTCAAACTCTTGCTCGCTGCCTTCTTGCATCTCTTTCATGAGTGTAAATTGCGTTTGCCAATATTTTTTTAAATCTTGAGATACAAACTGAACAAAGCGCTCTTTGCCCAAATCTTTACGCTTGATACCTAGGATAGAGCGTGCCTTCCAATTGGCCCGTTTCTATCGCACGACTCGATTCTATCCTGAGAGATATTCAAAATTCAACGAACAATTTTGCTTTCTGCGCTTGCCAAGCACGGCAGTTCCAGAAAAAACAGATAAAATCGAACTAGCAAAAAGTCTAAACCGCAAACTTATTGAAACGAAAAATGCTTGCGTCCTAAGTTACGACGAGGACCAACATAACAAAACTATCGACTACAATTTAGCCGTGGAAAATGTAAATAAGATGATTCCAGTCCTCAGAGATTTTGCCGCTAAAAGAAAGCTTCCTGAGTCAACTTATCTAATGTTTCACGATTCAGATCTGAAATACGAATGGATCGCAATGTATGCAACAACTAAAGAACCAAACCTAGACTAATCTATTGTTTCCAGTGCTTCTTAACTACCGCATCATAAGCGTCTCTTCCACTTCTACCTGTGACACTTCTCACTCCCTTTTCGAAGTCCTGCGCTTGGCGATTTACCATTTTTATCTCGCTATGAAAATACAACCACGTTGATTTCAATGTAGGCATTGGGTTGCTTTACCGGTCGCAGGTGCTCCAATCTATCTATTGGGTCTAAAAAGCTTTTAGTCGGCGTCCAGCCCAATAAGGTGTATAACCCAACTGTACGGATTTTTGAGTTTGCCAGCGCGAAGCCGCATCTAATAAATCTGTTTAACCGCCAATTTGTCGAGCCCATTGCTCAAATATACAATAAGCCTATAATAGCTTTAATGAAGGCAAACCTAGAGAAGACTAAAAGCGTATCTACAGCTCTTGTTGTACTTATTCTCGTTTGCTTTTTATTCGAACTTCCTCATTTTGAAGCAGGCTTCCTTTTACCGATCAACAGTGATGCGCTTTCCATAATGGGAGCCAATTTCGGACCGCTTACCATTTCAGAGAAAGAATATTGGCGCCTATTTACTTATGGTTTCTTACATTCAAACCTCTTGCATCTGTTGCTCAATGCGTATGCGCTTTTTTAATTCGGTCCAATGGCGGAGTCTGCTCTAGGTTGAAAGACTTTTATTTTTACTTACCTATTGAGTAGTATCATCGGCGGGTTATCGAGTATTTTATTTGATCCACTTCGAACTTCGGTTGGTGCCTCTGCCTCTATATGTGGTGTGCTTGGTGCCTTTATTTTTGTTTCTTGGTTCAAGCATGAACAAAGCAACACTGCAATTCAACTTAAACGACCTGAGCTAATCCTATTAATGGTCTTTCTTGGTTATAGTTTGATTCTTGGCTTTACCTCTAACTCAATGGATAATGCCGCACATATTGGTGGATTTATATCTGGCATTCTGGCAGCGGCGATTTTGACCGCCAAGCACAAGAAAGTAGCATTGGCAGGCACATTTGCTCTAATCGCAATTTGTCCTGCAATGGCAATAATAGATGCAAAACGAATGGATAAAAATCCTATAGTTGATGAATTCCTTTTGCGACAAGAAGGAGCCAAGTTCGTAAAACAAGAAGAATTCCAGTTTGCAATTAACAAATTCGATCAAGCACTAAAAGTCATTCCCGATGAGCCTTTCGCTCTACAGGGTAGAGGCGAAGCGATGATGAAGCTTGAACAATTTGAAACAGCGAAAAAAGACTTTGATACCATTTTAAATAAAGATCCAAAACACAAAGGTGCGCTATTTAATCGCTCAATTGCTTTAATGCACCTTGGGCGGTATCAGGAAGGACTTTGCGATATCGACAAATTGGTTAGCTTAGATACAAGTCACAGTATGGTTTATAACAATCGTGCGTGGTTTAGACTAAATGATTTCAACAACAAAGAAAGTTTAGATCTTGCAATGGCAGATACCCAAAAAGCTCTTGAACTAGACAAAAGTAATTTGGCAGCTTATGACACAAGAGGCACAATCTATCTTATACAGGGCAACTACGACAAAGCGAAACTCGACTATGAAAAATGTTCAAAAGTAAAAGAAACAAGTGGTGCTGCCAATTTTCATCTGGCAATTCTCGCCCTGTTCAAAAAAAATCAAGAAGAAGCCGACAGAAGACTCGCCACTTATCGGGCAGGTGACTACAAGCCAGATGACTTTGAACTGAAATTTTGCAAAGAAAAACTGGGCTTAACGGGTCTAACTAGGTAACACCTAAAAAGATATAACGCCACAACTCTTTTTGGCTTGGGCAAGCGCTTGCTTGAGCCAATCGAGTTGACGTGCAATCGGTTTGAAACAAAAGAATTTTCCACCATCATAGGACAATAATGCCGAAAGAGGTATGGCAGACTCACCTTGTGGTATCAATTTCAATAATTCATTTATATATTTAATTCGCTCCTTAGACGCGGCGATATCCTTGCCACTTAGAAAGCGACAAAAGCCTAGTGAGAATCCAGGACGCCAAACAAATTCACGTCTATCACGCTCAGGCAACATGCAAAACAAGCGTAAAGCGATATGCCCGGGACATAATATTTTACTTGCACCTGGTGCAATTTCATCAGCGCTAGTTGCTAGATTTAAAAGTTCGAACTTATCTGTTTTTGCAAGCTTTGCAGTTTCACTTTTCATCTCGGAGGTTTCTTGCAAAGACCAAGAGTCGCTTTCTTTCTTGGAAACAGCATAAATAAATTGCTTACCGCCAGTAGTTTCTTCAACAGTTTCTCGCTCTTTTGGAAAGTTCGAAAAATCGAGCCATAACTCAAACTCTTCTTTGTTTCGCGCCACCAATTCTGGTGCTCGCCAGTGACAACTATTTTCACTCAAAGCGCGAGTCATAAAATTGCGCGATAACACAACATTCTGCAATTCAACTGACTTTCGACTAAAAATAGATCCCAAGTTGATTTTCAGTCCCGCATAAAAATCTTGTTTTAAAACAGCCTTAAACAAATCAGTACCAACCATTGTTTTAACTGTAGCTTGCTCGGAAAAATACTTATTGTCTAAATTTGTTGCCGCATATGCCAGGTCATAATCTACATACGGATCATTTTTGTACCATGCCACCAAAAATTGAGCGTTGCGCAATTTTTCAGTATCTACCGGTCCATCGACACAAAGCAAGCGCTCCACTTCAACAGCATCTGCAAGCAAGCGCAATTTTTCAAAATATTCTTTGGACAATTCACGTCTGGAATCGTCTTCGATCCAATCAACAAGCAAGCCAGAAATATTTTTAGGTAGTAAACGAGCTAACTCTCGTCCATTTACATGCTTGAATTTGCCATTAATCTTAGAATGAGACTGATACACAGGCATAAGTTGTCCGCCTTGACCAGTGTGCACAGTTTTCTTCCCAGACTTCTTGTTTATACCGGCGAAGAGTCGCTCGTATTCTTCTTTCTTTATGTTTTGAATTTCAAAATCACCATCGTCACAAAGTGGCAAATACCAGTCGTCGTGCTCGACCATATATCGCAATTTGTAGCCATCTGTGTTGTCATCGAAATCACCAAACATCAAATCGAGCATCTGCTCTTTGTGTTTGCGCTCGTCTTCTTTCTTTTTAGCCAGAGCCGGGCTCATCATTTCGGCGATTTCTTCTTCGCTAAAATTATGCTCTTTCAATCCAAATTTATCGTCTTCCATAGCGCTAATTTAGGAAATGCTCCACATCTTATGCAGTTACGGCCGCGTTTTTAAGATTGAGACTTTCGCCTGCATCCATCACAGCCATTTTCAATTCGCACACTGATTGATATCTGTCGCGACGCTCTTTTGCAAGCGCTTTTGCCACAATCGCTTCTATCTGAGGCGGAAAAGTAAGCGATTCGACTACCGAATTTATCGATGGCACATCCATCGTGATACGCTGAAACAAAGTTTCCATCGCATTTCGCCCCTTGAGTGGAGCGACTCCAGTTAAACATTCAAATATCATGCAACCAAGCGAATAGACTTCAGAACAACAATCAACCGCTTCGCCTCTGCATTGCTCGGGGCTCATGTAGAGCGGACTTCCAAATACTTCGCCTGGGGCGGTGAGTACTTGAATCAAATTTTCATCTTCTTCATCAAGTTCGTTCCACTCGTCTATAGCTTGCAATCGCTCATTGGACATGGGTATACAATTGCCGGTGCGCGGACAGATTTTAGCGATACCAAAATCAACTATTTTCGCTTTAAGCTCGCCACCACGCTCGACTAGCATGATATTGCTTGGTTTCATGTCGCGATGAACAATGCTCATGTTGTGGGTATACGCAAGCCCGCGACAAATTTGGACTAATAGCGGATAAAACTCTTGAAGATCTATACGTCCTTTCTGCTCTAGCATGTCAGCTAGACTTGAGCCTTCCAGATACTCCATGACAATAAAAGGTTGGTTGTCTTTAGTGACGCCGCAGTCTATGGTTTCGACCACGTTTTCTTGATTAAGACCACATGTCACACGGGCTTCGCGCTCAAAGCGTTTACGATTGTTCTGGTCTCCGCTCATGTGATTGTGCATAACTTTGATGGCGCAAATCTCGCCAGTGTCAGACTTTTCAGCCTGGTAAACTTTCCCCATGCCGCCAGAGCCGACTTCCTTTAAAAGCTTGTAGCCCGTTCCGCACATCGAAACATCAAACATTGATTTCACCTTAAATCAAGAAGATTCTATTCTAGCATTGTGTCAATTCTGAAATCGACGACGAAGCTGGCGAATTCGGTCAGCCCGAGTGGATTCAGGAATCTTATCAAGAAGTGTTAGAGGGCGCGCCTGAAGAGACGGCGGTGGCTCCCAAACTTTTTCCTGACCAAAATTCATATAGTTGCGCACGTACATGTCGGTGCCGTGAGGGGTGAGCTGCATATTGCCCTTAGATGACTTAAGAGCCGTGCGAATACCGTCATGACTTTCGGAGAACTCTTCAAGACGCTTATCGAAGCGTTCGTTCAGTTTTTGCATTTCAGAGTTTTCGCCACTGGTCAAATCGCTTATTCTGCGCTCTGCGTCGAGCTTGATTTTTTTTACATCAGTTTGATAATCCCTATTGGAATAAACTTTGTTGCCCATATAAATATAGCGAGGCACATTTTCCACATCGAGCGCCATTTGCTTGTTAATGGTGTCTATCTGGGCATTGATTTTTAGCGAAAGTGCTCGTTGTTCCGTCTTTCTTTGAGACTCAAGATTTGCAATGTACTGCCTTGCTTGCATGTCCACTTTCGATTCGGTGTCACGCTGCAATTCTTTCATTGGCTGCTGCAAACTAGGCAGGCTATTTGATTTGAGATTTTGCATGCCCATTGCTCTCAGGCAATATTCTTCCATCTTAGTGCCGGGAGCTGCATTAGCACAGTAATTGTATTGTTCAATTGCCTTATTGCGCTGTCCAAGACTGGCATAAGCATTGGCTAAGTAGTATCGGGCTTTGAGATCGGCAGGATTTTTGCTAATAACACTTTGCAGTATGCTTGTGGCTTCTGAAATCCTTCCGGATTTATACAAACCCACCGCGTCTTCGTACTCGCCAGCCATCGCAGGCAAAAAAAGCCCGATAAAAAGGGCTGTGAAGGCAAGAAAAGCATGTGCAGATACTTTCATTTTCTAGTTCGCAAAATAAACCCGCTTGGTGTAGAGACGCCTCCTACAAACAATTGTTCCTCAAAGCTCCTTTTTTAATTTTATATGCTAAAAGCCCAACAGGTTGGTCTCAATCGTATTTGAAGGAAAGGGCAAATGAAAAAGCAGACTGAATTATTAAAGCTTGCCGGTCACACAATCAAAGAGTCTGGCAGACTGCAAATCGCAGTATTTCTGCTTTGCTTTGGACTAGCAGCCTGTGGCAACTCAAGCAGCGACAGTATCGTTAAATTAGAAAGTCAGGGCAAGACCGTTCTCGACGTGCAGAAACAAGACGGCGGCGTTCGCATAGATTTAAATGCTCCTGCTCGCCCCGACCAACTAAAGGAATAATTCTCGAGCCTTCTGTCTATAATATGGATGAAGATATCCTGTAAGAGGTGTGCTCTTTGTCCCGTCTTAGACCGACTTTCAATATTTTGATGTCGCTTATTGCCGCTTGGGCATTGAGCTTAATTGGATATCCTGCTTTTGCTTCGAATTATTCAGAAGCGGTGGAATTATTTGCCAAGAAAGACTACACAAAAGCTGCCGCTCTATTTCAAAAGGCTCAAGCGGCAGGAGAAAACGCAGCTAATGCATTGTATTACGAGGCTTTGTGTTATCACTACGCCAAAGACTTAGAGCGGGCAAAAATTCTCTATCAACAAGTGATTCGCAAATATCCGCAATCCGAAGCATCGCGCAATTCTATAAAGGTTCTGATTAAGATAGATCCCGCCATCGCTAAAAAATATGCCGAAGTGATGGATGGAATCGCCGTCCAGCAAGATCAAGATTATTTATCATTGCCACAAGAAGCAAGTGTCAAGTTCTTTCGCACAAACGCTGCTCGCGGACATCTTGTGGTGCCTGCCACCGTAAATGGTGTCGCCACTCAAATGATTTTTGATACCGGCGCGTCGAGCACACATGTGACTGAGCGCTGGCTTTCGATGATTGGTGTCAAACCAAAATATACAAAATACACTGGACGCGCTATGGGTGTCGGAGGAGAGGTCAGTTATAGAGTGGCTTTGCTTACAGTCAAAGTGGGAGAACTTGAGCGCACCATTCCAGTATCAGTGCAAGAAGGGTCAGGAGCGCTTGGTGATGCAAGCTCAAATCCGTTATCTGAAAGTCCCCTACTTGGACAGACTTTCTACAAAGATTTCATTTACGAAATCGACGACTCTGGACAAAAAATCAGTTTCAAAAAATTAGCAACAAGACCCACCGATAAGAAAGATACTCGCGCAAAACCACGTGCAAGACTGGCTGACAATGAGGTTCCCTTTTATTACGAAGGCAATAGCATTATAGTAACAGTCAAAGTAAATGGGCGTGAGTGCGAAATGATTTTCGACACGGGAGCAGGTTCTGTTGCTTTTGCAGATAGACATCTTGCCGCTTGTGGTATCAATCGTCCTGTTGAATCACTTCAAGCTCAAGGGGGTGGTGTGGGCGGAAAGAGAGATGCCTATGTATTTACTCTAGATAGCGTCAAGTTGGGATCGATTGAGAAGAAAGGCGTGATGTGTAACGTTCTTTTGAATACTCCGTTTCCAAAGCCTCTTCTGGGACAGACCTTTTTGCAAGGTTTGAAATATACAATCGATCCCGGACGTAAAGTGATTATCTTTAACTAGGCAGCTAGTTGAAGCGTGCGTTCTTTGCTCTCGCGCGCATCTTGAAGCGGCAAGTCGAGCATTTCGTTTTTGATTATCAACTCAATCATTTGATCGTCGCTTATACAATCAATCGCTATTTGCGTTTCGATATTGGAACAAACGCTTGTACCAAGCACGTATGAACCGGCTGGAATCACTGCATCAAACACTTTGGGCTGGACATTTGTTATATCGAGACCAGTGAGAGCAAAATTGACTAACAAGCCAAGATAGGCTCCTAGAGCAGCACCACATATACCTATCATAACTGGAGTAAGCACTTGAAGCTCAACAAATGCAGGCATATTGCTTGCCACACTAGCATAGGAGCCGATGGCAGCACCAAGAGCCGCACCAATAAGCATGAAGTGATTCAATGGATGTTTGATTGAAGCTGAAACATTTTCGACATTTGCTTCTGGCCTTTTAAGTACGAGAATGTCGCTAAGTCCGCTTGCGAGCAGGCGGTCATATGCTTTGGAGAAAGAAGCTTCATTTTCGAAAACGCCGTAAACGTAACGTGTGATTTGCATGACCCTAACCTCCCGGTCGACTATTTTTGAATTTCACGGTTTTCGATTATCGATAATCGATTTTCAGATCTTCAGTATACTGGATAATAGATAATCGGTAAAGTGATTAGAGCTAGATTTCAAAGAGGGCGACTTTATGGCACTTAAGCGCAGCTCAACCGCGGCCCAGGTTAAGGAGTTGCTGCTTGAGCGCATTCTGGATGGCACTTATCAGCCCGGCGAAAGATTAATAGAGCTACAAATCGCCGATGAGCTCAAGACCAGTCAGGCGCCGGTGCGGGAGGCATTGCGCTATTTGGAGGCAATGCGCCTGGTCGAAACTGAACCTTATAAAGGTACACGAGTCCGAGTGGTCACCAAGCGCGAATTAGAAGAATCCTCTCAAGTACGCTCGGTATTAGAACAACTTGCCTGCGAACTAGCAGCTCCAAAATTAAAAGACAATTGTAGTGAGTTACAAGCAGAAGCAGACAAATTTATGAATGCAGCTTGCAAAAAAGACTTTGCCACATACTCGGCGCATGATACTGCTTTTCACCGATTGATTATGCAGGCTGCCGACAATCAACTATTGTTATCAATTTGGGAATCGGTCGTGCTTGAGTCACGCTTCTTGCGCATACTTGTAAAAATCGGCGGTGAAAACTTAGTCGAATTTGGCGAGGCTCACCTGGTCGTTTTAGCTGCGCTTGAAAAAGGTGATGGTAAAACTGCAAGCAAAGCAATGCGCAATTTGATTTGCAAATTCCACGGTCTCAAAAATTAGTCTTCAGCGTAAAACTCTTCCACTTTGGAAATTTGCTCTAGCTCTTGGTCACTAGGAAATCTATTCATTTCAAAACGCTCTGGATACATGTCGAGCGGTATCATTGAATCGCTCATTATATTTAAAACATGAAAAAGTGGTGCAGCAGCAAGCATTTCTTCCTGACTGGTAAAAACTATTACACTTGCCGCAGGTAGTGAGGCTGGAATATCTTCTGGCTCGACTACGCAAATGGAATATTCTTTTTTGTTGCTTACATAATCGAGCAGCTTGTGCTTGCCGATGATACTTTCAAAAGAAGCGCTCAATTGCTCTTTCTGCGCGTAATAAAGCTGCTCCATAAATTCGTTTTCGAGCACGCAAGTATCTTTGAACAAAGGATGTTCGGGGTCGAACTCATAGGGATAGTAAGCACCATCTTTGAGCAACATAAAGTGAGGTGCCAGCGCATCTGGCTTTTCATGCAATTCGGCAACAGCATCAAAAGTATGTGCCAACCCAAATTCGCCCATCGTTCCAGTCACCATCACATAGCCTTTACTGGGAACCACAACTAATGTGTCACCCTTGACCGGAAGCGATTCCAAAATACCGCTAAAAACTACTCGCGATGCGGCATAATCATCGTTTACAGTGAAGAAATGACAGACGTCGTCCTTGTCTTGGTTACTTCTTGAAGTGTCGAATTCAAACTCGGTACTCTTGCCTAAAGATTCTATTGCGTAATCGATGGCGTCTTCGAATTTGGCGTTCCATTTACTAAGAATATAATTGTCGCAATACAAAATAGTAGTGGGAGTATCAATTCCAAGTAAAACACAAAGATGTTCGCCAATTTCAATTTGGGGAAAATCTTCTTTTGGATAAAACCATTTTATGCGCACAACGGGTCGTAGTTGAGGCTTAGCCTCTTCAAAAGTGGCGGGGATATTGACCGAGTTTTTGGTATCGACTATCTCAGTCAAAAGTTTTTCTTTGGTATCAGGGTTGCTTTCATAAAGTCTGTAATAAGGAGAAAGAGACATGGAAGTCAACACTTCTCCTCGTGCACCTTTTATTTGAATGGCGAAAGGATCCAGATCCAAATAAAGATTAGCTTTGTCAATCCCGCTTTTTATCAAAGCTTGAATGGCTTCCAGGGCAAAATCTTGTTTAGAAAGTAGGTCGGACATTTACAAAAGCCTCGAATTGCCTGATACCACATTTAGTGCTTATTTTAAAAACGGTTGAATATTTTCCACCGGTCGTCCAAGCACCGCTTTTGCTCCGCGCTCCACAATGGGACGCTGAATCAAGTCAGGATGTTTAACCATGAGGTCGATGTATTCTTTGTCGCTCAAGTCTTTTTTTGATAAGCCAAGTTCTTTATATACAGCTTCTGTTTTGCGCAACAACTCTTTGGCTGGCATATTCATTTTTTCGAGCAATTCTTTAAGCTTTTTTGCAGTGAGCGGCTTAGTGTAATAGTTTATTTTCTCGTAGTCGGCACCTGCTTCGCGCAAAATTTTGTCCACTTCGCGACATTTAGAGCAAGTAGGCTTCTCATAGACAGTAATCTGGCTCATTGTTGACGGCTCCCCCTGGCTAAAAAAATAATTTTGCGGACATACAATATACAACATTCACCTCATTAGACATTCACTAGACGTTTAACGAAGTCATAACTTTTCAGCCTTGCACTAGCCAAGCAGTGCAAAATTAAAGTTGCTATGATGCAAATAGACGCGGTGCCGGCGTTATGTCAAACGGTACTGCGATGGCGTTCGCGGTAGGCACAATAACTACTTAACTAAGGCGGGAAAGACTCGCACCATAAATGATAGAAATGCATGTGGATACAGTTGTTTTTGACCGAAAATCAGGCGAAACAGTTGTTGTTTTAAGTGACCAGGAAAGAAAAATTGCCCTTCCGGTTTGGGTTGGAATAACCGAGGCAAAAGCTATAAGTCTGGCACTGAATAACACTAGCTCCAAGCGCCCACTCACTCACGATTTGCTCTTGAGTGCAATTAACCAAACCGGATACAAAGTATCTGAGGTGGTAGTAAACGAACTTGAATCGAATGTTTTCAAAGCGCAAATCACTTTGACTCCGGCACAGCAAAACCAGAGCCAAAACGACTTTCGGGCACAAGTCAAACTTGATGCTCGTCCTTCAGACGCAATAGCTATAGCGGCACTGTTAGGCCTTGGCGTGCAAGTGTCGCCTGATGTTCTAGCCAAAGCCAATTTCTTGATTGGCGGACCAAAAGAGAGGGAAGTACAAAACGAAGAATTTAAAAATTTCGTACAGTCTGTTAAAGCCTCCGACTTCAAACTCCCTGGCTTTCAAGGCTCAATCGAATTGCCTCAAGACGAGGGGGAAAGCGAAGCCAAGTAGATTTGAACTATGCTAGATCTAATGTCCCAAGATTATTCAAAGGCAGGAGATTCACAGTGGCTACAAAAATACTTTGCTTTGCTGGAAGTCTGCGCAAAGATTCCTTCAACAAAAAACTGGCTAAACTCGCCGCGACCAAAGCCGAGGCCGCTCAAGCTTTGGTTACTTATGTTGATTTGAAAGATTACCCTATGCCCATTTACGACGGTGATATCGAGTCTGCCGAAGGTATTGCGGAAAATGCTAAAAAACTAAAAGCATTAATGAAAGAACACCAAGGCTTCATTATTTCCTGTCCTGAATATAACTCGTCTATAACTCCGGTATTGAAGAACGCGATTGACTGGGCATCTCGTCCGCTTGAAGGAGAAAAAAATCTAGAATGTTTTAAGGGCAAAGTGGTGGCGTTGCTTGCCGCCTCCCCAGGAAAGCTTGGTGGATTGCGTGGACTTATGACAGTCAGATCAATTTTAGAGTCGATTGGAGTGATTTGTATTCCAGATCAATTTTCAGTTGCAATGGCTATGGAAGCATTTGATTCAGATGGCAATTTAAAAGACCAAAAGCAA
>CAZSHS010000018.1:52908-66774 GCA_964606665.1 uncultured Candidatus Obscuribacterales bacterium | reverse complement strand
GTTGTAGTTGAACTCAAAGCACGATTCGACGAAGAAAGTAATATTGAATGGGCAAGACAACTTGAAGCTGCAGGCGTTCACGTAGTTTATGGACTAATTGGTCTTAAAATTCACAGTAAAGTTTTGCTTGTCGTGCGAAGAGTGGGCGATTCCATCAAGCGCTTTGTGCATTTGAGCACAGGTAACTACAATCCAAATACTGCTTACTTATATTCGGATTTAGGCTTGTTCACCGCCGATGAACGCATCGCATCCGATGTGTCTGACTTCTTTAATTATTTAACTGGTTATTCGGCAAAGACCGATTATCAAAAATTATTGGTGGCACCAATTAACTTGCGTGAAAGAATTGAGGGTTTAATTCGTCGCGAAATCGAATTAAAAAAGGCTGGAAAAGCCGGACATATTATTTTGAAAATAAATGCTCTGGTTGACGGTCGCATTATCAAATTATTGTACGAAGCCTCTCAGGCAGGCGTGCAAATCGATTTACTCATACGTGGCATTTGCTGCTTACGCCCAGGCATCAAGGGTGTTTCTGAAAACATCAAAGTTCTAAGTGTGGTAGGACGATTCCTCGAACACAGTCGTTTGTTTTATTTCAGAAATGGCGGCAACGAAGAAATTTATCTTGGTTCAGCCGACATGATGCCGCGTAACTTGGACAGACGTGTAGAAGTTCTTTTCCCTGTAGAAGACCCCGGCTTAGCACGCTATTTGCGCGAAGATGTGCTTGATACTTATCTTTTAGATTCAGCTAGGGCTCGTTTTATGGAGCCCGACGGAATGTACATCCGACACAACACCGACTCAGACGGGGCACTTCTAGATTGCCAGCAGCACTTTATCGATCACTGTGCTGATAGCTGGCCGGATAGGTAGTATTACCCACGGTGCTGACCATTGTTTCAGGCGTGTCATAAAAATTAGTCCGTCTTGCAATGTCAGAGTGAAGAAAATTCCATGCTTCGCTATTGCCAATGATGCACAAATACTCAGTAGCTCTAGATGCAGCCATATACATAAGTTGCGCACGATCAAGCTCGCTCAGCAAGGAAAACTTGTCGTCCAGATCCAAAATCAGAACAGCTTTGCGCTCAAGTCCCTTAAAACTTGAAATGCGACTAAGCCAAATGTGATTATCTACTCTCGATTTCCTGGTCACAAAACGCAGACCGTTCTTAAGTCTGGTTTGATAGATCTTTGAAAATTTCGGCAGCCTGGGCGTCAACACTACAATGTCGGATGCTTTAATATTCTTTTCGTGCACCCAATTAGCAATTACAAAAGAAGCTGTTGCTTTTACTTCTTCTTCAGTTTGACACTGAAAATATTCAGGCATTAAATTATGGCGCACTGGTGCATCGATTGTTTCTAGCTCATTTTTACTTACATAGAATTCTTTGGTCAAAAGACCTAAGTTTCCTTTGCATCGTAAACTCACAGACAAGTGAGCTGCTGGTTGAAAGTTCAAATTGCATAATAGTTTGTTATCGTCTAAAAACGAATACAATTCGCTCGAAGTAGGCTTGAGACAGCTTTTCAATGCGTGCCACCAGTTTTCGTGAAACTCTTGAGCCTCGTCTACAATCACTGCGTCAAAGCGTAAACGTTCATCGCGGGCGGTGGCAAGCTTAAGTAACTCCGGAAATTTATCGAGAAAACTTCGCTGATTCCATCCGCCAGGTACTGACACTCTTGTCGCTTTGGCAAAACGCAAACAAAGCGCATGAAATGACGATACAGTAACACCGGGAACGCCATATAGAATTTCCTGCAAATGATTGGCTAGGGGACGATTAAAACAAGTTACAAGTACTTTTTTATTTTCACTGCTTAATTTTCTTGCTAGTTCTGCTGCAACTACAGTTTTACCCGAGCCCGCACAACCGGTGATGATGCCGCCTTTCATCAAGTAAACTTTATCTAGAGCGGCTTTCTGTGCACCAGTCAATTCAATAGCCTTATGAGTTGATGCAGTCACAGAGAAATCGATAACTTGCGATGAAGTTTGCAATGATACTGGCGTTGGACTAAAGTTATAACTGGCATTTCTATAGCAAAGCATTCGCAGAGCCTGATTCAGATATTCCATTTGACGCGGATTACGCCAATGCGAAAGGGCTCTGTCTTTCAGTTGGCGCACTCGCTCACGACTGATACCATACTTAGTCGATATTCCCGATAAACGCGCAGGCAAAAATCCATCTAGACCATAATATCTTTCGATGATGGAATAACGTCTTGTGCCACCTTCAATCGCACTCAAACTTTGCTCGATATATTCTATGAGCCCTTCTGAGATTCGCCCAATAGATTTGAGTTCGAGCGTCTCAACATCTTGCTTGCTCAAACCAAGCTCCAGAATGAGCTTTGCCACTGTAATCTGGCGGCGCAAAAGCGCGCTCAGCATTTTCTCAAGTCCGACTCGTTTTTGTTCTACCAGATAAGATTTTAGAGCTATTTGAAACTTCGCCATTATTTTCGCCCTCCGCAGCGCTTGATGCGATACTATGGGCAAAATGGACTGCTTTCACTGTGCAATTACACAGACAAAAAAACAAGCGCATTTAAGATATAATTGGTTGGTCAAGGCGCTTCATATGTGAGGTCTAGCATGCTCCAGGGCGCAAATAAAGTAAAATTGGGAAGGCTTCTAGTCGAAGCGGCAGTGGTTTCGTCAATAGACTTGACCGAAGCTATTCAGGTATCCAAGCGCCTGGGAGTTCCGATTGGGCAAGTTTTGATGGTTTCTGGATGTGTTAGCGAAGCGCAACTAGAAGCTGCACTGCTTGGTCAGTCTCTCATCAGCCACGGCACAGAGTCGGTCGAAAATATCATTAAGGCACTAAGAGCAGTAAAGAGTGAGGGCATTTCACTCTACAAAGCACTTGGGACAAAATTTCACGAATTGGATTCGCCTCGCGGGCGAGAAATTCTTTCGCAACTATTAATTGAAGCGGAAGTTGTAACTCAAAATCAAATCGATCACGCACTTACTATGAGCTTTGAAGCAGGTATTCCGCTTGGCAAAGCACTTGTGATGGAGGGCATTTTGCCACCCTCACTTTTTCCTAGTGTGGTCAATATCTATAATGAATTGCAGTCAGAAAGTATTGATCAACAAACAGCCATTGATCAGTTGCAATCAGTCGTGGTGCACTGGTTCAAAGCTGAAGAATCAATGTCCGCCAAAGGCGATCTTGAAACACAAGAATTTGACATAGACGAAATCAAATCCAAATATCAAGCTGCAAGAGAGGCTGGTGAGGACAATGTCGAAATTGAATTCGCTCCTAAGCTAGACGAAGATTACGTAGATGATGAAGATGGCGAGCAAAACGAATCTGAAGAAGAAGTAATAGATGAAAAAGAAATAGAAGAGTCCAGAAGTAAATCCAAGAAAAAGCACTTCAAAAAATCCGCCCATAAAAAAAACGAGATCGAATTAGAAGATGTCGATATTGATAGTGCCGATATAGCAAACGAAAGCTTTGCGGCTCGTCGCTTAGTCGATATGTTACAGGACTCTGGATACTTTTCAGAAACTGAAATAGAGCGCGCTTGTGAGCAACTTTTCTCCGACCCATTTGCCACATGCAAATTTTTGCTTGAGTTTAATTTAGTAAGCAAAAATATGGTCAATTATTTTCTAACTCAGTATTACATGTATAGCAGCGGCATTTTATCCTACGAAGAAGCAAGCAGCGTACTTAGACGCAGGCGTGCAAAACAGATGCCGACATATAAAAGTTCGGTACTTGAGCGCTATCTGGAAAACAGAAGCAAAATGAAAATAGGCACTGCCACCAAACTTACAAGCGAGATTGATATCTCTAAGTTAGGTCAGTAGTTTTCCGCCCAAAATTTTAGATTTTAATTTTAGTGAGTCTTTGTCCCAGATTAGGACATCGGCCAACATATTTTTTTCAATCGAACCGACTTTATCTAGATGGACAGCCCGCGCTGGATTATAGCTTGCCATTTTAATGGCAGTAGCAAAATCGCAAACTTGCCATCTCACCATATTTAGTACTGCTTGGTCCAGGGTTATCGACGATCCCACAAGCCCACCGTCTCTGGTGCCCACCGTAGCAATGTCTGTCACTAAAATTATCTTGTCTGCACCCTTGATTTTAAAAATCAATTTCACCGCATCAGGACTTAAATGCAAGCCATCAGCAATTATGCACGCAGTAACATTATCGTCCAAAAGAGTTGCGCCGACTACACCCGGTGCGCGATGGTGCAAAGGCGGCATGGCATTGAATAAATGAGTGACCAGTTTTACACCGCTTGCAAATGCACTTTGAGCTTGACTTAAATCGGCATCTGAATGCCCAAGCGACAATTCAATTTTTTGCCGCATCAGCCAATCAAGCGCATCGCCACTTGGGTCTGTTTCGCAAGCGACAGTCATGAGCTTTACATTTTCAAGAGTCACTTGTTTGACATTGGACAGACTGAGCGGTTTTATGTGCTCAAGCGGATGCACACCAGGTCGTTTGACAGACAGAAAAGGACCTTCAAGATGTATGCCAGGCATACGAGCCAGGTCATTAGAATCGTTGTCTTTTCCCACGCCATTTGCGTTTAGAAAAGAAATATTCTTATTGAGATGATTTATATCGTCAGTAATTAATGTTGGAAAGAAGCTTGTCACCCCACATGCAAGCATCTGATGCCTAAGTTCTTTTAGCTCAGCTTCACTTGGATCAGCCCATAGATTACATTTGGGCGATCCGTTCACCTGTAAGTCTATCAATCCTGGTGTGACAAAACAGTTTGATGCATCAATCACTTGCAAGTCGCTGTTTTGAGTGCCCAGGTTGCCTTCGCCAATATCTGCAATGCGTCCATTTTTTATCAAGACGCTTGACATTCGCCAACTGTTGCCACTTACAACCAAACCATTTTTAACAAGCATTGCGTCGGGGCTCATCGGGTCCTCTATTAACGACTCTGTGACGGTTTTGCGTAACCTGACTGCGACATAAATAGCAGGTAACCTGCCCCTTGCTGCCTGATAGACATATATAATTTTGTGGAATATATTAAACGGTCACTATAGTGCATCCGTCGAGATTAACATGTCTTCCGATCCATCACAATCAGCTTCAACTAGTGGATCCACCAGCATTCAGCAGATGGTCAATAAGATCGTCGAGCTGCAAGACAAGCTCGTCGAGGCGCAGGAAAAGAATTTGCTCCTTTCCACTCAATTGCGCGAATTGGAGATGGCCACGCGTGATTCGGACGATTTAAAGGCTGAGCTTTCCAACCAGACCTCGCTTTTGGCTGACAAAATCAGAGAAAACAAGCGCCTGCACCAGGACTTGTCGCGGGTCTCAACTGCACTTGAGTCCAAATTGAAAGATTTAGAAGAAATCAAGTTGGCTGTGGTCGATTTGCAAAAAGACCTCAAACAGCGCGAAGCGGAGCGCGATCTGCTGGCTGTTATGCTGACAGAGAAAGAGAAAGAAGGTGCTCGAGCATCCGCAGCCAGTACCCCCGACAGTCAAAAGAAAGACCAAGGCTGGCTCAATCCATTTGCCAAAGGCAAACAATAAATTTTGAGCAAAAATCAATATTTATAGATGAGCCTCTGTGGTTCAATCTATAGTCTTATGTTAGTCGACGCAAATGAATTGTCGAAGCTCGATGAGCTTGCCCAGCGCCTGGAAAACGGCGATAAACGCGCCCTGGCGCGGGCTATTACAGTAGTTGAAAACCGCGGTCCTCAAGCGACCCACCTTATCAAAAGACTATTCGGTAAGACTGGAAAGGCTCATATTATTGGGGTTACAGGCTCCCCCGGTGTCGGCAAATCCACCCTGGTAGACGCACTTATTACATGTATGCGCCAGCACGGCAAAAAGGTAGCCATTCTTGCCGTCGACCCATCGAGTCCCTTCACCGGCGGCGCCATTCTGGGTGATCGAATTCGTATGCAGGGACATACCCTCGACAAAGACGTATATATAAGATCGATGGCAAACCGTGGTCATCAAGGCGGAATTGCGCTTGCCACTTACGACGCGGTGAGAATGCTTGAAGCTTTTGGTTTTGACATAGTAATTATAGAAACGGTCGGAGTGGGTCAGTCGGAGCTTGCAATTGCACAAGCTGCTGATACTACAGTGCTTGTATTGATGCCGGGCTCGGGCGACGATATTCAAGCCATCAAATCCGGTATCATGGAAATTGGCGACATATTTGTAGTAAACAAAGGCGATTTACCTGGCGCCAATAAATCGGCGGCAGAAATTACGGCAAGCTTGGAGCTCTCTGCTCACCCCAACGAGGAGATGGGCGACTTCATCTGGCACCAACCGGTGCATTTGGCCATTGCCGAAACGGGTGAGGGCGTAGACAAATTATACGAGTCCACAGTCGCTCATAAAGCCTTCTTAGAAGAGTCTGGCATGCTCAAAGAAAGACGCAAAGCTAGAATCAAAGCGGAACTAGCTGAGATACTGGCAGAGATTGCGCAAAGTAACCTGGAGAACTTGATAGAAAACTCATCAACAGTTCAAGATACTTTCTCACATGTGGTATCACTCACCACAGACCCGCATTCGGCAGCGCTTGCCATCATGAAAGAGTTTCGTGAATCGCCGAGTTTTCTCTAAATACTCTTATCTTTCAGAGATTGCCTGACCTGCACAGTTACGCGCTTTCTTATCGATATGTCATCTAATTTTTTCCGAAAGCGAATAGAAAAAGACCCCAACGCATATACACTCCCTATGCGACTCAGCTTGACGCAGGACTGCGTAAACAATACGATTCTAAAAGCGTCGTTTACATAACTTCGCCCTTCACATATTCCTTTACAGTGAGCAGAATTGCGCATGTCACAAATTGCCATCATTAGCCAACCAGACCAAGGCGTTCTATTAGATGTAAGCGGTTGCCAGAGCTTACGAGAAGCCCTTGAGCACCTGAGTTCGACCCTTCAGGTATCAAGCCAGTTCTGGCAAGGCTTAGAAGTTTCAATCAATCTTGGTGCCTTATCACTTGCACCAGATGAAGTGCAAAAAGTGATGGCAATTGCCAAAGGAGTCGGTATCACTCCCACAGGAGTATATACAACCGATAGCTTTACCAAAGGCAGTCTGCAAGCCACTAACATTCCACTAGGCTCGGGAAACCCGATGACACTACCAGAGGTGAACATCGACCCGGCAATGATTCACGATGCCATTCCCGTTGACCTTCCAATTACTACAATAGAAAGTAATGTGGTATCAGATACCATCATAAGAAACGAGCGCTCTATCCGCAAAACAATTGCTAATCGCCGCATTTCAATTACGCAAGGCGACGGCAGTCAAATTGTGGTTACAGTCGATCCAGAGATGGCGATTAAAGCAGAAAATTGCACCAAGTCTGAAGTTTTACCTGAAGAAAAAATCCAGGCTGTTGAAGAAGAAGAGGATATACCAGCCCCGCTTCCACAAACGCTCTATATCCGCCAGACCCTTCGCTCTGGTCAGTGCGTAAGTCACCAGGGTCATCTGGTTGTAATCGGTGATATTAATCCTGGTGCGGAAGTAATGGCTGATGGCGACATTACTGTCTGGGGATCGCTTCGCGGTATCGCACATGCCGGTATCAGCGGCAATACCAATGCCGAAATCAGAGCGATTAACTTACAGCCTATTCAAATTCGTATCGCTGACGCTATCGCCCGCTCTCCCGACCGCAAAGGCGTTAAATATACGTCTTCAGCAGCACCGGAGATGGCGAAACTAGTCGACGGTAAAGTAAAAGTCTACAAGTACAAATTCAATTAGATCCATCTTTAGTCCTCTTTCAACTCCCTGAACAAAGGTAATAATAATGACCGGCAGAGTAATAGTAGTAACCTCAGGTAAGGGCGGTGTGGGCAAAACCACAGCGTCAGCCAACCTTGGAGTAGCCCTTGCTGCCACCGGCGCTAGTGTCGGACTGGTAGACATGGATATCGGGCTTCGTAACCTCGATATTTTGATGGGCTTAGAAAATCGCGTTGTCTACAACCTCGTCGATGTAATCGAAGATCGTTGCAAGCTTCGCCAGGCGCTAGTCAAAGATAAACGCCACCCCAATTTATGTTTGCTCCCCGCGGCTCAAACCCGCGACAAGAACGCAGTAACATCCGACCAGATGCGCGAGTTGTGCGAAGAGATGAAGAAAATATTTGACTTCGTCATCGTCGACAGCCCCGCAGGCATCGAAACCGGATTTCAAAACGCAATAGCCGGAGCCGATGAGGCCGTGATAGTCACCACCCCGGAAATGTCCGCGGTTAGAGACGCCGACCGTATCATCGGATTGCTGGAAGCGCGCAAAGACCAGATAGAGCAATACCGCCTGGTGCTCAATCGTTATCGTCCTGCCATGGTTCAAGCCAATGACATGATGAGTATTGACGATGTACTGGAAATCCTGTCCGTGAAATTACTCGGAGTAGTGCCCGAGGATGAGGACATCATCATTTCCACCAACAAAGGCGAACCGGTGTCCGGCACCGATAACACAAGATCTGGTCTAGCTTTCCGCAATATTGCACGTAGACTGCGTGGCGAAGATGTCCCATTAATGGACCTCGAAGTCAAAAGCAATACTTGGATCAACCGTTTAGTCAATTTCTTCACGCCAGTGAAGGCTTAACGGGGGGTATGAAAAATGCAAGAAGTTAAGAACCAAGTAATGAATTGGCTGAGTCAGTTTCGCCACTCCACCGTTCGCACCACCGCCAAAGACCGCATGCGCTCAATGCTTACGCACGATCGCCTCGAGTTGCCTGCCGGTAGGTTAGAATGTCTGGAGGAGGAGTTGATGTGTGTCGTGAACAGATACTTTGAACTGGACAAGACCACAACAAGATTCGACCTGGAACAAGAGCCAGATCGAAAAGCTTCTCTAATAGCTAATTTCCCGCTCCTGCGGTCCAAGTGCTAACGAGAACAAGTTGACCTCATCAGTCCGAAATAAAAAAAACATAGACGATATAGCCGGGCTTCTCGCCCGCAGCATAGCCGGAGTTGACCTCTGGCTTTTGCTTGCTATTGGTTTTCTTGTCTACATCAGTTTATCTGTGCTCAAGTCTGAGCACACGTATACTTACTACGTAAAACAAACTGAGTTCCTGTGGGCAGGGGGCGCTTTGATGATTATCATGGCGCGCATTCCCTATACCTTTTGGGTGAAGCCATGGGTGATACCAGTTATTTATCTGGTCAATTTGGCTATGCTTGTTTTCGTTATGATCAAAGGGCACTCAGCCCAAGGTGCGCAGCGTTGGTTGGCACTAGGACCACTGACACTGCAACCATCTGAAGTATCAAAAGTAGTGGTAATTTTTACCATTGCAGCCTGGTTCAAACATTTTCCTATTCGATCATTCTTTGATATTTTCAAAACTTTGATAGTGATAGGACCGCCCGCCTTCCTAGTTTTCAAGCAACCAGACTTGGGCACGTCGCTGACATTTGGCGCCATGTTTTTGGGCACATCATTTTGGATGGGCGCAACATTTGCAGATATCGTTGTACTTGTAAGTCCTGTGGCAAGCCTTGTACTAAGCGCTTATTCAATGCAATGGGTCTTTTATTTTATGGGCGCGCTGGGCATCTTTTTGCTCATTTTCTGGCGACGCAATGACATGAACTGGATATTGCGCATAGTGCTAATACTTGCCATTCTTGGCGCAAACTATGGCGTGGGCTGGGCACGACCGCATCTTTGGGGACACTTGAAAGAGTATCAGCAAAAGCGTTTAACAAGCTTTGTCGACCCATACTCAGATCCGCGAGGGTCTGGTTATCACATTTTGCAGAGCTTGATTGCCATCGGCAGCGGTGGCGTTACAGGAACTGGTATTGGCAAAGGAAATCAAAGTCAGGGTGCCTTTATTCCCGAGCGCCACACAGACTTTATTTTTGCTGTTGTGGGCGAAGAACTGGGATTTAAAATTTGTATTTTTGTAGTTATGGCTTATGCCGTTATTTGCCTGCGCGCACTTGCCATAGCCTTTCGAAGTCGCGGTGATCCTGTCGGCAGCTCGATGGCCATTGGCATCATGTGTATGTTTATTTTCCACGCTTTTATCAATATGGGCATGACCATGGGAATCATGCCTGTTACCGGTGTGCCGCTTCCGTTTCTGAGCTATGGGGGAACGGCGCTAATCATCGACATGGTTTGCGTTGGATTATTACAGTCGATTTATTTTTATAATCCGCCCGAAAAACGCGACCCCTGGGGTCGCTAATCAATCTAGCAATTCGCAGCTAAGGTCGACTTTTGCTGTAATTTTAATTGAGTCGCAATTCACCGGAGTCGCTTTGGGTGAAGTTTCGGTGTACGTATCTGAAATTCTTATAGGTTTGCCCAGTTTTTGACCTGTTTCTTTAGCTACAAATTCAGCTCTAGCCTTAGCCTTTTCAAAAGCCTTACTGAACGCTTTATTCTTCTGAGATTCAATTTCACTGTTTTCAAAATGTATTTCGCGCAAATAAAAATCGTCCCACTCAGCGATTTTTAAAGCTAATTCGGGCACCGACTTCATCGTTTGCGTTTCGAAATTAACAAATCTGAAAAGCCGATAAGACTTCGCACGATTCATTTTTATAAAACTCGAACTCTCTTGCGACAGGTTGATATATTCGTGCGTCTGGGTAAAACCCAGTGCTGAAGCAAGCTCTTGCAACTTCTTCAATCTGCCTGTATTGATCTCGAGACTCTTCTTAAAAGTTGCGCCATCGCTTTCGATCATAATCAAAAACACTGCCTTGTCAGGATTAGCAAACACATCCTCGCTTGCACTCACTGATACCACCCGGACATTAGTCATAAGTGGAACTACTTGCTCATTGGCATAAGCGCCTTCTGAAATAGTTGCCGTGCAAAAAAAAGCTAAAGCCACGAATAAAGCCTTGCGCATTACATCCTCCTGGAGCTCGAGCAAATATTAGCAATATCTAGCTTTCCTTTTGCTAATGACAATTACCCTTGAGCCAACTAAAATTGGCCAAAATGGCACCTGCAAAAGCAAAATCTGGCTATTTCTTCCTGGCGCTCGCACTTTTTGTGGCCGCTAATTTTGCTGCGGTCATAGCCAACAAAAGCCTCATTTTTTCGGTCAAAGAAAACACAGCCGTGTTCCAGGCTGCAGATTCCGCGGTAAATCAATACCAAGCTCTGAAGAAAACTCCAGATATCGTATTGCTTGGCTCGTCCCTGGTCGCAACCCCACTCTGGTGGGCAGATCGCGACATTGTGCCAAATATCAAAGACTTCTACCATCACCACGACGCAGTAACTTTCAACACTGCTCTGCGTGCCAATGGAAACAAAGAAGAAGCTTATGCCTTCGCCCTTCCTGGCGCCATGGTGAGTGACATGTATTTGATTGTAGACAAAGTCTTTCAAGCCCAAAAGAAGCCTGAAGTCGTTATCATGGGCATCTCGGCACGCGACATGATGGATGATTTGCTCACTGGTGAGACGAGAACACCTGTATTCAGCAGGCTTTCGGATCTATCCGATTTCAAAGGCAATCTGGACTTGTATCTTTCAACACCGGCTGAGAAGCTGGATTTCGCTCTGAACAATCTTGTTTTTCTTTATGGCAAACGATATCGATACCAGCTCAAAGTCTCACAGTTCTGCGAAAAGACAATGAACAAAGTTCCATTTCTCAAAGATCCCAAAACAGAAAAACTGGCTTTGCAAGCCAAAGAAACACAGCCATTGTTTGCTACAGGACTTGGCACGCGAAAGGAGATGTGGGACCAGAGCCGCAAAGAGTATCAAAAACGCTACGAACACTTTAACAAACAACAGTTCGATAAACAATCAATCTTCCTATCCAAGCTGCTTGAGCGTGCCAGAGAACGTAACATCAAAATGATTTTGGTCAATATGCCACTTTCACAAGAGAACAAATCGCTCATGCCGCCTGGACTTTACGAAGCTTACTATCAGGGCGTAAAGCATGCAGCCGAATCTAAAGGTGCGTCTTTCCTTGATCTCAATCAGGGTGCGCTCGTGTCAGAAAATCTATTTCTAGACACAGCACACATGAACGCTGATGGCGGAAGAAAACTGTGTGGCGAATTAGCCGAATACCTTAGCAAAAACTCATCTGTAGCCACTTCCCGCTACTCAATGTAATAGTTTCCTGGCATTGGACTTCTGCACAGATCAATTACTGGTATATTATTTAATCTATGTCGCAGCCTGCCGGATCCGAAACACGAATGACCTGTCCCAAGTGCGGATTGGTAGCCGGTGGCGGGGTGACTTTGTGCCCCAAAGACGGGACCAAACTTGCCGATTATTCCAATGATCCATTTGTTGGCAAAATAATCGAGCAAAAGTACGAGATTATTTCTCCCATCGGCGAAGGCGGCATGAGCGTCGTCTACAAAGCAAAGCATCTTTTGATGGACCGTTTTGTCGCAATCAAAATGATTCGACCAGAGTATGCCACCATGTCTCAGCTTATCGATAGATTCAAGCAAGAGACCAAGGCAGTAAGCTCGCTGCGCCATCCAAATATTGTTACTGTATTTGACTACGGTTTTCTGCCTGACCAGACGCCGTTTTTAATAATGGACTATCTGGAAGGAAAAGTTCTAAATCAACTTATTAAACAAGAAAAGACAATGCAGTGGGAACGAGCTGTTCTTCTCTTCTCCCAGGCTTGCGATGCGCTTGCGCACTCCCATGAGCGTGGAGTTGTGCACCGAGACATTAAGCCATCCAATTTACTTGTAAGACAGGAATTAGAAGGCGTTGAGTCGCTCACCATTTTCGATTTTGGTATCGCCAAACTGTTAAATCCAGACGGCAAGAAACTGACAAATGTTGGCGAAGTCTTTGGAAGCCCGCTCTACATGAGCCCCGAGCAATGCTCTGGTGATATGATTGACCCTCGCACAGATGTTTACTCTCTTGCTTGTGTCATCTACGAAGCCTTAGTTGGTGTGCCACCACTTGTTGGCAGCAAACCAATTGAGACAATTATGAAACACATTAGCGACAAGCCTCGAACCTTAAGCGAAGTGCGTCCAGACTTGAACATCCCACCACGTCTGGAAGAGATGGTGATGACCGCGTTAAGCAAAGCGCCTATCGATCGCCAGCCTAACATGATCACTTTCAGAAACGAATTGCTTTCGGTCGCCAATCTAAAAATGATGGCAACAGGCGTTTCGGTCATGCTCGATCCAAATGAAGTGATGAAGGCCCTTGAGCAAAACAATAACGTCCCATCAAATTCTCCGTACATTCAACAACCGAGCTCATCAAACTCCAGGTTGAATGCTGTTGCTCCAAACACTTCCAATTCACGACTTGGTGCTATAGAGCAGACCAATCCTAGACAGTCTGCGAATCGACTACAACCCTCGCTACAAGTACCAAATGACGAGTACGTGACAGACCCGCCCCACATCAAAGAAAATCGCACCATCGAACCAATCGAGATGCAGGAAAATCCTTTCAGACCAGTGCCACTGCCACCAGAGGTGGTGCTATCAGGTCAACACACCCCTTTCGAAGAAGTTAACGAAAAAGAAAAACAATTCAAGAAAACAACTGTTATTCAAAAGAAAAGTACTTCGCCAATGCTGATGATATCCATAGTGGCTGTATTAATTCTTGGAACTATCGGCGGATACTTGGTCGCACACCCAGAAGTACTACAAGGCAATAAGACAGAAGACACGAACAAGGACAATAAAATCAGTGACGAACCCGGTCTTGAAATAGCAAATCTCGACTCAAAAGCACAGAAAGAATACGTCGACAAAGCCTACACCTACTATTATAAGAGTTACACTTTGTTCAATCGAAATTCAAAGGAAATTC
>CAZSHS010000018.1:19655-52898 GCA_964606665.1 uncultured Candidatus Obscuribacterales bacterium | reverse complement strand
CCTTTTGATAAGCCCATTCCATCGCACAGTTGTTACATTATTATCAACGGTCTTGCTTCGAACTCTCAAGAAAAAAGCGTCCATATCGATATGGTGGCAGAAGCATTGACGCGAAAATTCTTCAAAAACGATCCGCGTGTAATTGCAACCAAAATGGAGTCGCTTGGATTTACACCGATTGATGATGAGCTTAATACTCGCTGCACACTGGTCAAGGCAAGTGTTGCCGGCAAATTGCAGTATTTCTTGTATGTCTGGACCGACAAGAAATGCGTGGTCTGCCAGTTCGCAGTAAACGACATGCCACTGATGAATCTACAGGCTGAAATGCGAGAAATTTCAACTGTCATAATCAACGAATTCAACGGAAACTAACGTAACCAAGCAAAAGTGAACGGCTCTAGTTTACACACACTTACTTGACAGCCTCCCTGCCGGAACGGATATGGTATTCTTATGATCTGGACTGTCAAATGTCTTCAGCTACGGGCGAGTGGCGGAATGGTAGACGCGCTAGATTTAGGATCTTGTGTAGCAGTACGTGGAGGTTCAAGTCCTCTCTCGCCCACCATTTTGGTTGATAACATACCTGGAAAAACGCAAACAGCTTTATTTGCGACCTGCAACCGCATTTCCATCATGTTTTAGATTGCTTATCAGTTCGGAATCTTTACCGTCAACACCGAACATGGGGCATGAGTTAGAACAGCCAGAGAAACGCTGCCCAAAAAAAATCTTTCCATCATTCCTTTAATGTGCGAGCCAATCACAACCAGGTCAGGTTGCCATTCTTTGATCGTGTCCAGAATCACTAACTTGGCATCGCCTTCTTGCAGCTTTTCTTCAATTTCGGCGTTGGCAAACTTCAAGCGAAGCCGAGTACCTACATAAGTTACTATAGCTCGTCCAAGCATTTGCTTATGACTAGATTCTGCTTCCAATTGCTGCACCGCTAGTGGTGTCACAAATTCTTGCAAGAATACCGACTCATAAACATACAATATCTTGAATTCAACGTTTTGCGGCCATGTATGATTGACTACAAATTCGCTCATCGCTTGAGCGAATCGTTCGTCGTCAACCGGAATGAGAATCTTCATGATTTACCTCGATTTGTTACTTTTTTCGAACTTGCCCAAGTTCGAATCATACCAACGATTGATGCAGGATTTACTAAGACGAGGTAAAGTCGATCCAAATAAATTGCTAAACAGCACTCCGTAAAACGTGACGTGATGAAACCTGGGGGCAAATATGGAGACTAAATCAAAAGAGCATTTTCAGCAATCTTCTACGTCATTGAGTACCAATCAAAGTTTGAACTCTCAAATTTCTCTTGTTATATTTGGAGTCATAATTTTTGCAGGCGCCTATTTAGCTTTCAATGATGAAAGCAAAACACATGATGGATCAAAAGATAAAAATTCAAAACCCAGTTCTCAAATGTCTGCTCAAATTAGCGACAATAATCAAGCAGAATTGACTCAAAAGGTCGAAGCAAAAGAACGTCAATTGCAAAAGGTGAAAGAAACTATCCAGTCACTTAGAGCTCAAATTAAAAAATGCAATTCATCTTCAGCAGCAATGTATTTCAGAGAGTTAAACAGCAGAGAAGCCGAATACAGAATCCTTCAACAAGATGTTTATTTCCTGCGCCAACAAACGAAGTAGTAATGAAACCAAGCAATTCGGTTCCACAGACTGCTATCTACAATAACGACGCCCTGAAAGTACAAGAAAATTTAAATGGCTATTGCAAAAATTGGGCAAATCAAGAAATGGAACTAAAGTAGAGCATATCGACTTTATGGATATGTGGCAAAAAGTCTGAGGATCAAAATGTAATGGAAGCAATGGTCTTTCAAAAATCCGGACAGCCACTAAATTTGGTGCATCAAGCTGACCCAAAACCTGGTCCGTATCAACTTCTTTTAAAAATAACTGCCTGCGGAGTATGCAGAACAGATCTTCATATAATTGATAATGAGCTTACTAAACCAAAATTGCCGATAATAATGGGTCACGAAATTGTTGGCACAGTGCTTGAAATCGGCAGCGCAGTAAATGGATTTACCATTGGACAGCGAGTTGGCGTGCCTTGGCTAGCGCAAACCTGTCTTAAATGTCATTTCTGTTTGTCTGGTAGAGAAAATCTGTGTGACGAAGCTTTATTCACCGGATATAGCGTCGATGGCGGTTACGCAAGCCACACAGTGGCAAATTCCAATTTCTGCTTTCCAATACCCGACTCGATACCCGACAACGAAGCCGCACCATTGCTTTGTGCCGGACTAATTGGCTGGCGAACACTCAAATTAGCAGGAGACAACAAACGTATTGGCATTTACGGATTTGGTGCCGCTGCGCACTTAATCACTCAAGTTGCGATTTATCAGAAAAAAGAGGTTTATGCCTTCACCAGAAACGGTGATAGTGAAGGACAAGATTACGCGCGTAAACTAGGAGCTTATTGGGCTGGAAGCTCAGAAGAAAAACCGCCTCACCTGCTTGATGCCGCTTTAATTTTCGCACCAGTTGGTGACTTAGTACCTCTTGCTCTCAAAGCATCCAATAAAGGAGCAAGCATCGTATGTGGTGGCATTCACATGTCAGACATCCCGTCATTTCCATACTCATTACTCTGGCAAGAACGTTCAATAAAGTCGGTAGCCAACTTGACCAGACAAGACGCAATTGAATTTCTTGAAATAGCTGAGAAAATTCCGGTTCGCTCCAACGTGACTACTTATAAATTAGAAGATGCAAACAAAGCTCTGGACGATTTAAGGCATGGCAAATTCCATGGAGCGGCAGTATTAACTATGAAGCCATGACATTTGGGGAGCTTGCGTGCTTTTCGAAACAAAATATTCAGCAACACGGTAAGTCCAACTGACAAACCAATGCTAAGTAGAATACTGGGCAACCAAAGAATAACCATAAAATTCACCTTTGAGTTTACTGCTATTCTTACGTCTAGCACAGGATATTAGCAAAGAGTTGGTTGAATGAAAATTCCACATATAGGTATTATTGGCGGCGGACCAGGCGCACTTCTAATTTTGATGCGAATATTAGAATTAGAAGGCGCAGATTTTGCGCTGGATATTTTTGAGAGCTCTGCCACGCTTGGAGCGGGAATGCCTTTTAGTTACAGAGGTGCTGATTTAGAGCATGACACCAATGTGTCTGAAGAAGAAATTCCACCATTTAAGCCGTCTTTATCTGAATGGGTAAAATCACGACCACCTTATGTCCTTGAAAAATATGGAATCAATTCGCAAGAATTCGATGAAACCTGCATCTTACCTCGTTTGCTTTTTGGCGAATATCTTAAAGAGCAGTTTGACATACTGTTAAAAGAAGCTGAGCATAGAGGAATGGAAGTGAAAGTCCATCTGGAAACGACTGTCAATGACATTAAAGACGATATAAAAAAGAAAAAGACTGCCATCATTACTGGCGACAAGACTTACTTGTTTGATACCGTTATTATTTGCTCTGGTCACTTCTGGCCACACGATCACGAAAGAGAATTGGCTGGATATTTTGATTCACCCTACCCTCCTTCAAAATTGAATCGTGTGTTTAATCATCCAATCGCATTGCGTGGAAGCTCACTAACAGGGGTTGATGCAATTCGTACGATTTCTAGAAACAATGGTATCTTCAATCACGAAAATTCGAGACTGGTCTATACCAAAAACGAAAATGCACCTGATTTTAAAATGGTAATGTATTCGCACAACGGCTTGCTACCTTGTGTCAGAATTCATTTAGAAGAGCCTAACATCAATAATTCAGATATTCTTCCAACCGCTAGATTGAAAGAAAACATGGCTGAAAACGAGGGTTTTCTGTCTCTAGATTTTCTATTCGAACTTGGATATAAGGAACTTCTGAAAGATAAAGATCCAGAATTCTTTGCTCAAATCAAAGATATGAAGGTAGAAGAATTTTCCAAATATATACTTTCAAAGCGAGAACAACGCGACGGTTTCGAGCTTCTACGCGAAGAATATTTAGATGGAGTCGATTCGCTACAAACCAAGCGTCCAGTGCCATGGAAAGAAGCATTGTCAGCCTTTAGTTTTGCGCTCAATTTTCCCGCCAAACACATGTCCGCCGAAGATATGATTCGATTGCACGAACATTTATTGCCGCTGGTTGCTATTGTAATTGCATACCTGCCGCCAAGCTCTTGCGAAGAGCTATTAGCCTTACATGATGCTGGCTGTCTCGAACTCGTTTCAGTTGAAAAATTCGAAGCAAAAATCTCAGACAATGGCAAGATTGTTTGCACATGCATATTCGAAAATAAAGAAGACATCGTTATTGAATACGAGACGTTTGTTGATTGCATCGGCCAGCCAAATATCCAGTTCGACCAATTCCCTTTTAAATCTTTGATCACCGACGGCACGGTGAGCCCCGCCAGGTTGAATTTCAAATCTAACAAAGGTCATCAAAACGTCGATGGTTTGCAAATCTCGGACTCATTCCAGGTTGTGGATGAAAAAGGTGAAGCGAACAAACGAATTTATCTTCTGACTGTTGCCTTCATGAAAGGCTTGAATCCAGACTATTCGGGTATAGATTTCTTTGAACACGCTTCTGAACTTGTGGTTAAAAGCATTTTTGATGCAAAAATCTAACAGCGTTTTGCAACAGTCTTGAAGCAAAAGTCCGAAGTCCGAAGTCCGGACTCCGGACTCCGGCATGGAGCGCCGAGCAAACTAGGTCACTCTAATTATGGTGAGATTTTCACCCGATCAGTCTAAATTCAGAATACCTTCTTGAAAAAATTCTTGGTACTACTTCCAGCTTTATCTAAACCTTTCTTTGTAGCATCGAGTCCTTTTTTGGTACCACCTACAGTGACATCAATTGCCTTGCCGGTACCTTTTTTAGTTTCCTTAATACCTTTCTTGGCAACGCCGACAGTTACATCGACGCCCTTTTTAGTGCCCTTTTCGGTCACATTCCAGGATTTCTTAATGCCCTTCTTGGTAGCATCGCTACCTTTTTCTACCCCGTCTTTGACATAGCCAGCTTGCGCAGGTGCAGCACAAATCAATGAAATAACGCTTAATAATAAAAATGCTTTCTTCACCAGTAACCCTCTCTTTCTGACTTCTATATAGCACCAAACGCTACACCGTTGACCTTTTAGAGCGGGCTTGGAGACTCGGGATAAAGTCCGACAAAATTGCTTTTATCTGCCGTATCGTAAAACATGAGCCAAGTTTTTTTGAGCAAAGCGTTCTCCTCTGCCAGTCTTTTCATTATCTCCAGTGCCGCATCAATGTCTACCAGAGCAAGATCAAAGAAATAAAAGTCACTGCCACGACCGGCTCCAATTTGGCATCCAAGCCCTTTGGCACGCAACTCTTCATCTAGATACACTTGAAAATCTTCGATCATTGGATCTTCATCTTCCTCAACGGCGAGGCTCGTTTTGATAAAACAAAACTTCTCGCCCATTTTGGCAAACTGTGCAGAATCAAATTCAGAATTTTTCCAAAAGGCTTCAGTTACTTGCGGCGCTAAAGTTCGATAAGTAAATCGCTCCGGCTTGGTTTCCATCGCGCGCAACTCGTCTGCGGTGGGACCCATAACGGTCCAATCTATATCGTCTGGATAATGCTCAGCAAGTTTTTCTTTAGTTATCATTCAATCACCAACTCCGTCGCGCTCTTCAAATTGTAAGTGACACCACGCCAATGTACTTTGCTTGTTAGTATCGAATACAGTGTCATAAATGGAAGGCATATATGAGCAAGCGGCACTGCAATGCAGCATAACCAGAAAGGTTCATACATGTGCGAAACTTCCACGCCCAATATTCTATTCCAGAGACTGCGAGATACCATTATCAAAAATATTTCTAGTGGAAAAATAGCAACGCCAATCCAGAAGGCGGAAAACAAATCTTGGCTGTTTTGTTCAATGGCAAGAAACAAAGTCCAGAACATAAAAACTATCCAGAGAAGCATAATGAAACTGCGACCAATTGCCCGTCTCCAGAGTTCGGGATAATAGACTTTAGTAAGGATCATCTGACGATTAGTCCATTCCAGTATTTCAGAAATGGTGGCACGCCCTTCTGAAGTGACAGTACATTTAGTGACGAAATGCACTTTCAGTCCAAGTTCTTTAATTGCCTTGGTTAAAGACATGTCGTCATCTGCAGAGTTATCCCAGTGTTCGGCGATGCGCGCACGCTCAAACACTTCGCGCCGGATAGCCATGGCACCGCCCCAGGCGAAAGCATATTTTTTATCGATTAATTCGACCGACGACATGCGATTCCAAAAGCCTCTAATGATCGAAGGCAAATCCCAATTGTTCGAGACATAGAATCTATAACCAGTGGTAACACCTATCGAGGTGTCTTTGAGCGGCGCGACAAGATGAGTCAAAAAATTATTCAGGGCAATGACATCAGAATCGACGAAGGCTATAACCTCTGAGTCCGGGTGAACTAATTGCAAGGCGCAAAGCTGATTATTGACCTTCTGGGCGCGGTGGGGGTGGAAACCTGCCACAACTATGTCAGCTCGTCCGGGGTGTTTCTGACAGAGCTGGAAAAGTGGCTTATAGGCGGGATCCGATTCTTCGGCTACGGCAAATATGATTTGAAAGTCGGGATAATCCTGCAAAAACAGGCGCTCTATGTTCTTTTTGAAGTCTGGGTCGAGCCCTTTGCATGGCAAAATTATGCTTGCCTTGGGCTTGTAGGGCTCTGGGCGACGGGCGAGATCCGCATCCATATACTTATAGAGCCTGATGTATGTACTCACTTGGATGATAGCGCCCACGATAGTCATAAAAACGAAAAAATAGCCGATTTCCATATTAATAATCTTTGGCGCCGTTGACTTTAGTTGCTGGTGCTATTAGTTTAATGGACAATTATCAGCAAAGTGCAATGTATTACACAGAGAATCACCGAAATACAAAAATTGCGCTCGTTTCAAGCGGGCTTGGAAATGTCGAACGTGGCTTCGAAGTGTCGTGCGCGCGCTGGTTCCATGCACTGAAGAACCATACTGACTTCGATGTTCATCTCTTGGCTGGCGGCGACTATCCCCATGCGGTTAAAGTGCCTAATATCAAGAGGAACAGTCATTTACTGAAAAAACTTTCCGAATTGCCCATTCTGCCTGAAAAAATGCGTTGGGAACTGACATACGGTGTTGAGCAAATCAGCTTTCTGCCCGGTCTTTTGAGCGAACTTGCAAGAATTAATCCCGATGTAGTTTGGGTCAAAGATGTCCCACTAGCTCATTTCATCATGGCTGCGGCACACTTGCCAAACTTTCATTACAAAGTCATTTTTGCTAACGGCGGCATTTTCAACCCACAGAACTACAAATGCTTTGACCATATTCAGCAATTAAATTTTGGCGGTTATGGTGCGGCGCTTGAAGCTGGAATTCCAGGTTCAAAAATGGATCTGATACCAAATTGTCTTGATGCCGAAGAGTTGTGGGATCAGTGTCGCGATACAACTGTTCGTCAAAAGTATGGCATTGCCCAAGACGATTACATGATTGTTTGCTGTGCGGCGTGGAATCGTTATCACAAACGAATTGATTATCTTATCGAAGAAGTAGCCAAACTAAACGATCCAAAAGTTAAACTTGTTCTTTGCGGCGTGGAAGAATCTGATACTCATTATCTAAAAGCGCTTGGCGAGAAGCTATTACAAGATCGAGTCATCTGGCTAACCTTACCCGTTGAGCAGGTACCATCAGTGGTGGCGGCGGCCAATTTGTTTGTTTTGCCTAGCTTAGACGAAGGGCTCGGAAATGTTTTGATTGAAGCGGCGATAATTGGCACACCAATTATCTGCCATCCTCATAGCGGGGCTAAATTCATTATCGAAGATCCACAGTGGATGTGTGACATAAGCGCTAGCGGAGCGCTTGCAAGTCGTATTGTGCAGATGAGAGAAGATCCTCCGTCAATAAATTCAATTGATACTCTGCGACATAGAGTCTATGAAAAATTTAGCGACAGACATCTGGTGCAAGACTTTTCACGCATGATAGAAAAGACTCTTACACCACCCACGCGCAAGCGCGCAGTTATTCACTAGATTTAGAAATACTCTGGATGAGATTCTTCCAGACCCTGCTCTAGTTTATTTATGTCTTTGAATAGAACATGATCTGGTTTGATCTTGCGTCCCAGATCAAAACTGTCCCAGGCATTTTGCACGTCATAGCGTGAGAAATAATAGGTGCCAAGGTCTTTGTATGCAGAAACGATTCCAGGATTACTTGTAAGTGCGTATAAGAATCTACGACTAGGATTGCCGCCAGCCAAACTTTCTACGTTAGCTTTGAGCACTTCAATTACATAGCCTTTTTTATATTTAGTCGAATCTATCGTGTTTAGTATTTTGTATGAGTTGACTGCTGCATCTTTAGTTTGGGGCATCAAATTTTCTTGCAGTTTCTTGACTGTAGGATCTTTTTTGGTCGCTTCCATAATTTCTTTTGATTCAGCAACTGGCTGATCTCCGTTGCAGAGGCTGTATTCGATCATTGTAAGCAATGCGTCGACTGGCTGCTTTTGAGCAACCAAAGCCTTTGCTTCAGTGAAAGCAGAGTCCTTTTTAGGCAAAACTGGAATTTCGTTTTTGATATAGATACGTTCTTGTAATGCTGACAGTGGAAGATTTTTTGCAAATGAAACTTTGTAATCAGAGCCAAGATCAAGTGATGGAGTCGGTCCTTCATTCTTTTTCAAGGTCATGTTAATTGTAGTGTTCATTCCGCGAGAATTGATTTCTATATTCAACTCTTTTGGAACTCTTTTGCGTGCTAGCAAATCTTTGCGAATAAATGGGTGGATATTGCAGTTATAAACGTAAAATTTCTCCATCATTGGCAGTACAGCTTCTGGCACCGCATCACCAAGAACGGCTGATGTAACCACTTTTCCTTTGTAGGTGTATTCGACAGTACCATCTTTTTCAGTTACCGTGATACCAGGATTTTCTTCTTCACCTGGGATGATCATTCCTAGCTCACATCCAGAATTGAAAGAATCAAAAGTATTCTCAACATCACCACCGGATTCTTTAATAAGTTTGGCTAGTTGAGCACGATTAGCAGCTTCTGCGTGTTTATAGCCAGACATCATATAAAGTGAGTGATCTTCAAAGGTTTTAGTTTTAGGATCAGCTTTGTAGATGCGTTTTTTTTCAAAATCGAAAAGATTCAATTTATTGTCAGCTTGAAGTCCGAGTTTCTTTTTTCCTAAGATGAAAAGCAAATCTTTTTCACCGTCAATTTTCTGAGCTTTTGGATTTGCAGATGAAGACTTGACCTTAGTAACATAGTTTAGTTTTAACGAATCGCCGCCACTAGAAACGTTAGCTCCCGAACAAGCGCTTAAAAGAATCAAGCTAGAAGAAAGGACAGCCGCTAAATATTTCATGTTTTCATCCTTTGGAAGATTGAGTCATTTTACCACTAGGGTAAATTCAATTCTTTGGCGGATTTCATCAGGTTATCGTAATTAGTGAAGTGATGTCCGTGAATGCCCAGCTCTGCCGCCGCATCAATATTTTCCTTCCTGTCGTCTATGAATAAAGATTCTGAGCCTTGAAGCCCCAGGTTAGATAAGCTGTGTTCGTAGATTGAGCGATGCGGTTTTACCAAGCCTATTTCGCAAGAAAATGTGCAATGGTCGAAATTGGCTATCCAGGGCTCATTTCTAATACTTCTAGTGAGCTCAAGCGGCATGTTCGAAATCAATCCAATGATGATGCCCTTTTGCTTTAGATGTGATACCCATTCGAGCATAACGGAATTGAGAATAGACCAACAGGCTATGTCTTGAGCAATCAAATGCTCTTTTTCTTGAGTACTGAATATGCGGTCAAGCTTTTTGCCAACACCGTCCCAATAATGAGCGGCTTCAACCGTGCCACGATCATAATCTTCGCGTCCATGCCAGTACGCATTGCAAAATGAGTTTGCTTCAAGATTTTTTAAATTAGGATTTTCAGCAATGCGCCCAGGTTCACCCGGATGACTCAAAACATTGCCATAATCGAACAGAACGGCCTTAATCATGCGCATATGGTAACAAAGTTTTTTGCATTCTGCTACGATATACAAAGAATAGAGGTAATTTTATGAAATCGAAGAGATTAGTAAATCTGCTAGTTCTTTTTGCATTAACAATATCGGGGACGACTGTGCAAGCAAGTTCGAACAATCCAAATGGTCATAAAAACCAGGAAGCTGTTTTTGCCGCTGGCTGATTTTGGGGTGTGGAGGCTGATTTCCTCGACACGCCAGGAGTTGTAGCCACAGAAGTCGGTTACACAGGCGGTCGAACCAGCAATCCAAATTATGAGCAGGTCTGCTCAGGCAATACGGGACACGCAGAGGCTGTGCACGTCACCTACGATCCTCAAAAAATCAGCTTTAAAAAGCTGGTTGAAAGGTTCTTGCGTATACATAATCCGCGCTACGACAACAGCCATTTAAGAGGCGGTCAATACCGCTCGGAAATATTTTATTTCTCGCCAGAGCAAGCTTTTGTTGCACGTCAGGTTATAAGCGAACAAGAAAAAATGGATAAAACCAAAATTTATACTCAGGTATCAAAGGCGGTGCCTTTTTACCGAGCAGAAGAATACCATCAAAAATATAATCAGAAAAATACAGGCGTATTTTGCGGTGGCTGGTTCAAAAAGAAATAGCAGAGCCCGAGCTAGGGCTCAAGCTCTTTGATGAACAGCTCAGCCAATCTGAAAGAATCAGAACTGGAATAATAAGAGCTCTCGGCAGCTTTGTGGAAAGACTTTAAAGCGATGTCTTTTTTGTTATTTGAGAGAGCATCAAGAGCAATAGCACTACTTATATCTGCTTTTTGATACCATACAGAAGATGCGTTATTCAATTTTTCTTGATCAATTTCGCCAAGTAAATACTGATAGAACGGCAATGGCCACGGAAGCGACTTGGCATTTGCTTGGATGGCACCTTTCTTTTTAGAATAGACGAAATCGAATCTCCTTTTTACCATCGCTTTGGCATCTTCTAGTTTTCCAAGCATTTTAAGGGTGTGGAAATAGACCAAAATGGGAATTTCATCTTCGATTGTTTTTTTACCCGAAAGCACATCCGGATCAAGCTCGGCCAATGCGCCTTTATAGTCTTCCTTCGCCAGCTTCAATTCAGCTCGAACAAAATATGCTTTCGTTTTTGCGTTGTCTAGCATTTTTATAAAGTCTCTGGGAGGAAAAAATCCTCGCTTCTGATACACCCACTCACCACTTGGCAAAGTCACCACAAAAGTTGGAATTGAATAAAGAGAATATTTAGTTTGCAGGTCAGTGACGCTTTTTTTCTCGTGAGCTTCTCCCACGATTACTTTTACTGGATAAAAACCTTCACGCACCTTTTGAACCACATCTGATGCCTGAAAAGTAACTTTGTCCATGCGCTTACATGGCTGGCACCAGTCAGCAGAAAAATCGTAAAGTATAAGAGAAGAATGATAACTATCTTTCTCCCGCTCAAGATCGCCAAGAGTCTTCCAGCCAATTTGCGCATCTGGATTGAGTAGTGTTTGAAATGGACCCTTGATATAGACTCTGCCAATAAAGAGTATCAACATCGCCACCGTGATAAATATTGGAATATAAAGTGTCGACTTACCTTTATCAATCCGAGCCATAGGAAAACTCCCTGAGCGAAAGGATAAGAATTGCCAGGAACAAAAATAGACTTAAATTGGACAAGTAAACTACTATCAGCTCTGTACATGCATAATAACTACTTGCAATCAAAGAGAAATCAACACAACTGGGAAAGACATCTCCAAACCAATAGTTGAAAAATAAGATGGCGTCTTTTACATATTTGAAAAATGTGGGGGCGCTAGAACTATAGCCAATAGACATAATTTCTCCAACAGTTTGACAGCCGGAGAAGAATAAGTAAGAAACCAGTCCAAGTAATGAAGGCATTGAGTGCAAGAATACATAAAAGGCTGAAAAAATCAGACAATTGAATATGATAGAAAGAATGAAATGACTATCAATGGGATTTTCAACGATACCAAGACTAGTGGCAACACCAAGAGTCAATGATACTGATATAAACAAGACAATTGTCGAGCCCAAAAATCCGCAAAAGAATTTAGATAGCACATAACACGTGCGTGTAACTGGTCGGGTAAAGAGCAAGTTCAGTGTTTCCGGTTCGCCTGTGGGTCTTCCCGTCAGCAAGCCATCTGAAATAAACAAATACGCCAATAGAAAATAGATACTTGCGTTGTTAAAAATATTCCAGACATTCTTTGCAGCCGTTTCCGGCTCTGTAGAATCAATCACTGAAATAAGCATCATGTAACAGGGTAGACCCATAAAAAGCATAATAGGAATACCAACACGCCAGGCTCGCACCTTCTCCCACAAATTGAAGCGAATCAAGGTTTTATTCAAAAGAGATGGTTTACTCATTGAATTTCACTCTTATTTAAAAACAAATCAACTAACTCGCGCCTCTCTGATTTTGCTTCATATACCATCAGCTCATTTTTTATTAGTTCTTGAATAAACCGAGCAAGATGCTCCTTATTTGGCGAAGAGAGCTTGGCTGATTCTTGCGTTGATTCAATAATCTTGCAATTGTGCCTTAGGGCCAATTCACCAAGTAAAGTATTTATCTCGTCTGCATTCTTACTTGTCACAGGCAACCAAGCAAGAGAGACATCTTGTCCTTCAAGCACAAAAGAGTCCATACTTCCCAAATGTTCTATCTTGCCACCACGGATGAAGGCAATACGATCACAGACCTTTTCGACTTCAAGCAAGTGATGCGAATTAACTATAGCAGTGGTACCCTGCTCTTTGAAGCGCAAAAGCATTTTGCGAATCATAATAAAACCGAGTGGATCCATGCCTGATGTCGGTTCGTCCAGAAAAACAATTTTGGGCTTGCCAATGATTGCTTGCGCTAGACCGACACGCTGTAACATACCGCGCGATAGTTCTTTCACTCTGCGTTTTTTGGGGTCGACTTCAAGCTCGACAGCCTCTAAAGCTTCTTTGATATCTTTCTCTCTGTCTTTGGCAGGCATTCCTGCAAGCATGTGATGATAAGTAAGAAATTGATCAATATTCATCCAGCGGTTGTAACAAGGTCTTTCAGGCAAAAATCCGATTAGTGGCTTTACATCGAAATCATAAGGCGACTTGCCATCTATTTTTATTTGACCAGAGCTTGGCTTAATTAAGGCCAGAAGACAAGCCATAATTGTGGTTTTGCCAGCACCATTAGGTCCAATCAATCCAAATATTTCTCCAGGCTCAACACTGAAGGAGACATCTTGAACCGCCTTGATTTTGGCACGGCGAAAATGTTTTGAAAGATTGTCTACAGTTATTATCGACACTATTTCAGTTTAATTATGATCTAGTACTAAGTCAAGGTTAGTATACTTTACTAATGAATAGTGATTCGCCTTCCAATCTCGACGGTCAATTCGACGAATCTTACCAACCGGCATGGGGAGGAGTTTCGCAAGAAGAGCCAAGGTGGCCAGCATCCTTAGCAATAATTGTAGCAATGATTGTTCAAGTAGTATTACCACACGAACTCACACGCAACCTACCAATTGTAGCGCTCGTGCTTGAATTAATCATCTTGATTCCAATTTCACTAAGCGCTCCCAATCGACACAAAGACGAAAGCAAATTTCTGCAAGCATTAGCCATTATCGTGATTGCTCTGGTGAGCATAGTTAATTTGGCTACGCTTGTTCTGTTGATTTATGCGCTATTTTTTGAGCCAGGCAAAGTAAACAGTATTGAACTGTTTTTCTCAGGCATTGGTATCTGGTTTACCAATGTTATAGCTTTTGCTCTCTGGTTCTGGGAGATAGATAGAGGCGGTCCGCATGAGCGCACTCACAAAGGACACCAGGCACCAGATTTCCTTTTCCCACAAATGTCCACGCCAGGCTCCGCTCCGCCAGACTGGTCACCGCGATTTTTTGACTACATGTATCTAGCCTTCACAAATGCCACTGCATTTAGTCCCACCGATGTCTTACCTTTGTCAGGGCGAGCAAAATTTTTGATGCTTTTGGAATCATTGATTGCACTAGCCACTATATCTCTGGTGGCAGCAAGAGCCGTGAACATAATACAATAGGAGTTTAAATAACTGTGGGATTTTTAAGCGCACTATTAGTGACAATAGCAATTGTCAGCGCATCGCTCATTGGCTTAATGATTGCCAGAAGATGGCACATCAAATCCGATTTAGAGCCGCAACACGAAATTACAGACCCATACTCGCAAATCGTGGCAATGCTCTTTGCCGTCTTAATTGGATTCATGGTGGCAGATGCGATGCAACGATTCACCGTTGCCAGACAAACAGTGCAACAAGAAGCATCTTCGCTTGGAAATGTATTTAGACTAGCAAACGGACTTCCCGAACAAAATTGTAATCAACTTAAGGATCTTTGCGCAAAGTATGCTCACGAAGTCATAGACGATGAATGGCCATTGCTTGCTCAAAAACAAGATAGTCCCAAAGCCTGGACAATTTACAAAGAACTCTGGGACCATTGCACCGAATACGAACCATCCACCCAGAGACAAAGTAACGCTCAAAACCAATTATTTGAATCGATGATGAGTCTTGGCGATTCAAGACGCTTACGCGTCGAGGCACTGCATGCTGGTCTGCCTGCTGCTCTGTGGGTAGTGCTTGTTATTGGTGGTGTCGCCACCATAATATTCACCTATTTCTTTGCTGCTCGAAGTATGAAAGTACAAGTAATTATGGTCGCAATTGTAAGCCTGGTTGTTTGTTTGAATTTATTCTTGCTTGCAACTTACGATGACCCATTTTCGGGTGATGTGACAGTGACTCCAAGTGCTTTTGAAACTCAATTGAAATTATTCAAGCTGGAAGGCTACGAAGGTAAACTTACACCATAATTTTACAAATTTCTTCAGCAATCACATCTGCCGGTTTAGGCTCTGAAGCTATTTTTGCCTTGATTTTTTGACATTGAAGTCGCATCTGCTTGTCGTGAACAATTGAATCAAGACATTTACGCCAGGCGCCATTTGGATCGTTTGTGAAGTTAAACTCGTTTGGCACTCGCGGCTTCTTAGCCACACCCAGTTTTTCAAGCCTTGCTGCATTGTCAAACTGATCATGAGCAAAAGGAGTAATCATTTGAGGCACGCCCGCATTCATACATTGAGCACTGGTGCCAATGCCACCATGATGAATCACTACTTGAGCTCTAGGAAATAATAAATCAAACGGCTCGTATTTTGACCATAAAATATTAGGCGGAAGATTTTCTAAGACTTTGTTAGAGTATTTAGCCACAAAAATTGCTCGATAGTTAGAACCCGATAAACACTGAAGAATAGTCTTAAAATACTTTTCCGATTGAGCCATAGCAGAGCCTGGGGTAACCACTACTGGCGGTGCTCCACTTTTCAAAAACTCTTGCACATCATCAGTGAGGCTTTCGTGTTCTTGTTTGTTAAAAATAGGGATTCCAGTACAAACACTATTTGGAGGCCAATCCGGCTGCGGCTCTGCATACCAATCGGGAAAAGCACATATAACTTGATTAGGAGAAGGCAGCCACTTTCTAAAAATACTTTTGACTGGAGGTAAATTATGAGCAGCTCTGAATTTATTTATATCGTCTCTGCAAACTCTATCAAGCGCCAAGTTATCTATTAGACCGACATATGCATTTTTTATCCAAAGGGGAAGTGCTGTAGGTGCAGGATAGCCAGCACCAGTCATCGGCTCGTGAGCGGAAATAATGCAACAAGGAGACAAGTGAACAGTCGACACCTTTATATCAAGCTCGTCTTGAATAACGCGATTAGCCATGGCGAGAGTGGTGCCTACTAGAATTGTATTTCCTGGCTCTATACGCTCTTTTACTATTTGATAGTTAAGTTCAAGTGACTCACGCACAAATTGCCAGATAGCATGAAAACCCTTACGTGGATCCCAAACGCCTGGTCTTTGCAATGCCTCCATATAAAGACGCTCATCGCCAAGCTCAAGAAAAGTCATTCCGGCATTTTTAACCTTCTGGCCAAAATAGGCGTTGGCACAAAATTCCACCTGATGTCCGCGCTCCAAGAGCTTTTTGGACACCTCAACCATAGGATTGATGTCTCCGTCGCTTCCTACTGCTGTAACAATAATTTTCATAAGTCCATCACCATATAATGATATCACCGGTAAAATGTACTGATGTTAATGGTTTTACAAGGGTAGTCAACATCCATGTTTATCAAACGCTCTTTCGCTTTCGCCGCTCTGGCATCGACTGTATTGCTTGCAGCAACCACTTCTGCTTTTGCAAACGACAATAAAACGGGCATCAACGTCAGTAGTATGGACAAGAGCGTGCCTCCAGGCAAGGATTTTTTCCTTTACGCTAATGGAACCTGGTTGAAGAATACACCTGTTCCAAACGAGTATGACAAATGGGGCGTGCTCAACATACTCGCCGATAAAAATTTGACCATCATCAAAACCATTGCCGAGGACGCTTCCAAAAACACAGACGCTAAGCGCGGTTCGAACGAACAAAAAATCGGCGATTTTTATGCCGCCGGCATGGACGAGCAGGGTATTGAAAGTGCAGGCTTGGCCCCGCTTCATGATGAAGTTCACAATATTGAAGGCATTAGCAACAAAGAGCAATTGAGAGCTGAAATCGCCAGATTGCACAGACAAGGCGTTAATGTGTTTTTCAATATTGGCTCTGGTCAAGACTTCAAAGATTCAACCAAAGTTATTTGTCAGTTACAGCAAGGTGGACTTGGGCTGCCAGATCGCGATTATTATACAAATGACGACGAAGCTTCGAAAAAATTGCGTACTCAGTATGTCGAGCACATAGCAAAAATGTTTCACCTGATGGGACTGCCTGATGGTCAGTCACGCGCCAAATTAGTGATGGATCTCGAAACCAAACTAGCTGAGTATTCAATGAAGAATACAGACATGCGCGACCCCGACAAAATTTATCACAAAATGAATTTTGACGATTTGCAGAAAATGACTCCCAATTTCAATTGGAGCGCATATCTAAAAGAAATCAAACACAACGATTTTGAAGTGGTCAACGTTGGTCAACCAGCCTTTTTTGAAGGAGTGGACGAACAGATTGAAGCTACCAAGCCAGCAGTGTGGAAAGACTATTTACTCTGGCACTTAATCAGCGACTCGTCTCCATACTTATCCTCTAAATTTGTAGATGAACATTTTAATTTCTATGGCAAGATTTTGACCGGTAAAAAAGCCAACCTTCCTCGCTGGAAACGTGTATTGAACAGCGCCGATGGCGCGCTTGGAGAAGCACTTGGTCAGTTATATGTAAAGGATCATTTTACACCCAAGGCCAAAGAAAAAGCACTGCATCTAGTATCAGCCTTGCGTGATGTTTTAAAAGATGACCTATCATCACTTTCCTGGATGGATGATGCCACTCGCAAAAATGCGCTTGAAAAACTAAATTCATTTGGCTTGAAAATAGGTTACGCAGACAAATGGAGAGACTACAGCAAACTGGATATCAGTCGCGAATCATATTTGAAAAATATGAACAATGCATCTGAATTCGAATTTGATAGACAAATGGCCAAAATTGGCAAGCCGGTCGACAGAAACGAATGGTTCATGAGTCCTCAGACTGTCAATGCATATTACTCAGCGGAAATGAACGAAATTGTTTTTCCCGCTGGAATTTTACAGTCTCCAATTTTCGATCCAGACGCTGATGATGCCACTAACTTAGGTGCAATGGGAATGGTTATTGGTCATGAAATGACTCATGGTTTTGATGACCAGGGCTCCAAATTCGATGGTAAAGGTAATTTGAAGAACTGGTGGTCAGAAAACGATCTCAAACGTTTTAGAGAAAGAGTTTCGCTAATCGAAAATCAATACCAGGGATATAAGGCGGTCGACGATGTTGCTTTCAAAGGCAAATTAGTGGCTGGCGAAGCGGCTGCTGACCTTGGCGGACTGACCCTGGCTTATAAGGCTTTGCAAAAATTACAGGGCGATAAACCGCGAGAAAAAGACCAGAATGGATTTACGCCTGAGCAAAGATTTTTCCTCTCATTTGCTCAAGCTTGGGCAACCAATGTTAGACCAGAAAAAGCTCGTTTAATGGCGGCTGTAGATCCGCATCCCACACCACATTATCGCGTCCTTGGCACTCTTGCAAACATGGACGAATTCCAAAAAGCTTATGATATTTCGATGAGCGAATCGTTCATGCTGCCCGAAGAAAAACGATGCCGCCTGTGGTAGCACAAAGCACCAAAGCTCGCAACAATCCTTTTGCCACAGTAAGACTGGAGGCGCTTGAATACAGGTTCGAGCATGATACCTGGGATACTTTTCTAAAGCGACTGGTATCGATGAATTATTGTGGTGCTCTAGTTGGACCCGAAGGCGTCGGTAAGACTACACTTTTATTCGAACTGAAAAAGAAATTGGCTGAAGATGGATTCAATCCACTTTTACTCAGATTATCTGGCGGCAAGCGCAATTTGCCATTGTCTTTCTGGCTTGGCTCTCTAAAAGAGTATCGAATAGTTCTGGTAGATAGTGCTGAAAATTTGCCATATTGGCAGTTTCAATTACTCAAGCTCAAGTGCAAATTGCATTCACTTGGTCTTTGTATCACTGCTCACAAAGAGGGATTATTGCCAACATTAATTCAGTGCCGTAGCTCGCTTGACTTGCTTGACGAATTATCCGCAAAATTACTTGGCCATAGAGCTGATAAGCAAAACCTGGCTAAGGTTTTCGAGCAGTCACAAGGAAATATTCGACTGGCATTCATGCATTTATACGCCGATATTTAATTTGGTACAACAACAAAATGACATCTTTTGGGTGGCATATATAAGTCGTTGTCTTAGTTAATACTTTGTGGTGCCATGACAGACGAATCTTTGCCAAGTGAAATCCAAGAAAAAATTAGACTTATAGAAGAGAAAGAGGGCACTTCGCCCTGGAAGCGCTGGGGTCCTTATCTAAGCGAACGCCAGTGGGGAACAGTTCGCGAAGACTATAGCCAGAACGGTGATGCCTGGAATTATTTCACGCACGACCAGGCGCGCTCAAGAGCTTATCGCTGGGGCGAAGATGGCATTGCGGGAATAAGTGACAATTTGCAAAATTTATGTTTTTCGCTCGCACTTTGGAACGGCAAAGACCCAATTTTAAAAGAGCGTCTTTTTGGTCTAACCAATTCAGAAGGCAATCATGGTGAAGACGCCAAAGAATATTACTTCTACCTGGACAGCACACCTACTCACTCGTACATGAAATATCTGTACAAGTATACACAGCAAGAATATCCATACTTAAATCTGATTGATGGCAATAGAAGACGAAGTAAGTACGAACCCGAGTACGAGTTGCTCGACACTGGTGTTTTTTCAGAACACAAATATTTTGATATTTTTGTCGAATATGCCAAAGAAACAGCAGAAGACATTTTCATTAAAATTTCCGTTTTTAATCGCGGACATGAAGACGCGCTTCTAGAGCTGCTTCCAACTTTGTGGTTCCGCAACACCTGGTCATGGTCTGACGGTGGTCCTAAACCTTCGATGAGATCTTTGTCCAAAGACAAACATTGTGGCGTGCACACTACTCATCATGAAACATTTTTTGCAGAGCACACAAAAGACCATTATTTTTATTGCGATCGAACAGTGCAATTATTATTTTGCGAAAACGAAACCAATAAACAAAAGGTGTTTGGTCAGAAAAACACTGGTCATTACTTCAAAGATGGTATCAACGATTACATCATAAACGAAAATAGACACGCCATTAATCCAGACAAACGCGGAACCAAAGTTGCTGCTCGATACAGACTAAATGTCAAAGCTGGACAGTGCGAAGTAGTGCACCTAAGATTAGGCACCAAAAGAACCGAACATCCTTTTGAGAATCTCGAAACCGTATTTGATACCAGAATGCGAGAAGCAAATGCTTTCTATGACGACCTTATTCCAGATAGTTTAAAACAACAAAAAGACAAATACGAATTGATGCGTCAAGCCTTATCCGGCATGCTCTGGGGCAAACAGTTTTTTCATTATGATGTCGACCAATGGATCAAAGAACACAATATCAATGTGTGGACACTACCTTCCAACCAGAAAGTTATTCGCAATCAAGAATGGACTCACATGTTCAACAACGACATCATTTCGATGCCAGACAAATGGGAGTATCCATGGTATGCATCATGGGATCTTGCTTTTCATACCTTGCCACTAAATCTGGTGGATTCGGATTTCACCAAAGAGCAACTAGACTTAATTTTACGCAGCTCATATATTCATCCAAATGGACAAATCCCGGCTTACGAATGGAACTTTAGCGACGTCAATCCGCCTGTGCACGCCTATGCAACGTACCAGGCCTATTTGTTTGATAAAGGACGCAACAATGGTGTTGGTGACAAAGACTTTTTGAAATATGCTTTTACAACTCTTTTGTCTAACTTCACCTGGTGGGTTAATCGAAAAGATCCTAGAGGCCATGGCGTTTTCGAAGGTGGGTTTCTTGGGCTCGATAACATAAGTGTTTTTGATCGCAGTTCTGAGTTGCCTACTGGAGGATATTTAGAACAAGCAGACGGAACCGGCTGGATGGTCTTTTTCAGTCAACAAATGTTGAATATTGCAATTGAACTGGCTCAGTACAACTCATGGTACGAGCGATTTGCTTTGAAGTTTTTCGAACACACTGTGTTAATTGCAGCTTCAATGGACAAGCCCGGCAAACACAGAGCCGAGCTTTGGGACGAAGAAGACGGTTTCTTTTATGACGTGCTCCGCTATCCAGACGGTCATGCTACCAGACTGAAAGTCAGATCTATTGTAGGACTTTTGCCCATGGCTTCTGTTGTAGTCTTTGAAAATGATGTCTGGGATAATTTGCCATCTTTTAAAAGCAAAGCTTTTCACTTTACTCATCGACAACAAGAAGCATGCAAATTCATTCATCTGCCCTTTCATCAGGGATACAAAGGTCGTCGCATGCTATCTGTGTGCAACGAGAAAAAACTTCGTCGTATCTTGAGCAGACTGTTTGACGAAAGTGAGTTCTTGAGCGATTTTGGAATCAGAAGTCTATCCAAATACCACAAAGACCATCCTTTCATTTACAACGTAAACGGACATGAATACAGAGTTGACTACTTACCTGGCGAATCCAATTCAGGCATGTATGGTGGCAACTCAAACTGGCGGGGACCAATTTGGCTGCCTGTCAACTTCATGCTGATTCGCGCGCTGTTCAATTATTTTGCTTATTTTGGCCCAGACTTCCTCATTGAATATCCCACCGGTTCAGGTGTAAAAAAGAACTTGTGCCAGATAGCAAACGACATCATAGACAGAATCACCAACATATTTTTGAAAGACAAGAGTGGATTCCGCCCTGTTTATGGAGACTCAAACACCTTCCAATACGACGAAAACTGGAGTGAATATCATCAGTTTTTCGAGTATTTCAACGGCGACACTGGAGCCGGACTTGGCGCATCGCATCAAACTGGATGGACAGGGCTTGTATCAATGCTTTTGTACATGCGATATTACATGAAAGAAGAAGATTGGTTGGCGCCGTCTCCGGCGCAGACTCTAGCCAACATTTCGACTTAGGTATATAATCGATTAACATAAAATTTAATCTTTTATGGTTTCTATAAGTGCTGACACGCGCATAGTGGAATAAGGCGCCTCGTCTTGGACTAATGCATGGCTATTGATAGAAACCCAAGTGCAGAATCTGAAAAGCCGGCTGCCGGCTCAACTTCCGACACCCCCATTACAGAGGGTGCGGATGCGTCTGATTCTGAGGTCAAAACTTTTCTGCAAAAGCTTGGAGATGCAAGCACTCCAGTTGTCACCGGGCAAGTGATTCAGGTCGCGGACGCCTCAGGGGACCTGACAGGCATGTTGCCTGCAATTGAGGTCGATGCGGTCAATGTCAACCTTTTAGAAACGCAGCCAAATGTCCTTGGCGATCATAAAACTGGTCCCCTGGACTCACTTCCGGCACCTTTACCCAAAGTTGAGTTCGTCCAGACCCACCTCAGTCCCGACGCCATCGCCCTTAATGCCGAACTCGTGCACAAGGCACTCACAATTAGATTTCGTCAGTCCTACACTCCCAATGTAGAAGCAGTAAAAAACATTCTGCAAAACATGGAAGAAGTGGACCGCCAACAACTCGAACAGATTTATGAGCAAAAATACGGGACCACTTTACGCCAAGCACTTAGAACATGCATCAGATCTAGAGAAAGTCTGGTCACAATCGAAGCCATTCTCAATTCGAAGAATGGCGAGGCTAATTTATCTGGCAACGCACAAATTGCGCTGACTGTCGCAGAATCAGATCCTGTGCGCGGCATGAGACTCTTGCGAGCGGTGCTTGGGACTTTGAATCCGGTTCAGGCCGCAGAGCTGGGCGAAAAATTCAAGAGTGATTATGGCATTTCGTTTGCAGACGCTATCAATGCCAACGAAGGATTAAATAAGGAACAAAAGGAAGTCCTTACCGGATTGCTTGGCGGCATTACAGAATTATCGCCAGACATTCTAATGGAATTGGCTCGAAAAGCAACTCTGGCGAAAGACATAGGCTTGCTTTCCACTGTTCTTGGCGGCGACCTGCCAAATAATATTGCCACACGCGGACTTGCAAATGCCGACCCAGACTTCAAAAGGCTCTTGTTAGATAATTTTGGTTTAACGCCATTTTCACTCATTGGTCCAAGTAGTAAAGTCGAAAATCCAATAGCCAACGACATTTTGCGTGAAGGCAGAATTTCACTTGCGACCATTTTAATCTCAGATACAAGTACAGTTTTACATTTTCTGGACAATCCTCAAAATACAGACTGGGTTTTCACCCACGCCACACCCAAAGACAGGCGCGATTATATTTTGGGACGAACACTTACAGAAACGGGTCGCCAACCGGCGAACGAAGCCGAGGCAGAAGCCAAAAGAATATATGACATTCTTGAAGGCGCTATTCGTAGTCAAGCTGAAGGTCCGCGTCAAGCGATTTTGCGCGAACAATTATTATTTGGAGGAAAATTTCTCACATCAGATTTAGCAGGCATGGTTGCCGAAAAGTACTTTATCGGGTTACTTGGCGGCGATTATAACGTAAGCGATATGTTGGTACACATCGAAAAAAATCTGACCGAAAAGCAATTCGATTTGCTCAGAGATCCTACTTACAAAGACGAATTTACTAGGTCTTTACTGTCATTTTTAAACCCAGACGAACAGGCAAAAATACTTTCGCTTATAGAAGCCAAACTAACGGCGCAAAATTTCGAAGCTTCAAAAGCTATTTTGCGTCCGCTTGAAACATTCATTGCTGACTACAAAGCGTCAGGCACAGTCAATATTAAACAGTTCATAGAACGACTTGAAGCGATGTCAGCCGCTGAGGCAACTAGATATCAAACAGATCCTGCGTTCAAAAAAACTATAGACGACTTTGGTCAATTGCTCATAGACACTGGCGATTCGCAAGCAGAAAACGCCATACCTTTAATTAAAAACTATCTCAATCAAGTAGCTCAAACAGGCAAGCCACCCGCTCCAACAGAACTCGACAAGCTCATCAGAGAGTGGGGCTTCGTCAATGACGAGCTGTGGCAGGGTATGGACGAGTCTGCGATCCAGGCTAAAAAGTTCCAGACGATCGCACAAGTCGAACTTATTTTAAAAGACCCTCTCTATATGGCCACTTTGAAGTCGATTTTCGATCGTCAAATGCGCAAAGTTGAGGGTCCGCCTCTCACTCGCGAAGAAGAGGCTCTACTCAGATCTATGAATGCCATATTATTGCTCAATGGCGCGGGCGGTAATGCCTTTTACGCTCTCATGGCCGAGGAAAACAACACCGTTGGATGGGCTGGTCGCAGACCATTTGATGGAGTGACAGTTTCAGACAAAGCCCTTACATACACCTTCATTACTAAGTTGCCTCCTGATCAATTGCACAACTGGCGCACTAGTTATCTGTTTGATTATCAAAAAGCCATTTTAGAAAATGTATTGAAGCAAAACGGCACACTTACAACTGCCGACAAACTGCGTGTGCTCGTTACGCAGGGTGGCAAACTAACTGACATGAGCGAAGATTTCGCTAGTTTGAACGAAGCGGATTTTGCTTTAATCGAAAAAGAATATCTCGAAAAATACAAGACCGATCTCAAAACAGATTTGCGAAACACGCTCCCTCAAAGAGAGAGTATGACACCAGAACAGGTAGCTCTGTTCGAAACTATTCTGAGTCAAAATGGAAAAGTTTTTCCCATCGATCGCATCCGAATGCTGGTCAATGGAAATGGTGGCAAGTTTTCAGATTATCAGAAATTTTTTGCCGATCTGAAGCCGGAAGACTGGACCAAACTGCAAGATGACTACAAACTCAAATATGGCGTCGATCTCAAAGAAGCCATACTTGCAAGTGTCACCAAAAACGAAAATCTGGATCTGAATCATCAAGTTCTAACTAGACACATTCTTGAAGAAGGAAATGGCGTTCCCCAGCTCGTTGACAGAATGCGCGCTTTCATTCTTGGTGATGGTGGCAAGTTCCGTGACTTCAAACAAATGTTGAAAAGCCTTTCGCTCGAACAAAGACAAAAACTACACGACGATTATTTGCTCGCTTTCAAAACAAACTTGAATAACGACTTTTTGAACAAAGTCGACAAGGCTTACAAACTCGAATACTCGCTCTTGCTCAGTGTTACGCCCAGAGATGCGCTGAAAGATTTCTTTGATCGCATGAACAATTACAGGGAAGTCTGGACTGCCGATGGCGGAGGCGATGCATTCGATCGCTTCATGCAAGTTGACGAACAGATGATGAGGCGGTTCAATGCCACCTTTGAGAAAGTACCACAGGTTGTACAGGAAGCGATGGCTGAGTATTACAGCCAATACTACGATAACGCCAGCCAATCGAACGAAAAATTCGCAGAATTCATGACCAATGTCATTATGACTGGAGCCTCGATTGCTGCCTTCATTGCATTCATGCCAGCAGGTATCGGAGTAGTTCTAGCAAAACAAATCACTCAAGAACTGGCGCGTAAACTTGTTGTAATGGCTACACTGAGTGCAACCGGAGCTGTATCTCGCCCAGCGCTTCTGGCCACTTTCGAAGGTGAAAATTTCGACACCAGTCCCCAATCGTTATTGATGAATGGAGGGTTAGGCGCCCTTGAAATGTTACTTTCATATCCATTTGGAATGGGCGTTTTGGCCGGCAAGAGTACTCTTGCAATAACCGCCACTCAGGCTACAGAGCGCGCAAACGGTTTGATGACAAAAATTGCTGCACTTTCTGGCAATCCAAACGACCCAATGCTTGCTGGTACCAGAAGTGAAGTAAGAGAACTAATCACAGCTTTAGCAAGCCATCCTGACAAAGAGCAGGCAGGAGTTTTGCGTGATCAACTAATTGCTGCATTAATTGGCAAAAATGATCCGATAGCCAAAGAAGTATATGAATCAGCGGCCGTTCTCACGGCTAAAACAAATGAAGTATTTTCAAATCAGGTTGCAGATGTCCTGACAAAAGTAAACGCGGTCGCACCAGATAATCCAGGTGCACTTGCTGCTACACGTTCAGAAGCCTGGAATGCAATTAGTACCAAATCTGGTGCATCACCGGAGCTAATTGCTAAAGCACAAACGGATTTACTCAATGCACTTGTTGCTAAAGAAGATCCAGTTGCTATAGCGGCCCAAAGAGCCTTGACTTCTATTGATTCACTTTCTAATGTCTCAGGAGCTGAAATAGCTGACAAACTAAAAGAGCGCGTTTTCCAAGCCCTGCTCTCAACCGATGCAGCAGCTAGAGAAGCAGTAGTGCAAGTGCAACAACAGGCAGACCAAGCTCTGACCAATTTGCTCATACGAAGAATTGAGACTCAAGCAGAGACCCTCGCCAGTGCCGATCTGCAAACTATGAAAGCTCAAGCACTGAGTGCATTGAATTCACTTTCCGCACTTGGCAGTACACCAGAAATTGCTACGCTCAGAAATCAATTATTGCAAGCACTTGCAAAAGCTAAAGATCCTGCGGCTCAAGCGGCATTAGAAATAAGTTCTCTAATTGAGCGCCAGGCAAATAATTCGCTCGATTTTGCAACACTTGCAAGCTTCAATCAAAAAATGCAACAAGAACCAGCATTGCTTGATGCAGCTCTTAATCTATTGCAGAAACAAAAAGCAGACGTAGACGGGCTTACGGCAAAATTAATTACTGACGCAACAAACCTTCCCACAAATCTTACTGCACAAGAGCTTTCAGCTCGTGCCTTAAATGCTACAGATCAGTTAAAAGCACTAACAGAGCCAAGTCCAGAAGTGATTCAAGCTTTAAAAAAACAAGCAACCGATGCTATTGAAGCTCTGGCGACAAAAGGCGCAGACAAAACTCAGCTAGAACTTGATTTTTACCAAGCTCTAAGCAGGCACGACAGCAGCGTTGCAGCTACAGTAGCTAATTTAGAGCAAACAGCGCTCTATGATGCCACCGTAAAACAAATCGAAAATATACTTATAAATGTCCAGGCCGCATCAGGCAATCCAGTTGAGCTAGCCGCTCTTCGAGGCAAAGCACTTGAATCTCTGGCAAAGCTGGGTGACACGCCAGAAGCCCTTGCCATGCGCTCTCGCATTCTAACTGCGCTCGACCAGAGCGACGACCCTCTTACTAAAATTGCCGTTCAAGCATTTGCCTCTATAAAAGGATTGAACAATGAAGAAACTTTAGCCCAAAAAATTATGCTTTCGCTTGCACGTGGTAACGAAAACGAATTGCAATTAATTAGACTCGGCGCGCTTAGAAACAGGCTTTCAACTACAGTAGAAGGTGTTGAAGGGCTCAGGCAGCAAGCGCTTGAAGTAGTAAAAAAACTTTCTGACGAAACGCGAGACTTTGAAAGACTAGAACTACTTCGTCAATTAAAAGATAAAGATCCAGTATCAAATTCAGCTCTGCAAGCACTTGAATCATTGGATGGCTTGAGTACTGAAACAAGAAATAGAATTACTCAAAGCATTTTGACTGCACTTGAGCAAGGTAATGTCGATGCCCTAAAGAGTGCTCACATCTCTTCTTTGACTGAAAAAATACTGAGTGATTCTGGCAATAATACTAACCTTATGAGTCAGGCGTTGAGTTTGATTTCTAGTTTATCTAGTGATGCCGGTTCTGCCAGACTCAATTTCCTAAAAGCAATAGAACAAAAAGTAGACGCAGCTAAACCTGCTCGCGAAGCACTTGAGCGAATTATTGGTTCTGAAAATGAATCTGATCTGACAGCGCGAATCGTAAGCTCGCTTACATCCAATAACACGGATGAATTGGCTAGAATTCAGGTCAACAGCATTATTACAAATATCGAACGTGGTGTAAGCGACTTCGATACCATAAGAAAAGAGCTACTTGATGCAATTCTAACGCTTCCATCTAAAGAGCAACAAGCCTTGCGAATGCTGGGTCTAAAAGCACTCAGGGATAAAGGCGATACAGTTGCAAAAACAGCCTTAGAATTAAACGACGCTTTTATCAAAGCTTCAGAAAATGCACTAGACTTGGTGACTCTAGCAAAACTAAAACAAAGTTTGCCTCAAGATATTGATGCCGCTTTAGCTGCTTTTGGTCGCGATCGTACTCATTTCAATTCGCTCTTTAGTTCGACTCAAGTTGCGTCTTTGCAAAAGTTAGGCAACCTGGATGCAAGAGCACTGACCGAACATCTTAATTCTTTGACTGAGCAAATTACAGCATCGGCAGCCGATAAAGAAATGGTGGCGGCGTTGCAAAAGGAAATGACAAATTCTTTGCAAACACTGGCAACCAAAATCTCAGATTTACGCTATGGATCATATGAACTTGCAGCGGTTCGACAACGCGCACTCTCTTCGCTTGAACAGCTCAAAGGAGTGGCAACGGATGAAGAAATTGAAGCATTGAGAACAGGCATTCTAAGAGCACTGGCCCAGCAAGATGATCCAATTGCAAAATTCACTTTAAAGGTCAACAACTATTTCGATAATGCGGCGACCTTAACCTCCAAAGAAGTGGCCGAAATCGAAAAACTTGATCCAAGTCTTCGCACTGAAGCTCTTTCAATTTTAGGGCGAACGAGAGAAGAGCTGGATCAGATAAGAACAGACGCAATTGCTCGTTTTCGCTCTGTAGATGGCAATGATAGCGTCGAAGTTTTGATGAACAAAATAAATTCTGCAGCAGAAGAACTGGCGCGTCTGGCTGATCCATCCGAAGCTCTGCGCGACTCTCTCAAACAGCAAGTAGCAGCTTCAGTCGATTCGATTATGAGCCATATCAAAACTGGCTCAAGTCTATTACCCGTCGACAAGCGCAAAGAAGCGTTTCAAATTTTAGACAATCTTTCAAATAAAGGATTCACCGATTTAGAAGAAGCGGCGCTGAGAACTAAAATTCTAGAAGCGCTGGCCCTGAAAGAAGACCCCACTGCTATGGCAGCGATTGAAGCGTTTGACGCAATAAAAGGACTTAATGACGAAGCCGTTCGTAGTTCAAATATATTGTCCGCTTTAAGCAAAGACAGCTCTTTTGAGCTTCGAAATATTCAAATTGCAGCTATTCAAGATCGAATTCTATTAAATAGTGGCGATTTAAATATACTACGTAATCAAGCTCTAGAAGCCATTTCTCATTTGCCAATCGACAGACAATTGGCTGAGAAACTAAAATTACTGACAGCCATTGCAGATAAGGATCCAATTGCCAAGGCGACACTTGGTGTTAACAGTTATTTTGACAATGCTGCCAATCTTTCAATTGACGATATTGTAGCTATTCAAAATCTTGATCCAACTCTTCGCACCGAGACTCTTGCGATACTAGGTCGCAGCGATGCACAGATGGATCAAATAGTAACTGATTCACTCGCCCGCCTTGGAGCAGTCAAACCTAATCTTACTCTCAAAGAATCATTAGACTTAATTGATAATTCATTGGCAGACATCGAGCGCATTGCCAGTGTTTCAGGCCCTGTATATGACACATTAAGACGACAAATAAGCGCGACAGTCGACAATATCGCAAATGACATAAGAAGCGGAACAACTACACTTATTGGCGATAAACGCAAAGAAGTTTTCCAACTGTTGGATGGTCTATCCGAAAAAGGATTCACCCAGGCAGAAGAAACTGTTCTGCGCAACAAAATACTTGAGTCTCTGGTCGCAAAAGACGATCCTGTTGCTAACGCTGCAATTGCTGCGTTTAACGCAGTGAAAGGTCTCGAAGATGAAGCAGCTCGCACTACAAATATTTTATCTGCGTTAAGCAGAGATAGCCAGACTGATCTTAGACGAATCCAAATTGAATCGCTCAAAGAGAAGATATTAGCTGCAGGCTCAGCCGATGTAAACGCACTGCGTAAACAAGCACTAGAAGCCATTTCTCATCTACCACCAGAAGTACAAAAGGCTGAAAAACTAAAATTATTGACTGAAATTGTCAATAAGGATCCGATTGCTAAAACAGCACTCGATATTAACAACTATTTTGACGATGCGTTGAATCTTTCTTACGACGATATCGTCGCCATCGAAAAGCTTGATCCAACACTTCGCACCCAAGCTCTTTTGGTGCTTTCACGCCCCAGGCAAGAACTCGAACAGATAATAGCCGATTCGCTTACTCGCTTAGGCACTGTAAACTCGCAACTTCCTTTTGAAGAAACTCTGAACTTACTTAACAAGTCAATCTCTGATTTACAGCGTTTAGCAGACGCTTCTGGACGTATTGGCGATTCTTTAAGACGACAAATACAAGGTTCGATTGAAAAGATTGCAGATGACATCAAAAACGGTTCCGCCACTATTACTGGTGACAAACGTAAAGACTTCTTCCAACTGCTGGAAAACCTTTCCCAAAGAGGATTCACTGAAACAGAAGAAACGACGCTTCGACTAAAAACATTACAAGCATTGGCAGACAAAAAAGACCCGACGGCAATGGCAGCTATAGCGGCTTTCGAAGTTACTCACGGCTTAAATCAGCAACAAATTGCTGAAAGAACCACCCAGATTCTGGCGGCTCTAGCAAAAGATAGCCAGGTCGAACTACGTCAAATTCAAATTAGTCTGATTGAAGAAAAAATTCTCAAAGGCACTGGCGACATAAACTTATTGCGTAAGCAAGCACTTGAAGCCATTTCCAGCTTGCCAGACAACGAAATGCAGCAAATAGAACAACTCAGATTGCTTACATCTATTTCGCAAAAGGATCCAATTGCACAAACTGCGTTGAGCATAAAAGCCTATTTCGAAAATTCTGCCAACCTGTCACTTAATGACCTTTCCGCAATCGAAAAACTAGATCCAATTTATCGCAACGAAGCTCTCACTATTCTTGAAAAGTCCAAACAGCAAATAGATCAGCTTGTGAACGATTCCATCACTCGATTGTCCAGTGTAAAACCCGACCTTGCAGCAAGGAATTACATAGATGGTATCAAATCTACACTAAGCGAACTAAAAAGTGCAACTGAATTGTCAGAGCCTTTGCGCGAAGCACTGAAAAAGCGCATTGAAGCTTCTATCGAAGCAATTTCAAGAAATATTGGCAATAGTACTTTCTCCCTTACATCCGAAAATAAAAAAGAGATTTTCACTCTTTTAGAACAACTTACTAAAGAGGGCTTCACCGATTCTCAAGTCGGTACTTTGCGCAAGAGCCTTCTATCAGCTTTAGTTTTAAGAGACGACGCCACCGCCAAAGCGGCAGTTGCTGCCTTCGATGCAGTACGCGGACTAGATGACCAAACAGATCTTGCGACTAAAATCTGGTCTGCTTTGAGCAGAGATAGTCATGTTGAAATTTCACAAATTCAAATTGCGTCAATTGAAAGAAAAATCCTGTCTGGTACAGGAGATATAAACAAGCTTCGTACAGAAGCATTAAAAGCCATTGCTGAGCTTCCTTTTGATAAACTACAAATTGAAGCTGAAGTTTTTCGGTTTCTTACAGCCATTGCCGACGGCGATGAAGTAGCTAAAACGGCTTTGAGTGTGAAGAGCTATTTGGACAATGCAGCCAATCTTTCAATCGATGATTTAACTGCACTTGAAAAACTAAATCCGAGTATTAACAGTGAAGCTTTAAGTATAATAGGTCGCACCAAGCAAGAACTAGATCAAATAATTGCAAGCTCGCATTCACGTCTTGCTGTTATCAAACCAGATGCAAGTCTAGACGATGCCATAAGCGCAATTAATACTGCTATTGGTGACCTTAAAAGATTAACCGACGCATCGCCCGCTTTGCGCGATACTCTAAAACAACGAATTTCGTCATCCTTAGATGCAATTGAAAAAAATATTCAAAGCAGCTCGGCTAAAATATTGCCAGAAAAAAGGGCAGAAGCGCTTGCGCTTTTAGATGATCTTGGCGAGCACGGATTCAGCTATGATGAAGTAGTTAGCTTTAGAAACAAAATACTCGATGCTTTAGCAGCTAAGGAAGATCCAGTTGCACAAGCCGCAATTTCAGCTATCGAAGCAATGCGCGGACTGCCTGACGAAACTGCCCGCTATTCAAACATTGTGGAAGCACTAGCAAGAAATAGCAGCGACCAAATTCGAAGAATAGAAATTTCCTATATACAAGAAAAAATCTTGGCCGGTATTGGTGATGTTAATTTGTTGCGAGAACAAGCTTTAAAAGCAATTTCTCAAATTACAAAAGACCTTCGAGAAAAAGCGCTAGATGATTTGTTGTTTAAAATTAAAGACGTAGATCCTGTCGCTAGCGCAGCACTAAAAATCAAGAGTTATTTCAGCAACGCAGCCAATCTTTCCGCCGATGATATTGTTGCCATAGAAAAGCTAGATCCATCACTTCGCGGCAAAACCCTTAGAATTTTAGAGCACACCACTCAAGAGCTAGAACAGATTCGCTTAGATTCACTGGCACGAATTCGCTTGGTCAAATCTGAATTGCCTTTTGATCAAGCAGTTGATTCTATAAGCGCTACTGCTGACCAGCTCAAAAGATTTGCCGAAGTTTCGGCTCCTTTGCGCGATTCATTCAAACAAAATATTCAGGCAACGATAGATTCTATCGCAGACAATATAACCGCAGGCTCGACTATACTATCTGGCGATAATCGCAAACAAATCTTTCAGCTCTTGGACCGACTTTCGGATGAAGGGTTTGGCACGGTTGAAGTAGCGGCACTAAGAAGTAAAGTTTTGAAAGCGCTTGCAAGCAAAGAAGATCCTACTGCCACCGCAGCTCTTGCGGCTTTCGATGCCCTGAAGGGACTCGACGAACAGCAAGCATTCAATCGTACGAAAGACATTTTGACTGCACTTGCTCAAGATAACCAGGTCGATCTTGCTCGTGCACATGTTGCAATAATTCAAGACAAAATTCTTGCTGGTTTCGGCGATACTAATATATTACGCAATGATGCACTGAGTGTCATTTCTCAGATGCCGCAAGAACTCAGGCTAGATGAAAAACTCAGATTGTTTTCCGACATTCAGGAAAAAGATCCTTTTGCCAAAATGGCTCTAAGAGTTAATGCATTTTTTGAAAACGAAGCCAGTCGCAATTTAGATTTTGTAGCAGAACTGGAAAAGCTCGATCCTGAAATTCGCAAAGACGTGCTTTCAGTCTTGGATCGCACAGAAAAAGATTTAGATCAGGCAGTTTCAAATGCGCTGTCACGATTGACCGCGGTCGAGCCCAACTTACCTTTAGATGACGCAGTCAATACTATCACTCTTTCTCTTGAAGATATGGATAGCATTGCAGCAGCTTCACCAGCTTTGCAAAATGCTTTTAGAAAACGAATTACAGCATCTGTTGATGCCATCGCAAATGACATTCAATCGGGCGCACAATTGCTTGGAGCGCAAAGAGTGCGCGCGTTTGAACTTATTGAGAGTCTTTCAAAACATGGGTTTCCTGAAGCCCAAGCTAATGACTTGAGAGACAAGATTTTAAAAGCGCTGGTGGCGAAATTTATTTAAATACAAAACAATAATTTTTTAAGAAAAAGTATAAGTAATCTAATAAAAAATTATTCAGCTTTATCGAGAGTAGTAAC
>CAZSHS010000018.1:0-19645 GCA_964606665.1 uncultured Candidatus Obscuribacterales bacterium | reverse complement strand
CGTTACTGCTTTAGATGCGGCAAAAGGATTAGGAGATGAAACTGCTCTCAATGCCAAAATATTTTCAGCTCTGACCAGAAACAGACCCAATGAAATAAGAGCAATCGAAATCTCCTCTATAGAAGCAAAAATAATAGCTGGAGCAGAGGATGTGGTGGCACTGCGTACACAAGCATTACAAGCCATATCTCAACTTCCTGATAAAGCTCAGCTAAAAGCACGAATTGATTTTCTGACTGCAATTGTTGATAAAGATTCGTTTGCCAGAGCGGCAATCTCTATCAACGACATCCTAACTAAAAATGTCGATGCCTCATTCGACTTGATTGCACTTGCTAAAATGCGAACGCAATTAAAAGATCAGAATATTTATGACATACTTGTATTACTTGAGCGCCCCAAGTCAGAGCTTGATGCAGTAACAAGTAAATTAGCTGCTGAATATAGCGAATCGCTCAGAGCGCTTGACGCAACCGGCTTAAGTAACCGCTTAACGACAATTACAGAACAACTAGCATTGTCTGTAAAAGACAAAGAATTGGTCTCTGTTCTGCGCAAGCAAGTAACCGAAACGATTGATGCCTTGACTAAAAAAATATTGGAATTGCCCACTACTTACACAGAGGCTGCAATACTAAAAGAACAAGTCAATGCAGCAATGCAAACACTTAAATCGAATATAAGCTGGCTTGAATACACACGTCTTGAAAATGTCCTTCGTCAAAGCTTCGCCAGATTTGAAAAATCGGCCGCAACTCATGCCTCAGAAGTCGCAACTACTACCGCTTTAGACAAAATGAATGCGGCGCTTGAGCAAATCAAAGCGCTGAAAGGTACCGACTTTGTGCGGGTACGCGAACAAGGTTTAATTGCGCTAAAAGAAATGGAAGGTGTGGTCGATGCGCAAACTTTTGCCAGAGCCAGAAAAGATTTTCTAGAAGCATTAGCAGCCAAGAACGATCGATTCGCAATAAACGTTCTCAAACGTGATGCCCTTAGAGAAAGCGCAGCAAATGGCGATTTCACAGTTTTGAGTACCCTAGAGAGAGAAATTAAAAAATCACTTGATAGTGGCGTAACCAATCAAGAAACTATCAATTTCCTGAAAGTCGAATCAGATGCACTTGCTTTGATGCAAAACAAAGTTATAAGAATGCGCACTGCCAATACCGCTCTTGAAAGATTAACAGCCAATTCAGATCAAACACTAATTGCAGCAGCACGAAAAGAAGCTTCAGAAGCTCTGGCTCTGATGAAACCGCATTTGAACGAATCTGCCATGACACGTTTGCAAGCACAATTAGACCAGACTCTTGCTCGCTTTGAAAAACCTGCTGTCGCTACTGTCGCATCAGCCGCGGACATAAAAGTAGCTGAAGTCAAAGCAGCAGAAGTGATTAACACTGCGACACCGCAGCGACTAACCGAACTAAGTACTAGTATCAAAAATTTCAAAGGCAGTTCTAAAGAATTGGCTACTTTGCGCACCGAAGCGCTAAAAGTTTTGGATGATGCTGAATTAATAGTAGATGCAGCGACACTTGCTCGTATGCGAAAAGAAATTTACGAAGCTCTTGCTGCTCAAAAAGACGACTTTGCAGTGAAAGCGCTCAGACGCATGGCACTTAAAGAAGAAGCCGAAAAGGGTAAATTGAATCCACTTGCTCGCATGGAACAAGACCTGACTAAAGAAATCGAAAGAGTGCAAGCTAGAGTTGCGACCTTAGAAAGACGTGCAGGTGTTGAGCTAGAACTTGCAGCAGAAAGAAGAGTCCTTCAAACACTTCAAAAAGAACAAGCAGCAGCGGCTGCACTGCGCAAAGTGCTTGAGATTAAGGTTATTCCGGTCGCTGTTGCTGCAACCGTAGCAAGAGCCACTGCTCGCGAAATTTACGCGCCGAATCCCGAGGAGCCAATAAAAGAAGTGCCATCAAATCTAGTACCAAGTGCGGCCCTGATGGAATTGGCTCGAGTTAGACTGGGAGAAGGTCCTTGGCAATCAGCAGAGCGTATTCTTGCCAGTGACGGCAAAGAACATACAGTTGCCGAAGTTCGCGCCCTAACCAGAGCCATTCAAGCGACTTATTTAATAGATAACGGAAGCAGTGATATGAGCGGCTTGCCGGTCAATTATTTCTTTGTCACTCCCGATAATTATGGTGCCTTGATTAATGCAGTCAAGGATGACAATATCAAGTTGATTCTTTTAGGACTAGCCAATTGATTTGTGCAATTGAACAAAAAAATCCGTGCTTATATCAGATAAACACGCGCGTTCTGCTTACGGAATTATCGCGAAGCCTGGGACGCAAAGCCACGTTAAAAGACATTTCAGATCAGTATTTCGACGCACTAAAAGAACAAGGATTTGTCTATATTTATTTCTTGAGCGTATGGCAAACAGGTTCATTTGGCCAATTGGTATCACGGAACAAAAGCGATTGGGTGGCTAGTTTTGCCAATGATTTAAGTGACCTCAAAGAAAATGATATCTGCGGCTCGGGTTTTGCCATTACTGAATATAAATTGCACGATGACTTTGGTGATACAAATGAGTTGACTCATTTGCAAAAACGATTGCATAGCCGCGATATGAAATTAATACTAGATTTGGTGCCCAATCATACCGCTTGTGATCATTCCTGGGTTTTGGAGCACCCCGAATTTTATGTAAGAGGCGACGAAACGAAACTGGCATCAGAGCCACAAAACTATATACGACTAAAGAATGGAATATTCGCTTTTGGACGCGATCCATATTTTGATGGTTGGCCAGATACACTTCAACTAAATTATGCAAATCCCGATTTGCAAAAAAAGATGCTTGAAATTATCAAGAATATTAGTTCATTTTGCGATGGTTTACGCTGTGACATGGCAATGCTCATTTTGCCACATGTATTTGAGCGCACCTGGCATTTAAAAATGGATCCGTTCTGGTCTAAAGCGGTGCATCAAGTTCAAGAGAAAAAACCAGACTTTATTTTCATGGCGGAGGTCTACTGGGATCTTGAGTGGGAGTTGCAGCAACAAGGTTTTAATTTTACTTACGATAAAAAATTATACGACCGCCTGAAAGATGGTAACTCGGGTCTTGTACGCGAACATCTGTGGGCCGATATGACTTATCAGTTGAAATCGGCTCGATTTTTAGAAAATCATGATGAGCCAAGAGCTGCTTCAGTTTTTGATCAAGAGAGACAAAAAGCAGCAGCAATAGTGACATTTTTAACACCAGGACTTCGCTTCTTTCATGATGGTCAATTTGAAGGTGCAAAAAAACGAGTATCGGTACATGTATGTCGCCGTGAAAATGAAATTGAAAATCTAGACCTGAAACAATTTTATCAAGACCTACTTAAAATTCTGAGACTTCCTATAGTGCATGATTGCAACTGGCAATTGAGCAACTGTAGTGTCGCCTGGGCTGAGAATTGGACTCACGACTCTTTTATCAGTTTCAAGTGGACTGGTGAAAATTTTGACTTAAACGATCTCTTAGTCGTAGTCAATTTCTCAAACCATCAATCTCAAGCTCAAATTAAATTTCCACTTTCATCTAACTTGGATGGACCTACACTAGAGTTTAGCGATTTGCTTGGAAATGAGATTTACCTGCGAAATAGAATTGAAATCGAGACTAAAGGTCTCTTTGTCGATTTAAAACCCTGGGGTTATAATGTTTTTGCTATCAAAAATAAATGAGATCAAATTGAATATTTCATTTTCTAAAATTATCCTTTTAGCCTTAACATTGGCTTGCAGCTCGCAACCAATACTGGCAAAAAATAAAGTTTGGACCATAGACAAAGAAAAATCCAGGGTTCAGTTCATCACTAAAAGAGGACCGAATACTCCAGCGGTTGGTACTTTTCAAAATATCAAAGGCGCAATTTCTTATGATGGAAAAAATCCAGAGACTGCACAAGTAAATGCCACCATAGATACAAGAACAATGAGCACCGGCGTCAATGTGCGTGATGAAGATGTGAAAAGTCCACGTTATCTCAACTGTATCAAATTTCCATCAGCATCTTTTTGTTCGCAAAAAATCAAAAAGAATAAAGAGGGCAAATACACAATAACAGGCGAATTCAACCTGCATGGTGTAAAAAAAATAGTGGATTTAAACATGGAAATGCCTAAAATAACAGGTAAAACTCTGTCGGCTGTCGCCACCACAAGACTTGACCAGCGCGATTATAAGCTGAACTTCAAAGCAATGCATCCAGATGGAGTTATTCGCATTGACGATGTTATTTTGATTAAAATACTTATTTGGGCTCGCTAGCTCTGGAGCTAGAATTAACTTGAATGGGAAAATTCCATTGCTCAACACCTGTAGAACTTTGCAGGCAAACTTTTAGACTATAGGCTTGCCCAGCGCTGCTTGAAGCGATACTAAAAGGCTGTTCGTGCACAAACTCTTCGTTGCCCACAAAAGTCTTATCGACTGAATTTCGATACCAGTTCTCACTTTCTACAAGACCCGAGACTTTGGATTTATGTCCTATCACCCCTAGATCACATGTGATAATTTGGGTGCCTTGAAGCATGTTGCGTTTAATTTTCGCCTTATATTCTCTATCAAAATCAAAAATTGGTGACTCAAGCTCAAGGTGCAAATAGTCAATTGCTTTGGCGCGCTTTCTATTATCTAAAGCCTGTTTCCATAAAAGTGATCCTAATATTAGGAAAACACAGACCGCACTAATTTCCATAATTCCATCAGGTTTGCTTGCGTGGATGAAATAATTGCTAAAAGTAAAAATACTAATGACACTAAATACGATGGCTTGCGCCATAGTAGCATTCGCTACTTGAACTATAAAAGCATCCTCGGACAAAAAGCGATACCAACCAGTGGCAAGTTGCTTAGGTTCATAGTTGTTAATGCCCGGAGTCATAATCAAATATAGACCGCAAATGAATAGAATTAACGATCCTAAAATAGTTAAATATGGCGGATAAGGAATCGATTTACTCAAGAATGCGTCCTTGGGATCGAATCTATTGTAATAGGCAACTGTCGGCGCACCAATGATAAACGGCTCTATGACGGCAAGAACATAATCACTCACTGGAGTATTAAAGTCATAAGCTAAAACCTTGTCGCCCAAATAGAGGTCGCCATTAACATGGTATCTGTAGGATGCACGCGCAATATATTGCCCTTGCACTTCTTTTAAAGGCTCGACTCTTTTATTGGTTACAACAGTTTCCACCGGAATGCTGTTCATAAACCGAATTTCAATATTATACAAATTCCAAAAAGCTAGAGACATCCCGGTCAAGGAAATCAAAGAAAATAAAATGCCAAATATCTTGCGCATCAAAAATTACTTAGGCAGAGCCATCTCTGTTTTGTCGACTAAACCATCTTTGACAAGAAGATTCAAATACATCGTGGTTTTACCTTCACTATCTTGCATGTCCCAGGTTAAGGTCTGACCATCTGGACTTCCAGCATCGCCTGAAGTGCTATCAGGAGAGCCAAGCATATCTTTAGCTTTGTCGACAGGCATGTTCTTGAGAGTGAGACTCAAATTGCCACACATCTGATCTCGGATTTTTTTGTCCGACTTCCACTTCACTGAATCAAATGGCAAAGAACTAGCTTTACCCATAATTTCACTAGTCTTTTGGATTTTCGCCAAGTCAGAGCAACCATCCAGAGCTAAAATAGTAACCGTTGCGGACAAGAGCACGATGCCTGCTAATTTTGAAATTTTGGCAATATTCTGCATACTTAGAATCTCATTAAAATTCGACCTATTAACTTTAATCTCTTAAAGATGATAAATCAATCTACAATACATTGCCATGAAAACGAACGCAGTCCGTATCCTGGACAATCTAAATATTAAATATGAGCTTGTCAATTACGAGGTCGACCCAGAAGATTTGACCGCCCAGACAGTGGCTGGCAAAGTTAAAATGCCCATCGAACAAGTTTTTAAGACACTGGCACTTATAGGTGAGAAAACTGGTGTCATCTTGACAGTGATTGCTGGTGATGCTCAGCTTGATCTTAAAGCCACAGCAAAAATCTCTGGTAATAAAGCAGTCGAGATGGTCCCCTTAAAAGACGTACAAAAACACACCGGTTATATCCGTGGTGGCGTCACGGCCCTTGCTTGCAAGAAAGATTATCCTGTCTATGTTGATGAAGACATGTTGTATCACGATGTGGTATCAGTTTCAGCCGGGGTGCGAGGCACCCAGATTTTTCTCAGGCCTGAAGATTATGTCAAAGCGACCAATGCCGTAATTGGACAAATTGCCATTAAAAAGTGACTATGGAAAAATCTGTTTCCAGTCATTTTTCATATCGATTAAAGTCCAACCTTTGGCATGCGCTTCATCGAGCGCTTTGTCCAAATGTCCCACTTTAGATTCGCGATCGTACTGCCATTCACGCTCGCCATCTGTGTGATGGACAAGAACTCTTAGGGTGGGCTTGCTTCCATTTTGTGTCCACTGAAGCATTTCAAGATCGCCATCTGAGTTGCCAAAAGAAGCGATTGGGTGCCTGCCAATTGCAGCGTTTATGGCAAGTGGTTTGCCAACCTTTTCAACGATGTTTTGAATTTCAGGCAATCTTTTGATAATCGGTTTGCCGTCTTTTATTTCATACACGCACTTGACCGAAGATGCGATTACTTGCTCCGGCGGAATGCCGTATGTAGCTTCAGTCCAGGGTCTAATGAAATCTACGCCACCACCAGATACGATATACGTTTTAAAACCGTTGTCGCGCATGTACTGGAGCAATTCGAGCATTGGCTTATAAACCAGTTGCGGATACAACTTATTGAATCTTTGATGTCTGGTTTGAGCTAACCAATCCTTTACCGACTGATTGAATTCGTCGCTCGTCATGCCAGTATGAGTATGGACAATAAGTTCAAGCGTGCCGCGTGGACCTTGAGCCAGGATGTTTTCTACATGACCGTCAAGAGCCGATTTAAATGGTTCTTGTTCTTTCAATTCGGGGTGAAGTTGAGCTTGCTTTTTGGCCATATCGATAGCAAACTGCAGTTGAGGATATATTGGTTTTTCAGCCCAGAGAGTACCATCGTTGTCGAAGGTGGCTATGCGCTCCTGGGGAGGCACATAATCTTTACTGTCTTTCTGACTTATTTTTTGAACAAAGTCTATGATGGCAGATTTAGTGGCAGTGTTATGCCATGATGGAAGTGGGTCGTTTAAATTAGCGAAAACACCGTTTGAGAATACAAGAACGAATAGCGCCGTGAACAGCAAGGACAAAAACCCGCTTAGCGTATGTTTGAGATTCATTTTTACTTTCTAGCTATTACCAATTTTGGATACATACCTGGTATCACCCGCAGTTTACCATCCTCTATCAATTTGTCGATAGCAAGAATTATGTCATCTGTTTTTATGTGCGAAAATTTAGCGTACGCTGCAATTTGATCTAATTTCTTTTCTTGAATTTTTTTTGCTTTGCTTCCCGACAACACTTGAGCAATCGTGGTTCTACCAACTTTTCCATTGAGTAGAGTGACAGTATCAATCAATACTTGCTCAAGGTCGCTTAAATTAGCTTTTTCAGAAGGCATCGAAATATAGCCTGGTCGTTCTTTTTCAAAAGATGGCGAGCAAATATCGCAGTCAGAACAAGCTGATCTGTATTCTTGACCGAAATATTGCAAAATCAATTTGCGCCTGCAGGACAAGGCGTTTGCATAATCAACCATTCTATCCAGTCGATTACTATCTCGCTCTTTACGCTCTATCAGCCATGTCATATCGATACCACTTGCGGTGCCCGATATAGCTTTGATACCATCGATGGTAACTTGAATCAAGGAAAGATGACGAAGCAGATCGATTGCACTGTTGAGCGAGAATTCATCTATTCGAAGCGCACTGGCCAACTCACTTGTCTTTCTAAAGCGCGAACTGTCAGATCTTAGCATAGCAAGCAAACTACTCACTTGCCGCGCATCAGGATAGTTACGCTCCATCAGCCAACGTTGAGTATAAAAATCTTTGGGTTGATACAACAAAGTGCATATTGCTTTTTTTCCATCACGCCCAGCGCGTCCCGCTTCCTGAAAATAATTTTCTAATGAGCCAGGCATATTGTAATGAATCACTCGACGAATATTTGATTTGTCTACACCCATTCCAAAAGCGACCGTAGAAACGATGATGGTGTGCTTTTCTTCTTCGAACTGTTTTTGTACACGATATCGAGTTTCTTTTGACATACCTGCATGGTAAGCCACCGACTTCAGTCGATTGACAGTAAGCCTGCGGGAGAGAGCTTCGGTTTCTTTTCTGCTGCTCGTGTAAACAATGGCTGGAGATTTCTCGTGCCTCAAAAGCTTGAGCAAATGATCGTCTTTTTCTTTTGCATCAGAACAACATTCAACTTCCAGTCTTAAATTTGGACGGTCAAAAGATGCTATCACCACTTCGATATTATTAAGACCAAGATTTTGACCTATATCGCGCTGAACTGTTGGTGTTGCAGTAGCAGTCAATGCCAGTATGGTTGCCTCTGGCATCAATTTTAGATGCTCTTTCATGTTTCGATATTGAGGTCTGAAGTCGTGCCCCCACTGGCTTATGCAATGAGCTTCGTCTATAACAAGTAGTGACACTTTTAATTCTTGCAATAGTTGGCGAAACTTGGGTGATTCAAGCCGCTCTGGAGCCACATAAATCAGCTTGTAGCGACCACACTTGATACCAGCAACAGCATCATAATATTCGTCTGCATCAAGACTACTATTTAAAACAGTCGCATTAGAGACTCCGCGTTTGTGCAAACTGCTTAACTGATCTTGCATCAATGCAATTAGCGGCGATATCACTATGGTTGCGCCTGGCAGGACTTGACTGGGCACCTGATAGCACAACGATTTGCCATAACCAGTTGGCAACAGGGCAAGTGTATGTTTTCCAGCCAGAACTAAATCGATTACTTCCTTCTGTTTAGGACGAAATTCACTTAGTTGAAACTTTTCATGCAGCACATGGTGCAGATCATCAACTGGGACGAAATTAGTAAGCGAAGAATTGCCAAAACTGGTAAAAGCCATAGAGTTAGTCTACGTTGAAACCAAAGACCAGAACCAATTCTTATAATAAAACAAGTAAACACAATAAGCGGGGAACGCTACATATGCGCTTGCTATATTTTCAATATCGATTAGAGCGTTCGCTCACTAAGCTTTCATGGCCTCAAGAGTTTTGCTAGCACTTAAAGCAACAAATATATTTTCGTCTCTAATTAAATCATGCAACAATTGAGCCGGAGTTCTTGAGTTTGAAGAAATGCCCAAACGAACATCCTCACTTGGATCCTTTGCTAATTTCTCCAACAATTTCATCGGTACATTTGGATTTTCGCTCACGCTTAAGCGAACTTCAGCACTCGTGTCATTTGCTAACTTATCGAGCAGAGCAAGAGGAATTTGCTCATTTTCAGCCACTCTGCAACGAACACGCTCGCAGGGATCGTCAGATAATTTAATCAGCGCGCTCTGAGTAGTATGCGGATTGCCAGCTAGAACCAGACGTATGTGCATATCTTCTCCCTTGTGCACGTCGCTCACAGGTCCTTCTGAATGAACAGCATGAATTGCTTTTATAATCGAGGAAAGTTTCTTAGAAGTGACCGGTTTTGCAATGTAATAGTTCATTTTCAGATGCAAAGCCGCCATGATATCTTCGTCTTTATCTGAAACCGTAAGTAATACCACTGGTATCAAAGATAGTGCCGAATCATTTTTGATGTCAGCCAATACTTCATGACCGTTTTTGCGCGGCATATTCAAGTCGAGCAAAATTACGTCTGGAATTATTTTTTCAGCAACACTAGACTTCGCTTCCTCTAAGTAGTCCATTGCTTCTACGCCATCGTTTGCAATGTGCAAAGAATAGGTCAAATCGGAGCGTTTTAGTGCCTCCTCGGTCAGCCTGATATCAGAAGGGCTGTCCTCAACTAGAAGTATTTTGATTCCATCATTCATTTTTCTGCTCCTGCATTTGTTTTGGCAATTGCTGAGGGAAGTGTGAACAAGAAAATACACCCTTCGCCCAATTTAGATTCTACCCAGATATTGCCACCATGGGAGGTGACAATACGTTTGCAAATCGCAAGTCCCATTCCGGTACCCGGATATTTCGTCTTGCCATGCAAACGCGAAAACATATCGAAGATTTTTTCTTTATATTCAGGATCAATACCAATACCGTTATCTCGAACTGAAAACAACCACATGTCGCCGCTTTCTTCGGCAGAAAAGTGGATGAGAGGCGCTTTTGAACTTCTATACTTGATTGCATTTGAAGCTAGATTTTCAAATAGCTGCAACATTTGCGAATGTTCCACATTTATGTGGGGCAACCAATCTACTTCAAACTGAGTATTGGTGTCCTTGATTGAGACAGCGAGATCTGCCATCACTTCTTCCACGACCAAATTACAATCGGTGGTGTAATTTTCAAAGCTATTATTTCCTATCTGAGAGTGAATTAGCACCGACTTAATTAGCTGTTGCATGCGCATGGTGCCATCTTGAATAAATCCCAAAAACTCTTTTTGATCTTTATCGAAATTACCATTAGCAGTTTCTTCGAGCAGTTGCACAAAACCCTGAACGGCTTTGAGTGGTTCTTGCAAATCGTGCGAAGCAATTTTGACAAATTGTCTAAGCTCTTCGTTTTTCTGAGTAAGACTTTTAGTGCGTTCTTGCACTAAATTCTCGAGCTCTTCCTGATATTCGATTCGCTTTGTGATATCGCGCAAGAAAGCGCAATAACTGGGTTTAGGTTCATCATCAATGCGAAAGAAACCGATTTCCACAGGAAAATCATGTCCGTCTTTATGAATAGCCAAAAGCTCACGAGTAGTTCTAGCATTGCGAGTGCTGTTGTTTAAGAATTGTTGCTCAATACTGCCCAGTGACTGTTTCTTTAAATGAGTAGGGAAAATAAGATTCAGACTTTGACCAATCGCTTCTTTATCTGTCCAACCAAAAGTTTGTTGTGCCTGTACATTCCATCCTGTAATTTCCCACTCAGAATTCATCGATAAAAAAGCATCGTAGGAATTATCCATAATAATGCGCAGACGCTCCTGTCCTCTACGCAGCTCATTTTCCACTCTATTGCGCTCTACAGAATATTGCAGGCATCGAATAAGCGAATCTGTGCTAAGCATTCCCTTAATCAAATAATCTTGGGCGCCTTGCCTCACTGCTTGCAGGGCCAAATCTTTGTCGTCTTGAGCACTTAAAACAACTACCGGAATATCGGTAATAGCATGCACTCTTCTGAATGTTTCGATCCCTTCGCTATCCGGCAAGCTCAAGTCGAGCAATATAACGTCGAATGCTGGGCGAGCTAACTTCTTCAGCGCCTGTGCCAATGTTTCGGCTGAATCGACCTCAAATCCACGACGCTGTAGAATCGTGCTAGTCAATTTTGACTGGGTCGGATTGTCCTCTACAAGTAAGATGTTCATAGCTTTCTTTACCGAGACACAGATTAGAAAAACTCTGATTACTGGTATTACTTTATTATAGAACACTTGTTGAGATTAGATGCCGAAATGCTCATCCGAGCAGACAATTCTAGGCAGACTCCAAAGCTTCAGGAGCAGATGCCTCTTGAAGCTTCCCGCTCTTCTCCTGCTCGAAATGCTTCAGACAAGCATGGCACCTATATCTAGTCATAAATATTTTTGATGCATTAGCCACCTCGAGTATTTCTGTGCCAAGCTTCTCCAGCTTTCGCTTTCCGCACGAAGGGCATTTACTTTTCAAGACAAGAGGCAAGAAGGGCGTGAAAAGAACGGCAAGTATGACGAAAATCATGTAGCTATCTTTCATAGCATCTCCCAGAGAATTACCCTATCATTTAAGCATGGAAACGCACCTGTTGATATCTCCGCTCGTCTATTTTTGCGTAAGCTTAGGCGGATTGCTTATGCTTTTGCTTATTGCGCGTGCACGTCTTCGCCGCATGTGCTCAACTCCTCGAATAGAGCAAAGCCCAGAAAACATGCTTGCGCCTTGCGAAATTGCCTATCTTTTGCGAGGAGGCGATGTCACCCACACCATGGTTGTTATGGCAGTGGATCTTTTGCAAAGAAAGTTAAAAAACACTACCGATGACGACTCAACATTAGCTCCTTACGAACAAAATATGTGGGAGATCGTCACCCGCTCAGTTAAAGAGTGGGCCATGCAAAAAACTCAAGAGACTGTTTTGGCAGGGGCTAAAACTCCGCTTCAAATTTCTCGCCGGGTCTTTTTTCTTTATAATTTTATGCGTAAATCGCTCAAAACCGTTATTGGCGATACTATTCAAGACCCCAGACGCCTAAAGCGCTACTTTGCACCAAGCGGATTAATGCGCATTTTGGCAGATTTCACAAGCGCTGGTTACAAACAAGCTTTTCAAAACGAGTTGCGCAAAGACCTTTTAGCTCGCGGTTTATTGGTGAGCGAAGAAACAAGATTGAAAGTTGGCAAATACTTTTTCCTGGTCGCCACTTCAGGACTAGTATTATCATTGATACCACTGTTTTTACTTGCTTCGCTACCTATAACTCAGTCTATAATTTCACTTCTATCGGCCCTTGCGGCAGCTTTTCTTGCTCGACTTATTCTTTCTTTTAGGGAATTACTTCCTCTATATCAAGAACTGGCTATAGTGGCAGAAAAAGTGGAGCGAAGCGGCTGGCGCTTTAAACTATTGAAAACAGTATTGAACTCGATTAATGTTGTTTTCTGGCTTGCACCGATTTTCTCTATATTTGCAAGCATCGGCATTGGCTTTGGATTACTTTTAATAACTGGACAAACTGCGAACTTTCAATCGTTCTTATATATCTTTGCCATGACCATAACCTATTTTGTTATTTTCGATTTTGTCTTTGAAGGTTGGAAATTGCTCATTGAAGAAACTCCCACTCCTGAAGCCGAAAAGCAGCTAGCTCTGCTGCAAAAAACTTTCTCACATATAAGTCCCTTAGAGTCATTCAGAACTGTATTAAGTTCAGACCAGTATGACCCGACCTTTTCACGACTGCTAGCTCTCTACGGAATTGAAACTTTATTAGTACTAATCTAATTAAGACACTCTTTCCCATACGTTCTTAGGCTTAGAGCCAGGACTTTCATTAATGGGATAGCGCGCCATTTCTTTTTTTAATCGCTGATACAAACCAGGCAACCATTTTGGTTGTTTTTGAAAATCGATATTGGCACTTTTTGTAGTTAAGTCGCAAGGAGCAAACAAAACACTGATGTTACTGTATTTGGTATCATGCGCTAAGGTAAATAATTCTTCGATTGCTTCATTTCCCATGGCAAGGCACCCTGTTGACCAGTAGCTTCCGTGGATCATAATGTCACCACCAAGGGTTTTGCGTTTTTCTTTTTGAGCGTGCATTTTATCTTCGGCATTTGGATAATTTATATCCAGACCTACATGCGCAATTACTTTTGGTCTCATACTACATATTTTGTAGAAGCCCTCCGGAATTTGCTTGTCGCCTTCTTTGAGCTTAGGACCTGTGATACCACTTGTACCCAAAATAGGATAATTTAGAACTTGCACTAGTTTGCCTTTTTTATTCGGGGCAAAAAGCAAAAGAACTTTCTCTTTTTTCAAAGCGATCCAGGTCATTTTGGAAGGTGGATATGAAACGTCATTTGCTTGAAAAGCTGGCTTGATTGTTTTACGCGAGCGCTCACCAAAAGAATCAATTCGGTCCTTGATAGAAGGTATTCTTGCTACGGGCGGTTTAGGCGCCTTAACTATAGGTTCCTTACCCTTGGCATAGGCATTGCAGCCAACAAATATTAGAGCCAGAAGAATTGCGAAAAAACGCCTCATTGACAACCGATCCATTGATAAAATAATGTCTCCCAAAAGAAGAGTATCTTATTTTATGCACGAAAACGCGCAAGTTCAACCGCCACAAGCTGAATTCAAGCCTTACATTGCATCAGAAACACAAATGAAAGAGCTTACACCAAGAGCGATTATTCTTGGTTGCATATTTGGCGTCTTGTTTGGAGCCGCGACGGTTTATCTAGCTCTCAAAGCTGGTTTAACCGTATCTGCATCAATACCAGTGGCCGTTCTTGCAATGTCAATTGGTAGTAAGTTTTTCAAAACAACGATACTCGAAAATAATATTGTTCAAACTACAGCGTCGGCTGGCGAATCAATCGCCTCAGGCGTCGTATTTACTTTGCCTGGTTTTCTCTTTTTGTCGGTAACAAATGGAGAGAGTGTGGGTGCAGGATTTTTCAATTACTGGACTATTTTCACCCTGGCTGCTCTTGGAGGAATGCTTGGAACGCTCATGATGGTACCGCTTCGCCGGTCCTTAATAGTAAAAGAACATGGTAATTTGCCTTATCCAGAAGGCACTGCATGTGGTTCTGTTCTAATCGCGGGAGAGAAGGGTGGAGATTTCGCCAAGACGGCATATCTTGGTCTAGCTGTGGCAATTGCATTTGCTATCGGGCAGCGCATTTTGCATCTCATTGCTGAAACACCAAAATTTGTTACTGAACAAACTAACAAATTTTTTCCATCAGCCACCGTGGCTGGTGAAATCACTCCAGAATATCTTGGAGTCGGTTACATAGTTGGATTCAAAATTGCAGGCACTCTTGTAGCCGGTGGCGTGCTCGCCTGGCTGGGCTTGATACCACTTCTTGCGTCACTCGTACCTGCGGACACAATAGCAGCTCAATTAGTTAAATTGGGCAATTTAGCCAATCTGCAAACAGCAGGAGGACCAGGCGACTGGAATCCGGCTACTCACACATTTGCTAACACAGCCGATGCTATTTATCGAGCTTACATACGACAAATTGGAGCTGGCGCTGTTGCATGCGGTGGCTTCATGACGCTAATGAAGACCATTCCCACAATCGTGTCATCTTTCAAAGAAAGCCTTGGAGCGCTCAAGGACAAGTCTGCTCAAGAGTCGATTTCAAGAACCGAGCGCGACTTGTCAATGAAAGTCGTTTTGTTTGGCTCGCTTGCTTTGGTTGTATTAATGATGGCCATGCCTCAAATTCCAGGCGACTCACTTTTGCAAAAACTATTGATTGGAATTTTAGTAGTAATCTTTGGCTTTTTCTTCGTTACTGTTTCAAGCCGCATTGTAGGTCTTATAGGCTCCAGTTCAAATCCAGTATCAGGCATGACAATCGCCACACTCATGGCGACATCACTTGTATTTATCGGCTTTGGCATGAGCGGGCACGTTTATGAGCCAATGGTACTCGTAGTTGGAGGTATTGTGTGTATTGCCGCCGCCAATGGTGGCGCCACCTCACAAGATTTGAAGACCGGCTACATCATTGGAGCAACTCCTCGAGCCCAACAAATCTGCCTTTTTATAGGCTGTATTGTGTCATCTCTTGTAATTGGTTTGACAGTGCAATTACTTGACGTACCCACTCCCGACATGGCGGCACAAGGTATTCAACATGCTATAGGCTCGGCCAAATTCTCGGCTCCTCAAGGAACATTGATGGCAACTTTAATTAAAGGGATGTTGTCATTCAACCTCGACTGGAACTTTGTGATGGTTGGAATTTTTCTTGCATTGACTATGGAATTATGCGGCGTTAATGCTCTCAATTTCTCAGTGGGAGCCTATCTTCCATTGTCTACCACACTACCTATTTTTGCAGGCGGGGTAGTGAAAAAAATAGTCGAAGTAAGAGCTAAAATGAAAGGTGAAACGACCGAAGACGACGAACTGGGACAGGGCAGTTTGTTCGCCACTGGTCTTGTTGCAGGTGGTGCCTTGGCCGGGGTGATAGTGGCTTTACTCTGCATTCCAGAGCCTATTTATGCCTGGCTGCAAACCATTAGCGTCGAACACTCTCTGGTTTCAGCGCTTGGATCTAAAGGCTATGAGCTGCTTGGCGTCGGATTCTTTGTATTGATGGCGGCAGTATTATTCAAAACGGCTACTAAGAAAAATCCCCAGCTTCCAAAGCCGCCAGAGACGGTTGTTGAATAACACCATCTAGATAAAACCAGCGTCCATTTACTTTTTCAAATAGGCTTTGCTCGGTAAATCCAGCCTGACGTCCCTGCTGGATTAGATTTACAGTAAATGCGACGGTGGCTTTCGTGCTGCCCTCCGGCTCATCTGTGGACAAAATCTTAAGACCTTTAAACTGAGTATTTCTGGAAAACTCCAAAAGCTCACGCCTCCACTTTGCAAGATCGCCTGCAAATGCGGGGTTCTTCGGATGCGTAGTCTTAATTATGTAATCGATTTCACCTCGCGCAAAAGCACAATAGCGCGACTTCATCAAAACAAGCGCTGTCTTAGGGTTTTGCCCGCCATGATATTTCTGACAGCAAAGTTTGTATGTATTTGAAGCGCCGCAAGGACAATTGCTCATAGTTGAGACCTATCATAATGTATAATCCCGTCATGATTATAGTCACAGAAGTAACAAAAGAATTCGGTACTCGCACCCTTTTCGACAATGTGTCGGTAAAGTTTGCGCCAGGATTTAGATATGGTCTTACCGGTCCCAACGGCTCAGGTAAGTCTACTTTCATGAAGATTCTCACAGGTGAAGTAGAGCCTTCGAACACAGGTACTATTCAACGCCCCAAGCATGTAGGCGTGCTCAAACAAGACCAGTTTGCATACGATAACGAACGTATCATCGACACAGTTATCATGGGCAATGAGACGCTCTGGTCCGCATTCAAAGAGAAAGACATTCTGTGCGAATTGCCCGATTTGACCATGGATCAAATGAATCGTCTTGGTGAACTAGAATCTATAATTGCTGACGAAAACGGCTATATGGCTGAGTTTGAAGCGGCCGAAATATTGCGCGGTATCGATATTCCAGAAGAAGACCATGAAAATTTGATGTCGACCCTGGCTACCGATTTTAAATTCCGCGTTCTACTTGCTCAAGCCCTATTTGGCGGAGCTGAAGCGCTGCTACTCGACGAACCTACAAACCACTTGGACTTAGACACCATCCATTGGCTTGAAGAATTCTTGATGAAGTACGAAGGAACGCTGATCGTAATCTCGCACGATAAACACTTCTTGAACTCCGTTTGCACACATATTGCAGATATCGATTATGACACTGTCATTTTGTATCCAGGTAATTATGATGATATGGTTACGAATAAAATGCAGAGTCGCCAGACAATCGAAGCTGCAAACAAAGATAAAGCCAAAAAAATCTCTCAATTACAGGACTTCGTAGCTCGCTTTCAGGCAGGTTCTCGCTCTAGTCAGGTGCAATCACGCAGAAAAGAAATGGAGCGCCTGGCACCACAAGAATTGAAACGCTCGAATATTCAAAGACCTTATATCAAATTTGAACAGACAAAACCATTTGGACGCGAAGTGCTGAAAGTAAAAGACTTGTCCAAAGGATTTGATGGCAAAAAGCTTTTCGACAAAATTAGTTTTGACATTTTTCGTGGTGACAAAGTTGCAATCATAGGTGCAAACGGCGTTGGGAAAACAACTTTGTTGCGTTGCTTGCTAGGCGAAATCGAACCGGATCAAGGCAGTATCAAATGGGGCGAGTCTGCGACCTGGAGCTATTTCCCGCAAGATTTCCATAAAGAAATAAAAGCAGGCACCACTGTAATGGAGTGGCTAAATCAGTTTAGAGAAGACGAAGACGATCAAGTCATTCGCGGATTGCTTGGACGAATGCTTTTCTCCAAAGACGAAGTTTCTAAAGCAACCGAAAACTTGTCTGGAGGCGAGGAAGCTCGTTTGCTCATGGCTAGAATCATGATGCAAAAAAATCCTATTTTAGTTTTGGACGAACCAACCAATCACTTAGATCTCGAAGCAGTATCAGCACTGTCTCAAGGTCTATCTGATTTTCCTGGCACAGTATTTGTAGTATCACACGATAGAGATTTAGTATCGAGTGTTGCAACCAGAATATTGTCCTTCACTCACGATGGACAATTCATCGACTATCAATATCCATACGAAGAATACTTGCAGAAATTCAAATTCAAAGATCTGGCTAAAGCCGGTAAGAAGTAAATGCTCGAAGAGCATTTTTTCCCGTGTCCATATTGCTGGGAAAAAATTTCGATTCTGCTTGATTTAACCGGTGGCAGCCAATCTTATGTAGAAGACTGCGAAGTCTGCTGCCAGCCAATATCAATTTATTTTGATGCACAAGACGGTGAGTTAGATAACTTTTCGGCAGAGGCTGCCCAATAATTTTTTAAAATTTAGCGGGCTTCTTGTTGGAAAAACTTCCAAATAATTTCACTTGCATCAATATCCTGACAGCACTTCTGATTCTTGGAAAGAAAAATACATCCGGGCCAAGTATGACCGCCACCTTCTATGGTGTATAAAATTACCGAATTGCCTCGATGTCCCCAGACAGATTTTTTTACTCGCATGCCGTCTTGTGGATCTTTATCTGGCTCATAGCTTTCAGATGGCGTCCCCTGACACTTGTTATGATTGGTCCAGAACTGAATCAAGTCAGGCGCACTGTAGAAACCGCCGTAGCGAGCGATGTCTAATAGCCCTGGATCGATTTCACTGACTCCAAGACGTTTGGCATATTTACCAAGAGTCTTCGATTTTCCATCCTGCCAATTTATAAGTGGATCGTCCGTGCCCAGAAAAAACATACATGGAATGGCACGCTCGCCATTACTTCTCTGCAGTGCTTGCTCCATCCCTGTTGCTGATACCACCGCAATAGCTGCGATTTTGCTAGGAAGCGAACAAGCCAGAAGCTGACAAAAGAAGCCGCCATTGCTCAGTCCCACTGCGTAGACTCGACGATAATCTATATTGCAGATAGTACCAAGTTTGGTGAGCACCGCTTGTACGTAAGCTACGTCGTCTGCAGCTCTACTTTTCATTCCATCTTGCCATTCGCCGCCCACCGGCTCGCCATAAACGACAATAAAATTGTTGCGATTGGATACACCGTTCATTCCAGTAGCACCAATCATGTCTGTGCCTTTCATTTTCAATCCGGCGAAAACGAGCATTACTGGCGTGGCTCTAGATTTATTATATCCGGTTGGTAAGTGATATGAGAATGGTCGCTTAAAGCCTTGAACCTGGACGAAATCAGTAAAATCACGACTGGCAGAATTGGATCTAGTTGAATTAACTGTTGAGCGCGGCATCATATTTGGTGCCATATTAGTCGAGGGTGACATGCCACCAGTTTGAACAGTTTGAGTAGTCTGCATATTCTGACTAGATTTCGTATATCCTTGCTTAGTGTATTCAACACCGCTTACAGTCTGATTATCCGGCACCCAAATCGCTTGACGGCTGCCCGGTTTAAATACATATTTTGCTTGCACTTCAAGGCAAGAACCACTTACAAATAAAATGGATAGACATAATGCAAACTTGATGAAAATCACTGACCGTATTTCTTGAGCAAATCTTTTATGGTGTCATTGTCCATTTTACTTGGATCGATGCCTGGAGGGATTTTCTTTTTGATTGAATCCGGGATTTCGCCACCAAACCACTTATCTCTAAGCTTGTTTATCATCTTGTCGGTATTGCTACCACCTAAATCCAGACCACTTTTAGAACTGCTTTCGCCTGATGTTGGTGGCG
>CAZSHS010000017.1:26655-70343 GCA_964606665.1 uncultured Candidatus Obscuribacterales bacterium | reverse complement strand
GGCTCCTACGAAACTGCGATGGGCACTCACAATTTGAAGTTCATGCGTGTCTGGGTAAGGAAACCTGAGGGCTGGAGAATCGTTGCTGGAACAGTGACTTAGTTCTCAGTTTTACCTTCAACCTTTTCGATATCATTGTATTCAGTACCATGAAAAGTCCCGTTCTTTTTGATAACAAGGCGCGATCGCAGCGTCACAGTCTTTCGCTCGGTTCCAGAAGGAAAATCTAAAATTGATTTACCATCGAGTGATTCAACTGATTTTATAACCAGGTTATCAAACTCAGCGTTCCCTGATGAAGAGACAATCTTCACATCTTTGATTTTTCGCCCATCTTCGACATTGAAACTAAAAGTAGCTCCCATACTTTTAGGAAATTCGATATTCTTTTTGAAATTAGTCTTGATGAAAAGCTGTCCAATCCTGACTGCACCTCCACCTTTGAGATTTATGCAAAACTTTTCCCAGACTTCTTTTATAACTCTATTGCGCCAGCGATCCCAAATAATTGAATAATTACCGAAGCCTTCTTTAACACCAACCGCTTGCTCGACTCCGCCTTTTAAGTCTGGCATGGGAATTTCTTCAACGTCTGCTGCGAAGACCGGACGAATTCCCATCAAAGTCAGTATCAGTAAGGATTGAACGATTTTCTTAGACTTTGTCACCTGGGTTATTCTCCGCAAAACGTGCGGAGATTATACTCGCTATTCTCCGCAAAACCAAAATAATCTCCGCAAACTTTGCGGAGATTATTGCACTAACTTTTTTTCTGGCGGCAGATTCTATTTAGAAGCAGCTAATTCCAACTCTTTAATTTCCAACTTCTTCATTGAAAGAACGGCTTCCATAGCCTTTTCTCCACGTGCTGGATCTTTCATAATTTCATCCATTGCTTTGGGCACAATTTGCCAGGCAACGCCAAATTTATCTTTGAGCCAACCACATTGTTGAATCTCGCCGCCCTCTGAAAGTGCGCTCCAGAGCTTATCTATTTCGGCTTGACTATCACAACAAGCCGCAAGCGACATACCTTCGTTGAAATTAAATTCGTGAGGTCCTGCACTATCCATAGCCACAAAACCTTGTCCGTTTAGAGTGAAGGCAGAGTGCATAACTTGACCTTTGTGCTCGCCTTCTTCATAGCGGTGCATAAATTCGACTTCTGAATTGTCAAAGATTGAGGTATAGAGCCTGAGCGCTTCTTCGCATTTACCTACTTGTGGTCCGCAAAACATCAAGCAAGGACGAATCTTGTTTGCGGTATCGTGACTAAACAATTGCCAGGACACACCATGCTTATCTTGCACCCATGCATATTTTTCGGCAAAGAAATATTTGTCGAGAGGCATCAACTCAGAACCACCATCCATCAACTTCTTATGCAACTCGACCACTTTGTCGGCACTATCGAGCGTGACAAAAAGCGAAATACTGGGATTGATTTTGAAATGCGGTCCTCCATTCAAGCCCATGAGCTCAAGCCCATCAAGCTCAAACAAAGCAGTCATGACTGAGTCTTTCGGACGACCAGACGCCTTGGCGCTAGACTCACCATAGCGAGCGACGCTGCCCATTTTCGAGTTTGGAAAAATGGAGCAATAAAATTTTGCCGCGTCCTCAGCCTGATTATCGAACCACAAGCACGGTCTAATCTTGTCCATTTCCAACCCCCTAAATGTAATACGCCGGGAAATTAAAGTTCGATTAGTCTAACACTAAAAATCGCGCAGCGTGTCCGGAGATGCGTCTTCATCATCCACAATTCCGTCGTCCATAATACGGACAGGATCGTCTTTCAAGAGAAATCTCCATCGAATTTCAAATGGATGTTCAACAATAAAATGAGATTCCGACTTTTGCTTGTGAACTTCTGACCACCAGCCCATTTCGCCATGTCGTTGAGAACCAGCTTTGACCCATTCGGTCCACTTTTCGGGCTCGGTATCGGTCAAGGGCGGGTAATGAAAAATTTCAAGCGGTCCCGATGCAGCCTTTTCGTCGCCCGGAAATTCGACGCCTATTCCAAAAGATTTAAACCCTTTGATGTCGTCTGCATCGACAGTGTTGGTAAACTGCCACATCTTGTATCCATCGCGCTCAGTGAATCTCGATGGCACAAGACTGCCAGAGCTGCATCCCTCGGGAAAGAAATCTGTTGTGTGCAACAAGTCGCCGTGATGCTGATCGCTTATGGGATGAGGTAATTTGCGATGATGCGAAACGCGGACCTGCACTTGTCTTTGTAGCCATTTCTTTGTAGGTGTATGGACCACATAATCTTTATAGCTACCGCTTTTTACTGAAACATAAGTGGGATGTTCTTTGCCGTGATCCAAGGCAGACACTGGAAACGCAGACAGTCCTAAGATCGAAGCCGCGATCACTGCTACCGTTTTAAAATTGCGATTCATTTCGTTTCTGTTAGCCTGTCAGGAATTTGCTTCTAGTGCGCGCACAATTCCATATTAAATCAACTTTTGGCTCATCTTCGCGTTCATTTTCAAAAACATTGTCCATTAAAACTTCGCGCCAGATGACATCCTCGTCTGTAAAAACTTTGGCATGGACTTTTCCGCGCACATAACCATCGTGATCCATGAGCATGTAAGCATCAGCACTCAGGTCACCTCCAACGCGCAACACACCGTCATTGTAGTGCCCAAGCACAATTAGGTCGGCTTCGACATTTCCGAGCACCAAAACTGGTGCCCCAGCTTTGACTAGATTGTTCACCTTCAAATTGCCCTTAACGAAAAGCAGCGGACCAAAAGAAAGCGTTTCATTGAAGATATCGCCCTCTACCGTTAAATCACCTAGACAGACGAGCCCAGAGAGGCGATTGGCTACCACCCAGGGCGCGTCAAAGTCTAGCTTCAGATCTCCTTTCAAGTGAGTTCCATGGGGCAAAACTAGAATTTTGTGCGCCCCGTAACGAAGTGCATGGGGGCGCACGAATTCGGCAAAAAACTCTGGATAGGACATTGATTCTGGATCTAGAGGGATAGCGTCCTTAATAAAGGTCTCTAAATCGCCAGAGATGTCGCGGGTGAGCACGAGTTCGCCCAAGGGGGTGGGGTCGAACAGATGCACCGGGCTAATAATCATAACTTTCAACGTCCTTTCCAAAAGCTCACAATCCAACAAACCAGCCGAAAAGGAAAATTAGGAGGGTCCCAAAAGCTTAAAACCCACTAACTTGAAATTTTGCACCTAGACATTCTTGAAAACCTTTAACTATGATCCTCTTTATGACAAACGGAGCCACTACGACTCTGTCGCCCGCTTCGCAAATTCAAGACTATGCGAGCGGAAACAAGAAACCCGAAACAGCAAAGAAGTTTGGCAAAAGCTTCTGTATTGCAGCGACCATTTTTCTTGCCCTAAATGTGATACCACAATTCACAGATACCAAAAATCAAGTCTTCAATAAATTCGACCACCCCTGCAAAGGTAGCGTCTGGTATCTGGTCGACGACATGCGCACGACTGCATCGACCAAAGCAGACATTGCTCTACTCGGCTCATCATTGATGGTCGCCGCCATTACAAACGCTGATGCAACCGGCGACAACAAACAGATTGACCTCACTACTTACCACAAGGCAACTTACTTAGACAAACAGCTAAACAAAGGCACAAACTCTGTCAACCTGGCTGTTGCTGGCGAAATGCCATCCGACGCGCTGCTTATACTTAAAGCCACAATAGATAAACTCAAACCCGGTGCGACACTTGTTTACGGACTTGCTCCGCGCGATTTCATCGATCATGATTTCAAAAGTCCAACAGATTCTGAAGCCTATCAACTCTTGCATCGTGTTGTGCCAATGCAACAAGAATTGAGCGACAAATACAACGTCTCAATCTGGGAAAAGATGAACTTCTGGATTGAGAAATCTCTCTTTTTGAGCGATAACGCAATCGATATTCAAATGAAAATGTCAAAATGGAGCGATACTGCTATTGATACCATGTTTGGCAAGCTCGACGATTCGCAATATCTTGTTGGTACAAGATTCTGGGATCGCCAAAAGCTCATTCCATCTTACAAAATGGTAGAGCGCATTCCAAACGCTTTTATTCTTGAACCGGAAAATCTGACCAAGCCTCCAGTCTATGTCGATAACACAATGGAATATGTCATGCGTTATCGTCGACCTGACATGAAGGCGTTTGCTAATCAGGTATATTTCGTTCAGAAAATCGGCGAGCTCTGCAAAGAACGTGGCATCAAACTTAAGCTAGTAAATATGCCGATTACAGAGACAAATCAAAAGATTTTGCCTCCTGCGCTTTATCAAATCTATCTAACCAAGATGAAAGAACTAGCCACCGCTAACGGTGCGCAATTCATTGACTTTAATAACCATTCTGAATTCGTAAAATCAGATTTTAATGACGGAGTTCATATGAATGCCCGTGGCGCTATGAAGTTTGTGCAGAAATTAGCGCAGTTTTTGCGATTGAACTAGATAAATTGGTAAGGTTTACTGAAATATGCTGCCGGTGGCATATTTTAATGCGTTTTTTATGCTGCCAGTAGCATATTTACATTTTTCCCTGCCATCAAAATGTAAGTTCTAGCCCCAGTGTCATTAAATCAATTAGCCTTTATTCTTGATTTCATACTATAATTCTTTGAAAGGCGCTCCCAGAGCCGATATCCAAAGAATACAGGATCTATATTCAATGAATAACCGCCAGATGTTTTCAATAAAAGAAGCCGCCCTCGAAATGGGTCTGGACAAAAAAACGTTGCGCGAAAAAATCAAGAATGGCGAAATAAAAGTCGAAAAACGCATTGAAGGCACCAAGGAGAAATTCTTCGTAACTCGCAAAGAAGTAGAAAAATTCCTGGCAGAAAATGCCGGTAAAATGACTACAAATCAAAAACTCCAGACTATTTTCGACAATAGCGAAAGCATGTATTTCGGTGTCGACAATCTGGAGCCAGTCAAGCTTCAACCTCAAAGAAAGCGCCATGTCGCACCTAAACCCAAGCCTAAAGTTGAAACTACGCCTGAAGTCTCCAAAGAAATTAAAATCGAAGCAAGACAATTCGACGCAAGCGAATTACTCGACTTCGAACCACCTATAGCACCAAGTTCGGTGCCTGATGCGCCACCAGCCTTCATTTGGGATTTAGGTCCAGATAATGTTTATGACTTCGAGCCTACCAGAACGCTAGATGATGCCGAAAACGACCTCTTCGCTTCGCGTCCTTACGAAGCACCAAATGGTCTGGTTTCGAACTTTTCTCGTACACAAGCAACACAAGAGTCTACTGCCGAAGTGGAAAGCGTCTTGAGGACAATCTCTCAAGAATACAAACGCCGCCTGGATGAACAACGCCAAATCAATCAGTTCTTGCAGCTCGAACTAGCTCATGCCAAAAGTCAATTATTGCTTTTGCCTGACCTGAAAAAGCAAGCAGACGCGCTTTATCTTAAAGAGTTTGAAATTCAAGCATTGCGCAAACAAGTTTCTTACCTCAAAGAAGCTTACGCACAAGCAGCTCAAAATATTAGTGTTCAAGCCGAATATACCTATGTGTACGAAGAAGTCGAGAAAGTCCAAGGGGCAATCGATGTAGACGAAGAAAAAATTTCGTTGCTCGATGAAAGCGTACTGCCTGAGATGGATCGACAGATTCAAAAAATAAAACGCGTTCAAGAAGCCGAACAGTCGCTCGTTTTGGATAGACTCAAACTCGATGCCACCAAACGTCAGGACCAGAATCAGAGTCTTTCTTCGATGAAATCAAAAATCGATGAACTTGAAAGCATGATTGCCACCATGAGCCTGCAAGTCGAAGAGCAAAAGCACGTTCAAATTGAAGTGCAATCAAAAACCCAAGAACTGGAGAAAGCTCCCGTAAAAAAGCCCTGGTGGAAGGTACTTCTGGGTCTCTAGACCTCGGGGACCTGAGTAGCAACGAGTAAGTCACTGCAATGTTTTGATATATCTTGCCCTTCGCGCCTGAATTGCAAGTCTCGATAATAGAGGGCTGAGCCCACAAGAATAATCCCTGTGGACAGAATACTCAAAATTGTGCCGACGGCTGTCTCAATGGCAGCCAGATGCAGCGGCATGTCGCCGCGCGTTTGCCCGCCATGAGAGAAACTCTCGAACATCTCCATTCCGATAAGCGGCAAATAAAAGGATAGGCAGACAGCAAAGGCCGACATGCACAAAAGACAAATAAACGAACCACTACGCCACCAGTACGGACTGACCAGTTCGTATCCGCGCTCCAAAATCTTGACAATACCAACGTCTTCAAGAGATACCAGAACAAACCAAACCGCCGTCAAAACAAGCGACATAGCGCCGATGACCGTACCTGCAATGATTATTGAAAAGAAGCCTGTAACAGCGATTATTCGCAAGATATTTTTACCAAACGCTAGAAGTAAGACGGCTCCTAATGTTGTCGCCACAAAAATAATGGTAGGCAAAACAAAGCCTACCGTGTAGACGATCATAATGCGCCATTGGTGCTTGCGGGCGAATTTGTAGGCAATCTCAAACTTGGAATCGACTAAAAAAGTGTCGCGAAGCAAGGCCACGCAGCGCAAAGCCAGTTCCCACTGACTCAAAATAAAAAGAATGGCGAAGCCGAAAAGAATGCTTAGATGGAGGGCAAAGCCCTGCATATTGCCGCCGCCCTTGATGAAAAAGAGCCAGGTCCACTCCATACCGGTAATTGAGATACTAGCAAAGAGCGAAGGCCAAAACAGCTTACCCACAAAATGGCGCCAGTTGGAGCGAAAGATACGAAAAGCAACGCCGACCAAATCGCCCAGGGTAGCGGGTTTTTGGGGCATAAACTGCTCTACATTCAGGTCAGTTGGCGTCATAGTCTGTATAATAAGTACTCTCTTTCATATTCCCTCTTGCCATATCGCTACGCAAACGTATAATGAGGCGCATCGAAAAACGCACTTACCTGGACCCAATACACCAGGATATAACTCTGAACCGAAAGGTGCCAGCCGAGCGTCTGATTATGGACCTCATCGACACCGAAGAATTTCAGCGCCTGCGTCGCGTGCAGCAACTGGGATTATCGCATTTTACTTTTCACGGGGCTGAGTGCTCGCGTTTTGCGCACTCAATTGGGGTTATGCACATTGCCTCCCAGCTCTATCACCATTTGATTCAGTTCGAAGAAAACGAAAGCCTCAAAGACAAGTATCCACTTATTCTTGCATCAGCGCTATTGCACGATATTGGACACGGTCCTTTTTCGCACGTCACTGAAAAGATTTTGAATTACGATCACGAAGAGTGGTCGTGTCGCATTATTAGCGGCAATACGCAAGTAAATAAGGTACTCAAATCATTTACTGAATATCCCAACCTCGCTCAGGATATTGTGAAAGTTCTGAAGAAAGAGTACAAGCCCAAATACATTTCGCACATGGTATCAAGCCAGCTAGATTGCGACCGCTTCGATTATTTATTGCGCGATAGTTATACCACTGGTACCAAATATGGTTTATTTGCATTGCAGCGAATCATTCGCTCAATGGAAATCGACGAAGAGAATGACCGCATTATCGTAGTAGGCGAGAAAGGGCAGATCGCTGTTGAAGACTATCTCTTCGCCCGTTATTCTATGTATGCTCAAATCTATTATCATCGCAAAAATTTAGCTACACGTTGTCTTTTGAGCAAACTCGTAAAACGCGTAAGACACGTTATGGAAAATAGAGAAAAGCCAATTTGTTTCGTTGACGAGCCCACTGAAAAATGGCTCAAAGGGCTGCCTTTGACCGAAGCAGACTATTTAAAGTTAGATGATTATCAAATGAATTATCACATTAAGCGTTGGACCGAAGATAGCGATCCAATCCTGTCCGATTTATCCAAGCGCTTCTTGCACCGCCGACTTTTCAAAGCAATCCGAATCAATACCAAAGATACAGAACGCATAAAAACAATCGAACGCGAAGCTGCGCGCCTAATCAAAGATATGGCAATGGATCCCGAATATTACATCGGAATCGAATCGACCGGATTTCGTCCTTACGACTATTACAGACCTGACGACGATCATCCTCAGACCAATATAGTGGTCAAAGTAGAAGGTCACAACACAGTTGAATTATCTAAAATTTCACCTGCTGTAGAGGCGCTGGTCAACGGCAATTACGAATCTTTCTGGTTGGTTTATCCCGAAGAAATTGCCGACCGCATTGAAGTTGTAAAAGAACACATTCCAGTTGTATAACCACAAGCAAAAGAGGCACCAGCAATGTTCGACACGCTGACAGACAAATTACACTCTACTTTCAAGAACCTCACAGGCGACTCAAAGCTAAGTGCCGAGAATATTGAAGATGCAATTCGCGAAGTGCGCAAGTCTCTACTTGAAGCTGACGTAAGCTTGAAAGTGGTTAAGCTGTTTATTAGTCGTGTGAGACAAAAGGCACTGGGAGCGGAAGTACTTGAGTCTGTTACACCCACCCAACAATTTATCAAAATAGTATACGACGAACTTGTCATTATATTTGGCGGCGAAAATGTGCCTCTTAAAACAGAAGGAACACCCGGCATCATAATGCTTCTCGGGCTGCAAGGCGCTGGCAAAACTACTGCCACAGCTAAACTTGCAAACAAATTGAAAAGCGAAGGGATGAAACCACTTATGGTGGCATGCGACGTGCAACGCCCAGCCGCCATTAAACAGCTTGAGACACTGGGACAACAGGTCGGCGTCCCTGTTTTCACCATCCCCGATAGCAAAGACGTGCAAGATATTGCCGAGAAAGCAATCAAAAAAGCGAAAGAAGAAAACCTGAGCCCGGTATTACTCGACACAGCCGGTCGCTTACAAGTAGACACCGAGCTCATGGCAGAGCTTTTACTTTTAGATAGAGCACTTGAGCCAGCAGAAAAAATCTTGGTTGTAGACGCGATGACCGGTCAAGAAGCAGTAAACGTTGCTGAGACTTTCAATACCCAGCTCGACATTACCGGTGTTCTATTAGCCAAGTCAGACGGAGATGCTAGAGGCGGTGCGGCCCTTTCGGTACGAGAAGCCGTGGGCAAACCCATTAAATTGATTTCTACTGGCGAGAAGATGGAAGACCTCGAAGCATTCTATCCAGACCGCATGGCAAGCCGCATTCTAGACATGGGCGACGTGTTGTCGCTTATGGAAAAAGCCCAGAAAAATATCGACGAAAAAGATGCCGAGCGCCTGGCTAAAGAGATGATGCAAGGCGATTTTTCACTTGAAACATTTATGCAGATGCAAAAAATGATGAAAAAGATGGGTCCTATGGGCGACATCATGAAGATGATGGGTATGGGAAACATGTTCGGCTTGGATTCATCCAAACAAAAATTGCTTGCCGATGAAGGCGAAGTGATGATGAAGCTCTACGAAACCGCAATAAATTCAATGACGAAAGAAGAGCGTAAAAACCCAGACATCATTGACTTCAAACGCAGACGTAGAATCTCTAAGGGTTCAGGACTTAAAGACAATCAGCTTGGACAAATGCTCAATCAATTCCAGATGATGCGCCAGATGTTCAATATGATGCGCCCCATGATGGGTGGTGCAATGGGCGGAGGTCTGCCCGGCATGGGCGGGATGCAAATGCCGGATCTAGGCAGCCTCCTCAGTGGCGGCGGAATGCCAAAGATGCCAAAAATGCCACCAGGTATGAAACCTGGTCAATTGCCTCCTGGATTTCCACCAATGCCTCCTATGGGTGGCGGTGTAGGCGCAGGAAATGCAGGCAAGAAGTTCAAGAAGCGTCGTCGCTAAAAGCCCACCCAGACAAAAGCTTAAACAGCACTAATGCCAAACTGTTAAGCAGCCCTTAAAAGCCCAGCTTATTCAGTAGTATTCCGATATTCATCTGTTAAAATACAATTCTTGCCAAATATAGAAACCAAGAGGAAATTGCAGTGGTTAAGTTAAGGCTGAAGCGCACTGGCGCTAAGAAAGCCCCTCATTATCGAATCGTCGCCGTGGACATGCGCGTGCGTCGCGATGGAAAACCTATTGAAGAGATTGGTTATTACAACCCTCGCTCTAAAGAACTTAGACTTGATAAAGAAGCAGTACAAAAATGGATAAAAAACGGCGCCCAGCCCAGCGAAACGGTGGCTACTTTAATCAAAAGGGCAGAGGCTCAGGCCGCTTCCCAAGCAAGCTAGTTGAAACAACCGCGCCCGAAGATTTAGCCGAATATATCCTCCAGGTTTTGGCACGCGAACCTGATACATTGCAATTTGAGCGTAAAAGCTTTGGACCGCGTCGTTCACGCTTAGCAGTTACTTGCGACCCCATTGTTACTGGTCGCCTAATCGGCAAAGATGGCAGAACAATCACCGCATTGCGCTCGCTAATCAAGGCAGCCTCTGGTCGTTACGGCAAACGAGTCGACATCATAGTCTCTTGAGCGAACAAATATCTGACCAAAACAAAGATCTTCTGGAGCTTCTAGTTGAAGGCAAGGTCATTTCTCAAGCGCAGGCATCTCTTGTGCGCACTGACCACGAAGCAACCGGCATGACATTTGAAGAAATTCTAGTAGCTCGCTCGTGGGTGAGCGAAGCGAAGCTCTCAGAGTTAGCGCCAACGCAATCTGAATTAACCTTGAACCCTGATTCAGTTGATCGCAAACCACCCACTTATCAAGAAAACTTGAAGCGATATCGCCAGATTATGGCTGAGATTCTAGGAGAATCTTCAGAGTAATGAAAGGCGAAAAACTAATATCGACTCTAACAATATTTGCGTTACTGTCAATTAGACCTGCACTAGCCACGCCTGAGCAAGGCATTATTGAGTTCAACAAAAAGAACTACAAGGTAGCTCTGGTTCAATTTAGTGAACATCTGAGAACACATCCAAACGATCTGAACATACTTTATTATGCTGGAGTGTGTTATCAGCTAAGTGGCAACAACGGTGAAGCTCTCAGACATTATAGAAAAATTCTCGACCTAGATCCAAAATCAAAACAAGCAAGTATGGTTCGTCCATTCCTGGCTCGCCATGGTATCACTTCTGGTGCGTCAGCCTCCCAATCAAGTGCAACCAAAGGCAAAACCTTAGACCCAAACAATCCTTTCGATGCAGTGGAATTGGCTCGCTCACGCCCTTTTGAAGAGCGACTCATTATTGTGAAACCAAAATTCGGTCACCCCCCGGTCAATCCTGCAACTGTGCAAACGGTCAAAGAAGTTATAAATCGCTTGCCTGATCACCTTTATCAAATTTTAGATGAATGCAAAGCGACTATAACTATTGCCCCAAACTTAATTGATAAATGGCCTGGAACTGCTGATGGCGACAAACCCAAAATCTATAACGTGACAATGGGTGAAGAAGGTGGACGCACGTATGACGCCGATATTCACATCTACGAACGCGAGGCAATTCGAAACACGAATCAATTAAAAGATATGCGCAGTCAGGCTGAAATTCGCAACTGTCTGCTGTGGGTGATAGCTCACGCTCTGGATCATTGCATGGGAAACTATACGACCACGCCTAAATTTGTGGAGGCACATAAATTAGATGTGGAAAATTCAGAGCTTCGCAAGCTGAATCCATATATGTCATACGACTCGACAGAAGGAAGTGCCGGGGTGGCTTCCGTTCTTCTTGGGTCTACCGAGCCGTTGGCGGTACAGGCCACCACTTACTTTACACGGTTAAAAGTACTGGTAAAAGCCAAACTACGGATTTAATAAGATATAGACAAATACGAGCTATTTGTTTGAGCGAGTATATTGAATTTTTTTATTAACGTAATTGCTGTATTCGAGCGCCAATTGAAAACCCAATACACCATCCATGATACCACCACGTAAAATGTATCGATAAACGAAAGTCCATATTGGTCTTGCAAAACAAACAAGGGCATTGTTGTATTTATTTTTGTGCTCTCCAACACCGCTTGCCGCTTGTTTTTTATATTCTTCAGCAGAAAGTCTGGCATATTTTTCCATCGCCTGACTGAACTCTTCCACAGAATTATAGCCATAATGCAGCATATGATTATGCAATGTGCGTACTGGTCCAGAAATTTTTATGGCTTCATGCACCATTCTATTATTGAATTGACCGCTACCTTTTTTTATCAATCTAAGCTGAGCATCTGGATAAAAGCCGCCAAAGCGCACTTGCGTGTTGCCTATTAGTAAAACTCGGGGCAGCTTATATCCATCGAATTGATTTATTGCACCACTATTTTTTAGCTCTAGAATTTCACTCTGCAACTCGGGCGTTAAGACCTCATCTGCATCCAGACTCAAAACCCAGTCACTTGCGGCAAGCTCTATGGCAAAGTTTTTTTGTGCTGCGTATCCGAGCCATTCTTGAAAGAGACAGCGTGCACCATGACTCTCTGCCACACTCACAGTTTGGTCAGTTGAACCTGAGTCAACCACGATAATTTCATCGGCAATTGATTTCACGCCATCCAGTACCATGCCGATTTTTTTCTCTTCGTTTTTTGCAACGATTACGACCGAGATCGGCATAGTTAGTACTTATCGCTTAAATTTAATCACGTTGTTGGTAGTGTCTATTGTATATCTCCAATCGCCAAAGAACGATTGTCCCAGAAGACCTTTTTTCACTCCAAGCTCTTCAATTACCGATACTTGAAAATTAGTTTTTTCAATTGGTCCCATTTTGATCGAACGCACAGGAAAATTGAGAGACTTAGTATCACCTGATACACCGCCCCTGTAGCCTTCTTCAGCGTCATCTGGAATGGGCAGATTAATTGCCTTTGCAATTGATTTGCTCAAAACAACACCTGCAGCACCAGTATCAAAATACATTTGTGTCGGCCTGCCATTAATTAACACTGAAACGACCATTTCTCGACCTTCACGAGTGAAGGGTACTTCAGCGTTTGACTCACGTTGTTTATAGATAGAACCTGCGCTTTGTCCGCCACTTCTGGTGAAGTGGATTGCACCAGTTTCTGGATTGGAATCAGTTTCAACTGTGTAGTGAAATGCCTTAAAAAAGTTTTGTCCAAGCAGAGGATCTGTGGGCAAATTCTTTTGCACTGTAATAGGAAAGTTTTTGCGCTCGATATTTCCTATTTTGACTGTAGTGCGCACAGTCCATGTAGGTTGCGCCCCTGAAGATCCCACACCAATTGCCATGCCTGTGGGCTTGGTGGTTGGATTGGGAATTCCAAGCTGAGCCAGATGATTGAAACCAAAGGCACATGATTCTGCTCCGGTATCAAAAATAACTGGTATGGAGCGATTGTTCACATAAGCATCTACAAATAAGTGATCGCTGCCTCTACGATAAAAGCGCACGCGCGTATTAGTTGGAAGTGAGCTGATGTCGCCAGAAGGCTCGTCATCCTCTTGAGTGGCACTACTTCTTCTCATTGTTGCCGTGCCAGCCGTACTATTAGCAGCGGTATTACTAGCGGTATTACTAGCGGTGCCTGTAGAAGAGGAACGAGATTGGGTTGAAGAAGTATTAGAAATCGTTCTAATAGCACTTCCGCCTTTTTGTGCTAGTTGTTCCAAACCTTTCAGCGCCTGCTTAGCCGCCAAACCGGTAGGTGAATTTGCTGAGATTTGAACTGCACTAAGGTAATAAGATTTAGCATTATTGAGATCTTTCATGTTGTAGTAGCAAGTGCCAAGACAATAATAAGAGTTTTGATCACGAGGATTTTCTCTCAATGCTTGCTCAAAAGACGCCACCGCACGAGCATATTGCCTTGCCTGCATCATTTGCATTCCGTCCTTGTAATTGGATCCTGCAAATGCTGGTAGCACCACAGGTGAAACCAATCCCAAACCGAAACTAAAGCTGAGCAATGCGGCACTAAAAACTTTTCTTGCTTTCATTTTGCACTAAGCTCCTACATGCGAAGCGACTATGTTCTTTTGAATTTCTTGAGTTCCTTCCAGAATTTCAATCACTTTAGAATCACGATAGAGTTTTTCCATCGGCTCTTCTTCGCTTATACCAAGTGTGCCATAAATTTGTGCAGCTTCACCAGAATAGAGCCGAGCCACGCGAGCAGCAAACAATTTGCACATGGCTGCAAATTTGAGAAATTCGTCCTGCGCTTCGTCTTTGCTCCAGGCAGCCCGATAAGTCAAAAGTCTTGCAGCACTGGTCTCAGTGGACATGTCAGCCAGTTTCCATTGAATAGCTTGAAACTTGCCTATAGTCTGTCCGAACTGCTCTCTTTCATTAGCTCTTTGAACAGAATACTTAATTGCTTGTTCACAAATTCCAAGCGCACCTGCTGCAAGCAGCACCTTGCTCAAAGACAAGGCATAATCGATTGCATCATCTGTGTTTTCTGCCTGGCACAAGGCGGACTTGTCGTCTAATACATAAGATGAAAATTCGATATCAGTTGTGCTGGCTGATTTCAGACCCAATTTTTGTCTGTCCTTGATTACACTTACGCCACTTTTGCTCGTGAGGTCAACAATCCAAATTTGATTCTTGCCGTCGGTTCGGGTCAAAACGAGCGCAACATGCGCCAAGTCTCCATTTACAACCCAGGCTTTTTTACCATTTAACTTGTTAGATTCAGCCGTGGTTTGAACCAGTGAAAAATCACTACCAGCCCGTTCTTCACCAAAAGCCAAAGTGGCAAAAGACTCACCTCGACTCAAAAGCGGCAAGAAGCGCGACTTTTGCTCGTCTGTTCCATATCGCCAAATGAGATGGCAAGCGCTCAAGTGATTGGCTAAAACAAGCGAAAGCCCAGCGTCGTTCATTCCAAGCTGTTCTGCCAGAATAGCTGCATATACAAAAGTTTTACCGCCCCCGCCATACTCATGAGGCAAGCTAGTGCCTATTAAGCCTGACTGCGCAATCAGAGACAGTGCCTCCTTCTGCTTCTCTTTGCTTGATTCCAAGTCACTAAATATTCCGGCTGAACAAAGCTTTTCATCTACAAAAGCCTTACAGGACGACTGATACTGGACTTGCTCCGAACTTAAAAAGGTGTTCACCATTTAACTCCAAATAACTAAGCTTTTGATACTTAAGCTATTCATTCTATCAATAAGGAAGCCGTGTTTGCTAACCTATTGTAATGGCAATCAAATTTCTGCAAAAGTTCATAAAGGGCATGTCTAAGGCATTCGAAGAGAAGCCGCAAATTGAGCCTGACGATTTTGAACTAGAGCATTTCCTCTTCTATCACGGACTTGCTGGCACAACACCTGTGAATCAGCGCAAATTCAAAGATGTCAAAGCCGATATCAATCTAGCTTTCAACAATCAAAGCAGTGTTCAGTTGGCTGCCGCACTAAAAATTCCGCCACTATGGTGGGAAGAAAAACTAAGAGTTATTTTTCAAGAACATTCGCCCGAGGCAACGGTAGCGCTTATTTGTCCCGATCTTTTGATGCACGAAGACTGGCAGGTTCGCGCAAATAGCTCAAATATGCTTGCTTTCATAAAAGCTACTGATCAAATAGAGGCTCTAATAGAGTCCATTGATGATACCGCCATTAATACCAAGACAGCATTCTGCCATCAGATAGTAGCGCTGGCAAAACTGGCTCAAGGTCTAAGCGAAGAACAAGCCGCAAACGCAGAGGCGACCTTATTTAAGTATTTGCAAAGTCCCGATTCCTGGATGCGTGTCGATTCAACATCTGCTGTCTGTCAGTACGGACAAGAAAAATCCGCCTCTCTTAAGCCGCTTCTAGAGACACTTTGTGAGCCTCACTTATTGAGCGACTATTGCGCTGTCGTAGCCTCGCGCACAATCAAACCTCTTGCCTTGCTGGAAAATACTTCTGACGAAACTTCAATTGCAGCAGGCGCTTCAATGGTTTCAGGTTTACTACAAGCAGATAAGGGAACTTTTGGTAGTGACTGTATCAAAGAAGTCGAACTGAATAAATGTCTCGATTCAATGATAAAAATAGCTTCGACGCACGACTTTGAAAACAAGTCATACTGGGCGACTTTATTAGTTTCGTTGCGCGATTTGAGTCATTATTTAAATCAGGAAAGCAAAATAGATTTTGCCGACAAAAAAATACAATCTACAGTTGCACACAAATTAGCCGACAGCTCAAAACCGCATGAGCAGCGCAATTCAATTATTTTGGCGGGCGATTTAAAGCAAACCGATTCTGTCGATCAACTGCTCCGATTCTTACAAAAAGATTTTGTTTTCCTGGACGAAACAATTGATGCCCTTGGAAAAATTGGTGACAATCGAGCCTCTGAGCCACTTTTAAAGCTGGCATCGCAATTGGTCGATTTGGATGAGCGCACAAGCAAAGGCATATCGGCACAACCACTTCTGCAAGATCACCAACCCGAAATTAAAACATATTGGCGCATCTTGCAAAATCTGGAAAATCTATCAAATCAAGCCGCTCTTGATTTTTTAGTCAAACAAAGCGCCGATGTCGCACCCGATAAGCGATTAGCCGCCCTAAATTCTATGGTAGCGGTTAAATACGCTATGCCAAAAGCTCCTATGGCAAAAGTCGCTGAGCGATTAGGCGTGCTTTTAACTGACCCATCTCTTGAAGTTCGCACAAAAGCAGTAGCTGGCATTGGCACACTTGGCATAAAAGACGAAATCCCGCGCCTGGCACAACTTACCAGCGCCAAAGAAGTTTCTTTTGCTCGCCAGGTTTTTCAAACATTATCAGAACTTGCCCGCTCTGGGCACAAAGTTGAAGTGGAAGCAGCTCTGCGCCAAAAGCTTAAGTCGGTCATGGATCCACACTTAAGTCACAAATTGAATACGCTCATAGAAAGCTTGTCTAACACTTAGTCCATAAGGCGTGATAGATTGAGAAAAGCGGTATCCAATCGAAAGTAGGGAGATATCCGTGGACAAAGACCCCAAAGAAGCTGGATCTGGTTCTCACGTACAGCATCATAATTATCGAATTCTTCAAGACGCAATCGGCGACAATATTCCGTCGTCCCCCAAGTTCAAACAACCAATGGTGTTCGACATCTTGCTTGCCGTCGGGCTTTTAGTCGCTGTGGGCGGTTTTACAAGCGGTTTAATTCGTATTTACGTGACACATGTCGCCAAAGACAACATAAACCAGCACAATTACAAAGCTGCAATCAATATCTTAAAACGCAATCCAGTGCCCGATTTCTTCTCCGGCTTTGGCTCAGACCCCAACGAATTGCTTAACCAGGCGCTCTATTTAGACGCAATAGAAAAGCTGGAAGAAGACCCAAATAATCAGACTGCCATAAATCAACTGAACAAAATCAATGCAGGCTCACGTTTTTTCAGTCACGCCCAACAACTTATTGATGAAAAGACAGTACCTTCAGAAATTCAGCTTCAACAATCTGTAACCAAAGAAGGCGAAGCCGTAGAACCCAAGAGCGAAGAAAAGCTCAAAGAAATGCTCGACGAGCCCGAAGACTAGTTAAACTGTATAACTTTTAGCCGATGATGCCTTTGTAATCTTCGCTAGACATGGTCTGATCCAGTTCTTTGGTATCAGCCATTTTAATTTTGATCATCCAACCTTTGCCGTAACAGTCGAGATTAACGAGTTCGGGTTGAGATGTTAATTCGTCATTGATTGCGACCACTTCGCCTGATACTGGCGAGAAAAGGTCGGACACAGATTTTACTGATTCAATAACGCCGAATTTGTCATCCAAGCCTAACTTGGTGCCAACACTGGGAAGCTCTACAAATGTGACATCGCCTAACTGATCCGCAGCAAAAGCAGTGATGCCCACAATGGCAGTGTCACCTTCAACTTTCACATATTCGTGGCTCTTAACATATTTAAGTTCTTTTGGATAAGCCAGCATTGAGTCGCCCATGAATTGAAAACCTCCAGCCTTATGGCGGGTCGAGGAACCGATATCTAGATTTTAGCTAAAATATCAAGCTTTACACGCTTGACATCCAGCTATTTATTCTCGGGCACATGTTCAAGGTTTACACGTCTATATATCAACTGTCTAGAAAGGACATATCATGAGTAAGAACAATCGAAAACTGAACCGTCTGATGGACCTCTTGGCCCTTACCAGTGTTCTAGTGTCCACCGTCTGGTTAATTGAAGTGTGCTTATAATAGTAGGACAAAACCGACTGCCAGTTAATGGCAAAGGTGCCTGCTTAAATGGACTTCGACCTGACAGGAATACTAGCTGTAGGGGGCTTCTGGCTCGTCGTACTGGTTGCTATCCTGAAAGGTCCCATTACTAAATATCTAGAACAAAAGACGCCCACAGACAGCGCCGAAGTTAAGGCGCTCAATGAGCGCATAAGCCACCTTGAAGCGATGGTTGCATCGATGAGCAAAGAAATGCTCGAACTCAAAGATACAACCGAATTTGCTCACAAATTATTGACCGATTCCTCGCGAGAAGTCTCAAACTTAAACAAAAGCCTGGCGGAGGGCGGGCTTCTCGAGGGAAAGTCACAAGAAACAAAGACTCCTGAGTCTAGCAATCCTGGCAAAATAAAACTTGTCACCACCGACGGTGTCAATGTAGAAGCGCCCGAAAACGCCGGTGAAATTTTAAGCGAACACACAATTCGCTTCGAGCGCATGATTGATGCCAAACCTGACAAGGTCTGGCAATATCTAACTCAGTCAAAATTTATTGGCGAATGGCTCGACAAAGGATCGATTGAGCCAAAAATCGGCGGCAAAGTTGACCTTACTTTCAATCAAAATGAAGTTGAAGGACTAGTTGGCTGGTACGAAGACGAGCGCGGACTTTCTTATTCGTTTGTCGACAAGAAAAATGGCGTCGAATCAATTGTCGCAATCGAACTAACTCCAGTTGGCGATAAAACTAAGCTAGTTTTAAAACATAGTCGTCTGCCAAGAAAGTTAATGGCCGACTTTATGGCTGGCTGGCATGCGCACTTAGATATTCTTGTTGCCAAAATTTCACGCATCGCGCCACCAGATTTTCGCAAAAGATTCATTCAGCTTTTGCCTTTCTACACAGCATTGGTGCTCGCTTTTGTAGCCCCTCTTGCAGCTCAGGCATCTGGCGATAACGGAACGTATCAAGCGTTAAGTGCTGAGCGAAATAGGTTATTGCAAAAATACGACGACTTGCGGCGAGACACAGAAAACATTCAAAAGAAAATGGACTCGCTTAAACGAGATGAATCCAAAGAAGCCGAGCGTGCCTGTGATCAATTAGACGACGCATTGAAGCAGGACTATCGTGAAATGAAAGAATTGGAAGGTCAGATTCGCGATTTCGATAACGCTCTTCGCTAATCACCTGAATTGCTAGGTTCATTCCATTCGCCTACAGCGCCAAGTTTTTTGCATCCGCAAACGCTTGTCCTCACTGCCTCTTAAAATGCCAACGTAAGACTTTCCATCTGTTTTTACTACCTGCTGACAGGCTTTCGGTTTCGCCGCTCAATCTACCAAGGCGTTCATCAAATAGTAAATTCTGGCATAATTTCTTACACGCGCATCTGGAAACCCGGTTACAGCAGGCGTTTCGAAACAGATATTTTGGCTACTCTATAGGCAGCGAAAATGGGACGCAATCAACGCAGCAAAAAAAATGTCCGGAATTTAGACGCGTTTATAAAACGGGCGTTTCACAACAGTAGCATCAACTGCGGTATCACGAATTGAAATCTGCAATTTGGTTCCGATTTCAGATTGGTCTGAATCGATTAATGCAAATGCTATCGGATAACCAACGTGAATGCCTTGTGAGCCGCTTGTGACTACACCGATTTCTTTGCCGTCTTTAGTGACTTTATAGCCTTGACGCGGAAGTGCTTTGCCTTCGGCCTTGAGACAAACTATTTTCTTTTTGACGCCACCATCAATTTGTTTTTTGAGAGCTTCGCAACCAAGAAAATCTCCTTTGGCTACTTTGACGCTCCAGCCAAGACCAGCTTGAATGGGGCTTATATCAGCTTCGAGTTCATGGCCGTATAAAGGAAGAGCAGACTCAAGTCTCAGAGTGTCACGAGCACCAAGACCACATGGTTCGAGACCTTGTTCTTTGCCAGTTTCGAGCAATTTGGTCCAGAGCCATTCTGATTTGTTGGCTGGAACGATGATTTCAAAACCGTCTTCGCCGGTATAACCAGTTCTGCCAAATCCGACTTTGACACCATCGATAGTTGCTTCACCATAAGTAAATGACTTCATTGCCTCGACCTGATTTCCAGCCAGCTTAGAGAAAATCTTGACTGCCTCAGGTCCTTGAATGGCTATCAGCCCGAAATTATCAGAAACGTTTTGCAATTTGACTGAAGAAAATTTGGCTTTATGCTCGTTTATCCATTTCCAGTCTTTGTCGATGTTGGAGGCGTTGACAATGAGCAGATAATTTTCTTCGCTCATACCTTCGCACCCAATGGTGCCAGCAGATCTGCGATAAACAATTAGGTCGTCAACGGTGCCGCCGTCTGGCATGACCAACTGTGAATAAATGGCTCGATTTGCTTCTGTGAGCTTGCTCAGGTCATTGGCAATCAGATACTGAATAAATTCAAAGGCACCGTCGCCAGTGACAATAAATTCGCCCATATGACTGACGTCGAAAAGACCGGCCTTGGTTCTGGTGGCATTGTGTTCAACCACAATAGATTTGTATTGGACAGGCATGTTCCATCCGGCAAAATCGACCATACGAGCGCCCAGTTTGCGGTGAGCGTCGGCGAGAGGCGTTTCTTTCAAGGTTGCAGTTGACATATAAAATGCTCCAGATCTGATATCAAATTTATATATCAATAAATAGGATGCCGCTTTGAGATTAATTAATTTTGGGCATTATCAGGAACAATTTTGATTTAAAAAGTTCTTTAGGCTTATTATTGGTTTCACAGACTTCTTTAATTTTCTCTAGAATAGGTAGATTACAAGTGAAAAGAATTACCACAAAAGCCCTGACCCTGGCAGTTGCTCTGGTCGCTGGACTTCAATTTGGTCTGCAACCCGCTCAAGCTGAGACGTATCATGCAAGTGCTTCAAAAAAACAAACCACTATTAAAAGTGGAACTTACTGGCAGCGCCACCCCAAAGTGAAAAGTGCTGCAGTAGGAGCCGGTGTCGGCACCGCAGTTGGAGCTGTAACAGGACTTGTAACCAAGAAAGGCGTTGTTAAAGGCGCTGCGATTGGTGCTGGTACCGGTACTGGCGTAGGCTTGCTGCAATCGAGCCAGACTATGAAACGACATCCAATAGTTAAGGATGTGGCTCAAGGAACATTGGTTGGCGCAGGACTTGGTCTTGCCGGAACCAGTGGACACGGAAAATACAAGAAATCCGCCAAAATCGCCGCAGCCGGTGCTGCAGTCGGTTTGGGAGTGGGACTCTTTAAAAACCTTCGCTAATTAAGTTAGCCCGAGTTCGTGAGTAGGCAAGCAGTGCTGTAAAATAAGCACTGCTTGTTTTTTTTCTGACTTGTATGTTTGGTGACCCATGAAAATTTTATTGCGAGCCGACGCTTCCGAAAATCTTGGAGCAAGTCGAGCAATGCGCTCCATAGTGCTTGGCGGTGAATTCGCAAGGCGTGGACACGATGTCACATTTGCTAGCTTAAAAGGTAGTTTCGATTTATTACCGCTGAACTCTAATGACATCGCATATAGTGGCATCAGAAAAATTGAGTTAGAAGAAACAGAACTGATGGACACCAAGGCATTAAAAGCTAAATCAACAAAAGGGGCTTATGACCTGGCTTTTGTCGATGGACCCCATCTATCGGAAAAATATGAAGAATCGCTAACCTCCATCTCAAAAAGCCTCGCTGTGTTAGACGATGCACCGTCTAGAAAACACTTGGCCAAAATTCTAATAGATCCAGCATTTGGAAGACGCCCCGCCGAATACAAAGACTTGCTTCCTCATGACGCCTCTATTTTGACAGGGGCTAGATTTGCTGCACTCAGACCTGAATTTTTAGAGATGCGTCCTAAAAGTCTTGCACGCAGAGGCAAAACCAAGGCGGCTATGCGTGATTCAAAGCATATTGTGATTCATTTTGGTCTTTCAGACTCAAATAATTTGACTTGCAAAATCCTTGAAGCACTTAAGCAAGTCGAAATTCCAATTGAGACGTCTGTTGTGATAGGTAGAGTCAACTCGCACCAAGCGGAGATCGAACAAGCGAGCAATTTGCTGAAGCAAAAGGCGCAAGTTTTAATCGGACATGAAGATATGGCATCTTTGCTGCGCGACTGCGACCTGGTGATAGGTATCCCTGGCAACAGTGCGTGGGAGCGATGCTGCATGGGAGTGCCTTCATTTCACGTGGCAGCTAACGCAGTGCATGAAAGTATCAACAAAAATATGGCAGGTATTGGCGCCATTTTCGACCTTGGTTCGCATCAAAACTTGTCACCAGATGCAGTGGCAAAGGAAATTACTCGCCACTTTACCGATGAGCTTTTGCTTGTAACTATGAGTCAGTCAGCAGCGCTATTGTGCGATGGAAATGGGGCTAACCGAATAGTCGAACATCTGGAGTCGATTAATTGAACCCTTGCATATTTTCAGGCACAATTAGCATCACGATACTTTCGTGTTTTCTGATTGCAAGACAGGGATTCATTCAAAACCAGACTGAGTCAGCGCTATTATTCACAGGCGCTGGATTGTTCATTACTTTTGCGGGATATTTCCTAAATCTGTGGACTAAAAAATCTCGCACGCTCATTACTATTTTGCTTTTGTTTGTACTGGTGTTACTTGGCAAACTGGTGCCGAATGTGCCTATCCTTGCCTGGATTGTCGCTGGCTCCGGCGGAATTATGTATTTGATTGCACTTATAAAAGAATATGCGACCAAAACTAATATCGCACCAACGCTCAAGACTATGGCGGTTGCTGTAATACTTGGAGCATATGTGGGTGGATTGGTCTTCTCTTCTAAATATCACGATGCCTATTTCCTTGAGAAACTAACTTTTGGTCCTCCCTTCGACATGGGCACCGACACTTTATTTCACGCTACTCTGGCAAATATGATTGCCAATCTGGGGCGAATTACTACCGGTCTTGATGGCGTACCATTCACGGCTTATCATGCCGGAAGCCATATAATATTTGCTCAACTTTGTAAGCTATTGAGTCAAGGATGTATGCCATTCTTTATTTTTGGTTATCCTCTGCTTGTGATACCACTTTTTTTCAATGCATTATGTACATTAGCTCTACAAATAATCGGTCTAAACCAGTCCGAGAAAGAATTTGATGCGACCAACCTTTATTTAGCAATTTCTTGTCTCACTGTTGGAATTTTACCTTCGCAAGGAAAAGTATGCAATTTGAGCGGTCCCTTTATTGGGGAATCATACGGTTTCGGGTTAATTGTCGCCTTTTTTGCGATGGGATTGGTTCTTGAATTTTTCAAAAAAGAGAACGAACAAAAACAGCCTTTGATACAAAAACTACTGCTGTTTTTGGTTCTGATTCCAGCATTGTGCGCCATTATGACTGCCTGCAAGTTTTCAACCATTTATCTGTTTCTTGCCATTGCTGGTTATTTGTTCTTGCGTAAAAAACTTTTCCAAGACTGGGTCTATGCGTGTAGTCTTTTAATTTCAACACTTGCTTCGTATCTGGTTTATAAAGCACTTTCGTTTCCGTATCAAACTCATTTAGATTTCTTTGGTTATTACAAAGATATGAGCGTGAGCTCAATTTTGCTTCATGCCGTCTTTATGTATTTGCCTGTATGGGCTCTTCTTGCCCTCAGAATCAGAGTAGCTAAAACCAATAATTTTCTAAAAATACTTTCTGAAATTGCTGTAGTTTTTGCCATAATTTGCTTTGCTCCATCGGTTGCGACTAATTTGGCAGGCGGCGCCACCAGTTATTTTCTTGAACCTCAGTACTTTGTCAGTTCCGTGCTGTTAGTGGCATTTTTGACACTCATTGGAACACTTTCTAATAAGAAAGTGGCATACGTTTTGTCAGCGTTCTTGCTCATTCAAACTACATTTAGCGTGTGGAAATCAACTCAGAAAATATCAGATTCCAAATCTGCTCTGCAAAGCACAGAAGCACCAAAAGAACGAGTGCTTATTATGAACAAGTTGCAAGAACTATCGAAACTCCCGCTTCGCGAGCGCTCACACTCGATTGTGTTTATTCCTCAGTCTTGCAAGTCATACTGGGACATGAGTATTCCACTAGCCACCCCGTTTATCGAGCCAGCCATTACAGGTATTGCGATGCTTGATGGACTACCTCCAGTTGGATTTACCGGAACTATTTACTATAACTATGCGCCATACAGTTATGGTGTTCGTCGCATACAGATACAAGACGAAAGCGTTGAAACACTGAAAAGAAACGCAGCGCTATGGGGATTTCGCAACCTGATTCGATTAGAAGGACCGGATTTGTCAATTAAGACCGAAAATACATCTGGTATTTAAACTCAGCGATTTTCCAATCTTCTTCGCTATCAATGTCTTGCACTTCCATCTCTGGTATTACAAGCGGTTTCGTGTTCTCAGAAAAGAAGCGCATAGTTTTGCGCAATGCATCTGTGCGTGCCCAGTAAAATTGACCAATGTCGTGATAGGCAGGCTCTAAATCTTGCGACCGCTTTTCATAATTTTCGGGCCAGAACATTCTCAAATTTCCATCGTTTTCGATTTTCATCGATCTTTGTATTGGGTAAGAAAATCTAGTCACAGGAACAACCGTTTCTGCACCGGTTTCAAGTAATAATTCTTTTCCTTCCAATAATCTTTTAGAAGTTACAAAAGGTGCGGTAGGAAGCAGGCAGCAAAAATAATCGAATTTTTTTCCAGCTTTTTCATACTGGTCTAAGACTTCGCAAACAACTTCTGCAAGGCCTGAATGATCGTCAGAATTTTGCTCGCTACGCAAGAACGGCACGACAGCACCAAAGTTTTGGGCAATTTCAGCAATTTCACCATCGTCGGTTGAAACCATAACTTCAGCAAAACATTTGGCTTCCAGTGCAGCTTTAATTGAATAAGCAATAATGGGTTGACCCAAAAAAGTGCGGATATTCTTGCGCGGGATGCGCTTACTTCCCCCTCGTGCTGGGATAATAGCCAGAAGATTTTTCAATTGGAGCGACCCAACAGTCTATTTAATTGATATCTAATTCCAAGTTGTTGCAGACGCTCGACCATCTGATCAAAGAGTTTATGCAGGTTTTGGTAAATTGTTTTCAATTGGGTGAATTCTTTTTCGATTATTGAGTAATTAGCTTTTGCTCTGAAATAATCTTTTTCAACCAAAACCAACTTTTGCAACCACCGGTCTGACTCAAGATCTTCATTAGATACTGTGCCCAGATTACATTCAAAGTCAGTTTTTAAAGCTAGTTCTAATTGAGCCGAAATCTCAAAAATTTCGCCTTCATCTGGACATGATTTCTTTCTTTTTAGAAGCTGAGTGCGTACATCAGCGTAGCGTTTTTGCAAATCGAGATAGCCCAAGTACATTTGGTTAAAACCGCTTTTGATGATAGCCAACTCTTCCATCACATTTTGAAACTTCTGATTTTCAACCTCGTAAACCTGGTCGATATTTTCCAGAAAGATTGGCATGTTGGCTCTTGCCAGGTCTTCCACTTCGGTCAGTTTACCTTCATCAGAGAGGCTGCCTGAATATTTTCGATAATGATAAAGAATCTCATCAATACAACTGAGTTTGAATCCGCTATGCAAAACTCTTAACCAGAAATCCACATCCGGTGAGCGTTTGATGCTGGAATTGTAGCCATTAACTTTTTCAAAAACTTCTCTTTTAAAAAGAAGAGTGCTTTGAATAGGAATTCCGCACATCAAGCTGAACATGGAAGCATCGGGAATCCACTCTAAATTAACATCTCCAAAGATTTGCACCCGTGAATAAACTGCAGCAACATCTGAATTTGCCTGTAAATGCTTGACCATTTTTTCGATGCAATCCGGTGTAATCAGGTCATCGGCATCAAGTGGAAGTAATAAATCACTTTTGGCCGCAAGGATTCCGGTGTTTCTGGTTGTCGCAAGACCTTTATTGACCAGGTGATCGACCACTTCTACTTTGGAAAGGTCCAGACCTTGCAGGACTTCCCTTATGGTGGGTGGCTTGGAACCATCGTTAACAATAATGATTTCAAAATTGGAGTATTTTTGAGCCAAAACACTCTGCACAGTTTCACGTAAATGCTGATGGGCATTGTAAAACGGAATGATTACAGAAACTAAAGGTTCGGATGACTGGGTCATAACTCAGTCCACATCCTACCAATTTGCCTCTTTTATAGCCTGAATTTTTACCAATTAATCGGTCTTTGTATACATTATGAAAAATAAGCAGGTGTTGACTCTATCCGCTCGTGGTAGCATCTTGTAATCTGACGTCAAGGGAATCTTTATGTCTGTTAATCTACAAGATAAAACAGAATCGGCAGTAAAGCCGCTCCAAAACACGACGGCTGCAGCCAATCGTGATTCGAGCGAACGGTTAGTTGATGCTCGTCGCACCCCCTCTAGCCTGCAGGGCTTTCTGGGACTTTGGAGCCATGCGGATTTAATTGGCAAATTCGTCTGGCGTGATTTTGAAGGAAGATTTCGCGGGTCACTTCTAGGTGCTGTTTGGCCTCTCTTGAACCCACTAGGTCACCTGCTCCTTTATACTTTTCTTTTCAGCATCATTTTGCAAGTACGCTTTTCCAACACCAATAGCACCGCTGACTTTGCCCTTTATCTGATGACTGCTTACATTCCCTGGACGGCAATGAGCGAAGCTTTGTCTGGCGCAACCACAAGAGTGCTCGAAGTTCCTAATCTGGTCAAACGAGTGGTGTTTCCGCTTGAAATTTTGCCCTTGATTTTGCCTATATCTTCATTCTTCAATGCCATTATTGGCTTAGCCCTGGTAGTGCTTTTTGCTTTTTTCCAATCGGGCACTGTGCATGCCACCACGTTGCTACTACCACTGGTGCTGATTCCCCACTTTCTTTTCACCGCTGGATTGTGCTGGCTCGTCGCTAGTATCGGTGTGTTCATCAGAGACTGCAAACACTTCATGGCTCTTGGACTTTCAGCAGGAATGTATTTGACTCCTATTGTTTACCCAGCAGAGCGTCTTCCTGAAAATTTACGCTTTCTTTTGTGGGTCAATCCAGTATCAGGCATGATTACAGATTATAGAAGGCTTGTGCTTGAAGGTGCGCTTCCTGAGCTAATTCCTTATCTTGCATACACTTCTATTTCAGTGGTTGTCTGCGCGCTTGGATTCCACTTCTTTTTCAAAACCAAAAATAGTTTTGCGGATGTCGTCTAATGGTAAGCACAATTAACTCTAATCCTGTTATAACCGGCTCACACATCGAACTTCGAGATGTATCTAAGCGCTACAACATTTATAACAAGCCTACTGACCGCTTAAAAGAAATGCTTTTTCGCAACAAGCGCTCTTTCCACAAGGAATACTGGGCGCTGCGCAATTTTTCTTACAAGTTTGAAAGGCACACCACAGCTATTCTTGGAGCCAACGGCTCGGGCAAATCCACCCTACTTCAGCTTATGGCCGGAGTGGTGCAACCTACTACCGGACAGATTGCCTCACGCGGCAGGTTAACTGCCATACTTGAACTTGGAGCTGGCTTTCAGCCTGAGTATTCGGGTCGTGAAAACGCCTTGCTTTACGGGATGATTTTAGGTATTTCAGAAGACGAAATGAAAGACCGCCTGGAAGAAATAAATGAATATGCCGAACTGGGCGATTTCTTCGACCAACCTATCAAGACTTATTCGAGCGGAATGGTTGTACGTTTGGCTTTCGCCTGCGCTACAAGCGTTGATTGCGACATTTTACTGATTGACGAAGCTCTTTCTGTCGGCGACGAACACTTCAAGAAAAAATGTCTCAAGCGCATATACAAATTGCAGGAAGACAGTAAGTCAATTATTTTCGTTTCGCACAATATGCAGACTGTCGAAGACTTCTGCCAGTCAGCCATTCTGCTCAACGCAGGCGAAATTGTTTCAGCCGGAGAAGTGAAAGACATCATTCCAATGTATCAGGAAATGGTCGAAAGCAAAGAATCTCAGGCACACAAGAAGTTTATTAATCCCACTGCAATTTTCTGATAATCCGAAAAGAGGACATTCAATGACTACCGACTCGAAAGTGCGCACAGTTTCTCTCGATCCAGTCTGGGAGGAAAAATATTCTACCGGGCACACAGTGCGCTATCCCTATGACTCAGTAGTGTCATTTATATTCAGGAATGCTCCAAGAAATGTCGAGCGCGCTCAGGTCAAAATTCTCGAAGTTGGCTGCGGAACCGGTAATAATCTCTGGTTTGCCGCGCGCGAAGGCTTCTGTGTTTACGGTGTCGACGGAAGTAAATCGGCCATCGAATTTGCTCAAAATTATTTTGCCAAAGAAGGTCTAAAGGGCGATTTGAGAGTGGGTGATTTCACCAAGCTTCCTTTCGAATCTGATTTCTTTGACCTGGTTATAGACAGAGGATCGCTCACTTGCTGCGGATTTGAATCTGCCAAAACAGCCATCAAAGAAATATATAGAGTCTTAAAAAAAGATGGAAAATTTTTCTTCAATCCTTATAGCGAGAATCATTCTAGCTTTGCTGCAGGCGAAGCAGGTGCAGACGGTGTAACTAAAGACATTAATGCTGGCACCATGACTGGTGTCGGTCAAATCTGTTTCTACGCCAAAAGACAAGCTCTAGATGTGCTTGGACCCAATTTCAAAGTCGAAAGTATTCACTCCATGGAAGATAGCGACGTAACCACCGCATCGGTTAGTGTGCATGCAGAATGGCGCATAATTGCAAGAAAATGACCAGACAAGAAACAAAAAAACTAGACAACATATTGTCTGACCATTTTGTTCCTCTTTTAGAGAAACATGGAAATAGCCATCAATCTCTCGATTGGGGCTCTGAAAACGGTCAACAGTTGCGCTTCAGTGTATTACTTGAACCCTTCTTACAAAAGAGAAAAATTCGCACCATATTAGACGTTGGTTGCGGACTGGCGCATTTATATACTTACCTCAAAGAGCAAAATCAAGAAATCGAATATTTTGGAATCGATGCAGTCGAACAAATGATCCAAAATGCAAAACTGCGTCATCCCGAAATCAAAGACTCTCTGCAGGTTTCCACCCTAAGCGAAGTAAGCAGTAAGAAATATGACCTGGTTATAGCCAGTGGAATTTTCTTTTTGGGATGCGACCAAACGCGCATGGAAAACGAAATCAAAAAGATGTTCGAGATGTGCGAAGTTGGTATTTCATTTAATTCTTTAAGTTCCTGGACAGATAAAAAGGACGACGGCGAGTTTTATGCAGATCCAAGCGCAGTGCTCGATTACTGTTCCACGCTAACCAAGAGATGCATTATTCGCCACGACTATATGCCGCATGATTTCACGGTACATTTATTCCGCGAGAATTAAGGCATGAGTGACAACAAAAATCCAAAACGCATATTGATGGTGGCAGCACACCCCGACGATGAGATTCTGGGAGCTGGTGGAACCATGGCAAAACACGCAGACCAAGGCGATATTGTACATGTAGTAATTTGTGCCACTGGAGCGGCATCGCGCTATACCAGCACCAATTCTGGTGATGCGCAAGTCTCATCTGAAATAGACGAACTACGTAAGTGTGCAAATGCCGCAGCTAAAGCTCTGGGAACTCAAGCTCCTATTTTTCTAGATTTTCCAGATAATCAGCTTGATTCAATAACTTTGCTTGAGCTGGTTCATAAGATTGAACCTATCGTCAATAAAATAAATCCGCACATAGTTTATACGCATAATGGCGGCGATTTAAATGTTGACCATGAAATGGTGCATCGTGCCACTATCACATCCACAAGACCGCTTCCAGGCTCTAACATAGAAGCGATCTACACTTTTGAAACTTTATCAAGTACTGAGTGGTCGAGCGCTCAGCAGCAGTTTCCTTTTGTGCCTAATAGATTCGTGGATATTTCAATGCATTTCGAAAAAAAAATGGCAGCACTCAAATGCTATGACGCTGAAATGCGACCTTTTCCACATCCGCGTTCTTACGAAGCGGTAGAAGCTCTAGCAAAGCTTAGAGGCGCTGTTTCTGGTATGGAAAAAGCGGAGTCTTTTTCAGTATTCAGACAAGTTATAAAGTAACAGTATTTTTCAACTCGGCAGGGAAAATGAATTCCTTGTCGTCTAGTATGCCATCACATATAATATCAAGTCCCAGATCGCGCCCTTTCTTAAAGGGCTCAAGACCCGACTCTGGAATTCGATACGGACAATTGTCGTAGGGCATGGGTTCTAACATTCCGATGTCGATCATTTTGCGAAGATAGAAGTGATAAGCATATTTTTTGGCATTACGAACAGCCTCGCCACTCATACGCGAACCCATTGGTAGTTTGTCCAATTCCTGGAAATAGTGTTCTTGACTGGTTATGTCAACACCTATATTTTTGCCGCGCATCCAGGCTTCGCCAGAGATTATGCTTGGAATTCCCATGCACGCAAGCTCAAGACCAGCGGTAGTAGCATAGATCAACACCGAATCACACGCCATCATCGCTTTATAAGTGTTTATGGTACTTTGCGGAGGAATAATAAAAATGTTGTCGGGCAGCTCGCCAAATACTTTGCGTATTTCGTCTTCGGCAAATTGTCTCGATTTTTGCCAACATTTCAGTTCAGCAGGATGAACACGAATGAGTAACTGTAAGTCTTTGCGCGAGGCAAAATATTTAACTGTCTGCATCAACCAGTCGAGCATATTGGGAAAAGCATTACCTGGATAATAAACTTGCGCGTCCCAAACTACGTTGGTTAAAAGACCTATCACCGGAATGCCTGGCTTGATACCGATTTCCCGCATCAGTTCTTGCGGGATGCTGTCGGCTCCACTTTCATGGAATTTCATCCAGTCGTATGCACCAGACCATCGACCGACCAAATATTCGGTAATTTCATCTTCTAATTTTTGATCAAAAGATTGTTTGTTCCACTCATCAATAGATGTATCAACGAGAGTTCGGTAATAAGTATTGCTGTGCGTCATAGTGATGCAGCGCTTGCGGTAAGACATGTCCCAACAAACTAAGTGACAATTCTTTTTGGTTGCCACTTCCACCTCCACACCTTGTGGAATATAAAAACCTTGATTCACTACAGTGTGATCAAAATGCTCTTTTTCATACATGGCAAACAGTGCGTCAGCAGAGAGTATGCCAGCTTTCAAAAATTTTCTAAGCACTGGTTCTGAATAAATTTCACCATCGAAATCGCCTCTACCAAAAAAGCGCAACGTACCGGACATAACGCTTTCGCCCAGTTCGATATTCTTGTACTTATACGAACCTATCTCGTCTAGAATCGCTTCTTGTGCTAGTTTATCGGCATTGGAATAATCTTGCGGTTTTAAATAGTCAGAAATTCTATGTATTTTCAATCCTAATGGTTCAATACACCGCGAACCACAATCGAAACACCAGTTGCACATGTTTTCGCCAGGACCACTTTTAAGAAAAGATTCTTGAGCCGCTTGATCTTGCCCATAAGCATTTTGACAGGCTGGAAGAACTTTATCGCACAAAAGAAAATGGACTTCTGCCCCTCGCAAAGTAAGTCCAACAGCAAACAATGTCTCCAGCGGAGTAAGTACCGAGTTGCCACCAACAGCGGTGGCGATAAGTACTCTAGGTCCTCCCTGAGCTGCGTCTATTGCACGTTGCCAATCCGCCCAATCGTCGCCGATTATCTTCTTCCAATCGGGAATCCAACTGTATCCATCACTTAACCAGTCTTCATCTTTGACTGCGGCTTCAAGAGCAGGCTCATGTTCAGACTTAGACACAGCGCCCGTTTGCGACTTGGACTCGCCCAAAAGACTATCGATGATTTTGCGTAAAAAAGACTTAGCCACGTTAGTTACAAACCCTATTCAAGTGAATCAGAATATCATATCGACAGCATTGAGAGGTGCTAAAATCAAGCACTTATGACAAAAAATGTTAGCGGAATCTCAGATTCAATCGTCAAAGAATCTACTACTCAGTGGCTCTCTAGCGACCACTGTGTTTATGTCGGCTCGAAGCAAGATGTCATCGAATTTTGCAAAACACCCAATTGCGATGATAATTTTTTAGTCGCGGACCGTAATACCGATGGGTGCTGGCTTTTCGGACTTAAGTATTTAGACTGGGATACAAAGCATTTTCAAATGAAAATGGGGAAAGTTTTTCCCTTCATAACACCCAATGCTGACCCCCATTCGCACGCCACTTTGCAATGGGCACAAAATCTACTTGCGAAATTAATTAGCAAAGCAAAAGATGCAAATTACAACTACTTATCGGTGTTAGCCCATCCAGAAGATACTGTTGGACAGTTAGTTTTATCCAGAGCGGGCTTTGAGTTGATGGATACTACTCTGCTTTATGAACTGAGATTGAACGAGCGCATTGTTGGTCAAACCAACTCTTCTATTAAAGTTAGAGTAGCAACTGAAGCGGATATTACATCTCTTCAAGAGATTTCCGAAATATGTTTTGGCGAACGCAAAAACAATATCAATCGTTTCAACTCAGATCCGCACTTGGATCAGAACAAAGTCAAAGATCTTTATAAACAGTGGATTTACAACTCTCTTGGTGGTCGCAATATGGCAGATTTAGTCATAATTGCCGAGCGGGAAAATCAACTGGTTGGTTTTTTGACTTTGAAATTGGACCAGGAAACCAAATTGGCAGATATTCCACTAAACGCGGTCAGTCCGCGACATAGTGGGCATGGCATTTACAAAGCGATGGTCAATTTTGCGCTCGACTACTTAATTGCAAATGAGTTTAAAGAGGTCGAAATCTGGACTCATGTCACGAATTTTGCGGTGCAAAAGACCTGGCAGAGGCTTGGAGCCAGCGCTAAATTCTGTGCACATCAATATCGCCTTATTCTGGAGGTTTGAAATTGACTTCGTTCTTTGCTTCTGAAATTAAAATCGGAAACAAACAAATTGGTCATGGCCAACCGGTTTTCATTGTGGCCGAAATTGGGATTAATCACAATGGTGATATGAATTTGGCAAAGCAAATGATTGATGCTGCAGCTAGAGCCAAAGTGGATAGTGTCAAATTCCAAAATTATATAACCGAAGATTTTTTGAGTAGCGATACCACCCTTGAATGGGAATACGAAAACACTAATGGCACTGTGCGCGAGTCGCAATACGACATGTTTAAGCGGTGCGAACTGAGTGAAGCAAATGTACAAGAATTGAAAGATTACTGCGATGAAGTGGGAATTGTCTTCCACAGCACCCCAACTTCTAAAAAAGGAGTTGATTTGCTAGCACGCGTAGGCAGTCCCATCTTAAAAAACGGATCAGACTTTCTCACTAATTCCAGTTTGCTCAAACACATGGCAAAAACCGGTCTTGCTGTCGTTATCGCAACCGGCATGGCAGACGAAAAAGAGATAGCAGATGCTGTTGAAACAATTAAAATGGCAGAAAACAAAAACCTAGTCGTTTTGCATTGCACCTCGGCTTATCCAACGCCACCCGAACATGTAAATCTGAGAAAACTTGCCACTATAGCTCAGAAATTCGGCTGTCTGACTGGACTTTCGGATCATTCCGAAGGCACAAGTGCTGCAGTTGGCGCCACCGCCCTTGGTGCGTGCTGGATAGAAAAACATTTCACCATCGACAAGAAATTGCCTGGACCAGATCATAGATTTTCATGCGACGAAACGGAAATGAGCGACCTGGTCAGTGCCGTGCGCACAATGGAGACACTCTTGGGATCAGGCGATCTCAATCCAGCGGAGTGCGAAATGATTGGGCGCTCTCAGTTCAGACTTTCATGCGCTAGCGCTCGCGATCTTTCTGCCGGTCATATTTTAAATGAAGAAGATGTGGTTTATAGAAGACCAGCTACCGGCGTTTCGCCATCAGACCTGGGGCTCATTCTGGGTAAATCCTTAATCCGCGATATTCTGCGCTTCGAGCCTTTACGCTTGGAAGATGTATGCGAAAAATAGTTAGTATCAGTCAACCAGCCTATCTTCCGTGGCTAGGTTATATGGAGCGAATCGCCATGAGCGATTTGCATATTGTGTTAGATCATGTCCAATTGGAAAAACGCAGTTTTACTGCACGAAATAAAATTCGCACAGCCAACGGCTGGAAATGGCTTACAGTTCCCCTTAAGACCAAAGGCCGCAACTTTGACTTGCCCATTAATACAGTAGAAATCGAAAACAGCTCTGATTGGCGCAAAGATCATTTTCAAACTATACATGGCGCTTACGCCAAAGCAAAATTTTATCCCGAGCACAAAGCTTTTTTTGAAGAACATTACTCAAAAGATTGGACCATGCTCTCTTTGTTATGCAAAGAACAAATGCAATACTTGCTTGATGCTTTGACTATAAAAACACCGGTTCTGTTCAGCTCACAAATGGATTCAAACTTCACTAAAGACGCTCTGATACTCGACCTTTGTCGCCAAGTCGATTGCACCACTTATATTTCTGGTCCCTTTGGCAGAGACTATCTCAAACAAGAAGACTTTGACAAAGCTGGAATCGAGCTTGTTTTTCACGACTATGCTCATCCGCAATACACCCAACGCTTTGAGCCTTTTGAACCCTATATGTCTGTCATAGACTTACTCTTCAATCATGGGTCTGAAGGCTTGAATATTTTGAGCACCACTAAAAAACATGAAAATAGTTTTTAGAGCTGATGCATCGCAGGAAGAAGGCGGCGGTCATCTTGTCCGCACACTCGCAATAGCTCGCGAATTGGCCAAACGAGGACACGACTGTATATTAGTCACACAAGAAGGTAGTGTTGACCTCATACCTGGTGGCAGAGAGTCTTTGCCCAAAACAAACTTCTCTACTAAAGAAATAAAAAAAAGCGATTTCGATAATGTTCAAGCCATGTGTAACATTTTGCCCGAAGACTGGCATGCCAACCTGGCTTTTATTGATAGCTATCGTTTACAAAAAGACTATCAATCAAATGTTCGCAAATTCAGTCACAAAATAGCTGTGATTGACGATATGCCTTCGCGCAGTCACGACGCCGATTTTTTAGTCGATCCCACATATAATCGACAAGCCGATGAATACAAGGCTTTGCTTGATTCTAAGTCTATTGTAAGAACAGGTGTTGAGTTTGCTCCTCTAAGAGAAGAGTTTGCCTTACATCGAGAGTCAAGTTTAAAACGACGCCAATCGCGATCGCCAAATGACACAAATCACCTGGTAATAAGCATGGGTCTTTCGGATCCGCTCAATGTCACTGCTTTTGCGATGGAGGCATTACTTACACTAAATCTCAATTTCGACTTGACTGTAGTAATTGGAAAAAACTCACCGCATCAAAATCAAATTGAAGTGCTGGCAAAACAATTTAAAAAACCGGCCACGGTTCTTATTGCTCACAATCAAATGGCAAAACTTATGAGTGAATGTGACCTCGTTTTGGGTGGCGGTGGGTCGAGCTCGTGGGAACGTTGCTGCCTTGGAGTTGCGACCGTACAAATAATTTTGGCAAAAAACCAGGAAGACGTCACAAATAGCCTGGTTGAACAAGGTGCTGCAATGTCGATTGGTTATTTTGAACATTTGAGCAAAGAAATCATTGCACAGGCAGTAAGTACATATTTAACCGATTTTGCTTTATTAGAGCGCACCAGCCGGGCCGCAGCCCAAATAAGCGATGGACACGGGGCTTTGCGAATCGCTTACGAACTAGAAAAGCTTAAATAAGTAAGTAAGATCTTTTACCTTAAATATACTTCGCAAACTCTTGGAAAGCTCAGCTTATAATCTGACAACCATGCTTTTCACGAGCTTACAGTACCTGTTTTTCCTGCCGGCAATCGTTTTGCTGTTTTGGCTTATGCCCAAGCAAACGCGCCTTCCCATGCTTCTTTTAGCCAGCTATTTCTTCTATATGAGCTGGATGCCTATATTTGTTTTTCTGATTTTTGGCATGACCGTGTTCAATTGGGTCTGGGGAAATGTTCTACATAACGCGACAACGCACAAAAAACTCATTTTTGGCGTGGGTATCGCCCTGAATCTCATATGTCTTGGAACATTTAAATACGCTAATTTCTTTGTCGGCTCAGCCGATGCCTTCATGCAACTGGTCACACATCAAAGCCCCGGATGGCAACTGAACATTGCATTGCCTTTGGCTATCTCATTCTTCACCTTTGAGTTTATCCATTATCTTTTTGAAATCTATCGTGGCAAAATGCCGATAGGTTCATTTGTCCTTTTCGCGCTGTTTGCCGCCTTCTTCCCCACGCAGATTGCCGGACCAATCAAAAGATATCCAGACTTTGAATCTCAGATGAAAGAAGAAAAGCCGTTCAGGCTGAAATATCTGGATGAAGGCATTCCGCTTATTTTGATTGGTTTTGCCAAGAAAATTCTTTTAGCCGACCCGCTAGCCAATTTCGTTTTGATGGGATACACCGTTCCAGGCTCGTTTGGAGCGCTTGAACTCTGGCTTTTCGCTTACGCTTTTGCCTTTCAAATTTATTTTGACTTTTCAGGCTACACAGACATCGCGCGCGGTTCAGCGCGCTTGTTTGGCTACAGCATTCCGATTAACTTCAACATGCCTTATATAGCCTCAAACATTGCTAATTTCTGGCATCGTTGGCACATATCACTATCTTCCTGGCTCCGCGACTATTTGTTCATTCCCCTTGGTGGCTCGCGCGGTAGTCGCTGGCAGACAAATCGCAATCTACTCATCACCATGACTCTTGGCGGTCTCTGGCACGGAGCTTCTTGGAACTTTGTAGTCTGGGGAGTATTTCACGGACTGGCACTTATTATTCATCGCGAATTTCAATTTGCCAAAGAAAGTATTTTCTGGCTCAATAAATTCTTCCAGTCAAAAATCGGCGCTCTTTTATCATTGTTTCTCACCTTCCACGTCGTTTGTATCGGCTGGGTATTTTTCCGCGTGCAAGACGTACGCACCGCATTTAGTGTCGTAACGAAAATGATTTGTTTAAGTCCACTATTCACAAGAGCAGAAGTTGAGTCTCATTCATTACTTTTACTCGCTAATCACTTACCTGTGCTTGTAAGCGTCTCACTTTGCCTTACTCTAATTTTATTGTTAGTGAATCTGCCTTTGAGTGTTTTGAATGAAAAGGGAGTGTTCAAAAAAACGCCCGCTCCTGTTACTGGACTTTTTTGTTTAGTGCTGATGGTGATTATGATTATCTTCCTGCCTGATGGAACCCAACCCTTCATCTATTTTCAATTCTAATCGGTGAACTTATGAGTGAATTGAATCAGACAATCGCAATTACACAAGGTCAAACAAAGACCAAAACAAGTGCGTTGAAGCGCGTCTTGCATTCACCATTTGTGTGGTTATTGTTCTGCCTCATACTGGCTGAATTATTCCTGTTTTACACCAAGCCGCTGCGACTCGTGTTTATACGTGGCACTATGCTCAAAGACAACGATGTCGTTGGCGCTAAAATTGAACACTTCTTAAATAATCCGCTAAATGCAAACACTATCATTGTAGGTGATTCAACTGCCGATCCGCTCTGCAGCTACGCTGATATGGTGCAATACAAATTGTCGCTCAATTCAAATAATCGATATTCCTATTTTGATGCCAAATATGCAGACAGGCTGTTTAACGACAAGCTCGATTTAAAAATGAAATCGAAAAATCTTTATTTTGGCGGCTGTCTCGTTTCAGACCAGGAATTGCTGATTGGAAAATTATTGCAAGCAGGCAAAAAACCATCATTAGCAATTGTCACTGTTGTACCTCGTCCATTCCTCGATTCAACGGTAGACACAAGTGTCTCCCCGGTAAATTGCTATTTTTCCAATCGTCACCGCGGTCTTGAACGGGTAAAAAACTTTCCCACTCTGGTCGACCATTATTTGCATTCAGCTTCAAATATTTATCGAACTAGATCCGACTATGCCACCATCTTATCTTGTCTTGCTTGCACCACATTTTCTCGCCCGCTCAACTCAGGCGACCTTGCATCAAAAGGATTGAACCAGAACAATACCGTAACATTTCTGGGTGAAGAAGACGGCGTAGATCCACTCATAAGTGCCAAGCCTGAGTGGATTGCAAGCGAAGCTAATCACTATAAACAGTCTTATGCACTCAAAAACAGCATCTTCAATTATCAATATAAGAGCTTTAATCACATGCTTGGCGAACTTAAGCGCAACAACGTAATGACACTTGTAGTCAAACTTCCGCTTGAAAAATCCAATCTGGATCTTTTGCCACCAGGATTCTCTACTCAGTGGGACAAGATGCTAATTGAATCGACACGCACGAATGGAGCCGAACTTATAGATTTGCAGAGAGCTAGTCAGTTCTCGAGCAAAGATTTCAGAGATAATGTGCACCTTACCGGCCCCGGCGCAATCAAAGTTTGGGCGCTTTTAAGTGAACATATCAAAAACGACCCAACTGTCAAACAAAAACTAAAAGCGGCATTAAACAAGTAGATAAAGACGAATGATGAAACTGAGAATTTGTCTTATTTCACGCGAATTTCCTCCCGACACCGGTTGGGGCGGCGTTGGAGCCCATACCTTCCTTCATCATATGCTCAAAATAAATCTACTCAGGTGGTTGAAGGTAAAGAAGAGCTGCAATTGCAGCGCTGAATTTTAAACCGAGTATGGACACAATGATGTTCCAGCGTTAGACTTTGTGAGCACTAAATGAGAATAAAGAAGAAGAACAACAACAAATGACATCAGATATCAAAGTCAGTTCAAAGAAAATATCCAAACTTGCTATCAATGGCGCAAGTCCGGTCAGAAAAACTCTCCTGCCCTATGGGCGTCAAAGTATTAATACATCAGATGTTGAGTGCGTGACCAATACATTGCTCTCTGACTGGCTCACTCAGGGTCCAGAAATTGAAAAATTCGAAAAGACAGTAGCACAATTCGTCGGAGTCAAATATGCCGTAGCCTATAGCAGTGGCACGTCTGCGCTACACGGTGCTTACTATGCTGCCGGACTGAAAAATGGTGAAGAGGTTTTACTTGCTCCAATCACATTTGCAGCCACAGGTAACGCCGCTCATTACTTGGGCGCCACCACCGCATTTTGCGATGTAGAGCCAGATACTGGCAACATAGATGTTTCTAAAGTAGAACAAAAAATCAACGCGAAGACCAAAATTTTAGTGGGAATAGATTTCGCTGGACACCCATGCAACGCCGATGAATTAGCCGTTATAGCAAACAAACACAATCTTGTTTTGGTAATCGACGCAGCACACTCACTTGGCGGCAAATACAAAGGCAAGAATGCCGGAAGTCTTGGCGACATGTCTATATTGAGCTTCCATCCAGTCAAATCGATGACCACGGGTGAGGGCGGAATGGTCCTCACAAATGACGAAACATATTTTGAACGACTGATGAAATTTCGTACCCACGGTATCGAAAAACGTCATGAAAAACTGGTTTGCGCCGACGAAGACCAAGGCTCTTGGTATCACGAGATGCAAGAGCTTGGATTCAACTATCGCATCACAGACATTCAAGCAGCACTGGGTAGCAGCCAGATGAACCGTTTGCCAGAATTCATTAAACGTCGTCGCGAAATAGCTTCAATATACAGAAAGCGCCTTGCCACCATCTGCGGTATTGCATGCTTAAGCGAGCGCGAGGGCGTCGAGTCGGCTTATCATTTGTTTCCAATTCTTGTCACTAAAGAGCCTGTGGCTCGAAATCGCAAATTGGTTTTTGAAGCGCTCAGAGCCGAAAACATAGGCGTGCAAGTGCATTACATTCCGGTTTATCGCCACCCTTATTATCAAGATGTAATGCCTGAAAAACCAAATTGTCCCAATGCCGACAAATTCTATGCTGGTGAAATATCACTCCCCATGTTCCCGGCCATGACCGATCAAGACATAGACGACGTCGTGATGGCGCTTGAAAAAATATCGGCTGAGCTACTAGCGTAGGCTAAAGCATTGCGTTTTATCTTACTTTAGTCGGCTCTTTAGGCTCTGATTCCATCTCAATGTCGACTAATTTTTTCAAGTCTTCCACTTCAAGCCATTGAGTGTTAATGTCGCTTCTATATCTAAAGCCATCTTCAACCTTGGTGCCGCCTTTGGCTATGAGACTGTCAGCTTCCCACCATTTTTGATTGGGTTGAATAATATAGCGATCTGGAAATTCAATACACCATGGCGACTCATCGCGCGGAACTAAGGCTTCGTGCAACTTTTCACCAGGACGCAGTCCAAAATATTCGTATTTGCATTCGGGACCGACTGCTTTGGCCAAGTCGGTAAGGCGCATACTAGCGATTTTTGGAACGAAAATTTCGCCGCCTTCCATCCACTCTATACTGGACAAAACGAAGTCAACACCCTGGTCTAAAGTGAGCCAAAAGCGAGTCATACGCTTGTCTGTTAGTTTGAGCACGCCAGTTTTGCGCATCTCTAAAAACAATGGAATCACACTACCGCGGCTTCCTAAAACATTTCCATAACGAACAATCGAAAATTGTGTTTCACGTGAACCGGCGTAGGCGTTGGCAGTAACAAACAATTTGTCTGCGCATAGCTTGGTTGCACCATACAAATTAACGGGATTGGCAGCTTTGTCGGTGCTCAAGGCAAGCACTTTCTTAACGCCACGGTCGATTGCAGCATCAATTATGTTCGCCGCACCAATCACATTTGTTTTAACGAATTCAAAAGGATTGTATTCTGCGGCAGGAACCTGTTTGAGGGCTGCGGCATGGACAACTATATCTACATCCTGAAAAGCTCTGTAAAGTCTGTCCTTGTCTCGCACGTCGCCCAGGAAGTAACGCACACATCGGTCGTTTACAGTTTGCGACATTTCGTACTGCTTGAGTTCGTCGCGGCTGAAGATTATCAGTTTCTTAGGATTGTACTTGCTTAAGACGTTTCTCACGAATTTTTGACCAAACGAGCCGGTACCGCCCGTGACCAGAACGGTCGAGTTATTCCAGTCTATTTTGGAAGCTTTGGAATTTGAGTTCGAGGTCGAAGCTTCTTGCTTAGCCGCTTTGTCGTTCTTTGCGCTCATTGACTGACTGCCTTCGTCTTTAGGATCTTTTCAAATTTAGGGGTCGGAAACGGTCTATTTTACGACCTTTCAGCCCGTTCTTAATGATTAGTCTTTTAGAATTGAAAATAGATAAAGGGTTCGGAATGATCCGGCAAAAGACCGATTATGAGCACAATAAGCAAAAAAGAAAAGACTGCTTTAGCAAGAGGAGGCGCATTTTGGAAGAATTTACGCTGATTAAGCCATGACACTGGAAAGTTGCAAAGCGCCAACAAAGCAACCATCACCACCACACACGGCACTATGAGCGGATAGTCTAGAGTAAAGAAAATCAAGTGTTTGAGCGAAGAAAAATTAAACACTACCATTTTCCTTACGATACCAAATACAGTGCCTATTTCGTGAACTCTAAAGAAAACCCAGCCAATACAGACTACATGAAAAGTAAGCAAAATCGAGAATACATGCCATATTTTGCTTGCAAAAAATGGCTTGAGATTTTCAAATTTTTCAGTCATGCGCACAAACTGTCTATGCACAACAAGTGCAAATCCGTGTAGCAGTCCCCAGACCATAAAACTCCATGATGCGCCGTGCCACAGACCTCCAAGGGTCATGGTGATAAGCAAATTGCGATTAGTTTGAAACTCACTACCACGCGAGCCTCCAATGGGAATAAACAAATAATCGCGTAACCAGGTGGAAAGCGAAATGTGCCAGCGATGCCAGAAATCAGAAATGTTCGAGGCAATGTAAGGCATGTTGAAGTTAATCGGAATCTTATAGCCAAATAGCATCGCCGAGCCACGAGCAATGTCAGTATAACCAGAAAAATCAAAATAAATTTGAAATGCAAATGCGTAGGCAAATATCCAGAGTTCAGTAGAACTGAAGGCTTCGGGCATCTTGTAGCCCATATTTACGAATATGGCTAAATTGTCTGCCAAAAGTACTTTCTTCGCTAAACCTAAGATAATTAAAGGAACACCCTCATCAAAATAAGAAAGTCGAAGAGGCTTTTCCTCGTCCATTTGTTTTTGGAAGTCCTGGTAACGCTTGATTGGACCCGCTATCTGGGTGGGAAAAAATGCAGCAAACAAACAAAACAACACAGGCGATTTCATCGGAGGATTGCCCCGATAAATTTCGAATAAATAGTGTATGAATTCAAACGTAAAAAATGAAATGGCTAGCGGCAAAAGCATTTGCCAGTGCCAATCAAGACCAACGAGCTTGAGCGTATCGCATACTAATCCGGCGTATTTAAAAATACCAAGACAGAGTAAATTGACACCAACTCCGATACCAAAAATCAGTTTTTTGTTGGTCGCTTTGGCTAAGACATTTCCCCAAAACCAGTTGAACAGGCTCATCGCCATAATCAGGATGAGAAACACTGGTACGCAGCACATGTAGAAGTAATAGCTTGCCAAAAGCAAAAAAATCAGCCTGAACTTTCGAGGCAAAAGCCAGTGAAGCACAACCACCACTGGCAAAAACATAAGATAAGCAAAACTGGCAAATAACATTACGAAGGAATTGTAATAAGAGCTCTTTGCAACATTATTTCAGCTCTCTAATTAATTAGCTAGTTCGCTATAATTAACATAAACCAGACCGACTGATTCACTATTACAGATGGGCTCCACACTTTGTTTGCAAAGAGTACCTTAGTTAACATTTTGATACTGCTTGCAGCTTGCACCCCGGCACAGGCTCAATTTTCACCTGTCAAGGCGAATCCACTTGAAATTACTCAAGTAGACAATTCAGTCCAGATGGTCGATTTGCCTGATGCATCGACTGTCACAAAAGATGGAGTTCTTTGTCTCTGGCACCAAAAGCCTTGCCTGATAAGTGATAACAAGATTTACGAAATCGACCCTAAAGAACTCAAATGCACTCTTTGCGATTTACAGGGATTATCCAAGCCTACCAACTTACAAGTGAGCCAGGATGGCAGGCTAATTGGTATCACAACAGATGGCAAAGACGACTTTGTTTTTCTTGAGTCAACATCTATGCATGGTTTTGAAAAAATCAAATTACCCGTCCATGTAACCGGTCCTGCCGCTTCCAATATTCTGCTTGGCGCTCGCGGAAATAACGTTCTTTTACTTTTGAAACGAAATTTACTTATTTTTGATGGCACCAAATGGGATACCAAAACAATACCGCACGTAGAAGGCACATTTTATTTTCCAAACGAAATGCTCCTGTCGCGCGATAAGCTCTATCTGCGTTATGACTTTGGACATTACGGCGGTGGGCTCACCTGTTTTGACTTGAGTGCGGGTGAATGCAAAAAAATATTCGACAAGTCAGCAGTAACCGACATGGCTTTAGATTTAAAAGACCGCCTCTGGTTCACCCATCAAGACTCTGAAGGCGGTATCGTGCATGGTGTGCTTGCTTATCACGAAAATGACAAAGTAAATACTGTCTTAAGCGACAAAAAAGACTCTGCTCCTTTCATGTCACTTGCTATTAACCAAGCAGGTGCCATTTTAATTGGCACTCTCGATAAGGGAATTTATAAATTCATCGAAGGACAGGCTGTAGAAAAAATCACGCCCGACTGGAACGCCAACGCTTTCATTTTAAGTATATTACCTCTGGAAAACGA
>CAZSHS010000017.1:0-26645 GCA_964606665.1 uncultured Candidatus Obscuribacterales bacterium | reverse complement strand
GCACGGCGTAATCGTTTCGAATAATCTAGTCGATGCAAAATACAAGTCAGCAAACAATGCTAGTCTCTTTCGCTTGAACATGAAAAAATACTTTTTCCAGACAGCAGGAAATAAACAATATTTTGATGACACTGCAGCGGCATTCGAACAAACAGGCAAATACGCACAGGCAGCCGCTTTTTATCTATTGTCTTCAATTGACTTTGCAAACGATCAGGACGACAAAGGGGCAGAAATTGCCATAGCATGCGCTGAGCGAGCTGCGGTTAAGGTCCCTAACGAGCTTATACAGCCACTAACCAAAGAGCTTTTTGCTATTGCCAACTCTGAACTGATTAAATCAATTAAGTTGAAAAAATTTGCTTTGCGCACAATTCAAAACATATACAAAGAACAAAAACTTACCTCTGATGCCAATTTAGAGGCAACTGTCGCACTGTTGAAAATGCTTCCCGAAGATACTCAACTAGTGCGCAAACGCAATGGTCCCTCTCAAAATCAGCCTCAATTCAACACTGAAACCGACACAAATGGTGATGAACAAAGCGAACAAGTCTTCGGTCGCGAAAATAGCAAATCCAAACAGGAAGCCGAAGCGATGCAAATGCAGATGCAGATGCAAATGCAGAATCAGCCGGCACAATAACTTGAATTTTAATGGCGTCATCGAGCATTTAGATATTCAAACTAGCCACAAAGGCAAATTAAAAGACTTAACGTTTGTGGCTAAAGACTTACTCGACATCAAAGGGCTTGTGACTGGTGGCGGAAATCCCGATTGGAAAAGAACCCACAAACCGGCCACAAATAACTGTCCAGCAATTCAAGCTCTACTCAATGAAGGGGCGCACCTCTTAGGAAAATCATTAACCGACGAACTCGCATTCAGCCTTGATGGTCTTAATAAGCACTTTCCCGTAGCACACAATCCTAATTTTCCAGGCTGTATTACAGGAGGTTCCTCAAGTGGATCTGCTTCTGCAGTAGCGAATAACTTTTGTGATTTCGCTCTAGGAACTGACACTGCAGGCTCAGTGCGAGTGCCGTCGGCCTATTGCGGCATTTATGGCATGCGCCCTTCGCATGGTCGCATTTCACTTGAAGGAACAATACCACTTGGCACCACATTTGATACTATTGGTTTCTTGTCCAGGTCACTTAAAATACTCGATCAAGTTGGCTCTGTTCTTTTACGCCAAGACCAGCAAGTGCCTCAAATGCGACAAATTAGCCTGGTTGAAGACAGTCTTTTTATTCTGGATCAAAGTTTGCACCAAAGTTTTTTAGAAAAGTGGAATGCCGTATCAAATCTTTCTACTGAGTTCGGATTCGCCCTAAACAAAAAAATAGAACTCAAAAACGACCTAGATTCTTTCAGCGAATTGTTTAATTATGCCCGTGGATTTGAAGCTTGGAAAGCACATGGAGCTTGGTTCGAGCAAACAAATCCAAATATGAGCGCCTCGATAAAACAACGCTTTTCATCCTGCCGCAATATTAGTGAAAATGACTACCAGCACGCATTAATGAGACGAGCAGAATCAATTAGGTCAATTCACGAAAAACTGAACGGCACTTTTTTATTCCTTCCTACCGTCTGCTCCAAGCCTCCAAGTGTCAATGCAAACGAAGACGAGCTTTTGCAAAATCGCAAGGCCAATATTCTATTAAATTCCCTTGCCTCATTTTGTGGACTGCCTCAAATTAGCCTCCCTTACAAACACCAAGATACGAGATTTGCCTTTTCGCTCGTCGGTCCATCTGGCTCAGACATGCAACTGCTTGCTCTTGCAAGATTTATCGAAAACAAAGACATTTTGGCTTGAAGAGCACCTTTAACTCGGTTATATTTTTGTCCATGGCCAACCCAAACAAAATTGCACCAGGAAATGTCGACGGCGACTTTTTCGTTGACACCAGTTGCATTTCTTGCGGCAACTGTCGCGACCTGGCACCATCTAATTTCGCCAAGTCTGGCAAATATTACGTCATAAAAAAACAGCCCGAAAATGCGCTCGAATTAGACGAGGTCTTAAGTGCACTGATTTGTTGCCCTCTGGGATCTATCGGAACGAAAGCGACTGGAGCGAGCGCCAAGCAAGGAATCGCCCAGACTCTCTTGCGGTTTCCCGAGCACATAGAAGACGATGTTTATTATCTGGGCTTCAATTCGGCTGATTCTTTTGGTGGCAAAAGCTATTTCGTCAAACATCAAGATGGCAATTGGATGGTCGACAGCCCCAAATTCAGTTCGCGACTGGTGAAATATATCGAGTCTCAAGGCGGTCTTGCCTATATTTTTCTTACTCATAGAGATGACGTGGCTGAAGCAGAGGCGTATGCTCGCCATTTCAAAGCAGAGCGAATAATTCATAGAGCTGACCTTGAAGCGCAAAAAGAGGCTGAAATAGTTTTTGATGGCATCGAAACATTTAATCCCCATGCGCAATTTGCGATCATTCCCACTCCCGGACACACAATGGGGCATTCGATGCTTTTGTATCGCCAAAAATTTCTTTTCTCGGGTGATGTGTTCACCTCACGCACTTATTCAAATGAAAATATCGAAGCGTGGCCGCCTTATTACTGCTGGTGCGATTGGGATGAACAAACAAAATCTATCGAGCGTTTGCTTGCATATCCGTTTGAATTCATGCTTCCCTCGCATGGTCGGCGATTTAAAGGCAGTTTCGCAGAAACGAAACACGCTCTAGAGCAGTGTCTCAAGCATTGCCGCGAGGAAAAGAATTCTGATCCATCATCTATTGAGCGAGCAGACTCTTTTGATCAAATTGCTCTATGGGCCAAACAAACAGGACAATTAGAATATGCAAATTTTGCTACAGATAAAGCCTGGGAAATCAGACAAAAATTGAATTTGAAAGGTAACTGATTTGCCAAAAAAAATTGTTATTACAGGTGCAAGTGGCTTCATCGGTGCCAATCTAACCAGACGATTAGTAGCTCTTGGTCATGATGTTTATCTTTTTTTGAGACCAAATTGTCAGACCTGGAGATTGAATGATGTTCTGGGTCATGTTGGAACACGCTTTGTTCAACTTCAAGATATAGAGTCGCTTTATATCACCATTAATGAAATCAAGCCTGACTGGATATTCCACCTGGCTTGTCACGGCGCTTATCCCTGGCAAACAGATTGGCGCGAAATGGTAGAGACTAATTTGTTAGGCAGTATCAACCTGATGGAATGCGCATCTAAAATAGGAGTGAATGCATTTGTTAATTCAGGTTGTTATAGCGAATATGGAAGCATTTTTGGATCTGCTCCAGAATCTCAAAGCGTCGACCCTCAAAATTATTACGCCCTGACAAAATCTGCTCAAACAATGACTGCGCGACTTTCGTTCAAACAAAAAATCTATCTACCTACCTTGCGCCTATATTCTGTTTACGGTCCCTGGCAGTCTCCGCAAGAGTTAATTCCAAATCTAATTTTGTACGGACTAAAGGGCACGTTGCCACCAATGGTGGAGGCAGCATCAATAAATACCCAAGATTACGTTTATATAGACGACGTAATTGATGCTTATTTGAACGTGGCAGAAAAGTCAGGCGGTCGCGATTCTTGTCCCATCTACAATGTGGGGACCGGTACTCAGATCTCAATTAAAGAGTTAGTGGACATTTCTATCAGTGAGTTTGGCTTGAAAGCTAAAAATAAATTGCTTACAAGCAAGAATGAAGTTTCCGCCGCAGCGGATATCACAAAGATTCGAAAAACACTTGATTGGTATCCGTCTGTCGAAATGGAAATAGGATTTAAAAAATTCTCCACCTGGTTTAAAGAAAATCCCGATTTTGTCGAAATGTATAAAATCAAATTGACCCAAGCTTGTGTCTAAATGACCAAACGGGCAAGCCTTGCTCTATTATCTTGGCAGTTGTCAATAACACTTAATTTCGCCGCGCCCCCTGTCTCTAACCCCACTTCTGAAAAATGAACCGATATCGGTTTATTTTTCAAAAAGGTCTATAAAAGCTGACAGGTTATTGTTTTTCTTTTTTTCTAGATTCGATTTTGAGCACAATTCCATCTGGAGCAATTGTGTTCATGTCAGATTGGATTTTTTCGGCCAGCTTGGCACTTGCCGCTAAAATGTGGTTAGCATCGTCAAGTTTGCGCTTTTTCAAAAGATGTTCAATAGTCTCTAATGATTCAGATAAAAGTGCTGAATCAGAAGAAATATTTTTCAGTGAGCTAGAAGAAGAATCGAGAGCTCTATTCTCGAATTTTTTAACCTGATCGTATTCATCTACATTTTTCAAAAGCTCATAACTAATCAGTTTTAAACGCTCAAGACTGTCTTCAAGCAACGCTTTGCGACGAGCAATCTTTCTGGGACGCGAATTAATCAAATACCAGGTAAGGAAAGCAAGCCCCAGCAAGAACATCACGCAAACACTAAAAATAAATAGGGTTTCAGTCATTAGAAATGTCGCTATAAAGATTAATTACTTTGTACCGCCTGTCTTCCTATGTTAGTATTTTGCCAAGATATACAGATTTTATTTAATTCGGGTCATTATCTGCTCAGCGCGAGGGTTGTTTTATATGTCGACTCAGAAAACAGAAAACGCGTTACAAACAGCTATTTCAGAATTAAAAGAATTCGCTTTTCAGAATCAAGGCAATAACACTGAAACAATTAGTTTAGTGTGCGAAATTGAATCTTTGGTGGAAAAGCTAGAAAAGAAAGCTAATCGTTTCAATTTTAGACCCCCCGCTCAAAATATGGTCTCCCCTATAAGTTCAATTGCACCTGCTGCTGCGGCTGCAATATCAGCACTTCCTGTTGTACCGGCTTCGATAGTTCCTGTCACGACCTAACGAACCTGGTCACGGCTTAGTTCAAGTAACTGGGCTGCAAGCGATTTGGCGGCATCGGGTCGGCCCAGTGAAGCCATTGCTTTTTGCATACTAGAAAGCGTTTCACTATCTTTTGCAGGCAGCACCAATTCTAGAATGGTAGAGACAAAACGCTCTGTACTGAGTTCGTCTTGCCTGATAACACGAGCAGCGCCTTTCGATTCGAAATATTTGGCGTTATGAAACTGATGATTCTGGGCTGCATGAGGATAGGGAATGAACACAGCCGGTTTGCCCAGGGCGGACAGCTCAGCTAAAGTCATCGCTCCAGCTCTACACACAGCTAGATCTGAAGCCACGTAAGCCAGTGCCAGGTCTTCAAAATAGGCTCTGGGAATATATTGACCCGATGATAAATAGCGTGAATCAACGCGCTTTTTTACTTCTTCCAGATTCTTTTCGCCACATTGATGAATAATCTGCATTTTGCCTGAATCTAAGAGTTGTGGCAGGGCATTTATGAGAGTTTCATTCAGCGCGCGCGCGCCCTGTGAGCCGCCTGTGACAATTATAGTTTTTAAATCAGAGCGTATCTCCAGTTTTTGGCAAGCAGCATCATGCAAGATTGGACTAACGAAATTGGCACCGACTGGATTTCCATTTACTATCACCTGCCCGCAAACGGCTGGCAGACGAGATTTTGCCCCTTCCATACCAAGCGAAACTATGTTCGCCCAGCGCGAAAAAAGTTTGTTCACAAGCCCTGGATAAGCGTCTGGCTCGTGCACTGCAAAAGGAATGTTCAATTGCTTGGCAGCAAATAGAGCAGGAGCTGATGCGTATCCGCCAGTACCAAGCACCGCTGTTGGTGCAAAATCCTTGAAGATTTTGCGACACTCATACATAGAGCGCGACATCTGCGCGACCCAGACGATAAGGGATAAACTCGCTTTGCGAGGCAATCCAGAAACATCAAGACCGTAAAATTTTATGCCACGCTTGGCTGCAAGTCGCTCTTCCATGTGGTCTTTGGCGCCGATATATAGAAGGTCGATATCTTGTGTTTGAAGCAAAAGTTCGTCGTGAACCGATAAAGCCGGGTAAATATGCCCCCCCGTACCTCCGCCGGTTAAAACGATGCGATGTTTCATTAATTGCTAAATTCGGCTGCTTGAGCTGGAGTGGGCTCTTTCTTGTTCGGGTCATAATCGCGCGATATAGAAAGCAAGATACCAACCATCGCAAGCGTAATTACTATCGAGCTTCCACCATAACTAATAAATGGAAGGGTGATACCAGTTACAGGAATAATGGCAGTAGCAACCATTATATTTATAACGGCTTGAACGCAAAGCGAGCTTGTGATACCGATTGCAAGCAATCTGCCAAATAGACTCGTTGCTTCGCTTGCAATTTTGAATCCGTAATATCCAAATGCAACAAAGAGTCCAATCAGAATCAAGCAACCAAGCAGTCCTAGCTCTTCAGCCACTACAGCAAAAATAAAGTCGGCGTGTTGTACTGGTAGGTAGTGTAATTTCTGCAATGATTGACCAAAACCAAGCCCAGTCCAACCGCCAGATCCTATGGCTAACTGCGCTTGAATGATGTTCCATCCGTCTTGTTGCGGAAATTGATAAGGATCAATCCAGCTCATAATGCGCTTCATCTGATAGGGCGTATTTTGAATCTTGTGCCAGATAAGCAAAGCCCCGCCACCAAGAGCGCCAAACATCAACATCGAGTTGGTGCCGCTTATATAAAGTAGAGCAATCAGTCCCGAAAGTATGGACATGGCACTACCCAAATCAGGCTGTTTTACTACGATAGCGGCCATTCCGATGGTTATAGCGATACGAAAGAGTACTTGTCTATGCCACCAAAAATGTCTGGATAATCCAGCCGACAAGAGCAAGATTGAACTTATTTTGGCAAGTTCGGATGGCTGAAACTGAAAAGGTCCAAAATTGAGCCAGCGGCTGGATCCGTGCGAAGTGGTGGAAAGACCGGGCACCATGGTTAGTGCCAACATAATCACAGCTACAATGGAGAGAGGCCAACCGAATTTCTTGAGCTTGCGATAGTCATATTTGCTCACTACAAACATCACTACAAAACCAAGCAGACATGCGATAGTTTGTTTTCTCAAATACTGAGTAGCATCGTGATATTGATGCAAAGCCATCGGTGCCGATGCGCTGAAAACAGCCATCAGACCAAATCCACACAAGGCAGTGACAACTACTATGAGATGTTTATTTGGCAGTCCGCGAAAAACAGAAGAATAGATATCGGCAAGGTCGCTTGCGTCATTCATATCGTCTGATTTTCTTCTCGTTGACCCAAGACCGTTATTTGGCTTGGGACGCGAGCTCTTTCTGTTTTGCACGGACAATATTTTTGAAGACATGTCCTCGCTCCTCATAGTCTCTAAACATATCGAAACTGGCGCAAGCAGGCGAAAGCAGCACGGGTCCCGATTTGAGATCCAATGCCAGTTTCACTGCAGCGTCAAGTGTGGCTACTCGATGAATGTTTTGCACACCCATTGAATTGAAGTTTTGATTAAATCGCTCAGCCGCCTCACCAATTAAAATTACAGCGCTGGTACATTGTCTTACCCTGGTGGCAAGATCGCCAAGTGCCGTACCTTTGTCTTTTCCACCAGCAATTAAAATTACTTTCTGATTGCCAAAAGCTTCCAGAGCTTTTATGGTGGACTCTGTATTTGTGGCTTTGGAGTCGTTATAAAATTCGATACCATCTATGGTGTCTATAAATTCCAGTCGGTGTTCGAGTGCTGTAAAAGATTGAAGCGCTTTGGCTATAATTTTGGCATCGACGCCCAAAAGCAGTGCACAGGAAGCAGCCGCCAGAGCATTTTCCACATTATGGGCGCCTTTTATCTTTAGTTGATCCACTCGACATAATGCATGCACCTGCATGTTACGACGCAAACAAATAAACTGATCGGAAACATAAGCACCTTGAATGCAGCCTTCAAGTTCTGACTTCTGCGAAAAAGGATAAATCTCAGCCATAGTGGTGGTGCCGATTACTATGGGGTCGTCGAAATTCAAAACAGCAAATGAAGACATGCCTTGTTTGTAAAAAAGCTTCTGTTTGGCTTTTATGTATGGCTCAAGCCCCTGGTGCCAATCCAAATGATCTGGAGTCAAATTGAGCCAGACCCCTATCTTGGGCGCAAAGTCGGTGCAATATTCAAGTTGGTACGAACTCACCTCAGCCACTAAAAAGTCGACCTTCTTACCTTCCTCGGTCTGGGTCAATACTTCTAAAATTGGCACACCGATATTGCCGCAGTAAGGAGCGTTGAATCCAGCTTCTTGCAATATGTGGCTAATTAAAGCAGTGGTAGTAGATTTGCCATTAGTGCCGGTGACGGCAACAATAGGCAATTTTGCCATCTCAGCCCTACGACCAGCAAACTCGATATCGCTAATTACTTCAATTCCCCGCTCGCGCGCCTTTTCGATAATGGGCAAATTGGGCGCCATTCCAGGACTTACGATGCATGATTGAGCTTTAGCTAAACTCTGGTCTGTGTGACCACCAAATTCGCATTCAACTGAGAGTTTTTTAAGCTCGGCGTGAACAGAGTCAGAGACCTTTTCTTTGGGTGCAGAATCAGAAACGAATATATCAAAACCTAGACGCTTCAGATATCTGATAGAAGCCAGTCCGCTCCTACCTAGTCCAAAGACAGTTATATTGCGATTTTGCGACTTCTCCACCGCCCAATAATAACAACTCTTCAAAGCAAACACTACCTGAATTTTTTAGTTTCCAGGTAGTGTTTTGTTGTTTTATTTGAAAGTAGCTGTAAAGACCAGCTTTAGCCGCCGCGCTTGGCTGCAGCTTCTTTTTCTTTCATTTCGAGCTTATATGCCTTTTCTTTAAGATTACCAATCTTTTTGTTGAGCTTTTCGAGCTCTTTGGGCGGGATGCTTGGGCTTAAAGCGATATAAGCATTGTATTGATCAACGGCTTCCTTCAAGTCTTTAGAAACTTGTGGTTTCACACGCTCTAAAGTCGAGGCGAGCGAGTAGCGAGCCATCGGCACTTTAGGGTCACCATATATAGAGGCATGATATTTGTCGATGGCCGAAGGCAATTGTTTTTTACGCGACAAATCATCAGCTAGAGTAAGGTCTTGCTTAGCCACGTCACGTGCTTTGGCCACTTGATTCATGCCGCGTTTGACACGAGCTTCACCGCCAGGAAAGGTGGATGCTTTTTTGAAAGCAGCTTCGGCATTTTTCAAATCTTTGATCATCAAAGCAAGATCAGCTACTGCAAAAGCGCTTTTAGCATCTGGTGCGTTATTTATTACTGTAGCCATTTGTTGGTCGGCTTCGGCAAACTTGTCTTGAGCAAGCAGAGCTTCTGCATAAGCGATACGCTCACCATCGTTGGATGGCGGTTGAATAGATTTAAGATCTACTGGCTCACCAGCCATGATGCGCATTTTCATTTGAGCCAAGCGCAGTTCCATATTGTTTGGGTTCATTGCTACAGCTTTGTCGATCATACCTTTGGCATTTTCATACTCATTTGAAACAAAAAAGGCGCTGGTGGCATCTTTATTTGCTTTGAGATAATAGCCACGAGTGAGCCCCTGAGCGGCTTGAGCATCCTGAGGACTTTTTTCGAGCACGAGTGAATATTCTTTGATTGCGTCGTCTAATTTTTCTAATTTCAAACTCAAGTCGGCAACACGCATGTGAAGTGGTGTACTGTCCGGGTTTAGAGCAAGTCCGGATCGAACGTCCGAAATAGCTAGTTCAAGATCTCCACGAGATTCAGTGATGTCTGCTTTACCCAAATATGGATCTGGATTTTCTGGCTTGATTCGAATAGATTCGTTATAAGCTTGCACAGCAGCCGTGGTGTTGCCTTGAGCGGCATAAATTTCACCGCGAGTTTGCCAAACTGGAGCGCTATTTCTATTTTGATAAAGCGAAGTATTTAGTTCTTTTAGAGCTTCATCGTACAGACCTTGTTTGAAATAAGTTCTGCCCAGTCCATAGTGAGCAGTAGAGTTGCCCGAAGCAAGCGAGATTGCTTGTTTGAAATCAGCAACGGCGGAAGCGTAATCGCCTTTGGATAAATTGACTAAACCAGAGCCGCTAAATGCTTCTGAAAAATGTGGATCATTTTTTTGAGCTTCTTTAAATTCATTAAGAGCCTCATCCAGTCTGCCCTGAGTGCGATAAATATTGCCCAGAGTGTAGTGTGCTTCTGGCATACCAGGGTCAATATTCAAACCCATTTTGGCTTCAGCTTCGGCATTTTTCAAAATTGCATCTGTTTGATTGCGAATAGTCTGACTAGATGACTGCAATCTGTTATACATAACCATAGCAAGACCGGCATGAGCGGGAGCGTTTTGCGGATCTAATTCAAGTGTCTTTTTAAATTCAGCTTCGGCAGCATCAAGCTTAAACTGCTTGGCCATTGCCATACCGTAGCCAACATGTCCTGGTATGCTCTTGGGATTGCGCTGAATAGCATCATGATACATCTTCTCAGCTTCGCCAAACTTGCCCTGAATCATGGCTTCGTCGCCCAGTACCACGTCCTTTTCTAGTTTTACTTTGTACGTTTTTCTTTCTTTGCTGATAGCCTGACTACCGACACTGTTGCAATTCATGCCGATCACAGGCAATAAACCAAGTGTGCAAGCTAGAATCGAACTGGTTAAGATACGCATATTTTTCTCCGTTGGAAATGCAGTCAAACTGCCCTTAGCACAACTGCCATTTAAAAATGCTTTCGCAAAACAAGGCAGGAGTCAGATTCTACCCGGTTGAAGAAAAAAACCAAATTCATGACAACCGCACAGTTTTGTTGCGACGGATCTTTGCAGTAAACTCTAAGGTTATGTCTGGTCATTCCAAGTGGGCAACTATAAAACGACAAAAAGCTGTGGTCGACGCCAAACGCGGTGTGGTCTACGCCAAAATGGCGCGCGAAATTATCGTTGCAGCAAAGCTTGGGGGCTGTGATCCCCAAGCAAATTTTCGCTTACGCACAGCCATTGAACGGGCAAAAGCTGAAGGCGTACCAAACGACAATATAGATAGAGCAATTGAGAAAGGCGCAGGCACAACCGGCGCAAGCGACGTAGAAGAGCTTACCTACGAAGGCTACGGACCTGGCGGCATTGCCATACTTGTGAAATGCGCCACAGACAATAGACATAGAACGGCTGGCGATCTGCGTTTCTATTTTTCAAAAAACGGCGGCAATATGGGCGAGAGCGGATGCGTTTCGTGGATGTTCAAAGAGCGAGGCGAAATAAGCATTGCCAAAGACCAGAAACTCGATGAAGACGAGCTACTTTTAAAAATCAGCGATGCTGGCGCCGATGACTTATTGGACCAGGAAGACTGTCTTTTAGCCATTTGCCCCCCACAACATTTTGAGCAAGTACAAAGCGCATGCCGCCAAGCTGGGGCCATAATTGAAAGTGCGGAAATTGTGATGTCTCCAGACAACACAGTTGAAGTCAAAGACAAGTCTATGGCGCGTGCTTTGCTCAAACTAATAGACACGCTAGAGAATCACGACGATGTACAGCACGTCTACGCCAACTTCGACATGAATGGTGAGTGGCTAGAAGAATTTGGTCGAGAAAACTAACGAACGCATTCCTTATATATAGGAATAGAAAACGTATGGGTTTGAATGTAGAAAATTATGCTCAAACGCCCACTTGACATATCCCGCTCTTGTAACGATCCCGTAACAGTTTATCTCTTTGAAATCAAAGATTCAAAGAGGCGTTTAATCTTGCCTCAAAGACTAAGATCGAGTTGGTGAGCCACTTTCATATGCACTAAATTGGTCTGAATTATTAAATCGACCCCATTACATGCATACTCGCTGATTAAATTGATCCGACCCGCGCCGATCGTTACACTTCGTAACAGCAGCGTCCACTTGCCCTTTACAGTGTCCTTACATGAGAGGACGCTCAGAAAATGAACCGATATCGGTTCAGTCTGGCCCGGGACTTCAACGCCCGGTATATCCATTGGACTACATGTGCATATAGTCAACCGTTCTGTCAACAGCGCTCACATTAGACTCCCTTCAGAAACACGAAAACCCTTACAGGTTCAGAAATATCCAGGTTGCCAACTATTTTTTGACGGGCTAGTCACAATTTTGGTAACTTGGCGCCTGCTCAACTCAAACCCCGATTCAAAGGCGAAGTCGCAAGATAAGTAGCTATGAATAATCTCAACACACTGCATAAATTGGCTCTAGCAGCGGTGACCATGGTCACTCTGTCCCCTTCCGCCATGGCGCAGCCCAGTCAAGAAAAGCGGGTCAAGCCTGAAATCTCCACCACTGTTTGGATCGACAACAAAGTCGAATACGCTTGTGTGACTATTAACGGCAAAGACATCCTCACCTATACAAGTGAAGGCGAGCCTGGCGCAAGCGAAGATAAAGCCACTAAGCTAGCCGATAAGATTCAAGAATGGCTGGATACTAAACGTGGTTCTTTAGAGCAGCTTCAAGCCTCAAGCGAGAACAATCTAGGTGTTTTTAAATGTGGCAATGAAACGGCAATCAAATTCGAAGTGCCAGATTCATGCCCCAATGTAGCTGCTGCAAGTGCTCAAGCACTGAGCTTAATCAAAGAAGCTGCCGGTATTCGAGTTACAGCACCTGCAAATGCAATTGCCACACAAAGCCAGATTGGAATTGAACCAGAAGATGTCGATACTCAGGGACTAAGCCGTTTTTCAGGCAAAGCCTCATGGTATGGCGGCAAGTTTCACGGTCGTCGCTCGGCATCAGGCGAACGATTTGACTGCAATAACCTCACCGCAGCTCACCGCACCCTTCCTTTTGGGACCAAATTATTAGTCAGAAACAAGCGCACAGGTCACTCGTGCGTGGTTAAGGTAGCCGATCGCGGACCTTATTCGCACGGTCGCGTGATAGACCTGTCGATGGGAGCGGCCAAACAGCTCAACATGATATCTTCCGGTGTTGCGACAGTTGATGTCTTTGTCATGAACTAACACAAGACTTAAACAGAACTTCTGCTAGAATGCTCTGTCTCATGACCCAGACTAAAACTCAAATGAAACATCGTGTTCGAATTGCCCCGTCACCGACAGGCAAGTTGCACCTTGGCACAGCCAGAACAGCGCTCTACAACTATTTGTACGCCAAAAACAAAGCAGGCGACTTCATTTTGCGTCTTGAAGACACAGACTCCGAGCGCTCACGCGAAGAATATACCCAAGATATCATTGCCGGTTTGCGCTGGTTAGGTCTTACATGGGACGAAGGTCCCGATGTAGGTGGTCCCTACCCGCCTTATCGTCAAACCGAAAAAGAAGAGCACTATCAAAACATCGCAAACAAGCTCATATCAAGCACTTACGCTTATCATTGCTTTGCTACACCTGAAGAACTTGCCGCCCTCAAAGAAGAGCAGTCTCAGAAGGGATTGCCCTCACGTTACGACAATCGCGGTCGCAATCTGAGCAAAGAGGATCATGAGCGGTACGAAGCGGAAGGCAGAGTGCCATCGGTTCGCTTCAGAGTGGAAGAGCCGCAAGAAATTCACTGGGACGATTTAATCAAGGGACGGATTAACGTCAATAGTTCCGATTTAGGCGGTGACCTGGTTATCGTTAAATCAAGTGGGATTGCCACATACAATTTCGCTGTCGTTGTAGACGATATAGACATGCATATGAGCCTTGTGATGCGAGGCGAAGACCACATTCACAATACCGCCAAGCAACTTTTACTATTTGAAGCCCTTGGCGTCAAGCCTCCACAGTTTGCACACGCAGCCTTGATTTTTGACAAAGACCATAAAAAATTATCTAAGCGTGCACATGGCGAATTCGTACATATCGACGCTTATCGCCAAGATGGCTACATGCCAGAAGCAATAGTCAATTATCTGGTTCAGATGAGCTGGAATCCACCAAACAACGAAGAATTTTTCACTCTAGAGCAAGCAGCAGAAATGTTTGATGTGCACAAAGTGAGCAAAAGCCCCGCAGTGTTCGACCCGGACAAACTGAACTGGTTCAACGCCCACTACATTCGCGATTTGCCACTAGATGTGGTGACAAATCGAGCACGACCATATTTGACTGATTTTGACTTGAGCCAATATTCAGACGAAGAGCTCAAAGCAATAGTCGCCATAGTGCGCGAAGGCGTAACCAAACTTTCACAAGTAAAAGCTAATGCCGCCTTCTTTTTTGCTGACAAAATAGATATCTCAGAAGAATTACAAAAAGAAGCCTTAAGTGACGACAGCGCATCTTTGGTTCTCAAAGGCTGTTTAAGCAAATTATCTGATATCCCGTTTGGAGATGCTGTGGGCGCAAAAGCAATTGTTTCCAAAGTGGGCGAAGAAGCACAAGCTAAAGGCAAAAAACTTTTTCAACCAATTCGAGCAGCTCTACAGGGACAAGCACACGGACCAGATCTCGGTTCTGTCATTTCAGCCCTTGGCCAATCACGAGTAAAATCGCGTCTTGAAGCAGCTCTAGCACTTTGCAAAAAAAATTGAGTATCTAAAAGTGACCGACAATAAAAATCAAATTCAGGTCTACAACACACTGTCGGGCAAGAAAGAAGTGCTCGTGCCCCTGCGCGAAAACGAGCTTACCATCTACTCTTGCGGTCCCACAGTTTACGACTGGAGTCATTTAGGACACGCTCGAATGACTGTTGTGTGGGATGTGGCACAGCGTTATTTTCGCTATTGCGGATACAAAGTCACCTATATTCGCAACATCACCGATATCGACGACAAAATAATAAACAGAGCAGCCGAATTAGAAATCACACCTGAAAAGTTAGCTCGTCACTTCACTTACACTTTTTGGGATGACATGCATAGACTTAATGTGCAAGCCCCAGACCGCGAGCCGCGCGCAACTGAATTCGTTTCTCAGATGATCGATTTTATCGAAGGCTTAATAAAAAATGGTCACGCTTATCAAAGTGGTTCTGATGTTTATTTCGACGTTATGGCACTCGCCTCTTATGGTGCTCTTTCAGGACGCAAAGTAGAAGATTTGCTATCTGGTGCACGCGAGCAAGTTTTATCTCAGGAAGAACTTGCTGAACGCAAAAAAAATGCTTGTGATTTTGCTCTCTGGAAATCGACCACTTCAAGCCCAAACTGGCAATCTCCCTGGGGAGAGGGTCGCCCTGGATGGCACTTAGAGTGCTCGACGATGATTAAACATGTGCTTGGCGAAACGATTGATATTCACACTGGTGGTGAAGATCTTGTTTTTCCGCACCACGAAAATGAAATTGCTCAGTCAGTCGCCTTGCATGGAAAACCGCTTGCAAAATATTGGATGCATAATAGTTTTGTCCAGGTTTCGGCTGAAAAAATGTCCAAATCGCTTGGAAATTTTTCCACCATTCGCGACATTTTGAAAAACTATTCGCCAGATACAGTGAGACTTTTCATACTTCAGTCTCATTATCGCAGCCCCATTGATTTTACAAATGAGAGTTTAAACGCCAGTCGTCAGGCAATGTCTCGCTTGCTCAAAGCAGTGTTTCAGCACTCTGGTGAGCCAAAATTCGGGTCAAATTTTTCCAAAAATTCAATCAGTCCAACCCGCAAGGATTTAGCAAAACTGGGTCAAATTAAAGATGAAGTTAGCACTAACTTCATCCAAGATTTTGACGATGCGATGAATAACGACTTGAACACGGCTCAAGCATTATCTGCCTGTTTCAACCTGGCCGATAAAATTTCAAAAGAGTCGAGCCAAAGTCAAAAGGACAACTGGGCCGGACTTCTTGCTTTCCATTTGCAAGTTCTTGGCTTCAGCCTTGAAGATTCAAGGCGTTTGGTTACCCCCGAAATTGCAAAATCAGTGCTCGACTTAATTCTTGAGTTACGCCAGGAAGCCAGAAGCAAAAAAGACTATGCAACCTCCGACCTGATTCGCCAAAAGCTCACTGCCTGTGGCGTTGCTTTGATGGACAGTCCAGGTGGTAAGTCAGACTGGGAACTAGAATAAATCTATCAAATCATACATAGTCTACTTTTTAAGGCTTTTTAGGTTTAGTACCTATTGACGCATTACAAAACGATCAGATACGATCAGAATATTAGCTGGGTTTAATTTTTCATAAATCCACTGGCGTTCCTATCGAACAATTCAGATTGTTCAAAACTTAGTACTATCGAGGTGCATATGAAACGAAAAGTTTCTTCTTGGAAGCGTCGTAATCCAAAAGGCAACATGCTCGTACTCATACTTGCTGTGACTCTAGGCATTATCACAGCTCTTGTCATATTCATGATGAGTTATGTGAGGCTTATGGGAACCCAGTCAGAGCAAAAGACAGCGATTGAAGCGGCAGCTCTTGCAGCAGCTCGCGAAATGAGCAAAATAGTCGTGAATACGCCTCAATACGGTTATGTAGGTCTTTCTGATTCAGCTCCAAATGGAAATGGAACTCAAGTGAACGACGGCTATGACACTTCTGTTCACAGCATAAACACTTTGCTTGGTACTACTTTAGTCGATTATCTGATAGCCGAAGATCTGGGCGCGAACAGAGGCGGCAATGAAATGCGCGAGCTAGCAAGACAAGACTTAAACAACGCCAAGGCTGCTGCATCTGCCTTGATGACTGTGCTGCAAGCTTCAATCACCCCGACTGGTTCAGCTACCGACAAAGACGGCAACACCGTTCGTCCGTATCAAGAAGCCCTGAACGCCTATAACAGTAACAGTATTCGCATTGCGGGTAATTCGAGTTACGTAAACGGCTCGCTGCAATTATCTTTAGGCGCCATCACCGGTGGTGCCCCAACCAACGTTCGCCTTCCCGTAGGCTGGAGCAGCTCCTGGCCTGCGGCAAAAACTGCCAATGGCAGATACAAATCATATACTGTCTTTACTCGCGGCACAGAAGACTGGGTATTCGCTGCTATAGAAGAGACTGTAAAACTTGTCGATCCTGCCAAATTTGTTCCCACTCACGGCGGTTTGCCCTACGAGTACGACACCATTGTGCGCGCCCAAGCCACTCAGAACATAAACGACAACGGCACGACCCGCAGTATCATGTCTTCGGCTTGCGCCCAACCTGCAAGCGTCTACGACCCACTGCCAGCTCCAGGCGCATTAGTTGTTGCCTACCCTGACGGACCTCCGACTGGTGTTTGCTTCCAAAGACATTTATCCGATCTGGTTCTCAACTCAGGTTGTATGAACGACGGAGACGACGACTGCGATGTATTAACTTGCACCTCTGGAGACTTCCCAGTAGACAGTGGAAGCTCGCTTTCTGCAAACGGCTCTTTGTGGCCTTTAGGCTCACTTGACCCCAACCACAAAGCTCACAACGCTTGCAAAATTGCAATATACGACTGGCTCAGACGCGGCGGCACAAAAGTGAATATTGGCGCAGTCAAAAATGCAATTGACTTAGATTGGGGCGCAGCACCAGGCATGGTGGGCTGGGCACCAGCGGGAGGCGGCAGTATTCCCGGTGGAATAGCCTATGTTTACCGCATCGCAAGTAACGGAGATGTCACTTTTCAGTCCAAAACAATCAAGCCTCTGAAATATTATGTTGTTGGAGAAAATCAATTGATTATGGAGTCATTGGGAGTTTTGACCAATGGCGCACCAAGTATTCACAAAGTCGATAACATAAACCTAGGTCCGGCTTATCCCGGTAGTAAAGGTGCAGCCTGGTTCGAAACAAAATATGACATGTATCTGCGAGATTTCGCCAGACAGCCAGGCCGGTCATCTGGAGGAAAACATGCCGGCGAGCCAATAGACGACGACTTGGTCGCTAAAAAATTAACACCAATCAATGAAGCAACAATTCAGTTGGCATCCAACAATCGCTCAGGCGAGGGTATTTGTCCTGCCATCTACTCCAGTGGACTTGGTGCAAAAACCAAATCTCAAAGTGGATCGGCCGGTTTAGGTGCAGTTCCATTGATAGGACCGCAAAACGACTTTGCTTATCAGTGGGGTGGATCAACACCTACTCTTGATACAAATGCTTCCAAGTATAAGACCTACGCATCAGGAGGCAACGGCTTGCGCCAGACCTATCAGACAAACGGAACAGTAGCTGAAATTCGATTTAGACGAGAAGTTGATGTTTATATAGAAACAACCACGACCACAACAGATCCTGACACGGGCGCTACATCAACTTCAACAACCAGCGTTAAGGTTGATGATGGATACGTCCAGCTCAAATAATAGATTCATCCTCAAAATGCCCGGGTATAGACCAGGAAATATGGCGTTTGCATTTGGAGGAATAAATCGCGCATGCATAATAGAAGTCTGGCTCTAACGGCTCTGAGCTTAAGCATATTAATCTCGTCAATAGCCCCGGCTTTGGCTATCACTTCCCAGGAGGCAACTCAAGCCATTAACTCGGCTCGTATTCTTGCACCCGGTACCCAAATGAAAATCAACGTAGCAAAAGGCCTTGCTACTATTTCTACTTTTAGAAATGACCAGGCGAATGAAAAAGATACCAAAATCGAAGCTCTGCTTATGAGCAAAACACTATTTGATTTGGGCAAAAGCGACATAGCTAATGTCAGCATCTATTTTTATGAGGCACGCGACCCCAAACAATATAAATCCATAACCATTACCAAAGGTGACGTGGCAGCATTTGGAGCGGGACAAATTTCGCAAGATGAATTGCTTAAATCGCTCATCTTAAAACAAGGCGCAATACAAGACAAAGCTCGAATGATTGAAAACTATTTGATGCTCACATCAGCCAGTCGTCGCAAAATGCAAATTTCAGTCAACGGCGACGAGGTCAATGTAACCACTGACATGCCAACTGACACACCCGACCGCGAATATAAATACGAAGCCTTGCGAATTGCAGAAACAGCACTACAGCGAAGCGATGCAGGCTCGGTTGCAAGAGTCAATATCAAGTTTTTCACCGTCGGCGGCTCCAAAGGGCAATACAAACAAGTGGTAGTGCCTGTTTCGCAGATTCAAGCTCTTGATTCTGAAGTACAAAAAGCGCTTGGAACGGTGGCAATATCTAAAGGCGTTGCCACAATGACCGCAGATGACATTGAATTGACACCAGGACCAATGCAATCGGAGCGGGCCTATTTACTTGCCGGAATTGCTGAGTTGGAACAAATGGGAGTAGGCACTGCCGCTTTTATTAATGCTTTGATGTCTATCGAGCAGAAAGTAAAAGACCAAAACACTTCAACACTTACAAGAGATATCGAGTCACTCAGCACCAGTATTGAAACTCAAAAAGAAACTTACAAAGCAGCTAAAAATTCAAAACCGATTCATGCCAAGGAAGAACCTAAAGCCGCTTGCAATTTGGACTCTCTCAAAACCAACTCTAAAGGCAGCGTAAATCGCTGGGCGCTTCAATTCTTTCCTCTTCCAGAAACTGACATACTCAAAGATCCAAACGGATTCTTAGCTTCATCAAAAGCACAGTTCGAAGCCAAAATAGGCAAAGACAAAAAAGCAGAAGATATGCCGCAATATGCCTGGGCACTTCTCTGGTTTGCTGAGGTGCTAAAAAATAATGGTCGAGGAGGCGAAGCATCTAGCTTCGAAAGACAAGCCGCTACAGTGTCAGCTGCAATTCAAGCCAAAGCGAAAAAATAGAATCGCATCATTTGCAGTGCTGTACCGTACACCGTGTTACCCCTTTATTGACGCAAGGAGAAGTCCTCAAATAAAATTGAAATAGCCGATGAGGGCAAAAAGATGAATATCTCGAAACTAAAGCGTGCATCGCAAGGCAGTGTTCTTTTACTAGTGCTTGCAGTTACGCTCGGGATCATCACTGCAATTGTCATATTTTCGATTAGTTATGTACGGCTCTCCGGAACTCAATCACAACAGAAATCAGCAATTGAAGCAGCAGCGCTTGCGGCTGCTCGCGAACTGAGCAAAATAGTAGTCGATACTCCTCAGTTCGGCTTTATCGGATTGTCAGATTCAGCACCAAATGGCACTAACACTGCATCTGGTGATGGTTACGACAATTCGGTGCACAGCATTAACACCATTATGGGCACCACTCTTCTCGATTATCTTATTGCAGAAGAGATAGGTCCAGCCAATGGCGGCAACGAAATAAAAATATTAGCTCGCCAGGATCTGGATAATCTCAAGACTGCAGCAGCTTCATTAATGACGGCACTAAATGATTCAATAACACCAACGGGTAGCGCACTAGATAAAAATGGAGCCACCGTTCGCCCCTATCAAGAAGCGCTCAATTCATACAACAACAATAGAATGAACATGGCGGGAAACTCTGCAATGGCTGCCGGATCTTTTCAATTGTCGTTGGGAGCTATAACTGGAGGTGCTCCTACTAATGTGCACACGCCAACTGGATGGTCTGGTACATGGCCTTCAAATATAGCCACCAGTCAACGATACAAGTCTTATACCACTATTAACCACGACGGCGTCGATTGGGTTTTTGCAGGTATTGGAGAAGACGTCAAATTAGTTGATATAAACAAATTTCAAGCCACTGTATCAGGTCTTCCCTACCAGTTTGGCACAATAGTTCGCGCTCAAGCCACCCAAAACGTAAATGACAACGGCACCACTCGCAGTGTCATGTCTGTTGCGTGCGCTCAACCAGCCAGTGTATACGATCCGCTCCCAGCGCCGGGAGCACTCGTCGTATCATATCCAGATGGACCGCCGGTAAACTATCTGCTCTATAACTGCGGTCAAAGCAAATTTGCTGATTTGGTTTCAAGCACTGGATGTCTCAATGAAGGCGACGATAACAGCGATGTATTAACTGCTTTTGGCGGAGACTATCCAGTAGATAGCACATCGGCACTAGTAAATGGTTCTAGCGCCTGGCCTTTGGATTCAGTCGACACTAATCATAAAGCCCACAATGCCTGCAAAGTAGCCTTTTACGATTGGCTCAGACGTGGTGGCACAAAAGTAAATGTAGGCGCTGTTAAGACAGGCGTTTTTCTCCAACCATTTGGCCCGGCTCCGGGCATGATTGGATGGACTTCGTCGGGACTTGGTGGCACAATCCCGGGCGGAGTTGCTCATGTCTGGAGATTTAAAACAAATGGAGATATCGAATATTTCAAAAAAACAGTCACACCATTGAATTTTGCCGTAGTAAGTCACAATCAACTATGTATCGAATCTTTGTCTTCGGTAAAGAATGGTGCCATGTTGCATATTGTGCCGGTTTATCTAGGTCCCGCTTATAATGGCACTGGTGGATTTGTCAAATTCAAAGACACTTTCGATTTATACATTCGCGATAATGGACGCATCTTAGGCGGAACAACTGGCGGCAAACACAACGGCGAGCCGATGATAGATCCAGCAATTAACTCGCATAGAAATATCAAAAATAACATCTGGATTGCTTTAAGCGATAAAAGCGGCTCCTACACGGGCGACATGCTTTTTTCAGCCGGTGAAGGCGCCAAGAAAAAATCAGAAGGCCCACCTGTGGGCGGTGGTGCCGTTCCACTGGTAGGAAAGCAAAATGACTTCGCCCACAAATGGGGAGGCACACCACCTGCACCGGCTGTTATTGACACAGCTCCAGGCAAATACAGAACATTTACATCTGGTTCTGGCATGCGTCCGACCTATCAAACAAATGGTACGGTGGCGGAGATCCGCTTCCGCCGCCAAGTTGATGCCTGGACTGTCGACAGTGACGGAAACATAATGTTTTTCGATAGTGGATATGTCCAGCTCAAACCTTAAGCTAGCCTCTATTTTTCCAAACTATTTTTTCTTGTCCGAAACTCTTTTGTAATTGCTAAACGCTCTGCGCACTAGTTCTTGCGCTTCGCCTTTTTCTGATTCGTCTAAACTGTCATAGATTTCTGAGATGCATCCGGCATAATCGCTTACATCTTGATGATAGATGGCGCAAACCACTTCTTGAGCTTGAATGAGCGCCTTTTTGCAAGCTTCTTCGCGCGTGTCCCCCTCGGACTCAAATAACCTTCCGACTACAGATTGTGAAGCTTTTCGAGCAATTTCATCCGACTCTGAATATATCCGTGTACAAATATCTTGATGTCCTTTTTCATGCGCCACTATATCTGGTGCGGGATTTTTGGGAAGCCAGACCAATATTGGAGCATTCAAAATCATTTTTACTTTTTTGACCTTCAGTCGCACAAAGGTCTTACCAGTGCTCATGCGACTTTCTTCCACTATGTCAAAATCAAAATTAGTCTGACAACCGAATTCCCATTCAGTTAAGGCACTTTCGCCAGGTTGCAAATTTGGGACAGGAGAATTACCTTCAAAGTTTTTAGGATCGAAGTAGCGAATTTTAATATCAGGTTTCTTGCGCTCGACACTTACATCTGAGGATGAGCAGCCATTAGTAAACGTTTGAATTAGAGCCAGAGTTATTACAAGAGCGAATTGCTTAGATGCAACTTGCTTAAATGCAATTTGCTTAAATGTTGAAACGGAAATTGATGCAATCACCATCTTGCACTTTATATTCTTTGCCTTCAAGACGTACCAATCCCTTTTCTTTAGCTTGATTCCAGCCGCCGTGATCGTGAATGGCAGAATACGCCACCACCTCGGCTCGAATAAATCCGCGTGCGATGTCACTGTGAATTTTTCCGGCCGCCTCTTGAGCTGAAGCGTCTCTTGTTAAGGTCCATGCTCGCACTTCATCTTCGCCAACAGTAAAAAATGCAATTTGTTTCAGCAACGTATATGCAGCTCGAATCACCTTATCGCGACTCGCTTCTTTGATACCAAGCGCATCCATGAATTCTTTTGCTTCGTTTGGATCGTTATTATTGAGCTGTGCAATTTCCATTTCTACTTTGGCGCAGAAACTAATCATCAATGTGCCAGTAGTCTTAGCCCACTCACTTAGCTTAGCAAGTACTGGAAGATCTTCTTTTTCCAGATCCGACTCAGAGATATTAGCCACTATCATCAATGGCTTTTGCGACAAAAAAGTATAGCCTCGGATACTTTGCATTTCGTCTGCGGTTAACTCAAAAGTGCGCAGAGGCTGTTCAGAAGATAAATGATCGTTGAATCTGGAAAGCAGCTCTTTTTCTTCTTCTGCTTTACTTTTGTCTGTTCCTTTTTTGCGTAAGATTTCTTGATCAATTTTGGCAAGGCGTTTTTCAACCACTGACAAATCGGCAAGAATCAATTCTAACTCCAGGTTTTGCGCATCGCGCAATGGATCTATTGCACCGGAAGGATGCGGAACTGACTCATTTTCAAAAGCACGAATGACATTAACCAGTGCATCGACTTGACGCAAATTGCTCAAAAGCTGTGGACTTAATTCTTCTTTTTTAGGACTACCCGAAGACATTCCGGCTACATCAACAAGCTCGATGGTGGCAGGTACATTCTTTTTTGGCTTATAGTGTTCGCGCAGCCAGTCTTGTCGCTCGTCTGGGACAGGCACCACAGCAAAATTGGCGCTGGTATCAGCCACTGCCGCAAAGTTTCGAACTTCAGCACTTCCGCCACTGGTCGCGTTCAGTACTGTTGTTTTACCTGATGTCGGTAAGCCGATGAGTCCAACTTTCATGTTCTTACCGCTTTCATTTCTTACTACAAACTGGCGGAGAGGGTGGGATTCGAACCCACGTGCCTATTAAGCCATCCGCTTTCGAGGCGGCGCCGTTATGACCGCTTCGGTACCTCTCCTCAAATCATTTCAAGCAAGCATTCTAGCATCGAAAATCTTACTGACAACAAAACCGCAATCAGCACCTACAAGATCCGCAACCAAAAAATAAACCGATATCGGTTTATTTTCTAGAAGGATAAAATTCGAACAAGCGAAATGCCTAATCTACTGGATGTTATGTCCAGGACGTCTGGCGATTCTGACTTTAGTTTCTACTTCACTTTTAAGTGTTGTCATCACATTTGGCATGTCTATGCGACATTGTCTTTTGATTAGTGGACGCGGAATGAACATTCCACCATCAACAAAAGAAGCATAAGTGACCAAAGTTGATTTGCCACCGTCTTGGGGTTCAAGCTTCCAATAGCCTTTGACTTGTTTGAAGGCACCTTTGATTCGGGTCCACTCCATAAAATACGGCCCTTTTTCTTTCACTTTCAATGTATAAGTAAAGGTTCCTACAGGTCCAGATGGCGCAACAGTATGAGATATGATTTTTTCTGAACCGTTATCTTCCAAAACTTTACAAGCTTTGACCATACCGAAAATGCGATAAGCATTGTCGTAATCAGACAATATTTGCCAGATTTGATCAGCCGGAGCTTTGATTAGTTGTTTGCAAACGTTATAAGAATCACCGCCGATATCAGATGAAGTTATGGCAACTTCGTCAGTTGCGGCTTTGGCAGACGTGTAGTCCGAACTTAATTGCGGAACAGCCAAAGAAAGACTGGACAAAAGAGTCAAGGTTAAAATGCCTTGAAACGCTTTTAAGCTGACATTTTTAGTTGAGTTGTATTTGTTATTCATGAATTCCTGGTTTAACACCAACGGTTCCTTTCTGCCATGACATTTCAGAAGTCTAGAAATGCAGTGTCCAATACAATACTGAAAATATTTTCATTGTCAACGGTGTTCTGGTCAAATGGGTAAGAACCCTCATGGTTCTTCTTTCGGGCGCCTCGCTTGACAATCGGGTAATGTGATTATCAGGCGAAAGAATTTAGACGTTGACATCATGGCACAACTACATTCTGCAAAACAAGTAATTATATTTCAACAACGCAAAGCCGTATTGTTACAGGCGCATATCTAAAAAATAGCTTTGTAATAATCATCGCCTATCACTTGAAATGGCTTTAGTGGCGGCGATTTGATGTTTGACGAAGCTAATTTCATCCTCTCTAGTGCTTATAAGCCCGTCTAGTTTAGCTTCTAGTGCACAAGTCAAGAGGGCGCCCACTTTTGGACCTTGAGGAACTCCCATATCTATTAATTGGGTGCCGTCAATTAATAGTTGAATCGAGCTTAACTCATTTAAATATAAAAGAACCATCCTTCGCACTTTCGTGCCAGGAGCAGCAAGGCTGGCTAAGATGGCCAGCGTCTCATCAGATTGATCTTTGAATAGTTTGTATACTTCGCTGCGCTTGAGCGCTTTAACTGTATGTCCAAGACTCAATTCGATAGATTTGGCGTTGAGAATAATTTCTTTGTGGTGATTGCTTAATAGCAATCTGTCTAGGGCTTCTTGTAAGCGGGCTTTGGTGAGACGACCAAGCAACAGCCCAAGATAAACTATCCATTCATCTTTTACTTTATAACGCTCAAGCAGGCGCTCAGCTCTTCTTATATGAACTCTACTTTTGGCACCATATTTCAATTTTTCGTGCAAAAAGCGCAAGCCGCCGCCCAATCGTTCTAAGAGAGATAGAGCGTCTAGCCTTTTGTCTGATTCTAAAATGTAGCGAATCTCTTCTTTCAGCCGTACTCCACCAAGCCCATTAAATAAACCAACACTAATGCCTCGACAGGCTCGATATCTTGTTTTTGGCTCCAGATGAAATCCCAACTTAGCAGCAAAACGCACCGCTCTTACAATGCGGGTTGGATCTTCAATGAAACTAAAAGGATGCAAAATGCGAATGACTTTCCTTTGTAGATCTTCATAGCCATTGTAAATATCAATCAATTGTCCGAATTTATCCTTGTCGGGATGCAAACAAACAGCCAGTGAATTAATGGTGAAATCTCGTCTGTAAATATCCTGACGCAAGGACGAAGCCTCGACTACAGGAAGTGCTGCTGGGAATTCATAATATTCAGTGCGAGCAGTAGACAAGTCTATTTCACGAACACTTTTTATGGGACTGGAAAGCGTAGCAGTTTGAAAACGCTCGTGACTAACCAGTATTTCAAACGTGTCTTTGTATTTAGAAGCCAGTCTTTCAGCCAATTTTATTGCAGATCCCTCTTCCACCACGAAATCAAGATCGAATTTAAGTTCTTTAGCCGGCGTGACACCTAATATAGTATCGCGCACAAAACCACCCACCACATACGCTACCATATTAAGCTCGGCCGCTTCCTTGCCGATGATAGTGAACAACTCAAATATCTCAGAATCAATAGCCTTGAAACACTTATCGAATTCTCTTTGACGTTTAGCATTAGTGCCACCTGATTTGGTGACAGGCAAAAATTCATTTACGTCCTGGCGAACCTCCCCGTATACGGGGTCATTGCCAATAACCGATTCTTTTGAGGCTCTTTGCGAACCGCGTCCATAAACGGCTTCCAATACGTTTTGCCTGGTAACAAGACCAAGCAACTCTCCATCTTGAGCCAGAACGGGAAGTCGTCCAATATCCTCGACCACCATCATTTGCTGGATCTGATCCAGACTGGCATCCGGTGGCACACTCACCACTGGACGGCTCATAAAACCCTGCACCGGAGCGTGATCTAACTTATGATGAATAGCTTGATCGATGTCACGCCGCGAGACAATTCCTACCACTTCCCCATTTTCACAGACCACAAGCCCATCTTGACCGAGCCTTATCATTAGCCTGTGGGCCTCTGCCATACGAAGCGATGGTCTAATGGTCCGAACAGGCGAAGTCATTAAAGATTTGGCAGTGGGTTGAGGTTTGATTTTGTCCGGCAAGAGCGATTGCAATTGCTCTTGAATTTGAATGATATTACCGTTTTTAACCACAGCCGATGCAGCGCCTGGATGTCCACCTCCACCAAAAACTTTCATCAATTCGCTGACGTCAAGCAAATGCGCATCAGAGCGCGCCAC
>CAZSHS010000016.1:29055-70984 GCA_964606665.1 uncultured Candidatus Obscuribacterales bacterium | reverse complement strand
GTAATTACGCTCATTTTGTTGCTAAATTCAGGCGCAAAGAGCACATACAAGTCAAACGCCTTTTGACCTTCGAGTACTTGCGACACCGCCATTCCTTTAAATGCGGCTTCAATCGAGTCTGCAAGGTCTTTGACGCGAACACCATAGCGCGCTGCTGCGGTGCGATTAATTTTTATCGAAACTTGCGGAACTGGAATTATTGGCTCCACGTGTACGTCTACGGCACCTTTGACGCCTTTCATTACCGATTCTATTTCTTTTGCTTTTTCGTGCAAAACATCCAAATCGGGACCAAATACCTTAATTGCAATTGCAGCATTAACACCCGATAAAGCGTGATCCATGCGATGTTGCAAATAAGATCCTGAGTCGCTTATGAGCCCGGGAATATGCGAGAACTCGTGGCGTATGTGATACAAGATATCTTTCTTGTTTTTGCTGTCTGGTTTTAGTCGAATATCGTATTCACTAAAATTACTGGCGCCATAATCTTCGCCACCTTCAGCACGTCCGGCTCGCTGATCGGCTGCCAGAACATTATGTTGCGATACCAGATGCGAAGTTAATTCTTTGCCGATATTTGTCGTTGTAGTTAGACTCGTGCCAGGCATCGAGGTTGCCACCACAATCACATTGTCTTCGTCGAACTCGGGCAAAAAGGTCGTTCCCATTACAAACAAAGGGAGCATCGAAAGAGCAAGCAGAAGCCCAGAGCCTGCAAGCACCGATTTTGGATATTTGAGGCTTATATCAAGCGCCTGACTGTAGATCTTTTTCAAGAACACAACTAGAGCGGTTTCGCCACTTGGAATAGACTTTGCGTTGCCCAATAACAAATAGCTAAGTGCAGGCGTAACAGTGAGTGCCACTACCAGCGATGACAATAAAGATATGAGATATGCGTTAGCAAGGGGGCTGAATATTTTTCCTTCAAGCCCACTCAAGGAAACAACTGGCAAGAAGACTAAAGCTACTATAAACGTGGCGTAAACAACAGAATTGCGCACTTCTGACGAGGCTGCGTAAATCACTCGCCAGACTGGTTTCGGTGGCTGGGCTCGTTTGTTTTCGCGCAGACGATGACAGACATTTTCGACATCAATGATGGCATCATCCACCACTTCGCCAATGGCAATAGCCAGCCCTCCCAGTGTCATCGTATTAATAGTGAAACCCTGCCATTTGAGCAAAATGATTGCAGAAAGCAACGAGAGTGGAATTGCAACGAGCGAAATCATGGCAGCGCGCCAGTTTTGCAAGAAGAAAAACAAGATTATGACTACTAGAACGCCGCCCAAAATGACAGCCTCGCCCACGTTTTTAACGGCAATCTCGATAAAATCTGCCTGTCTAAATGTGGTCACAACTTTGACATCGGAAGGGAAACTTGATTTCAAATCTTCCATGGCGCGCTCGACCAAACGCGTGGTCTCAAGGGTGTTTGCCCAGGGCTGCTTCATTACTGTCATGACCACACCGGGGTGTCCATCGACGATGGCATCGCCGTATTTGAATTGCGGTCCAAGCTCGACTTTGGCAACGTTATTTAATAACACAGGCAGTCCGTTGCGACTTTTAATTACTGTGGCGCCGATGTCTGCAGGAGAGGTTACACGACCCAAACCGCGAATCAATTTTTCGCTATCCTGAGTGCGCAGTATGCCGCCTGCAGCGTTGATGTTACTGCCTTTGGCTGCTTCCACTACGTCTTTTAACGTGACGTCGTATTCTTTTAATTTTTCAGGATCGACTTGAACTTGATATTGTTTGACGTCACCGCCAATGGTGACTACGTTTGACACACCGGAAATTGCCATCAAGCGCAAGCGTACTGTCCAGTCAACAAGCGAGCGCAAATCCATCGTACTTGTATTGCCAGTTGAATACATGCCAATTTTTAAAATGTCGCCAGCAGCAGTGGTAATTGGCGCTAGAACCGGCTCTTTAACACCATCTGGCAAGTCGCCTCGGCTCGAACTCAGTTTTTCTGTAACGAGCTGTCGAGCGGTAAATACATTACTGTTATCTTGAAAAATAACTGTTATGACAGACAAGCCTATAGTCGAAATAGATCGAACCACTTTTACATTAGCGACGCCATTAATGCCCGATTCAAGCGGTCTGGTAACTAGAGCCTCGACTTCCTCAGGCGCATAGCCAGGAGCCTCTGTGAGCACGACTACTTGTATGGGTGCAAAATCCGGAAAGACGTCGACTGGCATAGTCATAGTCGAGTGCACACCAAGCACAAACCAAACCAGGGCAAGCATGTTGACCAGCCAGGGATTTTTAATCGCCCATCTAATTATCTTGTTCAGCATCGCTTGTACTCGATTTTTTGTTGCCCTTGATCACAGCAATCCAAATAAGTACTGCAACAAAAGCAGTGGCAAATCCTACAAAGAAAAATATAAGCATTTGCACCGGCGCATTTGCTTGCTTGGCACCCTCGTGCGCGTGCTCATCGTGGTCTTGATTCTCTTCGTTGCCATGTTCTTTATTGGCATCTGGCTTGAGCAACGCCTGGGCGGCTAATTGCGCAGAACCCGATGAAACGACCATGTCGCCTTCCTTTAATCCGTCTATCACTTCGACTTGCTCATCTGAGCGACTGCCTATGGTGATAAATTTCGGCTCGAAATGTTTCTCATGCCGAAGAAAAACATATGGCTTTTCTTGGAAATAAGCTACGGCTGATTCTGGTATCACCAGCCCTTTTTTATTGCCATCGCCGGTGGAAATAAGCGCCTCAACAAACATACCTGGACGCAAAATGCCTTTAGGATTTTGAGCAACTATTCTTACGTGCAAAGTCTTCGTCTCTTCATCTACTACAGAACCGACAGACGATATAGTTCCACGCAATGTCTCTTGCGATGGCGTTGTGATTGAAACTTCCTGATTGAGCTTAACGCGAGGAATCTGCTCTTGATACACATCTACCATAACCCAGATCGGATCTAGATTGACGATAGAAAAAATTGTATGCTCCGCATCAATCTGCTCCCCAAGTGTGATATTACGGGTAGTGATAGTGCCACTAACGGGTGCAATTATGGGCAAACTCGCAGTTACCTGACCAGAGTTTAAAGCGGCGTCAACAGTGGCTGGGGAAATGCCCATTATTCTCAACTGCCCTTTTGCAGAAGAAACTGTAACGCTTAGCTCTTTCTCCAAAAGTTTCACATCCTGCACGAGGCGCTGCTGCAAGGTGGAAAGTTTTACCTGGGCCGATTGATAGGCATTCTTAGCAACTTGATAATTCTTAAGCGCCGAAATGCCCTCTTTGAGCATGCCCTCTTCACGGTCAAAAGTGGCCTTAGCCAAGTCTACTGTGTTTTGTTGAAGTTTAATATCGCTTGCATACTGCGTTTTGGTCTTAGCAATCTCGCCACTTATGCGAGTCTTCTCGTTAATAAGCTTAGTGAGATTGTCCGCTACTTCAATACTATGAACAGTGGCAAGAACTTCGCCTTTCTTCACTACATCGCCTTGCTTGGCGAAGACTTGTTTAACCACACCCGATACAGAAGGATTTACATCGAATGATTGCGTCTCCGCAGCCTTGACTTCGCCTGTTGCTTGTAGTGAATTCTTGACCGTTCCTGATTTGACTGGCTCTACTTTTATTTCGAGTGCTCTTACTGCCTGCTCATCGATATCAATTCTTGTAGGTGCCCCCGAACTATCCGAATGTTGAAAGGCTTCGTTGTCGCCCTCGTGGGCGCTGGCAAAACCTGCAAACCCCGCCGTCAGATATAGACACAACGCAAAGCTGCTTATCTGTTTTTTGATTCCAAAAATACTCATGCTCAAATTCCACCGGACATAAATGCTACTTGATTGCGTTTAAGTCTGATTTCAAACAAGCAAAGAACCTTTGGCAAGGAAAATTTTGTCCAGGTTGAAGTGCCCGCAAAGAGGCGGTGCACGTCCTAGATGTAGCTGATAAAGTTCGCACCTGCTTGGAGCTAGTTGCACGTCATCGCGCTGATGAAAAGCGATTTGCTCCACTTCAGAACTATTTGGATTTATAGATCCCGCACTTGCTTCCCCGCTCTGGCAGTGGTCGCAGCAGTCTTGATTAACAATTCCGGTAGAGTGTTGGACCGCATGAAAAGTGGCGTTGTCAGCCTGTGCGGATGCAAAAATGTTTTGCAAACCGCCACAAGAATCTTCCGCCTCGCATATGCAAAAGAGCTGTCCTGTGCCGAAAAACACCAGGAAAAGCATTGCATTCAAGAGAGCGAAAAGCCGATTCAAAACCTATTATCCAATGAAGTACCACAACCATGATAGCACCGTGAAAATAGTAGTCAGTTAATGGTTTTCATTTCCATAAAGACTTTTGATTGTTGTTATTCAAGAGAGTTAAACTATTGGCTATGAAATTTCGAATTTTCATAGCCTCAATCATCATATTCCTTTCATTTCTGCCGCCAGCATTTGCTGGATCAGGAATGACAGAAAATATTCAATTACAGAAAGAAAACTTATGGGCAGAGACTATTGCACATAAATTCCAAGCTTCTTCGTTATATCCCAGGCTCAAAAATTCAAGCGAAATAGTCTTGCAATTGCAGGAATTAGCAATATCCGCGTCCTTAGGTGTTGATGGAAAAGTCAGTGAAATAGTATCATCTGATCGATACAAAGCCAGATCTCGACAATTTGAAAATCAAGCAATAAAGATCATCAAAGAAATTTTTCCGGCAAAAGACACCCCTGCGGAAGTTTTAACTGGAAAGAAAAAAATCTTATTCGTATTTAGTCAAGAAAGAGAAATGGGTATGCAAGTTCGCATTATAGCTCCCAATGCAAAGATCGGTGAGCAAGCTCCTGATATTACAACTGAATCACTCATTGGAACCAAATGGAAAATCAGTCAGTCCAGCGGACGAGATTTTACAGTGACACTTTTGGATGAGCAGAGGCTTCAAGTTGAAAACGAAAAATTACGCCCTGCCCCCACCTGGGAGTTTGATGGTTCTCAAATTGAATTATCTTTCAACAATGGTCTGCAGATTTACAAAGGTCGATTGATTAACCTAGGAAGTATGCAGGGAACCGCAAAAGGTTGGCACGATGCAACCGAATGGAACTGGACTGGGAGCCAGGTGATAACCAAGCATGACTAAAGAAATCAAATTCGAATTCCTCCAGATCGACATTCACGATTTGAAATACGAAGACGATGGTGATTGGCTCGATATTGAAGTTTTGTGCACTACTGAAGATTCGATGGTCAGAGTGCGCGGTCCAATAATAACGGCGGCGCAACTTGTAGCATTCGGGGAGCAGATAAGTAAACTCAGTCGTGGGCTTTTTGGCACGGCTGTGCTTGCAAGCGAAGAGCCGTATTTAAATATTCAGGTGAAGGCAGAGAGGTCGTGGCAGGCTACAATGATGGTCGAAATCACTCCGGACTATTTCAATCAGAAGCACAGTTATACAACTAGTTTGAATAAATCCGATTTGGAAAATCTGGCGGCACAATTAAATGAGGTAAAAGACAAATGAAAAAACTGTTGCTCGCCCTTGTGCTGTTAATTACTATTCAAGGCAATGTCGATGCCAAATCGGCTCCCGCAAAATCGAAAAAAGCGGCGAGTGTATCAAAATCGCAGGCACTAAAGCTGGTGGCAGACCGACCTGAAGTCAAAAAGTTTATGGCTAACGTAAAAATAGCCGGAAAAGAGCGCGGTGTCACAGGCAACATAGAATATGACCGACTTGAAAATGGCGAACATGTCATTCAAGTTTTCGAGCTCGTTCCAGACGGAGATGATTCAGCACACACAGCCACGTTCAATTGGTATCATGTGAATGCAAAAACCGGCAAAGTTTCAAAAGAGTTTTAGTCTGGCGTTAATCGCACTCTTTCTTGCAAGCGCTCAGACACTTGCTAAAGATGACGCGCCTAAAAAAGAAGTACGCAAAGGCTTTATTGGCGTGTCTTTCTTTACTAATGGAAAAATCAGCAAAGTTTTTCCAGGTTCGGCTGCAGAAAAAGCAGGAATCAAAGACGGCGACCGAATTCTTTTTATAAATAGTCTTTCTACTCAAGACATGGGCAAAGAACAGCTTGCAGACAGAGTTAGCGGACCGGAAGGTACAAAAGTCTATCTTGTGCTTGAGCGCAATGGAAAGCGATTTACTTGCATCCCCACTCGATCGCTTAGTGAAAAAACTTTGCTTGAAAACGCCGGGCTAACTGAGCTTCCCAAGCCCAAATCCAAAAGCAAAGAACCAGACAAGATTTCACCACCAGTTACAATTGCAAGGCGCAGCAAAGACACAGACTATATCGAAAAAAGTGTGCTCAAAGCTTTAGAGAAAGTACCAAAGCCCATACGCGACCGCCTTGCAGAGCGAGGACTCAAGATTCAAATAGTCTCGTCTCTTGTTGATGCCGACCCGGGGCTGCGCGGCGGTCGTCCAAGCGGCTATACGCATGGCGGTGGTTGGGACAATTGTCCCGGGCGTTATGACGACTTTAGAAAAACTATTTTTGTTGGTGAGCGAAATGGCTGGCGCAATCAACCAATGGCACTAAATCAGGGTGCTGAGGGCATTACGCTGCACGAGCTTGGGCACGCTTTCGACGATCAGAATTATTGCTCTACTTCTGACGATTTTAAAAAAGCGTATGCCGAAGACACTAGAAGTTTGAGCAATGAAACCAGACACATTTATGAAGTCTATTTGCAAGAAGGTGCGGCAGGACCATCTGAAATGTTTGCAGAATTGTTCCACTGTTTTTTCAGCAACGAGACCTCGCACCGCGGCATGGACCAGGCTAAAGCGTTTCCGAAATGTTATGCCTATGTACAAAAACGAGCGGGCAAATATACTTATTAATAGGATGAGAAAGCTTCGAGTAACGACCGCCGTTTTTTTAGTCGCGCTTATACCTTTGGGCATAGGCAAAGCGGTCGCTGATGAAAAAGTGAAAGCAGTCGATGCCAAAATTGGGGACATCGGCATTCATTTATTTTCAAATAAAACCATAAAATCGTTGGACAAAAATTCGTCTGCTGCAAAAGCACGATTGATTCCTGGAGACAGAATACTTTCTATAGACGGCATCCCCGCGGCGAATTTAACTACAGACGAAATAACCAAACGATTTGCCGGTCCTGAAAATTCAGAAGCAGTTCTTGGCATTGAGCGCGCAGGTAAGCGTTATACATGCAAAGTGATGAGACTGGCTCCAGGCAACATTGTTGGCGAAACTACAAATAAAAATAATAGCGATTATTCTAAAATTACTACTCCGGTAATAGAAATTTCGCGCAAATCAAATGCCAGCGAAAGCATTCGCCAGGAAGTTCTTGAGGGGTTGTCGCAAATACCTAAAAGTATTCGCGACGACATGAGTTCTTGGGGATTGAAAGTCAAAATTGTGCCGTCAATTGTTGATGACGATCGCAGCCTAGTACAAGAGCGCCCGCGCGGTTACACGCATGGTGGCGGATATGATAATTGTCCTGGCATGTATCACAATAAAGTGATTTATATTCCAGAGCGAGTGTCCTGGAAGAATAGCCCCATGAGAGCGAATCACCAAGTAGCAGGTACTATTTTGCACGAGATGGGACATGCCTTCGACCATTTCAGAAATGCATCGAGATCCGAAGAATTTGAATCTATCTATCAGGGCGATGCAACCAAAATTCCAGGCGAAGGACGCAGGCAGTGGGAGTACTACTTGCAGAGCGATGGCGGTGGACAATCTGAGTGTTTTGCAGAGTTATTTGCTCATTATGTTTCGCAGGAGAAAAAACGGTCAGCCGGAATTGATACTGCGTTTCCCAAAACATACAAATACATGACGCAAATGATTGGACCTCTAAAATAAACAACACTGCACCCTTTAAGCTACCCATCAGACTACACTTACATTTTAAGACGTAGTTTTACGGACACACTTAACCTGCCAAAATCGCGCATCAAAACACCGAAACAGCGCTATCTTTAACCGATTGGAAGATTTAATCTACAATGCACTCTTTAGACTACAATGCACTTGCGCCCGGATCTACCTAAGTAGTACATTGAATACAGTGACTCGTCCATTTTAGAGCCGCATCTATAACTAAAGTTTTTCATCTTACGCGCCAACCAAGACATGGTTGGTAGGGATTTTTTTGACCCTGCAAGGAGACTCAAATATGTTCGCATATCAATTACCAGTCCAGACTCCAGTCAAAGCAAAAAATCTTACCGTACAAGAAGAAGCCATACTTGGAAGACGTGCTTTAGCAGGCGACAAAGAGGCAGCCAATGCGCTTGTTCTGGCCAATCTCAAACTGGTAACGGCTCTTGCAAGACGCTACGATCAAGGGCTGCCGAATGCGGATCTTTTTCAAGAAGGCTGCATAGGCTTGATGAATGCCGTTAGTCATTTCGATCCAAATCGCGGCAATAGATTTTCAACATATGCAGCATGGTGGATTCGCGAAGCCATTAACCGCGCTATTTCTAACAAATCACGCGTGGTGCGATTGCCTGTTCATTTAAATGAATTGATGACAAAAATTAGAAGAGTGCGCTGCGAACTGTCATTGAAACTGGGTAAACAACCAACATTACAACAAATTGCAGCCGAACTGAACGAGCGCCCAGAGCGCGTTAAGGCCGCTATCTCAAGTTCCAAAATGTGTCTTTCTTTAGACCAACCTGCCACTATAAATGACGAAGACAAGCTCACCATTGGTGATACCATTGAAGATGAATCTGCCCAGGAGTTAGTGAGCAATTTAGAATCAAGATATTTAAAACAAAGAATGCTTCAGTTTCTGGAGAAGCTTTCTGAGCGCGAACGCAGAGTAATCACAATGCGCTTTGGCATTGGTAGCGATGAAGAACGAAGCTTGCGCGACATTTCAGCCGAGCTTGGACTGACACGCGATCAGGTCGGCAAAATTTCTTATCTTGCCATGAGAAAATTGAAAAAAATGCTACCCGAAGAAGAGTTTTGCCATTATCTCGCTTAATTGAGCCTGTCCTAATGGCGACGATTTTTGCCAGAAATACTGTTAATCAGCAAGCCTGCAATTAAAGACAGAATTCCGCCTACTAAAAATTGCCATGCTCGCAAATTTGGCTCAGCTTTATTGCCTTGAGAATTTTTAGGCTCTTTGGGATCATAGTAAATTTCAAGCGCTCTGCCATTAGGTGTGTACTTAGCCAGCAATGCATTGGCGTCTTCGGGCGATGCAGTGTTTTCAGGACTCAATTCACACTCACCTGAATAGTCCTTTCCATCTACGGCATATTTATATTGCAGACGGACTTTATAAAAATACGGTCTTCGCCCAACATGAAATACTGACCCATCAGTCACTCTAGCGTATGTGCCTACCCACTTACTCTGCACCGATACTAAATAGAAGAAGTAAAAAGATAGACCAATAGTGATAATACCAATGGCAGAAAAAATAGCGGCACCTTGTGGTGAAATTAACAGGTCGAATCTTGATTTCGATTTTTGAATTTGCATTTAAATCACATTCAACTCATAAACAAATTACAAGACTACCTGCCACGAGTAAACCTGCACCTATTGCTAATTTCCACGTCAGTTTTTCGCCAAGAAAAACTATGGCAAATATAAAAGTTAAAACCAAACTGAGGCGATCTAGTGTTGCCACTTTGGTTGCATCGGCTAATTTGAGCGCTTGAAAATAACAGAGCCAAGATGCAGCTCCTGCAAGTCCTGAGAGTACTACAAATTTCCAGGTGTCAAAATTGAAGGTGGTCAAATTATTTGCTTTGCTGTACCAAAATTGCACGCCAAAAACGATTAAAAGTGCAGCAGTCATCACAATAGATCTAATAGTGGTGGCCGTAAGCGAATCGACCGACTTCATACCGAGCTTTCCAAAAATGGCCACAAGACTGGCAAATAAAGCGGATAAAAGACCCATTACTGCCCAGTTCAAAATCCCGTCTCCAATGCTGCAATTCTTTCCATTTATGTATACTGGCAACCGCGCTTTTTGCCCACCCCGGCGAGCAATCCTGCCATATTAGCAAATTGTTAGGGCAACGCCTTATAAAGATGATATCCAGACGCCGTATTAGCCTATGATTGGCATGGAAACTGAGATCTTTTCTCATGAATTTGCAAAAAAACTCGGCAAAAAAATATAAACCCAAAGCCTGGCTAGCGCTTGCTTATAGCCTTACCTCTTTGAGCGCCACTTGCCAACACGCCCAAGCCCAAGGTCCGGCACCGTCAATGTCCGCACCGTCAGCACCCATGACCAATACTTCTCGGGTCGAAATGACTCCCGCATCGACGCCGCTTTCAAAACCTGCCGGTAGCACAGGCGATCCAGCCCAGAACTTGCCGGAGCTTAATTACAAGGCGCCGGGCGGACCTCAATCAGTTATAGACGACTCTGCCAAAGCCGGTCAGCGCAATATAGATTCAAATGTTCCACCAATGCCCATGAGCAGCACGGACACAGAGCCTGGTGGACCTGCCAATGCATCAGTGTCTGCTGTTATTCGCTATGACGTAGATGCAGACGGTAGAACCAGCCCTTCTGATCCCTCGCGCTCAGGTGATGGCATTTCAATTTTCAATTCGCTTGATGAAGCTCTTGCTAAAAGTCCACGAGCAGCGGCTATTCGTGCGCTGTTTCCGGTGGCTAAGTCTGAGTTCATGCGAGCAACCGAACAGGCCAGTCCGCAATTCAACAAAGATAGCGGTGTTGCAGCAGAACAAACATTTAGAACTGGCACAATCATTACAGTTGAACCGCCATGGAAACTTGTTTTTCGCTTAATCGTAGCTAAAAAATTCGTTGATCAACAAAAGCTTGACTTAATGGCTGACCTCTGGAGACTTCGAGCCGAAGTACGTCGCACATACACCGAAGTAGTGGTCGCACAAGAAACTCTTGAAACACAATCCAACTTATATGAGTTGGCACACACACTGCGCGTGGTGACAGAAAAACGCTTTCAAGCAGGCGACGTTCCCGAACTGGATTTACTCAAAGCACGTCTTGCAGAATCACAATACGACGTTGAGCGCCTGGTGGCTGAGCGTCGTGTTATTCGAGCTAAGCAACAGCTCAATATTATTTTAGGACGCAAAGCCGAAGCACCAATTACGGTACCACGCCTTCCTGCATTTTTAGGCGAAGCTAAAAATGCTGTCCAGACTAAGCATCCACTGTTGCCCGACTTTTCTCGCCCTGAGCGTCCACTGGAAAGCTTTATTGCTCTATCTGAAAAATTTAGATACGAACTAAAAAGTCTAGACCAACAATTACTAGTTAACAAAGCAAATTTGCAACGCACTTATGGAAACATGGTTCCTAACGTACAATACTGGACAGGCAACTCGAACACTTATAACTTGCCTTCTGGTCCGCGCCTTTCCGCTTATTATTTCGGGGTCAATATGCCTACTAACTTGACCGATTTTGGTCAGGGCGATTTGGCTAAGTTCAAGGCGCTCGCAAGACAATTGAATTATCAGGTTGGTTCACAGAAAAATATCATCATCGGTGAAGTTAGCTCTGCTTATAACAATTTGCTTGCAGCCAGACAAAAATTACAAAACTACGAAGAACATATTTTGCACGACTCATTTGAAGTGGCGCGCCTGGCAAGACGCAGTTATGAAGTAGGTCAATCTGATATTACATCTACTTTGCAAACACAACAAAACAACGTGCTTATCAGAAGTTTGTACTTGCAAGCTATTCAACTATATCAGGACGCGTTTACCGAACTCGAGATGGCATGCGGCATTCCGCTGTTAGAGAGCGACTAGGTCTGATTTGGATTTTTAGTTTTGAGGAACAGGTCCAAGCAACTCGCCTACTCGTCCGTACGGAAAGACTGGCGCACCGCTTGCGTTTTGCTGAATGTTGAACTGTTGCAAATATTTGTTTGCACTGCTTGAGCCGTAAGCACCAACAATAGGAGCAATAATTGCAGGCGAAATATCGTTGATTATATCGAGCATCACGAGTGTTGCAATCTGAGCTTTGGTAGGACCGCCTTCAGTTCCAGGCAAAGTCGATTTTGGTTCAATTGCTTTTGCTTTTTGATTAAACCAACCAGTTTTGCGAAATGCACCAGTGGGAACAAATGTAATTGCTTTTGCATCTGCTGCAAGCCCAGAGGCTCCATCAGTCAATTTTACATCGCTCACTGGAATGGTGAAAAAATATGCTCGTGGTGAGTCAAGCAGTTTTATGTCGCTGAACTTAAAATCTTGCGAAGTTCCTGCAATCTTACCGCCAGGCAATGTTCTAAAAGTGATGCTCTGGTCGTTGATACTTGATACTTTACCTGTAAAGACACGACCATCAGTCAAAGTGATTGAGTCTTTATTTCGTTGTTTGTCTAAGTGCGAAAGATAGTCGCCTTCAAAAAAATAAACCAGTCCCGAAATTGTTGAAGTGCCACCAAATTTAGACGAGATCATTTTGCCGGACAATACTTTCTGACGGTCAAAGAGCCACTCTGGGACGCTGTGCACGGTAATATTTTTACCCTGCATTTTGACCAGACCATTGCGCAGAAGAATTAATCCCATTTTTTCGGTATCTATTCGAGTTTCGATAGACTGACCCACATCATTTCCGGCTGTCACCATATTTAGTGGCACAGACCAGGCTGGCGATACGCTTGCAAAAAAAGCTGTTGTTATTAAAAACAGGCTTTTAGCTTGGTTCGGCATGTGGTTCTTCCTCAACTAAGATTTTATCTTCGGCGTCTTTGTTAATGAGAGTATAAATCGTCGGCAACACAATCAACGTTAAGAGAGTTGCAGAAACCAGTCCTCCCAGAACCACTGTGGCAAGCGGTCTTTGCACTTCCGCTCCCGTGCCTGTGGAAAAGATTTTGGGAAGTAGTCCCATTATTGCCACAAGCGCTGTCATAAGTACTGGTCGAAGTCTGATAGTCGCTCCTTCAACAGCAGCACGCACAACTGGATAACCACGTTGTTCCAGTTGCATTATATAGCTGACCATAATAACCCCGTTCTGCACAGCCACCCCAAAAAGGGCGATAAACCCAATAATGGCTGGCACAGATAACGATTGGTGCGATAAAAATAGAGCGACAACGCCGCCAACCATAGCAAATGGGACGTTGAGCATAATAAGCCCAGCATTCTTAAGAGAATTAAAGGAAGCAAATAAGAGAATGAAAATAATCAAGAGCACCACTGGCACAACCAGAGAAAGTCTAGCCATCGCCCTTTGCTGGTTCTCAAACTGTCCACCCCAAACTAATTTGTAGCCTTTTGGAATTTTGACGTTCTTCTTCACGCGCTCCTGACACTCTTGCACAAAACTGCCAAGGTCACGTCCTCTCACATTTGACATCACCGCAGTTCTTCTCAATCCGTCTTCGCGGTTAACCTGCACGGTGCCACGTTCTTTATAAATTTTCGCCAGGCGCTTCATCGGGATTACGGCACCAGAGGGAGTTTCAACTGGTATTTCGTAAATGTCTTCTATAGTGTCACGATACTTGAGTGGATAACGAAGCAAGAGACCAAAGCGTCTAGTGTCATCAATAATTTCAGAAACTACGCGACCTGCCATTGCAGTTTGAATGATATTTTGCACTTCAACTACATTCAAGCCATAGCGCGCAATCTCAGGACGGTTAAGTTTGACCGACAACAACGGAAGACCCAAAATTAGTTCGCGTTGAACATCGGCTGAACCAGGAACTTTGGCAATTTCAGATTCAATTGCAGCAGCAATTTCATCGCATTTGACCAGGTTGTCTCCAAAGACTTTAATAGCTAGTTCGGCTCTAATACCAGCGATTAAATCATCGATCATGTCGGCTATTGGCTGTGAGAAACTGAGCAGCGGACCTGGAATTTTTTCCAGTTTTTCAGACATCATTTTAACCAGCTCTTGCTTGTCTTTCGTATTTTTCCATTCGTTTTTTGGCTTGAGCTGCATGGTTATATCAGCATGATTCACGCCAGCCAAATCACCGCCCATGCCGGATCGACCAATACGCGATATGACTACATCTACTTCAGGAAAACTTTTTACCGTTTCTTCAATCACGTCGAACATTCGGCTAGCTTCAGTATGCGAAACACTAGGTGGCAAGTTAGCACGCAAAAGAATTGGACCCTCATCGATCGAGGGAATAAACTCAGAACCCAAAAAAGGCACCAAACACGCCGCGCCAACAAAACTAACCAAACAAATTATGATTGGGACACTTGGTTTTTTAAGCGAATATTCAAGTGCAGGCATGACGAACTTACTTGAATAAGTGACGATGGGACTGTTTTTCTCGACGATATTTCCGCGCATAAACCAAAAGCAAAGCACTGGAATTATTGTGAGCGAACAAAGCAGAGCACCCGCAAGTGCATAAACAAAGGTCAATGCAAGTGGATGAAACATCTTGCCCTCGACACCCTCAAGTGTGAAAAGCGGCATGTAGACAGAAATAATGATAGCGATTGCAAAAACAATTGGTCTGCCCACTTCTTCGGCAGCTTTTAAAATAACTTCTAGCCGCTTTCTTGGATTCTTATCTAGGTTGCCTGCATGAGACATATGGCGAAAAATATTTTCTACCATTACAACACCAGCATCGACGATGACTCCAAAATCGACCGCGCCAAGGGTCATCAGATTGGCGGACAAGCCGGTGAATTTCATCAGCATAAAGCTAAATAGAAGCGAAAGCGGAATAATAACGCAGACAATAAGTGCGCTTGGAATATGAAGCAAGACAGCAAATAAAACAACAATTACCAGTCCACCGCAGAAGAGTAGAATTTCTTCGACTGTGGCGAGTGTCTTATCCACAAGCTCGGTCTGGTCATAATAAGGTCTAAGTTCTACGCCTTCTGGTAGCTCTTCTTGGATTTCTTTTACACGAGTGCGGACTTTTTCTACAACCTCTTTGGTATTGACTCCCTTTCTGGTCAAAACCATGCCCGATACAACTTCACCTTCTCCGTTTATCGAACTCGAACCACGTCTGAATGCAGGTCCAATCTCAACTTTGGCGACCTGGGCAATAGTTACAGGAACACCGTTTTCTTGTTTAAGAACAATATTTTTTATGTCATCAATATTTTCTATTAGACCTAATCCACGTATAACAACTTCTTCACCACCTTGCTCGATAAAGTTGCCGCCTGCATTTACGTTGTTACTAGCAAGGGCCAACTGAACTTCAGAAAGCTTGATTCCGTATCCCTTGAGCAATTGAGGCGAAACCATAACCTGAAATTGTTTTACATAGCCACCATAGCTCGTGACATTGGCTACACCTGGAACAGTGATTAGTTTGCGCGCTACAACCCAGTCTTGGATAGTACGCAACTCAGTCAAATCGAAATAATCGGATTTCAAATAATAATTATAGACATTACTAAAACTGGATATAACAGGACCCAAACCGGGCTTAGGCGCCCATTCAGGCAGGGCGACCTGAGATAATCGCTGTGCCACCAGATTTCGTGCCCAGTAAACATCTACGCTGTCGTCAAAAATTACAGTTACTACCGAAAAGCCGAAGATTGAGTTGCTGCGCACTTTTGTAATGTTAGGCAGCCCGTTCATAGAAATTTCAATTGGAAAAGTTATCAGCTTTTCAACTTCCTCAGGCGCCATACTTTGAGGCTCTGTGATAATTTGCACCTGAACATTACTTACATCTGGAAAAGAATCAACTGCAATATTGAGCATGCACCAGGCACCAAGAATTGCCAGTGCTATCGTGAACGCTGCCGTCATCAGGCGATTGTTCATAGCAAATTGAATCAGCTTTTCGATCATTATTTTAGTTTTGGTAGCTTATCTCTGTTTTGAGCATCAAACTGCCTTGAGTGGCGACCACGTCGCCCTCCGAGAGACCAGACAATATCTGAACATACTTCTCGCCTTGAAAGCCTACACGAACTCGTCTTTCTTCGAACCCATCTTTATGCTTAACGAAGACCACTTTCTCGTCTCCGTGTTCTTGTAGGGAATCCTTCGGACAAGAAAGAACTGTTTGCTCCTCGCCTTCAAGCTGAATGTCGGCGAACATGTTATTGCGCAGAATACCTTCTTTGTTGTCGAGGCGAGCTTTAATCGGCACCGTGCGAGTAGTCTGATTGACTTTTACGCCAATATAATTGATCGTGCCTGTGAATACTCTAGCTGGGTAGCTTGGCACTCTAATTTGCACTTGCTGACCGCGCTTGACGGAACGCAAATCGGCTTCGGGGAGGTCCACCTGAAGCAATACTGTTGATGTATCAGAGACTGAAAAAAGAGCAATCTCAGGTCTTACAAGTTCGCCCACAGCAATATCGTGATAGTTAACGACTCCGTGTATGGGTGATGCGACTTCGATTGTGCCATCGATTTGTTTGTTTTTTAATACTCTGTCAATCATCGGCTTATCGCAGCCAAGAAAAATGAGACGTTGTTTAAAAGAAAGAACTGCATTGCGAGCACGATCCGCTTCCGCCTGAGCAATATGATAATCACGCTTGAGCATCGCTCTGTTTTTATAGAGCTTTTCTTCGCGCTCTAGCGTGGCTTTTGCTTTCTCATAATTAACTTTTGCAGTGGCAAGTCCTGCTTTGGATGCCAGAAAATCTTTGGTAGCTACAATTTTGTCTTTAACAAGACCTTGCATGCGCTGAAATTCTGATTCTGAAAGTTCAAGCACTACTTTCTGTTCATTGAAGACTGCTCGCGCTTCAATTAGTGCAGTGGGGCGTTGCAATTGTTCTTCGTAGACGTGACGCTCACGCTCTTCTGCAATTTCGGCAATACGAAGGGATGCTTCGGCTTCTATTAGATCTGTTTGAATTTCAGTTATTTCTCGGCTATCGATAAGTGCAATGATTTGCCCCTTTTTAACATTGGTGCCGGGATCCACAAAAATTTTGGTTATTCGACCGGCAACCCGAGTGCCGACGTCTACTTCTTTTTGTAAGTCAGGTTCGATTCGACCCGTCAATAACAAGGGGATTGTCACTTGTCTGGTTTTTACCGCATCAGTTTGCAAACCAAAACTTTTAGCGAGCTCATCGGTAACCTTGACAATGCGCACAGAACTTTCTGCCGTTTTTGCATCAGCATGAGGGTCTTCTGACTTGTGCGAACATGAAGTGCAAGTGAAAGCCATCACTGACACAGCTAATAAAATTAGCGTCCGCAAGCCTGTTTGTGGGAATCCAAGTGACATAACTTCTTTAGAATACACGAAAGTGATCGTTCCGTAACGGCCTTTAGTTATATGCGAAGATTATGCAATCTTATTTTTAAACCTAGGGTGGTCTATGCGCCTGGATAAATGGCTCAAAATATCTAGATTAATCAAACGCAGAACAGTGGCAAAAATGGCCTGTGATCAGGGAAGAGTCTTGATAAATGATCGAATCGCAAAATCGAGCGCTGAGGTAGGTGCTGACGCCATAATCCACATAGAATTGGGTTCACGCGCGCTTACTGTCAAAGTACTTGAGATTCCTCTCAAAGCTCCGCAGGCTAGCGATGCATCCAAGCTATACCAAATAATAGAAGAAATCAAGCGCCCACCAGAAATCCTGGAATGGCTACCAAGCGACGAAGACTGGTAAAGGAGCATTTGTGAATAGTCCACAATCAAAGGCAATCCTTATCCTCGATGACGATAGTTATTTTCGTAATCTAGTTTCCAATCTATTGAAGCGAAAAGGCTACCGCACAATCGAAGCCTCAAACCCAGACGAAGCCAACCGAATTTTAGGCTCCAAAGAAGCAGCACTGGCGATTGTTGACTACAGACTGCCAAAAACAGACGGCATGTCCTGGATTTCTCAGTTGCGCCAAGCTGGCGGCAACATACCTATTGTTTTCTGCTCAGGACAAAGAGCAGACGCAGCTCTTTTTAACAAATTGCGCAATGTGCTTGGCGTTTCTCTCATTTTGCAGAAGCCAATAATTCCTGCTACTTTCGTCCAACAAATTGAAGACCTCTTGCCTAATTATGAGAAGGTTGACCACCAGGAGGAGGTTGCCTGGAACGCCATTTCGCAAAAACGTCAGAGCTTGCAGGATCAAAAAACTACCTTTGCCCAGTCCAAAGAAGACCTAGCAAGCTTGCTCAAAGAAGCAACTACCGAATATCTCAATGAGCTTGATGGAATTTGGAAAGATCTTGTTCGATTGATAAACGAATTTAATAACAACACCGATAACATGCAAGCACTAAGTGAAGCCATGCGAATCGCACACACAGTTCGCGGCACTGCCGGCTCTTTGAACTTAGGTGAAATAGGTAAGTGTGCAGGCAAACTAGAAGACTTGATGCGCAACCTTGATCCCGACAAATCAACCGACCAAGAAGTTATTTGGTCCGAGGTGATTCGCAAATTAGCAGACGGTACAAGTGCTGTACAAGCTGCACTTCTCAATCAAAGAGCAACCGAAGAAGTAACTAGTGGAGCAATTGCAAATATTTTGGTGTTGAGCAGCGCACCGGAAGTTCTTACTTTGATGCAAGCACCAGATATAGTATCAATGGCAAATGTCATATTGGCAAAGGACACAAGCAATCTGGATGCGCGCATCGACGCCGCCATCATAGACTTATCAAAATCAGAAAAAGAAGGTTGGGCCTGGGCGCGCGAGATAAGAAATTACGCAGGCAATATACGACTGCCTCTTGCATTTATTTTGCCTCAAGGCGAAACTATGGCCAAAGAAGCTGAAATTTTGTGCGGCGCATCTATCGTAATTGAACGACCGGTGCTTGGCGATAGACTACAAGATGCTGTCTTCCAGCTTCTTTCAATTGGATTTGAAAATCAGCCTCGCATCTTAGTAGTCGATGATGACGAAGTTCTAACTCGCTTTGTTTCCAGTCTTTTGCAAACAGAGCGTATGTTTACCCAGACAGCTAACAACCCTGTAACGGTACCTGATTTGGTGGCAGAGTTTCATCCAGATTTAATTCTAATGGACGTTATGATGCCAGTAATGACGGGTTATGAAGTCTGTCGCTTTATTCGCGAAAATCCGGCTTGGATAGACATTCCAATTTTATTTGTCACATCGCAAACTAGTACCGAATCACGGGCAGCAGCCTTTGCAGCAGGTGCAACTGATTTTCTGACAAAACCAATTGTGCCCGAAGAGCTTATTACAAGAGTCACTACCCACATCAAAACTTCGGCTCGCCGTCAAAAAACACACGGCCTTGAACCTGAATCAGGACTTCTATCGATGGAAGCTTTCATGCATCAATACACTTTAATGTTCGAGTTAAACAAAGGCAGGCCAATCAGTGTCGCATCAGTTAGTATCGATAATTTTGATGAATTGAGCCTATTGCAAGGAATGCTAGCAGCCAAGCACACTTCGCTTCAACTTGCACGCTTATTGAGTCTTGGCTTGCGCTCAGAAGATTTGATTTGTCGCTATGGCGATCAGGGCTGCATAATTGCTTTTGCTGGAATGGAAGCCCCGACAGTTTCAAGCGCACTGCAAATTGCTCAGGACGGCTTTTCACAAATTGGCTTTAAAGGTCCAGATGGCGAATTCAAAACTAATTTTAGTGCTGGCGTCGCCCAAAATAAAAATGACACCGATACTCCCGAAGTCTTGATTCAAGCCGCTTATAGAAGCATGATCAAAGCTCGCAACAACAAACTTGGAGTGGTTCTAGCTGTCTAAGCCCTTAACCAGGTATAGTGAACCAGAAGGTTGCCCCTTCATTTTCTTTGCTGTCGAGTCCAATTTGCCCATTGTGCAATTGTACAAGTGCCTTTGAAATTGCCAATCCAAGCCCGGTTCCTTCATGCGCATTATTTGCGTGCGATCCCACTTGTTCGAAGGATCGAAACAGCTTCGATTGATTTTCTTCGCTTATTCCAGGACCCTCATCTTGCACCAAGACGCGAATTTGGTTCAACTTGCTTTGATCTTCGCAAATGATTTTGATGTTGCTATCTTTTGGAGCAAACTTAATTGCGTTTGAAATCAAATTGGTAACAATCTGTAGAAAACGGTCTTTGTCAGCCATTATTTTCTTGCCAGCATCTATTCTAGAAATAATTTGTAAGTCGACATTTTTTTCCTCAGCCAATCCACGCAAATTTTCGGTAGCCCGCTCGACCAACAGCAAAGGCTGTATTTCAGTTGGCTTTAACTGCAAGCGTCCGGCGTCAAATTTCTGCACATCCAAAATATCGTTTATCAATCTTACAAGTCGATCGCATTCTTTGCGACCCATAGTGACCAAGTGCTTACCTCGCTCACTCAATTCGCCTGCCTTGCCACCCTCCAACAAACCTAGAGCACCACGAATAGACGTAAGTGGTGTGCGCAATTCGTGCGAGACCATCGAATACAATTCAAGCGTGCGTCGCTCCTCCTCTTTACGCAGAGTGACGTCTTCAAAAACAACTACTCCTCCATAAATCTCGCCATTGTCATTAAAGATGGGACGACCATTGACACTAATCCAGATACCATTTGGAGCGCCTTCGTTTTTGCAGAATATAATGAAATTATCAACCGCTTCGCCATTAATAGCACGTGTGAGCGGGATACGCTCTGGTTTAAGCGCAGTGACCCCGTCCTCTTCAAATAATCCGGCGACTTGCGAAGAATCAAAGTTTTGGTCTATTTGCTTATAACCGAGAATGTTTTTAGCTGCATCGTTAAATAACAGAAAATTGCCCATGCGATCAGCCACTATCACACCCGAGCCCATGTTTTTAAGCACCGAGTCAAGAAATCGCTCGAAACGCGATAGCTCACTTAGAGCGTCTTGCAAACCTTCTTCCACCCGTTTGCGTTCAAACTCTTGCGCCATATCACTGCAAATTACTTTGAGCAGCCATTCTTCATTTGCGTCTTCTTTGACTTCGTTTATAGAAAAGAATTCAAACACTCCGATAAATTTTTCTTGTATATAAACCGGCAACATAAAGCCGCTTTTCAGACCATCTCTAAGCCCATCATTTTCACGCGTAAATTTTTCATTGTGTACACCAAAATTTATCCAGGCAGGCTCACCTGTGCACCAAACTTTACCTAGCAAGGTTTTTTCTGTTCGCTCAACCTCACCGGAAGTGGCCTCTGCGAAATGCGGAACAGGTTGATTTGCAAAAAAACTATGGCATTGTAATTTCTGTCCATCAAGAGTAGGACGCCAAAGTGCTGCAGTATGCCAGCCAAGATTTTCGCAAATAACTTTGAAACAATCTGGCACAGCTTGATTGAGTGATATTCTCCTTGCCAATATCGAATTGATTTGATACGCCACTTCGCGACTCAGAGTTTGTCTCGATTGCCTTCTATTCACTACAAAAAGTGCAATGACTGCCACACAAAAAACCAAGAAAGCCACAAGCGAAATTATTTGCAAACGCAGAAACGACTCTCGGGTAGCCGCCTCCAACTCGTCTGTGCGTTTTTTAAAAAGTTCCAATTCCTCTTGCTCGATATCTTTAAGAACAGCGCGAATACGCATCCCGGTTTGACCCAAACGGTCATAATCTTCTTTAGTGACCAGATATTCGCGACCCGCCCTGATTTGCTCAATATGCTCATCAAGAAAAGCTAGTCGTCCTTTCACTTTGGTTTTAAGATCTTCCAGACGCACAAGTTGCGACTGATTGTCGTCGATTAATTCGATAGAAGCATCGAGAATACCAATCAACTTCTGATGCGCTTCTTGGTACGCATCGTAATACTCTTGTTTTTTAGTCAGTCCATAAATTTGTTCATAAATCTGGACATCTTTAATCGTATTCTCAAGCTGGCTTATCGAGACGAGTACTTCTTGCGTATGCACAACCCATTGGCGCAGACTCAATTGATATTTCATATGCTCTTGAGTAGTCCAGAAGAGCCCAACGATAATAGCGAAGAACGCCAGAGTCGAGCCGACGATCAAGTAGCGGAAATATTGATCCTTGCCTTTCATCTAATTTTAAGAGTTACCAGACAAAATAGTGTTGATTTCATCCGATAAAGTCATAGGGTCGAAAGGCTTAGAAAGTACACCAGCAAAATCCTGCTGAGAATAGGCTTCCAGCTCTTGTGCCTGAACGCGCGCAGTGAGCAAAATCACCGGCACATTTTTCAAATTCGGATTCTCGCGGATTTTGACAATCAGCTCGGTCCCATCAATATCGGGCAATGTTCTGTCGCTTAAAATAACGTCTGGAATCATGCTCTCGAGTGCTCGTAAAGCCTCCTTGCCTGAGCTTGCTGTCATAGTGACCCATTCGCCTTCAAGCGAAATTTCGATTATTTCTCGAATGCGCGGATCATCATCAATAATGAGCATACTGCCTGACATTACTCTTCCTCTTATTGCCCGTATATGATTTTCATTGTTTCAACATCACGATTTGAAATGTTTATCAAAGGTGATTTCCACCACATCAAATCATCTGAGTATGGCGAGTGTCCATCTATTCCCAAAGCATGTCCTGCTTCGTGCAGAATGAGCGATTGCAAATTGGGGCTAGGGATATAAACCCTGATATCGACTCGATCTAACTCGCCTAAATCGTTAAACAAAAAATTTGTTTGCCCACCTGAACCCGATTGCAAATCGCCTGGACCCGCTTGTTTCACATTTATTTTGGCAATTTCCTGATCCGCTTTGTTTGCTCTGGCAATCTGAAACCACTGACAGCGCTGTACCCATTTCTCAAAAGAAGCATAAATCAAATCACTATCACTCTTATCAAACCCATTCTGGTGACTGGCTTGATCTGCAATCCAGATAGTGAGTGGAAATTTGTGTTGCGGCCAGACTTTATGCTCGACTTGATTTGCATAATCTGTTGCGTCGTTCTCTACCAGACTTCTCAAACTGATTTGATGAGCCAAACTATCGACTAATGGCTGCAGATTCTTAATTCGCTCATCGTGTGGGTTTTCAGCTTTCATTTGCTCAAGACTAAGACAAGCTTTGTTGAAATACTCACTTGCTTTTCTAAGGTCTCCACTCAAATCGGCTGCTAAAGCCATATCGTAAAAAAGTGGAATATCAATTCTTTTGTAAAGAAACTCTTGTGCTCGCTCATAAAGACTAAAGGCGAAATCAAATTCAAGATTGTCGCGTCGTCGATTGGCTTCTTCATATAGCCCGACACCCTTCATGAACTTTTCGTGGTCAAAGCTCATTTTCCCGACTTTGAATTTTTGTACTTGGCTAAAGCCAGGACAGAAAAAGCTCCAATTACAATCCCTAAAATGAGTCCCAACACCTCACCAATGCCGATTCCCATAGCCAGGTGTTCAGCACCCGACCCCTCATGAGCAAACCCAGGCAGGATGCCTAAGAATAGGCTAGATACGATGCTTGCAAGCGCGGCAACAAAAAATTTAGGCATGACTGTAGTGATTTCTCTAAATGGAAAGGTAGAACGGTATTTTAGAGAATCTGACGGATACAGGCAACTTGAAAAGAGCTTAAAGATTAAACTGGACTATATTAAATTTTGCCCTATGACTACGTTTTTTCAGCCCTCAAGCTTGCCTAATTTGAGGATAATTTGGCTTTAGAGGTGCAAGTGCATGTTTGAACGTCAGAAATTGCTTGACACAACCACAGCCGCCGACAAGGCGTTGGACGAAGGCAATCTGGACAGAGCAGAAGTTTTATTCACTCAAGCCATTTGCATTGCCGACAAACTGTATGGCAGCAATTCAGTTTCTGTGTGTTCTTTAATGCTGAGTTTGACACGCATTTATGAAAAGCGCGGCGACAAAGAGAGAGCTTCTTTTATCCACTCACGTATCAAAGATTTAGTTTCCACACCTCACGAAGTTGTGAGCGTCGTGACCATCGATACTGCCACCACAAATAGTGCACAGCCAACCGCACCTGCGACACCAGCGCAACAAATAACTGCCGTCACCGCTAATTAATCTTCCAAAGCGCCAACAATCTAACAAAGTTTCGATGAGTCTTTTTTACTCGGCAGAAATAGTTGATTTAATCAACTAAAATACTTGATTAAGTCAAACAATTCCAAGTTGATTTTTTAACACATCACAATGTCGTGAGATTTATTCCAATCAAATTGAAAAATAAATTGCCTATTGCCATTTTCCACATTGTGATGAGCTTAGCTATAACAGGCGAGCTAGAGGCACACGCAAATAACGATGCCGAACGTTCTAAAAGAATATCTCAACTAATCGGTCGCAAGTGCGATTACAGAGAGATTGGAAACTTTGATTCTGTCAGCATTTGTAGTTCCTTTAAAATGGGCGAACAGTGCATCGATCCAAGTATGGTGGGTACGCCTGGGGGACGAATGAAAAAAGAATTCGTTCCAACCCAAAGTCAAAGCTTTTCCATTCCAGTTGAGGTGATTTTCTGGCTGCTAGCCGCACCTTTTATTCTGCTTATCGCACGTAAAATTATTTTTTAGGAGTGGCACTATCTGGCGCCAACAATTGCTTTACGGCAAGAGGAAGTTGTCGGGGTTTGGTTGCAGGCAAAGCCAAAGACACATCATCGCCATTCCATTGACTCTTCAAGACTGGCGTCTGTCTTTGTCCATCATCTTCTTTCACTTCGGTATTGACTTTGTATTTCAAAATATCAAACGCATCTTTCAATTTAGTGTTTGTACCGTTTGCAGTAAGTCCATCCATCAGGGCTTTGGTGAAAACACCATTTTGATAACGCTTAGATTCATAAGAACGCTCCGCTGATTCACTTGAACATATCACCAATTGACCTTCACCAATTAACTCGCTTGCATCGAAGTTAGCTACAGCCTCAGTCGACTTTGCATTAGCATCGGCTCCGCCACTGTGACAAGCATCAAGAATTACAATTACACGATTAGTATCAACTCGGCCTTTGATTACTTTCATCAACTCTTGCAATTCAATTCCACTTGCAAACAAATTAGTCTTCTCCGAATCGTATGCAATGAAATAATTTTTGTCGCGAAAATCAGCACTAGATGGGCTTCCATGCGATGAAAAATAAAGCACAACCAAGTCGTCTGGTTGTACGACGCGAGGTAAAAACTTATCTCCAAGCTCGGTCATTATTCGCATACGTGTTGCGTCTTGATTGACCAGAAGCCTGATATGATCAGGAGAAAAGTTCGCCTTCTTGATTAAGAACTCGCGAAAATCGCGCGCATCTTTGGCTGAATATTTTAGTTTTGGAATCGAGCCGTCTTTGAAATCGCTGATACCCACAACCAGAGCCCATTTATCTCGCACTGGACGATTAGTGCCATCGGTATTTAAAGAAGAACTAGTGGAACTTCCTGCTGAATTTGAGGCTGACGAGATTGAGCCAGAGCCTAGAAATGAAGCGAGATCGCCCCATTCACCCGATAAACTTTTGGCGTTACCCGAATCCGCAGAGGCTTGTGAAGCCTTGTTTAGACGAGCATTCGCGAGGCTTCGCGCAGACAAAAGCATTGCTTTTGAAACGTTGTGAATTTGGGTTCCACCAATCGAAATAGCTTTGTCCAAGCGCTGAAAAGCCTCAGCCGATTTACCAAGCAAGACTTCTGCAAGACCGGCGTAGGCTTGCGATTCTATATAAAAAGGCTTTTCATCATCGCTTAGCAATTGAAAAAGACTATCCGACGATTGCAGATCTAGATTCGCTTTGTTGAAATCTCCAAGACGAGCTTGCGCTAGGGCTCTAAGCGCATACCAGTGCGGAACCGCTTTGCCTTTGGAAATGGCTGTGTTTAAATCTTGCAAAGCTGCTTCGGGCAATTTCAATTTCAAATTCAACTCAGCGCGTTCAAACCGGGCATCACAGTTATCTGGATTAACATCAAGACTTTTAGATATGTCATCGATGGCGCCTCTGTAATCTGGAATGAAAACTTTGCATCTGCCACGTTCAAGCAATGTCCAAGCGTCGTTTGGCAGTAAAGACAAAGACTTAGAAAAGTCCTCCACTGCTGCTTTCCACTGCTCGCGACCTTTATTCGATAACCCGCGATTGTACCAGGTGTTACCATCGTTTGGTTGCTCAACGAGCACCCGATCGTAATCTTGAATGGCTTTGTCATACTGTCTATCGCTATGATATGCACGACCGCGCTCAGCATAAGTGTTGTACGCCTTATCGAAAGTCAGCGCCTTATCGAAGTCTTTGATAGAATCTGAACCTTTGCCCATTTGCGATAAAGCTTTGCCGCGCAAAACATACCCTAAAGGATCATTGGCTGCCATCTCTATGTAACTATTGGCGTCGCTGAAAGCACGGTCGCAATCACCTTCGTGCGCTCGGTTGAGATATGCGTCCCCACGCTCCAAAAAAGCTTTTTGAAACGAAGATTTCAGAGTTATAGCCTGATCCAAATCGGCTATAGCATTATCGTATTCACCTGCGGCGTTGTAACAAATACCTCGATTGTAATAAACCAAATAATTTTCAACATCGTCTGGAGCAAGCTCCAGATAACGAGTATAGTCCGCAATCGCCTCTTTGTATTTACCAAGATTACGATAAACTTGTCCCCGATTATAAGTAGAAGCAGCATCGCTAGAATTCTGTTCGATAGCTCGCTTGAGAGGTTCTAGCGCCTGCAAATAGTTCATTTTATTTAAAAGATCTACGCCTTTTTCTGCATACGATTGCTCAGCAAATGCTGGTGGCATGAGCAGAATGTATGCAAGGCTTGTGAAAATCAAAAATTTATTCATCGATTTTTATTCCGTGCGCTTTGAATTCTGTCACAAAATCAGGCGGTATTTTAACGCCCAGTTTCGCAGCTTGATTTACTATTTGACCCGCTTTAGCCCAATCGCCTTTGGCAGCCAAAAAATCGGCATAGATCAAATAAGCGTCGGTAAATTTAGGACAATTTTTTATAGACTGTTCCATCAAAACTCCAATTTCTGGATTGTTTGAATTTTGCAAATTAAGCGCTGTTGCAAGGTTGGTATAAATAGGTCCAAATTTCTTCTCGTACTTTAGTGCTTCGCGATAAAAAAGGACGGCATCAGCCAACTGGTTTTTATTGCTGCTAAGATAAGCCACGCCGAAATAAGCCGGGGCAGCAGTTGGATCGGCTTTGATGGCTTGAAAAAAATCAGTGTAAGCCAAATCGTAATCGAGTTTAGTTTTAAATATGTGCCAGCCATGTTCAATTAGTTTTTGAGCTGCGGCGCGATTGGGCTTAGGCGCAGGCGCGCCGTTCTTTGCCACAGCAACCATATACTTGTCAACATATTTTCTGATTGGCGATTTAGGATCAACCTTGACTTGTGCTATAGCTGAATTGCACGCAAAGCAAAGTACAAGGAATAACAAGGCAAAAATTAGTAAAAACCGACTCAATGCGCCTCCTTGATTTGAACTGCCGCAGGCTACTAATTTTAACAATTTTTCGTGGTGGCAATTATGAACAAGCAAAACGAACCAAATTTTGTCCTTATGGAACACAGGGTTGAATCTTTCAGCAAAGCTCACGACGAAAGCGATGCCGACGCACTCAGACGTATGTTGAGCCACTTGGCTCTTGAAGGTTGGGAAATAATCGACATTTGCGGCGATGAAGTACATCTGCCAAAACTTATTTTCCACAGATCTGATCGTATCGGTTATGTCCCTCAATATATTGTGGAAGAAACTCATCCCGGCGCTCAAAGCAATGAACAAGTAGTCAATGACAAATTTGTTCAATATTTAAATACATCGTGGGTTCCAGCATGTGTTCTGGACAAGCTCTTCTCACCACCAATTGTAGTAATGAAAAAAATCGAGCAGCCTTGCACCGATGTTAGAGCGATAAAAGTTGGTGCGGATTTATTTGCAAATCTAGAAGACACCCTTGTGTACGAGCTTCTGATACACCAGATGAAAGATAACTTGGAATTAGCATGCATAATGCATGATGGCATAGATCCAACTCTAATAATGATCGCCAAAGACCCAAAAGTTCACTATGAGTACCTTGTAGAGCACGCTAAGGGAGGAATTTTCAGTAATCAAGTCACCTCACTTGCTCAACTAATAGAAAAAAGATCTGATGAAGGTTGGCACGTTGCAGGGACCTTCGAGGATGCACTCTTTTGGCCATGCGTCATTTTCAAACGTAATGTCAACTACATTCCCGTCCCCACGCCCGTCATGCTGGAGACAGAACAAAATATTTTTAACGGATCAAAAATCGTAGACAACCTACAAGGAACATAATCATGCAACTCAAAATACTGACAAGCTTTTCACTCACTATTGTTTCGATAATGTCTTTGGCACCATCATTGCTGGCAGACACTATCACCACTGTCGAAACTTCGAGCGTAGAACAACCATCGCAAGTTGTGACAACGACTGTTCAACAGTCTGCACCAAGACAATCTAATTACCTAAAACGACTTGCTCGAATCATGGAACAAATTGAGCAAGGCAATAACAAAAATTGGCTTACTCCTGAGCAGGTCACTGATTTGCGTAATCAACATAAAGCACTAGTGGACAAAGAAGCCACTTTTTACACAAATGGAAAAGGCGTCATTTCCAAAGCCGACGGTGATTGCCTGGAAAAAGAAATAAATGGGCTGAACATATCTGTAACCAGATTGATGAACAGTGGCATGGCTACAAGTTCTGGTAATCAACTCTAAAGTAATCCAGACTTAGATTAACGCGCCGCAAAAATTGTGACCAGTTATTTTGCCATTCAATTTTGAAAAACAAGTCGCATTTTTGTCACTTACAATGCCACTATTAATTTAAACTCTTCCTGCCTATAGTAAATATGCACAGAATTCCTCACAAGCAGCCGCGGAAACGTTGATAGAGCTGGGGTTTTGAAAACCATTTTTTAGCCATGGCGAAGGCCACAAAAGAACTCTTCAATCAACCTCAGAAGAGTTCTCCCGCTTTCAAATATTCACTCACTTTCAAATAACCTAGTACCACCAGGTACCGTAAGTGACGTTACCAAAGGGTCTTGGTCGTTTCACTCGCCAGGTTTTATCAACTTGATCAAAATAATAAAATGTATGAGCATCTTTGTGATGCAGTGAAACTGCCGGTCCCCATGTCGCCGGCTTATCACAAGACTCTACTTTTGAATAATAGTGTATTTGTTCAGACTGTGGTTTGTCGACATCTTGAGCCAATTCTGCTTGACTTGGAATTGGTGGTGCCACAAGCGCAAACAAAAACATTGGAAGTAACCATGGTGTCAAATTCTTCATCACTATATTTCCTTTACCAATGAGGCTTTTAAGAGCGTCCTCTTTGGTACCAAAAGACATAGCACGTATAATTTTTTCTATTGCGCCTGCAACTTATTTATTAACTTTCAGCCTTGCAAGCCGGTTTCCAATGATTTCTATTATTTCGAATTTGATACTCTGCACTTCAACAATTTCACCTTTCTCTGGAATGCGCTCCAAGACACCGATAACAAAGCCTGCCAGCGTATTGTAACCTTCTGGCGCTTCCAATTTCATATCTATTAATTCTTCAAAACGCTCGATGGATAAACGACCATCCACAATCCATTCATTTTCATTTATTTTTTTGAAACGACTTCTACCTTGGTCCAAAATTGCAGGAACCGCACCAAAGGCTGCTGCAACAATATCATTTACAGTAAGCAATCCTTGAACGCCACCAAATTCATCGAGCACCACAGCCATACCGTACTGCTCGCGCCTAAACGATTGAAGCACAGTGAGGGCGTCTTGATTATGTGGAATATACATAGGTTCAAATAAAACAGATTCGATATCCATCTCTTTTTTCTGCATTTCCATCGCAAGCAAATCTTTGGTGCGCACAAAACCTAAGAGTTCATCAAGGTCTCCGCGCGCAACTGCAAGACGTGAGTGAGACGATTGCAGAATTTGCTCCAGGATTTCTTCTTTACTTTCGTTTAAATCGATCCAGCGCACTCTCGTTCGAGGAATCATAAGTGTGTCTACCACTTTCTCTCGAAGCACTAGCGTTCTATTTAACAATTCGCGCTCATGTTCATGCAAGACACCAGCCTCGGTGCTCTCTTTAAACAAAATAGAATACTCATCAGACGATCCAATAGCATGTGAAGATTCGCTTGCAACAGGCACTCTAAATAATCGCAAACACTGCGATGCAAGAAAATTCATAAGCCAAATAAGCGGCTTCAATGCCACACAAAACACTCTAAATGGCCAGGCAAGAATCAACGCTACATTCTCGGGAAAGCGCAGTGCCCATGATTTTGGCACTTGCTCACCTAAGATAACGTGAATCATCGAAAGCATCACAAATGAAAGCACCACTCCAAGCCCCTCTGGAGCATGCACACCCTTGCCAAATGGCAATGCGTGCAAGAAAATTTCAACTAATCTGTGCAGCGTGCTATCCGCCACCCAACCAAGCGCTAGACTGGCAAGGGTTATACCTAGCTGGGCACCGGCAATAGTGGTGTCCATTTCTGTTTGCATATCTTGCAACACGCGAGCTGTTGGGTTGCCCTGCTGCACCATGTCTTGAATGCGACTGCGACGCAGCGAAACAAGAGCAAATTCGACTGCCACAAAAAAGGCATTAGCCAGAAGCAAAAGTACAATCCAGATAATCCCAACAAAAAGAGGTTGTTGAGGGCCAGTCGCAGGGTCCACTATCCGTCGATATACTCACGCAAACGGCGGCTACGATTTGGATGGCGCAGTTTTCTAAGCGCTTTAGCTTCAATTTGACGTATGCGTTCTCTGGTCACGCCAAACAATTGGCCAACTTCCTCAAGCGTCCTTGTTCGTCCATCGTCTAGACCAAAGCGCAGACGAAGCACGTCGCGCTCACGTGGGGTTAATCCCGCCATCACGTCGATTATATCTTCGCGCAGTAGATCATGCGTTACAGAAGTTGCAGGGGTATCGGTTTCGCGGTCTTCGATGAAATCACCAAGGCGCGAATCTTCTTCTTTACCCACCGGAGTTTCGAGCGAAACTGGCTCTTGAGCGACTTTAACGATATCGCGCAGTTTTGCAACAGTCACTTCCATTGCTTCAGCAATTTCTTCTTCAGTGGGCTTGCGACCTTTGTCTTGAGCCAACTTACGCGTGACTTTTTTCAGTTTATTGATAGTTTCGACCATATGCACAGGAATACGAATTGTGCGCGCCTGGTCAGCAATGGCGCGTGTAATCGCCTGACGAATCCACCAGGTAGCATAAGTACTGAACTTAAATCCGCGCTCGTGGTCAAACTTTTCGGCTGCTCTGATTAGACCAAGGTTACCTTCTTGAATTAAATCGAGAAAGAGCATGCCACGACCTACATATTTTTTGGCGATTGACACAACCAATCTTAAGTTGGCTTGAACAAGCTTACGCTTCCCCACAGCCCCTTCGGAGCCGCCAAGGGCAATCATACGAGCGTACTGAATTTCTTGTTCTGCTCTTAAGAGTGGAATGCGTCCAATCTCACGCAAATACATGCGCACCGGATCGTCAGAGGACAATCCACGAGAGACCACTTCTTCAAATTGATCTGGATCTTCTTCAACTGTTTCTTCAGGCTCAGAAGCGATGGCACTATCGTCTTCGCTATCATCTCCGCCATCTAAAAGCTCAGCAAGTCCCGAGCGTTGACGCTCTTTGCCAGACTCTTCCATTTTGTCCAGGCGCTTGATGAAGCTATCTTCTTTATCCTCAGTCGTACTCTTTGGTTTCTTGCTCACACCCTGGCCTCGCTCAAGTCGGTATCAATAGCTTCGATCTTTCGTTTTAGAGTTACTAATTCGCCAAATGTTTTGGCTGCAGGTAGTTCTACTATTTCAAGTCTTGTTAGTTCCATAATTTTAACCTGCTTTTGCTCAGCTTTCTCCTCATCTTTTTCAATCCCAGCTAGAGTCTTGATTAAACCTGCAATTCGCTCCTTGATGATGCGTGCCTGAAAATCCACCAGGACCACAACCAGCGGCAGGTTCTGCTTTTTCAGCTCTTCAGCGGTCAAAATCACTTCAGTTATGTAAGCCGAAAGCTCGGGTTCGGGCGCCAGTCGATTCATCAGCTCGTGCTGCAACTCTTCCATAGTGTTGAATTGACTGCCAATCCCCACCAGTGCCTGCTTAATCTTTTGGTGCTCAGGAGTTAGAAAATCTTCATCCGCAAGCACTTCCATCACTTTCTGATGGTCGTCGCGTGAAGTCAGACAAAGCGCAAGCAGTTTCAGCTCGGCATCAGACACACCCGACGCCATGGGGCGTTTGCTGCCACCTATGGCGAAAGGCGAATGCTGTGCTTGCCTGCCAAAACGCGCTTCGTTATGCGTACGCTTTGAGTCGCGTTCCTGACGGACGTCAGTAATCATAGCGTCTTCGCGGATATTGAGCCTGCTTGCCACTTGCCTGATATATTCCATGCGCGCCACGGTGTTTTTCATTGCGGCAATAACTGGAATCACCTTGCGAGCGGCTTCTATTCGCCCCGTATGGGTTGTGATGTCAGTGCCTTGAAGTGCATCTTCAATTTGATAGTCGATTAATTCTGGGGCGCTGGCAAGGGCTTGCTTAAATATCTCAGGACCTGTGGCATTGCCACTTTCGTCTCTTGTGCGCAAACATTCGTCAGGGTCCTTACCCCCCGGCACTCGCAAGACGCGCAAATCGATGCCCACTCCAGACGCCACCTGAGCAAGCGTCTCCACGCCGCGCTCCATTGCTTTAAGACCTGCCTGATCTGTGTCGAAGGCAAGGTAAACACGTTTAGATTCTGTATATCGAACCATGAGACGCGCCTGCGCTTCGGTCAATGCCGTTCCAAGCGTTGCCACTGTGTTTTCAAACCCGTATTGATGTGGCGTAATGGCATCGAAATATCCTTCCACCACAATGACTGAATCGTTTTTGCGAATAGAATCTTTGGCTAGATGAAACGCGAATAAATTTTCGCCTTTCTTGTAAATGATGCTCTCAGGCGAGTTTAGATATTTCACCTGGTCGTCGCCCAAAGTTCTGCCACCAAAGGCGATGACTTGTCCGTCACTATCGCAAATAGGCACCATAAGCCGATTTCTAAATAAGTCAAAGTGGCCAGAACCGCCCTGACGCTGACGAATCAGTCCAGCTTCGAGCAATTGCTGGGTCGATGCCTGACAGGCGCCAGTCATGTAGTTGAGCAGCCCGTCCCAATAATGAGGAGCATAACCAAGACGAAACTTTGCTTGCGTTTCTTCAGTTATCCCGCGCGCCTTGAGATATTCGCGCGCTTCCATGCCTTCTTTTGGGTCTTGCAACAGACGCTGATAGTAATGACTTGCCTGCTCATAAAGCATTTTCATGCCTGAGCGCTTGTCGTACTCGACCCGCTCTTCTTGAGACTCTACAAGCTTGATGCCGTATTTTTGAGCCAGTTCTCGCACAGAGTCAAGAAACTCGATTTTTTTTGTTTTTTGCACGAAAGCAAAAACATCGCCGCCCTCATTGCATCCAAAACATTTAAAAATGCCCTTGTCTGCATTAACTGTAAAAGATGGGGTCTTCTCATTGTGAAAAGGACAAAGTCCCTTGTGCTCTTTGCCCGCACGCTTGAGCACGACCAATTCAGAAACAACGTCGAGAATACTAGCTCTCGCACGCACTTCTGCGATAACTTCAGACGTTACGCCTCTCACAAAACACGGACTCCATCCGGCACTTCTTAAAATAATAAGCTGTCGAGGTCATGTTCCACCATCCGCTTTACATCGCTAGACTTAATTCTTTTATCACGGTAAATATCTATTCGCCGCACAAAAGATATCTTTATAATGAAGTCCACCGAATTTTACAAACACCAAAGAGGTGCCTATGACAGCTAAAAAAACTTTGATCAAGGGCGGCAGAATCGTTACAGCAGTAGACGATTACCAAGCAGACATTCTGATTGAAGGCGAGCAAATCACACTCATAGGAAAAGAACTTGATCAGGCGCAGTTACAAGCCGACAAGGTGATTGACGCAAAAGGCAGGCTTGTCATCCCAGGTGGCATCGACGCACACACCCACATGGACATGCCCTTTGGCGGCACAACATCGGCTGACGATTTTGAAACCGGCACACGCGCTGCTGCATTTGGCGGAACTACCACAATTGTTGATTTTGCTATTCAAACAAAAGGCGATTCTGTATTTAACGCCCTCGACACCTGGCACGCAAAAGCGCAAGGTAAAGCCTGTATTGATTACGGCTTTCATATGATAGTCACAGATATGCCGCGCGAAAATACCAAAGACCTGATCAAACTTATAGATAAAGAAGGCGTTTCCAGTTTTAAATTGTTCATGGCATATCCAGGCGTTCTGCTTTCTGACGACGCCACCATATATAGAACCATGAAAGTTTCTGGCGAAAACGGTGGACTGGTCTGCATGCACGCCGAAAACGGCATCGTCATTAACGAAATCATTCAAGATTTTTTAGAGAAAGGACATACAGCTCCCAAATTCCACGCCATCACCCGACCCACAAAAGCCGAGCAAGAAGGCGTCAACCGCGCCATTGCCCTTGCCGAAATGGCAGAATCTCCCGTGTACATTGTGCACTTAAGTTGTAACGACGCACTGCAACGTGTGCAAGAAGCTCGCGACGCAGGGCTTCCTGCCTATGCCGAGACGTGCCCCCAATATCTATTCTTAGATGATTCGTACTACGAAGGTCCAGGATTTGAAGGGGCCAAATATGTCATGACACCTGCACTTCGCAATAAGTCCAACCAAGAAAAATTGTGGAACGGCCTGAAAATGAACGACCTTCAGGTAATCTCCACCGACCACTGCCCTTTCTGTTTCAAAGATCAAAAAGAGCTTGGCATCGACGATTTCACCAAGATTCCAAACGGTGGACCCGGCGTCGAAAATCGCATGAGTCTCGTATTCAACGGCGGTGTGGTTCAAAAGCGCATCACACTTAATAAGTTTGTCGAAATTACATCGACCAATCCGGCCCGCATCTTTGGACTCTTCCCCAAGAAAGGCACTATCGCCGTCGGTTCAGATGCAGACATTGTTATATTTAACCCGGACAAGAAGTTCACCATCTCAGCCAAGAATCATCACATGCGAGTAGACTACAATTGTTACGAAGGATTTGACGTGCAAGGTGCTGCTGAAACAGTAATGAGCCGCGGACAAATAATCATCGAAGACGGGCAACACGTGGGCAAAATCGGCCATGGCACTTATCAAAAACGAGCCACTGTCAACCTCAACATGGGAACCCCGACTTCTTGTAAGCCGGAGTCGGCCCTAGTAAGATAATCGTAAGTTAAAATTTATCGGTTGGAAACTCGGAGACAAGTCGAATAATGGGCAATTACACAGCAGAATTCACCAAACAAGTTACCGAAGAGCGTAACCAGAACACAATGGATCTGGATGTTCTCGATACACTTGATCTTGTCAAACGAGTTCAGAATGAAGACTTTGTGGTCGCTGAAAAAGTGAAAGAAGTCATTCCTCAAATCGCTCAAGCAGTCGACATTGCAGTAGAAAAAGTAAAGTCCGGTGGACGTATCTTTTATTTTGGAGCTGGTACAAGCGGCAGACTCGGAGTGCTGGATGCGGCTGAATGCCCCCCCACATTTGGTGTTTCTTCCGAACAGGTGCAAGCCTTTATTGCAGGCGGAAAAGAAGCAATGTTCCGCGCCTTTGAAAATGCCGAAGACTTAAAAGATTTAGGCATTAAGGATGCCACCGCTGCTAATATCACAGCAAAAGACATCGCCATTGGTATCACAGCTTCTGGTAGAACAGCTTATGTTGTAGGCGCTCTGGAAAAGGCTAAAGAACTTGGTGCTTCAACAGTTTCTATTTTGAACAACCCCAATAACAAACTGGAAGAACTCTCCGATGTCGTGATTGCAGTCATCGTTGGTCCCGAAGCTATTTCTGGCTCAACCCGCATGAAAGCCGGCACCGCACAGAAAATGGTATTGAATCTTTTGTCGACTTGCACAATGGTTCGTCTAGGCAAAGTCTACGAAAACTTAATGGTGGACCTTCGTCCTACCAACGAGAAATTGCGCGAGCGCGCAGTTTCAATGATCTCTTTGATTTGTGCCGCTCCTCGCAACATTGCCGAAGGCGCATTGGTCTCTTCTCACGACCGTCCTAAGACCGCAATCTTGATGGCTAAACGCAAAATTGGACGGGTTCAAGCAGAAGAATTGCTCGACAAATATCATGGCTCGCTTCGTCAAGCCCTGACTGCAGAAATTAAATAGTCGTCTGTTTTGACTCGTGGAGTTAAACGTGAGGTGCACGGGCAGTGGACCTAACGTTTTAATGTTGGTATCGAATCTTAGATAGTGAGGTTCGGCGTCCAAACACCTAACGCATAGCACCTTTTATTTTTGAGAGGTCTAATTACCTAATTGAGTCAAACATAAGCATTGCGGGATGTTTTGCTTATGGTCAAAACTTTCAGCAAAAACCTCCTCTAGTTCTTGGTAGTATGGATGAATGACAGCGCCAGAAACCACTGATGAAAAATCGATCTTTGCCTTTTTGACAAAAGCGGTAAGCGCTTACATTGCAATTCCGGTCGCAATGTATTTCATTTTTCCTGGAGCCGCGCGTCTATGCGTGAATGACCAACTCTTTTCGATTCTGTTGATAACCCTCAATTCTTGGACCCTTCTAGGTGTGCTAGTTTGCACTTTCATGCTCGCACCCGAATACAAAAGAAATCACAAACAACTCTGGTTAGTTTTTTTTGCCCCGACGATCGGTTTGTATTTGATTGCTCCACTTTATTGCCCGATAAAAATTTCTATTGACCGTGCATACAGTTCGGTCACACTGCAAATGAATGAAAACCAACCGGCAAACCTGCCTGATAGCAAGGACAGATCCGATACAAAAACAGAAATGCTCTCAGGTCCAGCAATCTTCTACGCTAGATATCCAATAAAAGCTGGGGAATCATTCAATGCAAAAAATCTTAAAGTGCTTTCTGCCGAAGCAGAAGAAGTTGAGAACAGTGTCATCGCCAATCTAGAGAATTATTTTGGCGAAAATGGAAGTCCTAATTCAATGCTGTTACGCAAAGCTAAACGAGCCCTCAAAGCCGGACAGACAATCAAAAATTCCGACATCGAACCGCCCTACGAGAGCCGATTCGTATTGCATCAAAAGTAGTGAGCTTTCGGTTTTTGCTAATATGGAAGAGTGCACTCTACATTATCAGCAAAACCGATGCTCACTCGACGCGCAATCATTTGGTATGCGCTTGCTTTTGAGTTCATAATTTTTTTCTTGATCTTTGGCGCTCACTCCGAGATTGTGACAATTGTAGTTCAGGACACAACCTGGTGAATTACAGCGCTGCTTGTGCTGGCTTGTCAGTACATTGTCATCGCAATCTACTTAATGCTGCCTAGCAGTCGAAAGCAATGACAAACAAATTTTCAGAATGCAGGGTTCATCATAATTTTCTTAATGCCTATGCACAAAGTCATTTTTTACGATATTGCAGAATATGGAACTACAATTACCGAAACATGGTCGCCTGGCAGGGGAAGATCTGTAATTAAAATATCAGGCGCCAGGGCTCACGATTTTTCAGGACCGATTTTTTACACACCAGACAAAGACGCACAAGGAATATTTTTTGCTCGAACAGACATAACCTCGGGTTCTGAAATCACATTGAAAAACATTGAGGTGTCATCCGCGAATCCGCAAAAAGTAAAAGACGTTATTGTAGCCAACAAAAATAACTACTCATTCGAATTAAAAAAATCAGACAAGTCTCTGATCGGACGAAAAGTCAACTGCGATATCAAAAAAGGATCACCAATTCTTTGCGAATACGTTTCTCCCAACTATGTTCAATAGCATTACTCGTACTTTGGCTTACAGCTGATTGTAGCGCTCTAGCCAAGCCATCAAAGCAAGACTTGGACGCGTTCTACAAGCTGCAAAATAAGATGTCGCCAGAAGCATTGTCGTTTATCGAAAACAAAACAAAAGCAGGAAAAGATCTGGGCGACTGGAATGAGTTGAAGGCGATTTGGTATTTTCGTGGACCTGGCTCTCATAGCGAAGAGATGTTTTTTGCAGCACGTAATGCTGCGCGACTAGATCCCAAGAACACTCATATTTTAGTAACGTATGCAATGTCGCTGATCATGATGCGAAAGCACGAAGCAGCACAGGAGTTTTTGAATCGTGTTTTAAAAAACAATCCCAAAGATGCTCGAGCGCTCGCGGCAGAAGCTTATCTCTTAGCCGATCAAAACACTAGCGAAGACCTTGCTCGCGAAGAAATGAAGTCGGCAATCAAGATTGCGCCAAACGACCCTGACGTAAACAATCTTGCCTTAATGTTCTATCGAAAAATATTCGATTACGATTCAGCCAAGCAGTCTCTGGATAGATGGATAAAAGCTAGTTCCAACGATCTTTTGCCTCGCATGATTTTAGCCGAATTGTTTAAGAACGCACGTCACAAAGACGAGGCAATTGCAGAATGCAAAAAAGTTCTGGCAATAAATCCGGATCTCGATTGGGCGCATCACGTCTTGATTAACACTTGTGCTGACAAGATGGATTACAAAGCAGTGATTGCAGCGGTGAGCGAATTATTAGCCAAAAGCAAAAATGCAAAGTTCAATTTTGAATTATGGGTACGACGCGCTGAAGCTTATGCTCACTTGAATCAATACGACAAAGCAATCTCAGATTATACAAGCGCAATGAATGTTCTTGTACCTGGTACGCCTCAAGATAAGCTTCCAGTCGACATTTCTAAGTTTCATGAAAAGACGAGACGGTGTTACTTGCAGTATTTTACTTCCCGCGCACAAATGTACGTAAAGATTGGAAAAGCGCAGAAGGCAAGCGAAAACATGACTCTATTACTGCGAATTTCTCCAAGCAATGCAGGCGCACTGCTCACTCGAATTGAAGCTTACGAAGCTTTGAAGAAATATGATCTGGCTCTGGCCGACATGGACAGACTTCTTTGCAAAGATTCTGATGTGGCCGAATGGTACAAAATTAAAATACGTCTTCTGCGCAAAATGGGACGCGAAGCAGACGCAAAGGCAGTCGAAAAAAGAATGAAAGAAGTCGACGAATTTGGAACGCGCTAACTAATTAGTTTTATTGGCATCAGCCTTTACGCACCAATAAACTTGCTTGTGTCCGCGTGCCGTCATTTCTGCAACGTACTCTTGCCCTTCTTTTTCTGTTTCAAAAGAACAAATCAAAAAGTCATTGCCATTATCGTCACGTCGCCAAACCTGCCACATCGATCAATCACACTCTCTTTTAACTATCCATCGCGATTGCATAATAGCCCTGCCAGGGGTCTTTCAGCTCAGTCTTTGGTTTGTCTATTCCAGACTTTTCAAAGGCAGATTTTTCAAAACATATAGATCGACCAGCCACTTCGGGCGGATAAACAAAAGAATAAGCTTCATCGCATATGGTGGCACACAGTACTGGAAATTTTTTGCCAACTTTGCGAACCAGCTCTATAAGCGCTTGATGCAACTGTTTGCTCTTTTCGGGAGTATCAATAATGCGCTTTATTTGAGCAGGGTAAAATGAAAGCTGCATCGAGCAAAGCATATTATCTTCTTTCATATACGTATGTCCAACGCCTATCGGCTGCTGGTCGGGACCGAAAGTGAAGATAGAATACTTAATTCCGCGCTCTATCGTTCCTTTTAAGATTTCCAGTCCAAGATCGTTGGTTAGGGCTCGCTCAAGATCGCGACGAGAAGCCGAGTCTCGCAATATCATAGTGAGGTTATACGTGGGACCTTTCCATGATGACTTGTCTTCAAAAAATTCGCGCCACTCTTCGTTCATTAGACTATAAGCTCCTTGACCAGTTTGGCAGTTTTACCACCCGTTTTAATCGAACGCAAAAAAGTCTTTGTTTCATCGCTTTCAATTCTCTTTTGACAAGCCACAAGCACTTCTTTGTAAAACTCCAACAATGCCGGCAAATCCCGATGAATGTTTTCTGTACTTCCTTGCAACGCCCGCTCTAGCACTTGTCGCACAGCATCCATGTGCAGGGGACTCACACGTGCTACTTCCTGCAACGATAATACCAGACGTTTAGGCTTTGCTTTGTCCGATTTCAAAAATACGCCCACTCTGTTGCCCAGATAATCAGGTTCGAGCCGATACTCATCGATGGCACAAATCATCGCATCGCGAGCAATTCCGTTACACTGAACATCAGGCGCTATCAATCCTATATTCATAAGTTCGTGCGCTTTGTATGTCAAAGGCGCGCCACTATGAGTGAGCATTTCCATATAGTGCCTGTATTCTCTCGACTCAGCCAAATTGAAATTGATATAAATTACAATTGCTCCAATCGTTCTATGCATTATGCGCTCACGATAAGACGCAATGGTTAAGACCAAATTCGGTCCAATTTCAGGACGTTCCAACCTATCCATTACACCAATTCCATCTATTTTGACATCTTCGGTATAGACCTTGCTATCCAGTTTTGGCACTACTGGGATTCGCAGTTGTGCAACCTCTTCGTCAACTTTTGCAAAAGGAACTTTAAGTTGGCGCCACAGACTTTTTCTCGACTCAAGAACCTGTTTATCAATCCATCCGTTTTCGTGAGTTGGAAAAGATAATAATGGAAGAAATTTCTTTTGCTCTCGGCGCTCTAAAATTTCCTCTATTCGCTTGTCCAAGATCTGAAGCGATGGAGCATGAAATCGTCGAACGAAATCCTTTACTTGAGCTGATTGGCTGAGCCAAACGATAATAAATTTGGCAATAACTAATCGAAGAGAAGTTTGTTCGTCAGCAAGAAGCCTAAACAGTTTCTCAGCTCTTTTTACTAATGCTTGACCATCGTTTTTGAATTTTTTACTCGACGCCTCAAGGCGTGAAACGCCGTCCATAAGCCGTTCCAGCTCCATCGCTGCTAATGGATTTTCCATACAGTATCCAGCTAAACGCAAAAGTTCATCTTCGTTTTCAACCGGAGCGATTCGCCCACATTGAGCAAATGGCCAGCCTTCACAAAAATAGTTTTTATATTGGTAACTTTCTAATTCTGTTTCAAATGAATTTTCTGATTCGGTCTCAATCCAGGGTTTGAGCTTATCTTTAACGCTAGGCGAAACAGCATCGAAATAGCTCTCAATCTTTGAAGACAATTCAGAATTTTGCTTGTCACCATAACGAAAAATGAAAGCAATCACTTTCGTTTGAACTTCGGGAGATTCATGTAATAGCCCCTCAATTGCAATTAGAGAGGCGGTCTCTGAAAGGTTCGCGTTTTTCTTTACTGCCGATTCTAGCAATGCCAAAGCTGACATAACAACAGCTTTTTGCTTTGCCACCATGCATGGATTTATGTTGCCTATAAGTGCATCCGGGTCGAGCTTGTCTGCTTTATCTAAAACTTTCAGATTGTTTATGGCAAACGCAACTGTTGGTCCAATGGGACTTCCAAGCAATTGCAAATATTTTTGAGTAAATTCGACTCGCTCTTCGACACTAGGTTTTAGAGAATCGTGAAATGCAGAAAACCAGGCTGATCTGAATTGAATAAAGCCACGCCCAAGCGCATTGAGCGACTCTTCTAATAATCGTTTCCGCGAAATCTTTCCTTCTGCAGCTAAGCGATGAAGTACTGTCATCCAATTGTCGCCCGATTGAAAATATTTGCCCTGGGACGATAGACTGAATTCTTGGTTGCCTTCATGTTGAAAAATGCGCCAGACATCCTCTTCTAGAATATCCAAATTTTCATCAATCCAATCACTAAAGGAGCTTGGACGATTTTTGAAATCGGCAAAAACCATTCTAGGCGCAGCAATGATTGCAATGGAAAAATCTTCAGAGTCTGGCTTCTCGCAAATTCCCAATTGCACCATTTCCCTGACCGGTACAAAAAATTCAGGCGATTTCAAAATGGCGTTGGCTAAGTCAGGAACACTGGGCGGCAAAGCAGTAACCGCATTTACACAAGAAGATGCACGG
>CAZSHS010000016.1:15454-29045 GCA_964606665.1 uncultured Candidatus Obscuribacterales bacterium | reverse complement strand
CTGCAGGACTATAGATGCTGCGCTCATCTTGTGAGAGATCTTTAAAAAATCGCACTAAGGTTTCAAGCGAACCAGACTCGATCGCATTGTCAAATCCAGTCAAATCCTTTGTTATATTCATTCAGAATCTTCCGGTTCAAGAGCTAGACGTACAGCCAAGATATGCTTGCAGGGACCACGATTGCCTTGATATTTAGAGTGCCATGGACAAGTGCAAAATACTGACTCCTCACTTCCTTTTACTTTGTGGTTTACTCCTGTGCCAGCAACTTCCGCCTCAAAAGCGCCATCTTTTGTGGATAGTATTTTCACACCGTTGTCTTGAAGTAATTTGCGAGCCGATTTAAGACGCGGATGAATTGAATCGACCAACTCCAAATCAAATGGCATTTCCCTATGAAAATAGGCTTTATTCGCCAGATCGTAACCGACGATACCGCGCGAACCAAGAACTCCCAGAAGCGACCGGACCGAATTAAAATCCATTTGACACGAGTCTGCTAGATTTTGAATATCTATCATTGACTGCCATTTCAAAGATGAGCGCACTTTAGCTAATTTGTCTAAATCAGCCGTTGAAAGGTCGGACAATGCCTGTCCTTCGCCCGAAAATCCACGACTCGATTCGGCCGTGAGGGTGAGCGCAAAAATCAAAGGTCCGCATTTTAACTGCCACTCGGACGAATCTCCGGAGGGATGACAATATATTCTGACTTCGTCCGCCAGAGGAACGATGTCTTTCAGCATCGCTAATCTATTGATGCCACTAATTTTTATGCCAGATTTATCAGTTTGACTTAGTCGAACGCCACGTCCCGACGGCACTAAATATGATACTACTTGTCCAGGAGTAGAAGCAGAAATGGAGCGAATAAACTTTATTGCCTCTGCCTTGCCAACAGTCAATCGGTGCTCCATTTGCGATTGATATGATTGAACCTCGACAAAGCCTTTAATCCAACGCAATGGCAATTGCACTTTTCGCTCAATACATTCGTTGAAGCCGTGATTCATTTTTATCTCGTCCGCTCCAACGGACATAGACATGCGCTCGCCATCTCTTATACCAGCAAGTGCAGCTCTAAACTGTGAATTGAAATCCACATTAGTGGTTCCATTATTTAGAGTTTTTCCGTCGTAGCCACCCGGCTCTACATCTACCCTTGCATATGCACTGCAACAGGCACTGAATCCTTCGAAGCGCAACATGCCAGAACCGCTTGTGATGACGGGATCACGCTGCATAATTAGTTTTTTTAGAACATTTGGTGGAATGAAAAATCGCGTGCTCACATATCGCGAAAGGGCAAACAAAAGCATTGCAGCAGCTCTCGGCTGAAGCAATCTTCCTTCAAAAAAATACGGATAAACATTTTGATTCTCGCTAGTGGCGAGCGTCAGTCTGCCCCCCTCTGCATCTGAGATGAGAGTGGACTCGAAAGGATATTTATATGAGTAATCCAGATTCAATAGAGCATTAATTTCAAACTACATTTATGCTTTTAATTCCCTATCAAACTAGCAAATTACCACTTAGAGTTTCAATCGGATGAAATTCACCAAAGCAATTGTCGCGGCTTTATTAATCTTTGCCACACACAGCCACCCAGCGCTGTCAAAGCAATCAAAATCGCCCACGCTCAATCCTGGAGCGACCCCAAATGTAAAAGCGTACGTTGCTATGACAGTCAATATGAATGGCTAATTAGCCGATTGTGGCGGATTCAAATTCTCAGGCACGGGCGGTGCAGCCGTAGCAGGCGCGGTGCCTTCATGCGATGGTTCAAGCGCGGCTTCTAGCGCATCAAGAGGTGGTTTAACCATATTTACCAGATTTTCTTCCAGTTCCATTGCATTCAAACCAAGTTGAGCTTGAGCCGCTTCACGCGCTCCACGACGTCTATCGCGGAACATGGCACCAAGCGTTCCCCAATCGATAACGAGCGCTCCTCCATTTGCTTTATGCGACTGCTCCCAAGACATAATCATGTCGAGCGAGGCGTGGTCTACATAGTCTAGATCTTCTAAATGCACGTGCAACTCGTGGCTTGCAGGCACTGAGTCGAGCGCTTCAGCCAGGCGAGGCAAGTTCAAAAATGTGGCAGCACCCTTGAGATAAAGCTCTGTCTTCTCTGGATTTGGTGCGGTCGACTTTATTTCCAAATGAGAGAAAACATATAGTAGCTTCAAGACAGAAAGAACAACACCGGTCAACACACCTGTGAGCAGGTCGGTACAGACAATGGCGCAGAGTGTAATTAAATAGATGGCAGCTTCGCTGTTACCATATTTCTTCAACTCTTTTATGATCTTGAAATTGGTCAGTTTATAACCGGTATAAACAAGAAGTGCAGCCAGAGCCGATGTCGGTACATAGCGCAGAACAAATGGACAACAAAGGACCAGAATCAAAATCCAGCAACCATGCAAAATGGCTGACAGACGCGTTTGCGCACCAGCCTGGATATTGACCGAGCTACGCACAATTACACCAGTCATGGGCAAAGCTCCAACCATCCCGCAAAGAAAGTTGCCAACACCTTGGGCGAAAAGTTCTTTGTCATATTTAGTGCGGACCATTGTTTGCATTCTATCGACCGCACTTGCACTCAAAAGAGTTTCGGCACTAGCCACAAATCCAAGACCCAAACCTTCTAGAATCAAATTCCAGTTAGTGATTTCTCGCCAATCCTTTGGCATAGATAGAGCCGAAAATAGATTGTCTGGCAAAACGACATGATTGATATCTAGACGCATTATCGTTGCCGCAATGGTAGCTACTACGACAGCTATGAGCGCAGAGGGAACGACTTTGAGCTTCTTAAAGGGAAGCGATTCCCAAAGCAAAATAATCAGAATGGTAAATACGCCAAGCAAACCAGGAACGTGCGAATTAGTTCCGTCTGAAGTATTGAAACATTTAAAGAAAGCTTCAGGGATGGCAACGAGGTTGCCGATACCACTTGAGCGCGGAGCATCGTCTAGTGTGACGTGAAACTGACTAGCTAAAATCAAGACACCAATTCCGGACAACATTCCGTTCACAACCGCCGGTGATACCGCTCTAAACCACTGACCGGTCCGTGCAAGTCCAGCTACCATCTGGAAAATCCCTGCAATTAATACAACAATGCCAAGACGTGCAATGCCGTGTTCTTGAATAATTTCATAAACGATTACAGAAAGACCAGCCGCGGGTCCGCTTACTTGAAGCGGATTTCCAGAGATACATCCAACCAGCACACCACCTACGATGCAGGTGACCAAGCCTGCTGCCGGTGGCATACCTGAGGCAATGGAAATACCCATCGCCAGTGGCAGGGCAACGAGAAAAACGACTATTGACGCTAATAAATCCTTATGTAGGCTACCGGGCATACAAACCTCCGCAAGCGGACTAGAAACTGACAGACTGTTTCTTGCAGGTTTGTAGCTAAATAAGTAAAACACCCTTCTGGAGCCATAAATCGTTGCTCTCCTCGGGAGGAGGGGCAAGTATATTACGCTCGGGATCTATACTCGACGCACCAAATGCAGAGGGAGCATAGCTGATTAAATCTGATTGTTCGAAATGAACTTTGAATTTACTTTCGTCGCCAATAACTGTGCGCAACGAAATATGTGGCATCGACAAAAATGGGTCGACAATTTCTTCGTGGTCGAAGTCAACACCATCTAAAAATTCTGCTGCCTGACCAATCGACATAGAAGATGTACTCGGTTCAAGCACTGCTGCTACCGAATTAACTGCTCCAGCCAGCGAAAAGAACTGGCAGGAAACGAAAATCCCGACTAACAAACTGACTAGTAAGGTGTTAAAAGGTCTAGAAGACATCTTTCTATGATACACCAAATTTAACCTTCTCTCGCCGCAAAGCCGCAAATCACAATGCCGCTAACCCAGCAATTTAATCTTTCCCACAAAGTGTTGACAGTAAAACCTCCGACTCTGCAAATACTGATAAATTGAAGCAATGGCACACTTGAAAACGATTGTAGCAATGCTATTTTTATTCAATTTACTTTCGCCTCTGTGGGCGCAGCGCATTGATGCTTTTGATTTCAAACAAGAAAAAATGGCTGGCATGAATGTCGCCTCCTGGCTACCTGATGAAACAGCTTATCCGGCTCCATTGATTCTCTTTTCACACGGCTATCATGGCGTCAACGTGCAATGCGGGTTTGCCAAAAAATTACTGGCTCAAAACGGATACATTGTTCTTGCACCCAATCACATCGATGCAATTGGTGCACCAGGCTCATTTTGTCTTCACCCTATTTTTGTTCGGACAAAAAAATGGAACGAAAAAACTTTCAAAAACAGAGCGGACGATATCAAAAAGCTTCTTGCATATTTAAAAGAGGATCCAGAGTGGAGAGGCAAAATTGATTTCGACAAAATTGGTCTGTGCGGGACGTCACTTGGTGGTTACACCGCACTTGGCTTGGCAGGTGCCTGGCCGGAGCAAAAAATTCCTGAGGCCAAATGCGTTCTAGCCCAAGTTCCATACACAAAACCGCTTGTAGAGAAGAAACTGCTCTCACACATTGATATTCCTGTTATGTATCAAGGTGGAGGATTAGATTTTCTTACGCCCGAAATCATACAACCTGGCGGTGCCTACGATTCCACTCCCTCCCCAGCCTATTATGTCGAATTCAAACGCGCGACCCACCTATTCTGGTCGCTACTCAATTTGAGCAAAAAACGCAAAGACGAGATGAGTTTTTACAACCTTGCCTTTTTCGACAAATATCTCAAAGATATAGATGATGGGCGCCTTGCCAAACAAACTGATAATGCATCTCAATTGAAATCGAAGTAAAATAACTTCGATTCTTTAGGAGAAGTTTTCTTGAAAGTAGTTCTGGCTGAAAAACCCAGCGTGGCAAGAGATATCGCTTCGGTCCTGGGAGCCACACAAAAAAGAGAGGGTTACTTTGAAGGCAACGACTGGGCGGTCACATATGCCTTTGGTCACCTTGTTCAAATAGCCGAGCCAGAGACGATGAATTCTGCCTGGGGCAGCCCGTGGCGAATCGAGCAACTGCCGATGATACCAGATAAGTGGAAGTACAGACTTACTGAAAAAGCTGATGCTCAGTTCAATACAATCAAAAAATTATTCTTAAATCCTGCTACGAGCAAAATTGTTTGTGCAACAGATGCTGGACGCGAAGGCGAGCATATCTTTCGTTTGATCTATCAAATGACTGGTTGCAATAAAAATGTTGAAAGACTTTGGATAAGCTCACTCACTGCCGAGGCTATCAAAGATGGTTTCAACAACCTAAAACCCTCTACCACTTTTGATAATCTGGCTAGTGCGGCCGCTGGAAGATCGCGCGCCGATTGGATTGTGGGGCTGAATTTCACTAGGGCTTATACGTCGCTCAACAGACAACTTTGCACAGTTGGACGAGTTCAAACTCCTACTCTAGCGTTGATTGTCGAAAGACAAAATGCAATTGACAGTTTTAAGTCAGCCAATTTTTTTGAAGTTCTGGCTACTTTCGAGCCCGGTTTCGTTTCACGTTATATCACTCCTGGTGCGGATCCGCAGACTCGCATCCACGACAAAGTGTCAGCCGAACAAATATTGAAAGAAGTCTCGAATGAAACTACAGGTACTGTAGAAAAAATCGAAACCAAAGAAAAGAAAACAAAAGCGCCTGGTCTGTACGATTTGCTTACTTTGCAAAAAGATTGCAACAAGCGCTTTGGCTATACGGCTCAGGAAACGCTGGACATAGCGCAAAATTTGTACGAAGAACACAAACTAATTTCGTATCCAAGAACAGAATCGCGACATCTATCTAAAGACATGCTGGGCGAGCTTCCAGCTATTTTGACCACATTGCTCAAAGCGTATTCGAAGAGCGTTAAGCTCACAAATGCATTTACCAATGAAGGTTTGATAGCTGGCAAAATTACTGTCGATCTTTTGGAATCTAAGCTTTCTAAGAGCTATGTAGACGACACCAAATTAACCGATCACCACGCTATCATCCCGACCCACAAACTTCCAACCTCTGGACTTCCAGAAAAACAACGCAATGTCTATTCTCTTGTGGCCACGCGCTTCTTGAGTATTTTTCTACCTCCCGAAGTGCGTGATGAAACCGAAGCGCACATAAAATTAGGCCGTCATACTTTTCGCGCCAAAGGTGTAGTAATCAAAGATCCTGGTTGGACAATTTTAGAACCAAAAGAAAAAGAGAAAGTAAACGAAAAGGCAAAGAGCAAAGGAAAAAAAGAGCAAAAAGAAAAGGAAGCCGAAGAAGCTCAACAATTGCCGCAAATCACAACTGGACAGAAACTAACCAAACAGAAAGCTGAATTGAAAGAGGGTAAGACTTCTGCACCCAAACCCTATGATGATGCCAGTTTACTCACTGCCATGAAATACGCCGGTAAAGAACTTGACGACGAAGACCTGGCTGCATACATGAAGCAGAGCGGCTTAGGTACTGCTGCTACGCGTGCACAAATTATTGAAAGATTATTGAAAACTGGTTATGTCGTGCGTAACAAAAAAACTCTTTTACCAACAGATAAAGGAAAGGCGCTCATTTCTATTATTCATCCCAAACTGAAAGACATCGGGCTTACGGCATCTTGGGAGCAGCAGTTAGCCGATATACTCGATGGCAAAGTTACGCTATCAAAATTCGAAACCGCAATTGAAGAGTTCTTGCGTAGCTTGTTGCCAGAGGTGGCAAAGCAAGGTTCGTCCCTTGCCGGCCCAGGAGAAAAAGTTTATGGTCCATGCCCTTCTTGCCAGAAAGGCGTGATTCGAAAAACACCGAAAGGAGCCGGTTGCAGCCGATGGCGCGAAGGTTGCAAGTTGATGATCTGGGGTGAGCAATATGGCAAAACGCTAACTGAAGCTGAAATTAAAGAACTTGCGTGCAATCACAAGACCGACATAATCAAAGGTTTCAAGAAAAAAGATGGTTCTGGAACTTATGATGCCAGGCTCGTTTTTAACGAAGAGTTTCGCGTGAGACTGAATTTCGATAAAAACTCCTCAACCGGGAGGGTGGATGAGGAGCTGAATTCGGGTGGAGTATGAGCGGTCAGGGTAATGCTTTTAATAAGCACCAAATATGGTGCAACAAATAATTGCCAGAATACACAAGATATTTTTGGCAGGACCCCCCCCCATAGGAGTTGACCGATAGAACATGTAGAGCGTGGGTGGTAGGGGGCTTTTAGTGTTCATATCGATCAACGCCTCAGGTTTGTCTTTTGATCCAGCGCTTCCAGACGCCAGTTGTCAATAACATAATGGCAAAGTTCAATGAGAAAGTAAAGCTTTTTTTGTTTGACCAATTTGACCAATTTACTCAGTCAAACTTCGCTCGAAATATATACCAAGCAAGGCTTGCAGCCATCAGATCATTCAATTGGTAAAACGCGTTGTTTCATTAAATATGCTCCGGCCGCAAGCAAAACAATACCTAAAACGCGTTGCATGCTAATTGGAATCACAGGCATACCAAATAATCCAAAAGAATCAATGGCAAGCGCAGCCACTAGTTGACCTACTATCACAAGCGACACCACAGTGGCGGCGCCCAACTTAGAAACAGAAGTAAGGGCTGCAAAAACGTAAAAGGCACCAAGCACTCCGCCGACCCAATACCACCACGGCATTTTTAACATGCGATCAAATGATGCGGGTCCGGCAAATCCAGTTAAGTGCATGGCGAATAATGCAATGGTTCCAATCGCAAAAGAGATGAGTGCACTCATCACAGGCGAGACCACAATTTCGCGAAGTCTCGCATTAATCGGTGCTTGCGTGGCGATGGCCATGCCGCCAATCAAAGCTAAAAGAATATAAGTCCACATCAGTCTCAATTAGGTCCTAGTAAATCCGGCTAATCTACGTGTTCGTGCGCACTATACAACAACCGACGACAATCAACACAAAACACATATAAGTGATTCTTTTGAAAATAACGAACATCCCTCCAGGCACGATTGCGCGACATATAGCGCCTATTGTCTGCTAAACCGCGAAAAGTAATGTGCACAATGCCGTTGCAGCAAAGGTCTTCGGGCAATGGTTGAGTAACAGTCTTGGCAGGATCGAGATCGACGCCCATCATTTTTAGTAACTTTCGCGCTATCGGGCGCCAGATTTTTCTGAACATACTGCTATGCGCGCTCCTCGACCAGTGGCAGCGTAATTGTAAATGTAGTCCCTTTGCCAACAACAGACTCTACATCTATAAGTCCGTGATGGCGTGCCACAATTTCGCGCGCAATAGCAAGACCCAAGCCTGCGCCGCCTAGCTCGCGGGTTCTAGACTTATCGGCTCGATAAAAGCGCTCAAATACGTGCGGCAAATCTTCGGGAGCAATGCCCATGCCCGAGTCTTTAACGTGAATTTGCACCAGACTATAGTCGCTCAAAACAATTTCTACTGAAACAGCCCCGCCGGACTGCGTGTAGTTAATTGCGTTTGTTAAAAGATTTACTATCGCTCGCTGCAATTGGCTCGAATTGCCCAACACCCGGTAGTTTTGCCCATCGTTTGGAGGAGTCAACTGGACGTCTTTCTTATCTGCCTGAGCTTTGACCTGCTCGAAAGATTCAGAAATCACGCTTGCTATATCAATAGTATCTGACCATCCAGCATGGGTAGAACTATCCAGTTTCGACACATCAAGCAATTCGGCAATGAGTTTGCGCTGACGCTCGGACAATTTTTCAAGCGACTCCAAAAACTTTTTGCGCAACACCGGATCTTCGGCAGCACCAGCCTGGAGCGCTTCGACCACCGAGCCGATAGCCATTACCGGAGTCTTCAATTCGTGACTGGCATTAGCAATAAACTCTTGCCTGATGCGCTCTTGCTCTTTCAAACGCGCCACCATTTGGTTGAAAGATAGGCTCAATTCGCCAATTTCGTCTCGCCTGTCAACTGGTAGATAATTTGTAAACTCGGTAGAAAGCGAGATCTCTTTTGCCAGTTTGCTCATTTCTTTTACTGGTCTCATGAATCTATCGGCAAACCACAAACTAATAAGTACAGTCAAAACGCCAGTGGCAAAGATAATTTCCAAAAACACAATCAAGTTCTTGCGTAAACGCTGCTCGACTTCCGTTATCGGTACGCCAATTCGAATGACTCCAGCAGTGACCCCGCGCGAGCGCACAGGATAAGCGACAAACAAAGTCTTGGTATTTGTAGCAGGCGAATTGCGCTTATATACCGAGATAATCCCGGCTAGTGCTTCGTTGACCTCGGTATCTTTAGAAATATTTTCTTGCGCCCTTTTCTGATCTTCCTCGCCCGGTTCTTTGTCTTCGGGGGAAGAATCAGCAAGTACATGACCGCTTGAATCGACCACAATAATCTCGACGCCTTGATTGGTGGCGCGACGCTCCGCAGCCTTTTGGATACGAGCGCGCGAATCTTCCGAGTCGAGCTCGAGGTCATTATCGATCTCAAGAGCAAGGTTGACCGCTTCAATTTTGAGAGAGTTGCTCAAATCATTTATTGATTCGGCACGAATTGTTAGAAGCGCCCATAACGTTACCGCCATGAGAGAAATAATGATGATAAGCAGATAGGTAAAGAGAAGCTGGTTAGCCAGGCTGCTCAAAAACCATCTGTATGCCTTATCAAGACCCAGCATTTCTCACCGAATTTTTACGCTCCCAATACTTATGGTTAGATAAACTCTAAGACAAATTGTGCCTATTATGGGAAACTTTCTCTAGAGCGTCTATAGATCCCTGCTTATAAGGAATCTAGGACGAAGAGATTATCAAGGAGGTCCGTTCAAAATGTCAGCCGTGGCAAATGTAACTGATGCAACCTTCGAGAACGAAGTTCTTAAGGCCGATGTGCCCGTACTTGTTGACTTTTGGGCTCCGTGGTGCGGACCCTGCAAACAAGTGGCTCCTATCATCGAAGACCTTTCCAAAGACTTCACCGGCAAATTGAAGGTAGTCAAAATTAACACCGACGAAAACCCCAACACCGCCAAGGCATACCACATTACCGGTATTCCTAGCCTCTACTTGTTCAAATCTGGACAAGTGGTCGAACAAGTAGTTGGAGCTGTCGCCAAACCTAAATTAGCCGAAAAAATCAGCAAGCACCTCTAAATAGGAGTAGGAGATCACGATGCACTACGTTAAGCGTACAACCGCTAGCTTACTAACCCTGTCACTTCTGGTCGTTGGAGGCTTCGCGCTTTCTTCTAACCAGCCTGCTGACGCTAAAAAAAGCAAGAAGCACCACAAACATCATCAGAAGAACCTGATGGAAACTCTTCGTTCCAATCCCGATTTGAAAACATACGCTGCCTGGATGTCCAAGAGCGGCGCTTCGCACTACCTGAATGGCAAGGGTACCTACACCGTGTTCGCCACAAGCGAGCAAGGTTACTCAAAAGTGCCTAAGGAACGCAAAGATGAGCTGACCAAAGACAACAAACGCCTCAAAGACATCATGAAATATTCAATGGTCAAAGGCAATGTACACGTAGCCGACCTGGCTGACAAGCGTTCAGTCGCTACAGTCCAAGGCGAATCGTTGATGGTTGACTCCAAAAACGGTGCTGATGCAGTTCAAGTTGATGGCGCTCTGTTGACCCAGACCGACATCAAAGCCGCCAACGGCACAATCCACGTGATTGACTTCATCGTGGTTCCCGAGCGCGGTAAATAAGCAGCGAGTAATCGCAATTTGCATTTCGAAGGGTAGGCGCAAGCCTACCTTTTGCTAGGTATACAAACTTGTGAGGAACAAATGAAACTTAAAATTCGCAGGACGGCTGGCACGTTCCTCATTCCTATTATTTGCTTTGCCTTAATTTCATGCGGCTCGACTAAATCAAGTGACTCAACTGAATCGAGCGAATCGACTGAGCACGAGTCTAAAAATTCTCATGTTGTTAAAGTTACAGATGCCACCTTTGAGCAAGAAGTTTTGAAGTCAGATACTCCAGTTCTTGTGGATTTCTGGGCGCCCTGGTGCGGACCATGCAAAATGATGGGTCCAATAGTGGACGAAATTTCCAATGACCTGTCAGGCAAAGTGAAAGTGATGAAATTAAATACAGACGAAAATCCCAAGACTGCTGCTGCTAGCAACATTACAGGCATTCCGACCCTCAAACTTTATAAATCAGGCAAAGTTGTCGAAGAAGTTGTAGGTGCGGTCGAGAAGTCGTATCTGACTGAAAAAATCAACAAACATCTCTAACGCTAAGCAGCGAGCAAAACGGGAATATGGCAATATATAAGGTATTGCTATAACTCTCTGGAGCTTATCGAGAAACAAAATGCGAGAAATGATCATAGCGTTCATCATTGCTTTGGCTATTGGCAGCGTAATGAACGAAATGAATGTGGGCGCCGCCGACAATCATCAAACAACAGGAGTTGGCCAAGAATTGATCGCCGAGCTAGACTCTGGCACGTTCCAGGGGCTTGTTCTCGACTCAAAAGAGCCAGTTTTAGTAGATTTTTACACAACCTGGTGCGGCCCGTGCAAAGAAATGGAGCCTGTCATGGGCACATTGGCTCTTAACGGACAAGAAAAAATAAAAATAGGTCGCGTAGATTGCGATAAGAACAAGGTTCTGGCCGAAAAATATGAAGTAAATGCATATCCGACTTTTGTTATATTTCAAGACGGTCAGGTCAAAGACCGCACAACAGGCGGACGTGGACTCGATGAAATGCGCGCGTGGCTCAAACTGAATCAAATAGATGTTCCTGCAACTGGCTCTCAATCGGCACCCTCGCAACCTTCTGCTCCCGTGAGTACATCACCAGAAATTAAAGTGCTGACTTCTTCTGATGCTCAAGACGAGCAAAAGAAGCCATCTCCTGAGGGTTAAACTATGAAAGAAATGATTATTGCTTTCATACTCGCACTAGGATTTTCTTGCGCCATATTCGGCTCTAAATCGATTTCTAGCCCCTTTCCAGTGTCGATTCGCAACGCCGAGGCTAGAGAGAAATCTGCTGAAGTAGCACAAAAGAAAAACATCACAATTGGTGAGGTTAAGGTTGTGGACTCTGACCATGAGGCACTTGCGGCTACTGAAGTAAAAGAAAGTGGCTCACAAGATAGCAGTATACAATTCCCGGCATTTGGAAGATTTGAGTAGAACTGGAGGCAGTTAAAACGTCATGAAAACTTGGGTTCGTTGGACAGTCGTAATTCTCTGGTTTGCCATTCTGCTATTCACATCGCAGTTCTGGAATCCGTTTATGTCGTTTCCCGCACTGCTCAAATACGGAGTGGTCGCAATTGTCGGTGCCGCCATATTTGGTACCATTATTATATTGATGCAAATATATATCATGTTGAGCATCATCTTTCCTTTACCCCCTAGAGCCGATTCCAACGCTCCACGCTCTAAATGGCGCAGAACTTTTGCATGGGCATTCAGAGATCCACCAATCAGTCCCAAAGCTCCAAAGACTCTAAACGAGCTAATTGGAAATGAACGAGCAAAAACTGAAATTAAAGAAGTAATCGACTTACTGCATAATAGTCAACATTACATTGAGTCAGGTGCAGATTTACCCAAAGGACTTTTGTTTGTTGGCTCCCCTGGGGTAGGCAAGACTCTGTTTGCGCGCGCAATTGCAAACGAAGTTGGCATTCCTTTTTATGTAGTTGAGGGTGGCAACATAAGTGGCTTGTTCTTTGGTCTTGGCGTACTCAAGTTGAAAATGCTTTTTAGTAAATTACGCAGACACGATAGAGCAATTTTGTTCATCGACGAAATTGAATCAATGGGCTCAAGACGCAAAGAAGACCAGGGCTTTGGCGCTCAGTCCGACATGAATATGACTTTGAATACTCTTCTTACAGAGATGGATGGCTTTCAAGGTTCACGCATCCTAGTAATCGGTGCCACCAATAATGATGGCATGCTAGATCCAGCATTAATGCGCGCTGGACGTATGGACAAACGAATTTATTTCCAACCGCCTTCAGTAGAAGAGCGCAAAGAGTTATTCAAGTATTATACAAACAAAGTTTTGCACGACGAAAAAATCGATTACGACGAACTCGTGATGGTTACAGCAAACTACTCTCCTGCAGATATTGCAAGCGTGGTTAACGAAGCGGCGTTGTTGTCGCGTCGCCCCGGCGGTCCTAACAAAGTCACAACCGAAATGGTCCGCACCGCCCTCGATAATGTTTCTGTAGGTTTAGAACGCACTTTGACTTCGGGCGTGGAACTCATCACTCACGATCCCAATATCAGATTTTCTGATGTCATAGGAATTGACGATGTCAAAACAGACGTTACCGAAATTGTAGATTTCCTCAAACGTAGCGAAGATTTGCGCAAAATAGGAGCCAAAATTCCCAAAGGAATTCTGATGATTGGACCTCCCGGTGTTGGTAAAACAATGCTGGCTAAAGCAATTGCAAATGAATCAGGTGTTCCCTTCTACGGAATCTCAGCCACGTATTTCAAAAGCATGTGGACTGGTGAAGGCGCTGGTCGTATTCGCGCGTTATACACTCAAGCTCGCAAGAATCCATCTTCCATTGTGTTTATCGACGAAATCGATAATCTTGGTGGCACAATGAC
>CAZSHS010000016.1:0-15444 GCA_964606665.1 uncultured Candidatus Obscuribacterales bacterium | reverse complement strand
CCGATACGGGAAATCGTCGAACTACCGCACTTAATCAAATTCTCGTTGAACTGGATGGAATCAGCGGCCGATCAAACGTTATTACAATCGGTGCGACAAACGTTGAAAATGAGCTAGATCCAGCCTTCATGCGCTCCGGCAGATTCGACAGAAAGGTCTATGTGGGACTTCCAGATGGTGAAGCACGCAAACTCATTTTCAAAAAATACCTCACAAATATTCAGCTCGAAGCAGAACCTGATTACGACGAGCTTTCAAAATGGTCGTTCAATTTCTCCGGTGCCGATGTTCAAGCTGCTGTTAATGAAGCCGCAATTCTAGCCGTTCGAGCTGGCAAGACAGCAGTGACAATGGAAGAACTAGAAGAAGGTTGCACCCGAATTGCAGCCACAGCTGGTCATAAGCTCAATACAGATGGAATGAACTTGTCCAAAGTGCCGGACTTAGAAGTAAAACTTTCTGATATTAAAGGAATGGATGAAGCAGTTGCAGAGGCTTCTGAAGTAGTTCAGATGTTAAAACATGCAGACACCATTTTGAAATCTGGACTAAAAGCTCCAAAAGGTATTCTTTTAGTTGGAAGTCCCGGCACGGGCAAAACTATGCTGGCAAAAGCTATCGCCAACGAAGCGGGAGTGAACTTCTATTCACTCTCAGGAACCGATTTCGTACAAGTCTGGGTCGGACTAGGTGCCAAACGCGTTCGTTCGATCTATGAGCAGGCCAGACGCAGTGGAAAACCCGCGATTGTGTTTATTGATGAAATAGACGCAGTTGGTTCGACTCGCCAAGGTTTTAGTTCCAGTGGTCAAAATGAGGTCAACCGCACTTTGAACCAACTCTTGGTTGAAATGGACGGATTTGGCAAGCACAAAGTACTCACCATTGGTGCAACCAATAATCCAAGCATGCTAGATGAAGCACTTTTACGCCCTGGTCGGTTTGACCGCAGAATTGACGTTCCCCTTCCGAATCTTGACGGCAGAGAAGCGATTTTAGAACACTACGCCAAACAGCTTAAGTTACCTACCGAAGCGAACCTACTTGAAATTGCACGTATGACGGTGTGGGATTCTGGAGCAAGTCTAGCTGCCATCGTAAACGAAGCGGGATTAATTGCTGTACGCCATGGTAGGACAGCGATTAACCAAGTAGATATGATTCAAGCTATTCAACGGGTTCATTTTGGCTTAAATAGAAGCAGTAATATCGTTTTGGACGATCTCTGGAAAACTGCTTATCATGAGGCTGGACATACAATTGTTGCATACTACCGCAACTTAAAAGATAGAATTCAAGTCGTCACTGTTATTCCGACTGGTGGCGCCCTTGGTTACATGTGGTCAGTAGCAAAAGATGACGGCAGTCACCACACTAAAAACAAAATGGAAATGTTGTCTGAAATAGAAGTGTCACTTGGTGGACTGATTGCAGAAACAATCATTCGCGAAACCAACGCCACCGGAGTTTCTGCAGACTTGAGGAATGTAGCTATGAATGCCTCAGGTATGATTCGCAAGTACGGTATGGGCTCATTTAAATTCAACACTGATGTCGCTTACAGACATAACGAATACCACGGCGCCTCGGCAGAAACTGAGCGCGAAATCGAAATGGAAATCAAGAAAATAGTCGACGATTGCTACGAAAACGTCGAAAAGCTTCTTGTGAGCAAGCGCAAAGAATTAGATTTAATCGCAGCTGGACTAATAGAAAAAGAAACTCTTTATTTTAGAGATTTAGTGAACATTCTTGAGCCTGAAAAATCCGACAAGCAAATTGACGAAGAAATTGCCAAAATTGCAGATCGCAAATTTGTCGGAAAACGCCCAGTTATGCCTGAAGATTTCTTGTCTAGATTGGGAACTTTGGGTGGAAAGAAAAATGGCAACGAAACACCCGCGCCTCCTCCTGGAAGCGAAAATCTAAATGACAGCAAAACTCAGGAAAAACCCGATTCTCCCAAAGAGCCATCTTAGATAAGATCGTTCCATACGATCAGTATCAAAATTGAGGGAGGGATTGCTTATGCTCAGCAGAAGCTTAAGAGCAACGCTTTGCATGGTGTCGCTAGCACTAATCGGCGCCACTACATTTGATACTGCCCATGCGCGTGCCGGTCGAGGACTTCCAAGTGAAGGTGATTTAAAAACCGAGTCTGCCGAGCAGAACTCTAAGAAATCGACTGCGCCAGTTCAAGATAAAACGGCAGAGCGCGAGGCTCGACAGTTAGTAGACGAGGCGCGCGCTCGCTTCAAAGCTAACAATCAAAACTATAGCGACATCGAAACTGCTTTGCGCAATTATCCAGTCAACGCTGTTCCCGCAATTATCGATGCCATGGACACCAACGATGAAACCATTCAAACTCCTATGGCTAATCTTTTAAATAGACTAACTGGCTATGAGGATTTCTACTTCTCGAACCAATCAGTTAAAACAATAATCGCCATACTAAAATCCAGCCAAAAACGCGAAATCAAAAGCTCTCTAGTCTCTGCCTTAGGCAACATCGGTCCACGCAATGACGATATTAAAGCAGCCATCATTCAAACCTTAAATACATCGCCAGAACCCGCAGTGAAACGCGCTGCACTTGATGCTTTGGCTCACCTTGCACAACAAGAAAGACCCGCGCTCAAAGCGGAAACAACAAAAATTTTAGTTGCCGAGTTATCCAATCAAGATTCTCAACTCATACGACAATCGGCCCTCTATGCACTTTCTCGCTTTAGAGCAGATCCTGATTTTGTTGTACCTGCGGTGATGAAAACCTTAGACGATAATTACGCTATCGTGCGAAACGCTGGCTGCCAGGCGCTTGGGTCATATCAGTCTTCGTCTAAAGCGGCCATTCCAAAACTTATAGAAATGATCAAAACAGAAAGCGATTCAAGCATAAAGTACTCTGCAATGAACGCTCTACAAAGCATCGACCGCAGAGATCCACGCATTTTGCAACTTTATTTGGAACTGTTTGACGACCCCACAGTCGGACGCAATGCCGTTAGTTATTTATCTAACTTTGGCGCCGATGCCGCACCAGCGGTGCCCAAATTAATCGATTTGCTCAAAAGCGGCGATGTGCACACCAAGCACCAAGCAGCAGAAGTCCTGGGACACATTGGACCGGCTGCGCGCGTTGCACTTCCTGCTTTGACCGAGGCTCTTAAAGACCCAGACACCGCTCTGGTAAGATATGCAGAGCAGGCAATAACTCGGTTGAACCAGACTAACTAAGATTTACGGACAGTGCAAATAAAACTAACTGACAAGGCGCGTGAGGCGCTTTTATTCGCCGAACTAATAGCATGGGCGAGAAATGACACTTGCGTGCAAATAGACGACCTTTGCTGGGCACTTCGTCAGCAGCAAAATACCACCGCAGGCAAAGTCGCATCTAAACTCAAAGAATCTCAATTGAATCGTATTGGATTTATGAAAAACAGAGAGGGGGAATTATTCGCGAAATTCGCTCCTTCTCGATCTTTAGAATTCAATAAAATTCCATTAGGTGATGCTATTTTTAAGACTCTAGAGAAATGCGCTATTGAGTGTTTAGACATTGGCTACGAAGCTGATATTACAACGGGACAGATACTGGCGCAGATACTTTTTGATTCAATAGATTTTGCTAAAAATTTGAAAGAAGCCAAAATTGAAATTGATGATTTCAAATCAGTTCTTTTGACTATCGCGGTTGATGAAACCGCCGTTAGCAAGGAAATAACAGCGGGAAATTCAACGTTAAGTAAACTCAATCGCCTGGCACTCAACTGGCTGCGCGACGGTCATTTGACTGACGAACTGAAGCATTCAATTGGTTTAGAAAGTGCCGAGCTATATTTTTCACAAACTATGCAATTGATCAATTATCTGGGTGAGTCCGACAACAGAGAAATCCCTGACATAAAGCCGCCTTACACCCGTGGAATTAAGGAAAAAGCTCGTCGAGATTTAGAACTGATAGATAGTTTTGTGGCGGCAAGAAACCTACCAGAAGCAGAGCCGGGCTTGCTTGGTATTTATATGAACAATCCACAGGAGCTGATTTTATTCTATGAAAATCAGTTTGTGATGGTGGATGGCTCGCAGTCGGCATCTTTAAAATACAGTGACCTAGATACAGTCGAAACTTTTTACCATGAAGATGACGGAAACGGTAAAGAAGTGGCATCTATTGCCATTGCAGGTGGTGACTCATTCGATTTTGAGATGGAAATTCCTGCTTGTACAAACGAAATACACGACGTGTTCTTGCTAGAAAATTTCATGGAAAACACCCGCGAACCGCAGGCTATAAGCGAAATTGATTCTAATACCGACTTTGTCGCATTTCTAAGAAGACAAAACGAAAATATGGATTTGTACTACCGGCTAGCTTACAAAACACAAGAACTCGGGCAGCTCGGCTGGCAAGACGTTGATTGTGAAGACGAAGAAAAAGGCGCTCAGCATACTTTGCTTTTGCGCCTTTTAGCAATTCTTGTAACCGCTCCGGTTCAGTCTATGAGCCTTAGCGTGAGCCGCTCAAAGCTGGTTTCTTGAGTTCAGCCGCAGCAGCAGCGATGTTCTGTGCGATTGCTAGACCACGATCGTCTTTGACCGAAGAACCTTTGCAAGCGCGACCGGCCATCAATTTCTCTGGAACATTGGCGACAGTTACCCAACCGAGTTTTTTGCAAGCTGCAATCAACATCCATGTTGGATCGACTTCGAACCAACGCGCTCCCATTCTGGGTGAACCAGGAAATGCGTGGTGGTTGTTGTGCCAGCCTTCACCCATGGTCAAAGCGGCAACCCACCAGCAATTGACGCTATCGTCTGTGGTGGCAAAGCTGCGATAACCAAACTGGCGGAGGTGACAAACGACATTGAGCCATAGCGGTGTTTGCATGACCAAAAGTCCTGCAAGCAAGCTAGCTAGTGCGACTTGCCATCCGAACACTGCCCAGAGCAATGCTCTGAAAGCGAAACCTGTAGCAAAGCTGATGTGGTGTCCACGTCTCAAATCGTCGCCGCCATCGAGCAATCTGTAGATAGGATCTTTGATCAAATCTTGCGATTGGGTGATGGGGTCGATGTGATCAGGATAGCGCTTCTCGCCTAACCAACCGAAATGAGCATAAAGAATTCCATTGCGAGGTGAGTGGGGATCAAGCGGGGTATCGTGATGTCTGTGGTGTGCTCTATGGATCGTGGCCCACCAGATTGGTGAGCCTTCAAAAGCGAGATAACCGCAGAGTACAAAGAAGTACTCTAGCGGTTTAATGCACTTGAATGAACGATGCGACAACAGCCTATGGTAACCAAAAGTGATTCCAAAGGTGTGGAGCAAAAACATCACGGAGAATACTGCTGTAAATTCAATCCAATTCAAGTTTAGGTTCAACAAGTTGTATTTCCTCTATATATAGTTTCTAAAAGATGGACGAACGTGGAAATTACAACTTAGCGCCCGCGGCCGCCGCCGCCACCGCCACCAGTGCGTGGTTTTGGTTGTGAAACGACTACAGAAATCTGACGTCCTCTCACTTCTCTGCCGTTGAGAGCTTTGATAGCTGCTTCGGCTTCGGATTGGGTGCCCATTTCTACAAAGGCGAATCCGCGTGAGCGACCGGTTTCACGGTCTTTGGCGACTTGAACAGAGTTCACGGCACCATGCTCGGCGAAAAGCTCTTGAAGCTCAGCATCGGATGTTTGATAGGCGAGATTGCCCACAAAGAGTTTGTTATTCATTTATCTATTATCAACCTTTCAGACCTGGGCGCTCATCATACGTTTTCTAAGGACTTAAAAAAGGTTGAGAACAGAGGTCAGCGAACTATTAAACAGACACCAAATATATCACGAAGCTTGTCAGTATCAGATCTAGAACAAGCACTTTTCTTTACGATTAAGCTGCTTTTAATCAGCTTGGCTTCGGGGCAACTGCGTACAGAAACATCCCAAGTAGCAGGGTGCCCACCCGCCAGAGGATCAAGACAAGTAATGGGGCAAGCAAAAGGAGTGTAACAATGTCTCGAACCCACTTGGTCTTGACTTCGTCCCCTACTAATACTATGAGCCCCCCAATTGCACTCAAGGCGAGGGCATAAATGGCCCAATACCAACTGTAATTAGGCGTTACGAACTTAGTTGAAGCTAACTCGTCCACATGCTTCTCTAGATCGTCTGAAATTATTTCCTCGAAAAGGTCAGCCCGGTCGAGATTCGGGAAATTGGAGTCGACGTTTTTGCTTTCATAATTGGTTGATTGCTCCACAGGAGTCAAATGAACCGAAAGTCTGCTCTTAATTCTGGTGTTGAGAATCTTCTTGTCCATGTCCAGGTCGTCGTCTACCAAAATGTCAACAGACGGAAGCCCGCACAGAAGTCCTACCGAGTCGTCCACGACGCTATAGCCGTTTCTTCTGAATGTATTAGCTGCGACGTGCCAGAAATGCGCTTCCATGGCCTTCGACTGGTCGGAGAAGTTCACGAAGTGATTGAAAAAGTTCAATTTCAAACCAAGCGACTTACCGATTCCAAACGGCGAAATAATCCACAACGCTAGAAGAATCACGAGAATCAGCATGCCCATGAAATTCTTGCGAGAAATTTCGATTTTTAAATCTCTCATTTATCTTCCCTCTTTGTGGGTTCGCTCACACCATTTGTTTTATTGTCTTCGCGCCTCAAAGTAAGATATTCGCCCATCAAAGTTCGTTTCCACCAAAGACCTTCGCTAGATAATGCAGGCCATTGAGTAAATTCATAATTGTAGAAGTTAGCACGAAGCACTTTAGGTTGGTGCATCGGATCTGGAAACGGATTTTTTTCAAGCAACGTAGTGACAGAAGGCGAACCGTCAAGCAATTTTTGCAAGAATCTGACGAACCAGGAATTCTCTTGCAATCGAGATGGAGAAATTGCTTGAAACCACATTTGCCAATCGAGCCTCGGTTGTACAGGTGCCACCGTAGGTGGTATTCGATTACAGGGACCGACTTTGTATTTGAACTCGTAAGTTCTCCAATTTATTCCATCCTCGCTACCTTCAATTTCAATCTCGGGTCTTGTTGTAGTCATTATTGCAAATAGACCATAAGAACTGGAAATATGCCATGGAGAAATTACCAAAACAGGAGCTAAAAGTTGCGGAGCAAAACTTCGATAATCCATGACCGATTGCATAAAACAAAAGCTGCTCACAAATAAGATGAGAACACTTGCTGGCGCCACGATAAATTTTGCTATTTTGCCAGGATCGCGCAAACTGGCAAGTGGTGCCAGCCAATTTGAAAATGTCGCTCCAAGTTGCGAATCTACAAAGCCATCGTCGAAAAGCAAAACGCAAAGCAAAATAGTGAGCCAATTGAAATAACAATAATTGCCAGTCAGCATTATCGCTACTTGAAAGGCGATCATAATCAATGCGCCTAGATGTCGCGGTCTAGTCGAAAGAAAAACACTAAATGGCACAACAAGCTCAATGACAAACATGATTATGGCACCAAACACATGCACTTCGCGCGGCGCTTGATCGCAAAACCAAGCAAGAGGTGTTGGCAGCGGCTGCGTCTCGTAGTGATAGCACAGTGCGGTCAAGTTGTGCCAGGTCGGATCGCCACTTGCCAGTTTCACAATTCCCGATGAAAACATGAGACGAAATAATAACCAACGGTACAACCAAAGAACTATGAGCGGATTTTTTTCTTGTTCAAAACACCACGATGGCAGTCTCAATCTAAGATGTCTTCTCCACCCGGCCTCAAGCGGACGCCAGGTCGTAAAAAACAAAGCTAGAAAGCCAGTTTCAAGTAGAAGCGTGTCCCACTGAAACGACATGAAGTCTTGTCCAACATTGACGATAGACAAATACAAAAACCAGCACATGAATAAATATTCGCCGGTCAATATTCCTACAAGTGCAAGTAGCGATGCCACCACTCCAACAATTGGTATCACGAGCAGAACCATGTCTTGCTGATCAACCCAGAAGACTGTTGGCTGGCTGAAGAAATTAGCTGCCGTCGCCCCCGAATACCCACCGGCGGATATTTGCTTTATATACTCGGCAATTGGAAGAATTCCATCTTGTCCGTAGAGTCCCATCATCTGATGGCTCGCAGAGAGGAATGCCGTCAGATAGACCAGGCACAGACCTCTTATAAATATCCAACGACTAAGATAAAAATTCATCGAGCACAAGTATAGTCTCTTAGATCAATTATGCAAAACTGACGGTCAGATACATCTATTTGAGACCCTGCAAATTCGGTCCAACCATATGGCGAAAGATCCGGATTCATATTTCTTTCATTGCACATAGTGCCTTCTGACCAACCAAAGTCAAATATAAGGTTTTCTTCCCGTACACCTTACTTTTAGCAATTATGTTTTTTGGTGGCACTAAAAACCTGTTGGGTCAAACGTTAGGTGTTTGGACGCTCGACCTCACGAATTAAGATTTCGCGCCAACATTAAAACGTGAGGTCCGCTGCCCTTACACCTCACGCGCAGCCATTTTGTTTTTTTTGTGGCACTAAAAAATTGCAGTGCTAGACATAAGTATTGCGGCATGTTTTGCTTATGGTTGGCCCTTTCTTCTTTTACTTCCTAACTTGATGTCGCCAAAAACTAAACCAAAAGAAAAGCCCCTCTCTTTCTTCGAGTTTTTGTGGGGCCTTTCAAATCTATGCAGTTGTTATGCGACGGTTGTTATGCAGCTTCCGAAGCCGATCCTTCGTCAGTTTTTTCTTCTTCTTTAGTTTCAGCAGCTACCTCTTCTTTAGGCTCTTCTGCTTCTTCTTTAGATTCTTCGGCTTCAGCGGCTTCATCAGACGATTCTTCCGCTGGAGGCTCGTCGTCTTTCACTTCTTCTTCCGCTTCGGCTGCGACTTCTTCTTTCTCGTCTTCTTTTTCTTCTTCAGCGTCAGCAGACTCTTCTTCAGCGTCGGCAGTTACTTCTTCTTTTTCTTCTTCCTTCGATTCTTCTCCCTCTCCCTCTTCTTCTTTCGATTCTTCTTCGGATTCTTCTTCTTTGGATTCTTCTTCAGCTTCTTCTTTAGATTCCGCTTCAGCAGTCACTTCAGAAGCTACGTCTTCTTCCTTCGATTCGCATGCAGCTTCATCATGTGACTCTGTGCAAGCTTCTTCTTTGGATTCAGCGCATTCTTCTTTGTTCTCGCTGCATTCTGCTTGGGTGGGCTCCTGGTGTGATTTCTTTTTCTTAGACATGATACGGTTCTCCTTTGGGTAAAAAGAGCACGCAAGAGTCCGGCGCGGGTAGCTACAAGTCACATTGAATCTATCTGAGATACAGATGTATTCAAATGAACAGCTCTCCACGTCTCGATCCTAATTTCTTAGACGAGTTTCGCGAACGAATTGGCTCTACTTTTATTCTGACAAATTCTGGATAAAAAGGTTGTGTTTTTCGAAAAATTTTTCATAAAATGTTTTGGAAACTACACATTCGCTCCGCACCAAATTTAGTGGCTTACTAAATCAGATAGCGGGTCCTTTCTTCCGCGAATTCAGCATGTTTACTAGATAGCAGATCCCAGCCGGAATGAAGGTGGTCACTATGTAACACATCAAGTGTAAAACTGTAGCAAATGCCATTGCTTGATCCGGATTAACGCTTGAAGTGAGCATCAAACTCTCTTTTACAAACACATGAAACCCGCCTACACTGCCAGGGGTAGGTATAAAATTGCTAACAGAACCGATGGTAAAAACAATTACAGTATCAACTAGTTTGACCAGATTCTGCAAACCAAAACCGTAAACCATCAAGTAAAAATTAGCCCAATAAAGGGCCCACATTAGCACAGTGATCAAAGTGATTATGGGATACATCACTGGATTGGCTACGCCAGAAGATCCCTTCTCAAATTGGATCATCAACTCGTCAATTTTGTGCTTAATTGAAACAGGCAAAAGTTTTTGTACAAAAGCAAGACCCAGAAACCATCGCATTATCGGTGATAATTTCGGCAGAAAAATCAAAGCGATAAGTGCACCTGCAAGCATCGGAATTCCAACTTGAGTAATCCAGGGCATTGCAGCTTTAACTGAGTCAGGCAAAATTGTCAGTGTAAGTCCGGTCATAATCGCAAGCGACAGAACATCAAGCAATCTATCTATTAGTAGAGTCGGCAGCACTCCCGCCCATGGAAGCTTTTCCATTTTGCTCATTGACACCATTCGTACAATCTCACCGCCCTTAGGTATAACCGCATTCACTGCGTATCCGTAGACGACAGAACAAAACGAATTCCAAAAACTGACTTTGTGATTTTCTGGCACAAGCGGCTTGAGCAAAAATACCCAACGCCAAGCACGCAGAAGATGACTTCCAATTCCGCTTAAAAAAATCAGAAACAAATAAAAAGGATTGACGCCTTTTGCGTAATTCCAAATTTCGACAAAATTACAACCTCTAAATGCCAGCCACATAAGTCCAACACCAAATAAAAGTGCAATTACATGCTTGAGCCAACCAGAACGTGGGGATAACTCTTTCTGGGGGCTCTGTTCTTGGGCATTCATAATATATCGGTCGCTCGAAGAAGTTTCATACTTTGAAAAACTGGGAATTGTGTCCCTTGGGAACCCTTGGATAAGGCAACCTTACCTTACTACATTAGTCCTTCCTTTTGATATTTCGGAATCTCGGTGACGTTAATGGGTGATAAAAAAACCAAAGTCCTCTTAATCGAAAATAACGAATCTCTCGCCAGTGTGGTGGGGAATGTTCTGGATAAGGCTCCAGGTAAAGATTTTTCGATGGATGTGAGCGAAGAGCTCATTCAAGGCTTGAAGCGCCTGGACGAACATTCATACGACGTGCTCCTCTTGGGAGTATCGCAAGACAAGAATGGAATGGACGCAGTTGAAGAAGTGCGCAAAAAGAGTTCTATTCCTATAGTTGTTTTGGGAGGCAAAAACGGTGATGCTGTTCATGCCGAAGCAGTCAAATGCGGTGCCCAAGACTATCTAGACAAAGACAAAATCGACTCTTCTTTATTGATGCAATCGCTCAAGTACGCAATTGAAATCAAACGCACCGAAGACGCACTGCACGAAGCTTCGAGCAAATTGAATTTGGCTTCTGCCAAACTTACAAATTTATTGCACACAGATCCGCTCACAGAATGTCTCAACGTTGGCGGATTGGAAGTGGCCCTACAAACCGAATTCGAGCGCGCCCGTCGTGGTGGCTGGACTCTGGGAGCCGTTCTTGTTGACCTCGACGACTTCAACAGAATTAATGCTCAATTAGGACATGGGGTAGGCGACGTCGTTTTGAAAGAAGTGACAAAGCGCCTCACTGAAAAAATCCGTCCAACAGACCATATTGCCCGCATCGGCAGCGACGAATTTTTAATTATATTGCCAGACACTCGTTATGCAGAAAGCATGCTTGTGGCTGAAAAGATGCGCCTTAGTGTGGCTGAAAGCCCACTTCGACTTGCATCGGAAACAATAAGAATCACAGCCAGTCTTGGTGTGCTCACACTACCTTATGAATTTTGCTCGATTGAAGAGATACTTTCTTTGGGACGCCTTGCCGTTCGCGAAAGTAAAACCATGGGCAAAAACCGTGTTTCATCCGGTGAAAAGCACAAGCCCGAAGCCGACCTCGACGCTCTGGAAGAGCTAACTCAAAAGTTGCGCAAAGGTGATTGCTTTAGAGCAGTCTCCATGCCAATCTTGCAATTGGCCGATGAAAAGACAGTCGGGTATGAAATACTAAGTCGCGGTCCCAAGGGCGCTTTCGAGATGCCTGACGACTTGTTTAGAGTTAGTGTAGAGTACAACTTGCTCACCATCGTCGATTTGCGTTGTCTCAAAACCTGCTTAAACGCCACTATGGAAGAGCGTTACGACCAGACGCTTCGATTCCACGTCAATTTATTTCCATCGACCATCATCGATACTCCCATAGATCGGCTTATGACGCTCTTTCCCGAAGGCACGAGCAAGACTCAATATTGCGTCGAGATAAGCGAGCAGCAATTTATAGGCGACCCCACATATCTCAGAGATCATATTGCTGAATTAAAAAAACACGGAGTCCTGGTTGCAATAGACGACGTTGGATTTGGAAGAAGTTCGCTTGAGAGTTTGATTATTCTAGAGCCGAATATAGTAAAAATAGATCGCAAATATGTCTCTGGCATTGCCCAAGAACCAAACAAAGAGCGCCTATTGCGTCGCCTGGTCAAAGTTGTAAATGCACTTGGATCTGAGCTAATTGCGGAAGGCATCGAGTGTCGCGAAGAACTAGATCTTCTTATAGACATGGGCGTTGTTTATGGACAGGGCTGGTACTGGGGCAAGCCCGCTTAACTTTTCATATTCAGGATTGCATGCCCAAGCTTTGTAGCTTGGACATAATTTCTTGGGGCAAAGTTTTGGGATTGAAGGGCTTTGCAATTAATCCATTGGCGCCACGCGACTGGTAGAAAACTTCTTCGCCTTGCTCCACTCTTGTGGTGGTCATAAAAACTGGAACGTTTTGAAAATTTGGCAAATTGCGAATCTGAGTCAAAGTGGTGACTCCATCGATTTCGGGCATCGAAGTATCAATGATTACTAAATCTGGTTTTTGCTCGACTGCCATCTTAATTGCTTCTTTGCCTGACAGCGCCACGCAAACTTCCCACTTGCCAACGCCTGATAGGCTCATCTTGCCGACTTTTAAAATGTCGGGATCGTCGTCTACAAGCATCACTTTTTGAATGGGCATTTGGTCTACTCCGTTTGACAAATTAATCAGGGGTTGTATGAAAACAAAAATGTGGTGACCAGATTAAATCCAGCATGACCAATTATAGTGGTAGTGGTGTTGGTAAAGCGACGAACGATGCCCATCACACAAGACCAAAGGGCAATCTGAATAATCAAGACCGGCGCATAAGTAAACTGAGCATGCATCAATCCGTGCAAGACGGCGGCGGGAAAAATTCCAAGTGCTGGCTGCAAGACGCCTCTCATCAGGGTCTCTTCGCCTACGCCTGCAAAAATGGCAGTGGCTAAGGCCAGAATGACCGAAGCACTAAAATTATCCGAGGCACCAAAAGTAGTCGAATTATAGTTAGAAATTTTGCTTGCCATATCGGCATCGGCAGAGCCATGAGTGTAATAAGCCCAGACCAGGTCGTAGCAGAAACTAAAGACCACAAGCCCTACTCCAATGGCCACATGCTTCCAGGTAGGCTTGACCCAACCTATGCGAGCAAGCGCCTCACGCCAGTTTCGCTTGACCAAAATACCAACACCGCAAAGCGATGTGAGCACTAGACCCAGACCGTGATATGAAAAGAGCTGACCAGGAGTTATCGGCACCGGCAGTGGAATGGCAGGAAACTGCATATTGACCGGGTTTATCGGCTGCATCAAAAAAGAAAAAGTTGTTAGATAGATAAAAAGCCCGACCATGTGCGGAACTGAGCGAGGCTGGAAAACTTTCTGATTCATTATTGAAGCAAAGACACTCAGTTTGTGTCTGATGGGTCCTGTAATAAACCTGAGCGAAACGATTCCATCTAATACAGTAAAAAATACTGAAAAAGCAATTCGCACTGGCAAGAGCAAAATGGCACCGCTTACAAGCGACATCCAGAACAAAATGCTATTAGCCCAGGGCGTGAGACTTTCGGCAGAGTCTCTCATGAGGAGGGCGGAATTAAGTTGGAGCAAAAAGAAAATGCAGATAAGACCGCGTAAGGCCCATTCGAGCCATTTGAATTTGGCAGAGCCATGAGCCATAAGTCCCATGATCGAGCAGCCGAATAAAAGGGTGAAATCCATAAAATGCTCCGTCGTACTCCCAGAAGTCTTCCTAATTGGAAGAGTCTCCCCAGTTATTTTGAGTATAAAGACTGGGGTTTAGCCTATTAATTAATCTTGAACTCTCATGATAAGGTATTGTCAAGACAATGTTGTCGGGGTATGTTTTAAGTAAGTGACCGTTGATATGCTCGACCATTTATGTGCTAATAAGAGGATACAAGTAAATCGGTGTCATTACCAAAATGCCCCTGGCAAATCGTAAATTTGACCAAAGCATTAAAGTAAAAGTTCGGAGGTGCAAAGCCTGAAATGAAAAAGAAAATTGTTGGATCAATGCTACTCGCATCAGTCCTTGGCCTAGGAGTAATAGCAACAAGCTCCTTTGCTAGCGGACCGCTGGTAGTCACACCTACAGTAGCTCCTGCAGTAACAACTGCTCCTGTAGTGAACGCAGTACCTATTAAAACCAAACTCGTCGGCACATATAAAGCGGTAAGAGCATTCTGGTTATCCAGAGCTTTAGTCAGATAAAAAGACGCACCCATCCGTATAACCGAACTTTTTGGACAGGCCGCCTTCGGGTGGTCTGTTTTCGTTGTTATTTTAATTACTTCTGACAGCGTGGACAAAAATGGGTTGAACGCCCGCCAATTTTTATACGTTCAATTTCTGATTCGCACTTGCGACATTTTTCTTTGGTCCTTCTGTAGACCCACGACTCACTCATATAATTGCCGTTGACTCCATCTAAGTCTGTATAGTCTTTCATCGACGATCCACCGGCTTTTATTGCGGCGCTCAAGACTTTTATAATAGATTCTATTAGCGCTTTTATCTCTTTGTCTTTGAGCGAACCGGATTTACGTGCAGGTTTTATCCCTGCCATAAAAAGCGATTCGTCGGCATAAATATTTCCAACACCAGCAATAATAGTCTGGTCCATGATTACATTCTTGATTGGCGCAGTTTTCTTTTGCAACTTTGCCTTTAAATATTCAAGACTCAAATCTTCTAATGGCTCTACGCCCATAGTTTTGAGTCCCTTGATTTTTTCGAGGGGACTTTGTTTGGCTGTAAAAAACCATAGTCTGCCAAAGACACGCATGTCTTCAAAATGCAGTTCGCGTCCGCTTTCTAGCTTGAGTGAGACACGCAAAAATCTATCGGGGTTGCTCTTTTGCTTTTTGAGCAAAAGTCTGCCTGACATTTTAAGATGCACTACCAGAGAGGCTTTATTCGATAATTGGATCAATACATATTTGCCGCGTCTAGTTACATGCTCAATTTTGTGACCGGGCAAAAATCGCGCAAAATCCCGGGTCGAGGGATGCCCAATCGATGCTTCTCGCAATACCACCACCTGTGATATCACGTCGCCAGTGAGCTCGCGACGCAGCCCCTTGACTATGGTTTCAACCTCGGGCAACTCAGGCACTTATGTCAAGTCCTTCAGATACTATTTAGAGACGCTTTGCATTGAAAATATTTTTACCAGATATATCTGCGTATATATCACTTTTATAAGTTGGCAGGATGTAACATATTGCGACACATCTTTTTTAGGAGCAACGACCATGACCACTGCCGCCCCAGAACTGGTAACCAAGATGGAGTGCGAGACACCAGAATTCCTTCGAGCGCAAAGACAGCTCGACG
>CAZSHS010000015.1:19927-78066 GCA_964606665.1 uncultured Candidatus Obscuribacterales bacterium | reverse complement strand
GCTGGTCCTGGTGGTCCTGCTGGTCCTGGTGGTCCTGGTGGTCCTGGTGGTCCTGCTGGTCCTGCTGGTCCTGGTGGTCCAAGCGGTCCTGGTGGTCCAAGCGGTCCTGGTGGACCAAGTGGTCCTCTTGGTCCAAGTGGTCCTCTCGGTCCTGGTGGACCTGGTGGTCCCGGCGGTCCTGGTGGTCCTGCTGGTCCTGGTGGACCTGCTGGTCCTGGTGGTCCTGCCTCACCTGAGGGCTAAAAAACAAGACCCAAGACAACGGATAGAGTTCAAGCGAAAACTTGAGCACATAAAAAACAATGGCTCCCCGGCTTGTTTCCGAAAGGAAAACCGGGGAGACCTTTTTTGGGGGCGGTATTGAATACGGTGTTATCGAATATATTCGAAATAGTTGGATTTAGTGCAATGTTCAGGCAAATCAGATCTTCTGGGAACTTGGTTGCCATCTAACTTTGGTGTATCTGCGTAGTTAAAAATGAAATTGACGCGTTCAACTTTGTTTTGCGGTGTTTCAAAGCAACTTATTAGATATTCGGCAATCGATGGTCTGTATGGTTTTCCAACTGGATTTGCCATAACATCGTCGAAAAGCTTTTGCAGCCTGAAATGATAAAAACGATCTGCATAGTCACGTTTGTCCATGCGAGGAAATTCGTATAGTCGAGTTGTTCCGTCTTGAAAAGTAAAGACTGCGTTTGAATGATAATTTGTGCGTCTGACATCTGGCGAAAACATAAGCCACATTTGCTCTATTCCTAGCCCGACAGCAACTGGCCTTGTGTAAGGACGCAAAAATGGTTTCAAATTTTCAGAGTGTGAAAATGCAATAAGTTGTGCCGAAACAAAAAAAAGAAAACAGAATAAAGACAAAATTCTCTTACTCAACATTAGTCGAGGTCGTTTGAGTTCGGCATGACGAGCCGCTTGGTTGATATCCAGGTTGTTCAATTTTCGACTGCTGAATTTACCTTCTTACCAGAAAAAACGTTTTTGATTTTTTCTATATTTTGGTTACTTAAATCTTTTGGATCGATGAACAAAATGTAGCTTGCGATGAAAAACCATTCAAACAAGCCAAGGTTGAAGCACCAATCAAGCCCCATGTGAAAAATTGCTCCTGTTAGTAAAACCCAATATCGAGATTTTTTTTGCCAGATAAATGCAAATAAGGCAAACTCAATAATGAGAGTCAACCAACTAAAAAAGCAAGAACCAAATTGAGTGTCGAGTAAGGGAGGAAGCGGAAATCTGTAATATTGAGTAAGTCTGGTGGCATAATAAACAGCACTACCTTCAGTCCATTGAGTGGACATCACTTTATAAATCCAATTGATGAAATAAATATATGTAAGTTGTATTTGAATTAATCTTTGCGGCCAGGCTTCAATTACTATTTGCGCGGGTTTGTTTGGTGCAAAATAACTATCTAGTGACAATACCGCCCCCGATGGCGTGAAGCACAAAAACAGAAGTAGTAACCTGCAATAATTGTCGCCCGCATGCAAAATCATCGGAAAATGATTATTTAATGTAAGCAGGCATAGAAACAGAACTACGCTCACTATTCGTGTGAAAAGACCAAGCATCAAACATAGAGAAAATAAAATGCATGCATAAAGGAAACAAAGGCGCCATGGGTCTTCATTTGGCAGAAGCAAAAATAAATCGAAAACTGGCAAATTGCCATAGCGATAATACATAACATCGGATGTTGTGATTATAGGCTCGCTTCCATAAAACAGTTTGTACTGTGGAAGATACTGAAAAGCAAAATTGAGAGAAAGTAAAAATCCAAATACAATTCTGAAAATCGCCATTGGATAAGGCGATACACTTTCAAACCAAAAATTTTGCCATTTTATCCACAAATTATTCATTTCTTTTTTTCACCTCTGAAGTAAGCAAAGGTGGTGTCGGGAGTATAGGCTCTTGGAAGATTTTCACGCATGGTGTAGTCGTTAAAACCAGGTACTTGAGCAAAATTGAATCTAAAATTGACTTGCTGTACAGGTGCATCAGCAGTGGAAAAATGCCTAATAAAACGCTCGCTTATACCAGGCCAATAGTAGCTATATTGAGGGCGGGCAAGACATTCGGTGACGAATCGTCTGGTTTGTTGCAATTCGAATTTTTCGCCTGCGTTTTTTAGATCAAGCCTTGGCCACTCGTAAAGTTGCATATTGCCTGCATCATTTATTATCAGAACGCTCGAGTATTGATTCATGTGCATGAGTTCTGGCGCAAATAAATTCCAGCGTTGTTTTGTGCCGGTAAAAGCAATCAGAGGCTCGCTTAGCGCGGCAATATTCTTGGGCAAGTCGGCAGTTGGTACAGACTGAACCAGAGCAATTACTAGATACAAAGCAATGAAAATGCTTGTCAGTACTCTTTGAAATGTACTTGATAGATGCTTGGATTGAGGCTCTTGCTGATAACTCATTTCATTATCAAATATAACCGTAAGGATGACATATTTTAGTCATAACTTTGTCATACTCAGTTTGTCATACCAGTAAACGCGGTATAAAACACCCGAGGGAAGTACTCTTTTAAAAGATAATTTTTTTTAGCAGGTAAGAAGTGGAAACCGACCTGAGCGAGAATTCAAAAAATCTCACAGTCGAGGCTGCAAAACATGTGGCTCCGCATAGACCAGCTTTGGATCCTACCTGGAAAAAATGTCTTAGCGCTTTTGCCGTTTTTTATATGTTGGTCGTTTTTTCGTGGTTACAAGACGATGGACCGATTAAAGACAAAATGACTCCATACACGTGGCCTGCGATGGTATTTTTCGAATGGGTCCAGCACTGGAGTTTGTTTAGCCCAGGCGTGCGCGATCATAACTATCATGAAACCGCCATAATCACTTTTGATGATGGCACCAATCGGATGTACGAATTTCCTAACATGCAAAAAATGGATCATTGGGAGCGCTTCAAGCATGAGAAGCTGCGCAAGATGTTCTTGGATAATATTATCTGGACCAATATGGGATGGAAGTGGGCACAACCTCCGGTTTGTCGTTACTTGGCTAAATGCACTGCCAATTCTAAAAATCAACCGATGCATGTGACCATGATTAAAAACGAAGTAAACACGCCACAACCAGATCCTAAAAACTGGACAAACTTGACCAACTTACCTCAACACATTTATAAATCGGTGACTATTTTTTATCCGGTCGCACCCGATGACTTAAAAGACAGCGGGCAAGAATCGACATCTCAATAGAGGCTTTATGGCAGACGACGACGCAAAAGTAGCGATTGATAATTTTAGAATCAAATGGAACCAATTTTTCTTTGATCCGATTTCGCCTGTAGCTATTGCTCTCTATCGCATTTTTCTTGGTCTAATCACACTTCAATGTTTGTGCATTCACTTATTAGCTGATTGGAAGCTGTATTTCGGCGATCATCCAATTATTCCTTTGGAAGATTTCATTTATTCATACTGGTCTAATAGCCCTTATTTTGATTTGATGCTTTTATTGCCACCAGGCGAAGAGTGGCGCTGGTACTTCTTTTGGTTCGTAGTGGCAGCAGCATTTTGTATGACTATTGGCTTATTTACAAGGGTGAGCGCGGTCATAACTTTTCTTGGAATCATGTCATTGCAGCATCACTTTCTGGCCAATCAGAATTCGGGCGATAATTTCCTGCGTATTGCGCTCTTTTTTGTGGCTCTTTCTAATGCCGGAGATGCACTATCCATCGATAGTTTAATCAAGGCTCTCAGACAAGACTGGAGACAGACTGGTCTAATGGCACCACTATCGGCGCCATGGGCACAACGTCTATTGCAGATACAATTAAGTATCGCCTATTTTCATACCTGGTGGTGCAAAATATCTGGTCCAGCTTGGAATGACGGAACAGCAGTTTATTATGCCAGTCGTTATGACGATATCATGCGTTTTCCAATTCCATTTTTATTGGACAATCTCTGGACAATTAAGGCTCTGACCTGGGGAACTTTGATAGTAGAGTTTGCACTAGCTGTGCTCATTTGGGTACGGCCAATTCGTTACTGGGTTTTATTGCTTGGTCTGGCTCTGCATCTTGGTATTGAGTGGACTATGAATCTACCCATGTTCGAGTGGCTCTTTATGATCACGTATTTCCTTTTCATCTATCCCGAAGATTTGGCCAAAGCCTGGGACATTGTCACTGCATTTGTGCACAAAAATATTTGCAAACCGGTTTATTTACTCTTTGATGGTCACTGTATTGTATGCATTCGTATCATTGGTCTTTTATATAGAATCGATGTTTTCAGATTGTTGAACTTCGTCGATTTTAGAGCGGGCAATTTTCCAGAATTTGTGGCAGATGCAGATCTTGGCAGGGCAGAATCTGAAATGCTTGTTAAAACAAATGGCGGAAAATGGCTTGGAGGCTTTGAAGCATTTCGCTTCATCAGTCATCGCATATTGTGGTTCTTCTGGTTTGCTCCATTTTTGTATCTGCCTGTAATTTCATGGGTTGGTGACAAAGTATACAAATATGTCGCCGCCAATCGATTCAAAATTCTTGGGCGTGATTGCCCAGATGGTGTTTGTTCACTCGACCCGCAAGGTAATAAAGCATGACCCCTAAAGCGCTTATCATCGTAGTTCTGGGCATTCTTTACTGTTGGGTGATAGTATCCACCATGCCTTACAGACGCCAGGTACAGGAAGATAAATCACGCACCGACTACTTCGTAAATTTAGATCAGAAGGTTTACCACACTGAAAGATACTACCAAGCTCTGTTAGCCGACCCCAAGTCTGATCCCACAAAAGTAACCGATGTGGAAGAAGAGTTAGGTATTCTTAAATGGGCTAAGCATGACCTTGTTGGTGCTATGGAAGCGTTTCAGACAGTGGTGGCAAAGCGCAAACAACCAGACGATATTCAGAACAAAACATATAACGAACCCTGGATAAAATCAAAACTTTTACTGGCTGGAATACATAGAGACTTAGGAAACTGGGACATTTCTGCAGGCGAGTATAGTGGCATTCTTGAGTATGATCGCAAATTTGCTTCAGAGTCGCTCAAAGTCGCTCGTGACTTGAATAATCTGGGATTACTCGAGTATATGAGAGCCACCGGTTTTCAAAAAGATCAAGATAGAATGCCTGCTTTTAAAAAATCTGAAGATTATCTCAATCAGGCAATAGCAATGTGGCAAAAGGTTAGTGGACCACAATCGGCTTCTGAAGCCAGTTCGCTCTGGAATTTGTATTTGACCCAGCGCGACATGGGCAAATTAGACGAAAGCAAAAAGACTAAGCAATTGGCAGAAGCGATTGATCAAAAGATGGGAAGAACTTGCAAGCTTCCTTGATATTTAGTCTGATGTAAGCCATGAGGTTTTATATAAGCGAAAGCTTTTAGTCTGTAGGCTCTTGGACACTTGCAGTCAAAAGGTTCAATTCTGAAACAGAAATTTGCTCGGATTTTTCATTTCGACTTTATAACTGGCACAAAATACTTCTTTGATACGGCAGTAGTGGTCGGTCTTCCATGGTAATTATGGTCTGTATATATAAGGTCTACAATGCTTCCGGTTCCGCTAGGCTTGTAGTTGAGTTTTATTGAGAAATCATCTCCGCCAAGTGGACCTACATAAATGATTGGTCTTCCGTCTTTTGTATAACCTGGCTTGGGTCGCATTACAAGCCCTGCTTTAGTAACTGGAGCGTCTTTGAGTACATCGATTCCCCAACCATTTTCATGTAAAAAGTGTTCATAGAAACTCTTGAGTTGCTTCCAATTAAGACTGGTTGAAAAGGTTACGTACTTAATTGGTCTTGATTTAGAATCATTGTTAGTGGAAGTTTTTATGATCCGAACTGGATATGGAAACTCAGGTACATAGTCGAAATGTGGAAGTCTGCTGCCTTGCGCATTAGCATTTGGCCAGGTTGATATTGCTGCAATTAAAGCAATAGCAAATAAAAATTTGATTTTACTGTGAGACATTAGATAGTCCTTTTGGGATTGGCGCTCTACTGAAAAATTGTTTTCAACTCGGCTTCTTCCGATTTTTTTTCAACTTCATCCCATTCTGCTTTCAGTGCAGTTGTATATTCTTGTGTGTTTTGCTGATTCATCTGAGCACCAGACCCTGCCATATTTTGCATCAACTGCATGCCTTCTTGCATTCTTCCACTCTGCATCATCATTCCTGCAAGCATGCTTGTTGCCATCATCTTTTTCATGGGTTTTGCAGGCGAATCGGATTTTTCTACTAATACCAGAATTTGACGACAAGCGTTTTCTCCTCGTTTGAAATCTTTGGCCTGGAGGCAACTTGAGGCCAATTTATTGAGAGTCGTGTTTTTGGTGGCATCGTCTGCGCCATATGCTTCTTCTGCTTCAAAGGCCTGTACAAGAAAAGTTGTTGCGTCTTGCCAGTTTTTTTCAAGCATGTAGCAGTCGCCGATGCGTCTCAAGTTTCGCGCCATACCTGCGTTTTGTGGGGCGCTGCAATTCTTTCTGACTTCAAGGGCCTTTTTCAAAACTACTTGAGCTTCTGCATAATTCTTTTTTTCAATCAAAGAACTTCCAAGATGTACAAGGCAATATGCAAGTCGTTGATCTTTCACGTTTGCTTTTTCTATAGCTGCTATAGTCAATTTCCACGCTTCAATAGTTTTGTCGACGTCGCCTGCTTCTTCCACTTTTTTAGCATCGGCTATAAGTTTGTTGAGTCCTGCTGTGGCATCGATTACTATTGGAGTCGAGCTTGGAGAGAGGCTTTTAGCGAGGGTTACGCGTTCGCCTAATTTTTTTGCTTCGTCTTTACGATCCATTTTTTCAAGCACTAAAGCGTATTCCTGACAAACTAAAAGCGTTGCAGGGGAATCCGTTTCTTTGTTTTCGCCTTTATTCGAGCCAGCTATAGTTTCTTCAAGAGCATTTTTGAAGAATTCGTCAGCTAATCCAAGACTTCGCTCAGATTGTCTTGTTCGAGCAATCGCTAAATTTACTGCCGCTTTTTCCAAGTGGTTTTCGCCTTTGCAGCTTGCTATTATCGCTTGAGCTTGATCATTATTTTGCCAGGCGAGAGCTACATCACCCTTTTGTGCAAGAAGCGATCCCTTGTCTGCAAGCGCTTGTGCGTATGCAGCCGACTTGTCGCCAAAAGTCTTTTTTGCCAGGTCAATCGCCTTTTGACTGATGGGCTCAGCTTCTTGCAGACGTTGTTGTTTCTCGTAGGTAAGCGTCAGAAGATGCAGTGCACGTAGAGCATCAAGTACCATTTTTGGATCAGATGATTTTTCTGTTTCGCTTAAAATGGCTTTCAGTTTAGCTTCAGCCGCACCAAACTTGGCTTGCAATATGTCGCGCTCGCTGGGCTCGAAATCAAATTTTTTCAGTATGACATTTTTAGGCGATGCTTGGTTCTTTCCCTTTATGGCTGGCGCGCTATAAGCCGGCGTTGAAATGAAACTAAAGTTCAAACCAAACCCCAAACCCAAGCTAGCCGACACCAATTTAGTAAGCTTTGTGGTCTTCATCTGCTAAAGTATCCTCTGAACTGTATTTTGAGCCAGATTTTAACACCCTGACAAGCGACTTGTGGAGACAATTGTGGTGAATGTGAGCAAATTTGCGTATATGGCTTTGATAGTGTCGGTTGTTTTTCAAATTTCGCTCTTGCCCGCAAAGGCCGACTCAGGCGCAAACCCTAAAGATGAGCGTCTGAAAATCTGGGACGACGTCAATGCTGATTTTAGAAAGTTTTATGCGAAGGCGCTGAGCGAGAAAAAGAAAAAGTTTGGACCTGTCATCGTATGTAGTGGCGGGGAAATGATTTTATTTCACAACAACGAGAGGATAGCAGTAAATGTTGTTCCAGAGAAATTTCATTTTTTCAAAACAGTTGCACATGTGCCGCTTGCGATCTACGTTTCCTTAGATAACCATTGTGATGAATTTCTACCCGATTCTTTGGTGAGCGAACTTTCTCTCTTCAAGACAAAATACAATTTGGCTGGAGAATCATTTAAAAATTGGGGACTGACCGACAAAGAATTAACTGCTCAGCATTCAATTCTCGATGATACCAATTCTTTTTTAGATAAAGTAATGGCAGCAAAAAGGGTCACACGCAAAGAGTTAGACGCATTTGCATTTTCGATGAAACAAAGAATTTATGAAAATGCTGATTCTGCTGTTTTTTTTGAGCTTGGCAAAACTGATAATCAGATTGCTTTGTGGAAAAAATCCATTAGTCAGTCTGATTGGGACAAACTTAAAGTGATTATTGTTTCGCCTCACATGCCTCGTAACGTTAATCGGCAAATGATTTATTTTCAGGCGCTCCTGAATGAGACTCAGGAAGGCAATCGAGTTATTTATATGGACGGCGATCCTGGACAAGACGAAAAAGCGCTTCAACTTTTGAGTGTGCACGAACTTGATCACGATGTTGCAGTCAGTTTTTTTAAGGACCCCTGGCGTATGCATCGAGATTTGCTTGGAGATGCAGGCAAAAAATTTGTCAAAATGCATAAACCAGGAAATGGTGGCATAGAGCTTGACCTTTGATTAGTCGAAATTGATTTTACGCTTCCATTTATGCACGGACTGCTTGAACAATTCCAAATCGAGCGGCTTGCGCAGATAGTCGTTCATACCAGCTTCCATGCATTCATTCTGGAATCCATTGATAGAAAAACCAATGATAGGCACATGAGCGACCCCGCGATGGCGCTCAATCGTGCGAATTGCACGAGCTGTTCTGAATGCGTCGGGATTATCGATATCGGCGCACAAAAACACGATGTTATATTGGTTTTCTTGATATTTGCGAACCCCTTCCATCCCGCTGTGGGCGAAATGTGCGTTCAATTTCAAGTTTTTCAAAGTGGCTGCAAGTTCGCGCCCAAAATCGATATCGTCATCGACGATAAGTACAGTTTTCATAAATTTCTCCAGTTTTAGTTCAAGTGATGATGAGTCGAGAACAAAGTTCATTCGAGCGTTCTGCACCACTCTAGGAAATTTAGCGACAAGGCAAATAGCCCGGCCAAACTTTTGAGACTGTTCATGGAGCTACCTCCTTTTCCTTCCCTTAACTGACTACTGTTTTTTGTTTATTGGAGACGGCAAAAAGCATCCCTAGCCCTTGTCTTGTTGTCTCGTATCCTTTGGATAGCATATGTCCCGACAAAAAATGCGTTAATCCCGAAAACTATAAGATACAAAGCCTTGACCGATTCGTTTGCTGGTATTTATTATTAATTGAGATTAGAACTGTGAGCCCCTGGGGCGAGATAAAGATGTCCGTTTTCATCAATAACAATAATAATGATGATAATAACAACCATGTGTTGCGGCTCTTTCCACATGTTCTAGTTATCACACACTAAGACTTAGAAGAAAAAGGAAATAGACCGCAAGCACAGTGAGCTTGCGGCATTTTTGTTTGGAGGTACGAAATGCAAATGGTTGAAATTGCTCAGTGTCTGGCTCAAAGAGAGTCGCAAAAGGTTAAACTAAAAGGACATATATATTCGCGCCGAAATTTTGGTAATTTGACCTTTCTCCACTTAAGAGACAGAACAGGCGTAATCCAGTTAGTGGTAGAAGAGCCGCGTCTACTTGCAAAAGTGCAGGAAATTGAGCTTGAAACGCCAGTGTTAATTGAAGGCGAACTGGTTCTTACAAAAAATAGCTCTGAGGTAAAGCTTCATTATATCGAGGCATTGAGTGAGCCGTCTTTGAAATTACCTGTTGAGATATCCAAAGACAAAAAAATGTCTACGCTCAATCTTAAGTCTATGCTCGATTATCGTCCACTTACGCTGCGCAATGAAAAAACGCGTGCCATTTTTAAGCTGGAAGCGGAGCTTTGTGCTGCTTTTCGCCAATTTTTAACTAGCGAGGGCTTCACCGAAATACACTCACCCAAAATAGTTTCTACTGGCACCGAAGGTGGTGCTCAGGTTTTTAAACTGGACTATTTTGGCAGACCGGCTTTCCTGGCTCAGAGTCCACAATTTTATAAACAAATGATGGTCGGTGTATTTGAGCGTGTGTTTGAAATTGGACCGGTTTATAGAGCTGAAGAGCACGACACCTCGCGCCATTTAAACGAATATGTAAGCATGGACTTTGAGATGGGATTTATCGAGAGCGAAGAAGATGTGATAAACATGCAGGTGCGCTTACTCAAATATATGTTTGAGCACTTAAAAGAAAAATGTGCCAAGGAGCTTTCGCTATGGCAAGCTGTTGTGCCTACGATAAAAGAGTCAATTCCACAAATAGATTTAGATGAGGCGATTGCATTGCTCGAGTCTAAAACTGCATGGCGCGCACAGTCTGGTGATCTCGATCCCGAGGGCGAGAAGTTGCTTTGCGCTTATTTTGCAGAAACAGAAAATACTGAGCTTGTGTATGTAAGGCGTTATCCCCTTTCGGCTAGACCTTTTTACACAATGCCTTATGGTGAGCACAAAAGTCGTGGATTCGATTTGTTGTTTCGTGGACTTGAAATTACAACTGGTGGACAGCGTATTCATAGACCCGAAGAACTTATTGCTGGCATGCATCGAGTGGGACTAAACGAAAGTGAGTTTGGCGATTATTTGCAATGCTTTCAATATGGGATGCCACCACATGGAGGTCTTGCTATTGGACTTGAGCGTCTAGCTAAACAACTTTTAGATTTGCCCAATGTTCGCTTAGCGAGCCTTTTTCCGCGCGACCGTAACCGGATTTCACCGTAGGGTAGGTTCATCTAAATGTACTGATACTTCAAATAGACCTTGGAGTTTGTCCTTCAAGGTCTGTTCGACCACGACTGCTATTTTATGACCTTCTTTGATGGTAATATCGCCTGACACCTCAATATGCATATCTATATAAGATTGATCTTTTGCCCCGCGCGACCTGATTTTGTGCACTCCAATCACGCCTGGAATTTGAAGGGCAATTTCGGCAATTGATTTGGGATCGTGCACTGCAGCATCTACCAATGGTCCCATGTGCGAAATGATGATTTCATATCCGCCTTTTAAAATGAAACAAACCACACATAAAGATGCTAGAGCATCAACAAAATAAAGCTTGAAGTGCGCACCAACCAGTGCTGCAAGTACTGCCACACTGGTTAAGACATCCGAAAATGTGTGTTTAGCATCGGCTTCTAAAAGCGATGAGTCTAGAGCGTGTGCTTGTTTGTGCTCATATTTGTGGACCAAATAGCTCACAATCATCGAACCGACGATCACTATATACGAGGCTAAACCAACTTCAGGGTGTTTGCCTTCGGGCTCTAAGTAACGATCTAACACTTCGGTGAAAACATGCAGGCTTGCAGTGAACATCATAAAAGAGATAGCGATTGCTGCAAGAGCTTCAAATTTTTTGTGTCCATATGGATACTTGTCATCTGGGGGTCTTAGTGAAGCTGTCACGCCGGCAATGCCAACTAGGTTTGCAATCGTATCTAAAATGGAGTGAAAGCCGTCAGCCACCATGGATAGAGTATTTGTGAGAAAACCGCAAATCAATTTAGCAAGCGATATGCAGAGATTTACGCCAAATATCTGGAAAAATATTAGTTGCGTTTTATTAAAGGCTTTCATCACACCAATTATGCGGCATCTGCCGCCAGTTTAAACAATGATAAAGAACTGCTTGAAATCATAATTTGCATCTATACTAAATCCTTTAAAACCGGTATCAAGTCTCGGGCGTTTCTACATAGCAGGACTTTGAATTAAATGTCGCATTCCTTTGTTTCGGATATCTTCAACGTTCAAAAGGGTGAGCGACTGAAGACCAGTCTCCTCTTTCTCTGGTTCTTTTTATTCATCTGCGTTTACTACATTTTGCGCCCTATTCGTCGCGGTCTGGTTCTTGAAGGATTAGGCAACGACAATATGCCTTTTGTCTATATGGGTACCGCCCTTGTCACAGGGGTGGTAGTTTGGATTTATTCCAAATTTGCTCACTTGCCACGTAAACCATTAATATCGTCTATATACGGTATCTTTATGGTCAACCTGCTTTTGTGGTGGCAGGCGTTTCAGTTCGAATCGAACGTAACATCGGGTCTCTTCTGGGTATGGCTCGATGTTTTTTCTATTATGGGCGTAACTCTCTTCTGGATGTACGCAAACGATATCTTTGATAGTTCAGCCGCTAAAAGATTGTTTGGTATTATCGCTGGTGGCGGTGGTCTTGGTGCAGTACTTGGAAGCACTATTACAGCTAACCTGGTAAAGCTACTTGGCACTACCAATATGCTTCTTGTCGCGGCAGGTCTGATTGGTGTGACGCTTGGCATTTTCTTATATATGGAATCTGTTTTTGCAAAGTCAGGTGCAATTGATACTAAAAAGAAAAAGAAAGAAGACTTTGATCAAAAGAGCTTCGCTCAAATATTTGCACATATCGGTGCCAATAAATTCTTGCTCTTTTTGACGCTAGTAGTTTGTTTCGAGCGTATGACCCCAGACTTTATTCAGTTTCTCTATCATGAAGTCTTGACCAAAATGGCTAAAGGATCCGCGGGTATTGCTGCAATAGACGCGCAATTCGAGCAGTGGCGCGGCATTTGCGAATTCGGTATTGAAATGTTTGTGGTCGCTTATGTGATTAAGCGCTTTGGTTCAGGGTTCTCGCTTGCTTCTTCTGGTGTGGCAATTTGTGGAAGCTTAATCGCTTTTGCTATTCTTGCTAATCCACTTATAATTATTGCCGTGTTCCATGCCGATGAAGCCATTCGTCACTCATGGTTCAAAGCTGCAAAAGAGCTTACATACACAGTGACCAATCGTTCGGTTTTATATATGATAAAGCCTGTGATTGAGATGTTCTGTTATCGCTTTTCGCGCGGTATTGCTGGTGTTGCTATCTATTTAGTCAATACCGTTTTTGGTTGGGGCGTTAACGGAATTATGATCACTGGTGGGCTTTGTGCTGCTGGCTGGGCGTTTTGCGCCTGGAAGTTGAACGACGAGTTCAGAAGATTGGAAGTAAAGGCACAAATCGAGAAAGCTTTTACCGAAGTGCCAGATACTATGCCCAAACAGCCTGAAGCTCAACTTGAAAATGCGGACGATAAAGAGGCTCGCGAAGTCGGCTCAGTCTAAAATTGCTTAGAATGCCAGTCTGTGCTAGCTTTATTTTAAATGAAGCTATCTAAGAGTCTATTCAGCGAACCAGAGCAGTGCGGTTATCTACCCGAGCAACAGTGGCGTTTCGAGTATAAGAAAGCTATTGATATGACTGCCGAAGAATACACCGCCTACATTCATGATGGTTGGCGTAAATTTGGTCGCATGTTATTTCGTCCTATCTGCGACTCATGCACGGCCTGCCAACCCATAAGAGTCAACTGTCAAGAATTTATTGCTGATAGAAGCCAGAAGCGCGCACTCAAAGCAAATGATGATCTGGAAATTTATATCGGCCAAAGCGGTGTAGACAAGGCAGTATACGATCTCTATATGAGTCATCATGAAGCTCGTGCCAGAGACGTTGGCTGGAGACCACCTACCGTGTTTGGCAGTTTGTCTCATTTGAGTTCGATGGAAGACAATCCTTTTCCTATTCAAGTCTGGAAGCACGTTTTAAATAATAAGCTTGTAGGTGTATGTTTTGTCGAGCCCCTTTCGGACGGTTATTCTGCCATTTATTCGTTTTATGATCCAGACGAGAAAAAGCGCTCGCTTGGCACATGGATGATTCTTTGTTTAATAGAAAAGGCTAAGCGCGAAGGTTTGCCTTATGTTTATCTTGGTTATTATGTCGAGAACTGTCGCTCTATGAGCTATAAAGGCATGTATTTTCCAAGCGAAATTAGAAATAACGACGGTATCTGGAGCGAATTTAAGGTGCAAGAAAAATGAGACTGGTATTAAAACTGGTGCTCTATTTTGTTTTTCCTATTCTGTTCGCTTTTGCCATTTTTTGTGGGATTAGATATTTCATTCAGCCGCTTACGCTCTTATCATCGTCTATGATTCCAAATTTGAAAAAAGGCGATCATCTTTTAATAGAACGATTTACACTTGAGCAAAACAAACAATTGCCTCGCTTTAGTGTGGTGGCAATGGTGCCACCGTATGTAGATGGTAAAGTTTTTCAAGAAGGTCAAAATGAGCATATAAAGCACTGGTTTGGTAACCTGACGGGACTACCTGGACTGCCTCGTGACCCTGTTTGTATCAGGCGCATCATTGGTCTGCCGGGAGAAAAGATTCAGATTGATCCTGAGCTTGGAATTTTAATAGATGGAAAGCAAATAGACGAGAATGCTTACATCTCAGCTAAACATGCTTTTGAGCCAGATCAATCTTTCGAGCTTTTAGATCAAGCAGAAACAGTTCCAGAAAATTCGTATTTCGTCCTGCCCGATAATAGACGTGATTTTGGTGGTAGCGAAGCCTGGGGATTTGTGGAGAAGAATCGGCTCACTGGAGTCGTTTCTTACAAAGTGGTGGCAAACTCAATTAAGAAGTTGCCTGACCCAAGCGTAACTTTCTCAGATCCAAAAGTTGTATTTAACGATGAGGGTGTTAATGCTTTACACAAGAGCAAATTCAAAGAATCGATTGCGTTATTTTTTAAATCGCTCAGTCTAGATCCCGATTATCAAGTTGCCAGAGAAAATCTCAGTATCGCTTATAGCAACTATGCTTTCAGTAAGCACGATAAGCCCAAAGAAGCACTTGAGCTTTTGCACAAAGCCTTTTACATCGACCCTGAAAATGAGATGACCAAGAAAAATCTGGATTGTCTTTTACAGCTCATGGGAAAGGATCCCAAACAGCCTCTTGATAGAATTGAATTAGGCAAACAGTTTTTAGCTGATGGCAAAGAGCTTGATGCTTATGTCGAGTTTGCTCAAGCTAGACTGCTTGGGGCTAAGCATAGTAGTTTGGGCGATATGGATAAGCTTGCACGTCAAAACTTTACGCTTGATGAAATCTGTCGAGTTGAAATTCAATAACATTTAGTAGCCTTGATGCACTTTTTCAAAGTCGCCTTTGACCCAGCTATAACCAGGTTGAACATCGGTGTCGGCAATATAGTCAGCCTCAAAGCTTACAACCTGTCTTAACGAACCTGATGGAAAGGTCAGTCCTGCATTGCCTTCAAGACTTTCTATTGCCGCACTGAGACTCTGGGTAAAACGAGGACCACCACTTGAACTGATGATATTTATGGTGATTTGTCTGCCTTTATCTACACTTACGCGCAGAGTGGCGCGACCTCTTTGATCTACCGATGCCGACCAGGTGTCATAAATAGCTTTGGATAGTTGTTTGTGCCATTGTTCCCAGGCAAGAGTTAATTCGCGACTGTTTCTATCTGCACCAATATCGAAGCGATTGCCTGATGCCAGACCACCTAGACCACCTTGGTCAACGTTTCCGCGAAGAGGAGTGGATGCAAATTTGGTATTGTCCACAAGTGGAGTACCGCGATTCAGACGCACTACTGGTGGTGCAAGGGGGGGAGCAGCATTGATAGTGGCGCCTGAATCGAGTTGATTTGAGCGGGTCAGTCTGGTTATGTGACTTGATTGATTAATAGCTCCTTCAAGCATTTTGGCGCTAGTTATTTGCACTGAGGTACCAAGTGCAATGATCGTCATTAATGCTAATTTTGTGTTTTTAGAGATGCTCATCGTTTTGTACCGTGTTTTCTAGTTTTAGTGTTAGTTCTCTTTCTACTTCTACTTAGTGAAGAATCCTAGTAGTCCGCCCATTACCGCTCCAGTCAGTGCGGCTTTTTTGGCATTGCCTCCGCGCATGTTGAGCAGGTATCCAGTGGCAGCTCCCATTGCGCTTGCTACAGCAGCGCGTTTGATACGAGTAGAGTTGGAGGTTATGTTGTATCCAGAGCCGTAGCCATAACCATAACCGTTTTTTGAAACACTGCCAGAATTAACTGGTTGAAATGGTGTCAGTTGTCCGGCCGGTGCAACAGAGGAATCGGCTACAGCAGGTGTTGAATTGTTATTGCTATTGGATGCAAATTTTTCAGATTTAGCAGCATCCAGAAAAGCAGTGCGGTAGTTGCTGTTATTAGGCTCTAGAGCAGAAGCTTTTTGAAAAGCATTTTGAGCCATGTTAGAGTCGCCGTTTGCTTTGTAAGCTTGACCCAGAGCAAATTGAACAGATGCATCTTGAGGAGCTTCTTTGGAAACTATATTGAGTTTGTCGATAGCATTTTTAAAATCACCTTTTTTGTAAGCGGCTGCAGCTTCGCTGACAAGGGCACCCAAATTAGCTTTGGGAGCGCTTGCAATAGGAGCAGGAGCTTGTGCTGGGGTATTTACTGCTGGAGTTCTTGAAGGAGTGCTTGGTGCAGTAGCAATTTTTTGAGTCATATTGCGAACGGCCTCAGCCATGTCGTTGTCGCCTGGGCTCATGCTCATCGCTTTTTTGTAATAACCAAGAGCGCTTCTGTAATCGTGTTTGTCTTCAGCAATAACACCAAGATTGTACACAGCGTCTACATTGTTAGGTTCGGCTGTTGCAACTTGTTTGAAGAGTTTTTCTGCTTCACTCAAATTGCCTTGCGAATAAAATGCGGTGGCGCGCTCCAAATTGGCTTTTGAAATACTATCGGCTGGCTCTACATCGTAAGTTTCTTTCACCACATTTGGTGCAGCAGTCAATTGGTCGCTTGCAGTGTCGAGTTTAGGAGCCTGGGGCAAAAGAACTATTTCGTCTTTTGACTTGCCGATCATTTTGTCTATTAAATCAACACGGTCGGCAAAGCTGCCGTCATGAGTTTGGCCAAAAACTATTTTTTCGACTGCATCAAGTCGAAAGTCGAGGTCTTTGTCGCCTTTGGCATGACCAAAAAGAAAGTTTTCTTGCTTTTCAAGTTTGTTCATTTGAGCGCTGCTCAAACCAGTTGAAGACAAGCCATAAGCTTTAGAGTCAAAAGAGAGCATGGTGCTCAAAGCTAACAATCCCGAAAGGGAAAGGCTGAGCAGTTTGTTTTTGGTGTGTGATGATTTCATTTTGGTGAGGCTCCGCAAATTCCCGCATGGCAGATAGGAATAGTGACGCCTCACAAGGGTCTATGTTCCTTGAAAGTCGTGGTCGAATAATTAAATCAGCGGGTTTAGTCTATTGCTTCGCGACCGGCAAAAACGTAGCGCTTAAGCAGTGATGCTGGTCTGAATCGCTCGCCATATTTTTGAAAATTTTCTTCCATCAAACTAAGGCATTTGGATAAGCCCATCTCATTTGCAAGTGCCAGTGGACCTTTGCGCATACCAAGTCCAGCTTGTAGGGCTTTGTCCAAATCTTCTTTTTGACAGACGTTTTCTTGTAAGGCTAAAAAGGCTTCGTTAATCATGGGAAGAAATAAGCGCTCGGCACTAAAATCGCCAGTAGAGCCTGTTTTTACAAATTGGGCAAGGTCAGGATTTGGACCCACTTTGGATCCTTTATCATCATATATATAGAAACCTTTTTTGGTTTTCTTGCCTAAGTAGTTAGCCAAAACCATAGATTCAAGTAAAGGTGGGACTTCAAAACGTGGACCATACTCCGCCTGGTTGTATTTTGCCACCGAAAGTCCAATGTCAGCGCCATTCATGTCTCGAAGAGTAAGTGGTCCTACTGGCATGTTGAATTCGCAGGTTTTCTGATCTATTTCTTCTTGAGTGGCAATGCCATCTTGCAAACACCACAAAGATTCGTTCATGTAACGTCCAAGCAGTCTGTTTACCAAGAAGCTTGCGCATTCATCTACCTGTACTGCTAGTTTGCCGAGATTTTTAGCAAAATCGATTGTGCACTCGATTGTTTCTTTTTCGGTTAATAAGCCAGGAATTACTTCAACCAGTTTCATCAAGTGGGCTGGGTTGAAAAAATGCATACCGATAGTTTTGCCAGGACGACCGCAAAAGGAGCCTAATTGGCTTATAGACATTGAAGAAGTGTTTGAGGCGATGATTGTAGTGGTGGGACAATTTTTGTTCAAATCAGACAAAACCGATTTTTTAATATCGACGGTTTCTGGAACCGCCTCGATAACCAGGTCAATGTCCTCAAACTTTGCGTAATCAAGTGTGCCTGTTATTAAGTCGCGTTGACGCTTGGCGTCCTCTTGGCTAATTTTGCCTTTTTCGACTCCCTTTTTCAAAATTGAATCTATAGTCAAAAGACCTTTATCTAGAAAAGTCTGATTCGATTCTTTTAGCAAAACTGGATAGTTCTTGGCGATAAGTGCAGCAGTAATACTGGCGCCCATAGTGCCAGCACCTATAACTGCCACCTTTTTAATTTCTGTCATAACCTTTAAACACTCGTTAACTAATCGGGTTTTAGTATCTCGTGTGCAGTGTGAAATGTATCGATCATTGCAATTGTAAAGATAGATTGTTAAGCAGTGAAAACGCCCATTTTTGAATTCTAAAGAGTTCCTAAAGCGCCAATTATGAGACGAAGCGGAACTGCATAGTTACCACTGGCAAGGATCGACAAAACATTATCCGCTCAGATTTAATCTAATGACAACTAATTAATCATGAAAAAGGTCTGGATTTTCTAAAAACAATAAGTAGAATATTGAGAAAGGTAAACGAATATTACCTTCCCCCAACTGTCGTTCATTCTCATAACTTAATTAGGTAATTTCCTAAAAAATTGAAGCCCTGCGGGGCTTGGAGGCCTCATGTTCGCCTACGTATTGATTGGTCTAGAATTGATAATCTTGTACGCAGCGTTCTGGTTTGTATTTGTACGCGAGCCAAAACCCTTTGAACTTAAAGAAAATCTCTGGGGTTATTACTCAGATCCAGAGGGTGAGTCACTTCGCAAATTGCTTCACGAACAAGGAGCACATCCGCAAGTGAAAAGAACTCGTCGTTGCCGCCCAAGTCACACCGCACCACAACGTCTTCATGTCGAAGATAGAGAAGGCAGCGGCTGGGTTTATGCAGGCAAAAAACATTCAGCTAAAAGACCACAAAGCATGGTTGCCAATTTACTTGGTGCACTTGGTCAAGAATTGACCCGCTTGAGCACCAAACTTACCTAAGCATCCAGCTTAAAAGTTCAATCTTCAGAATCTGCGCCCTTACGTTTTCCAGTACGTTTGGGCGTTTCTGTTTTTTCAACTGGAGGTGCTTTGCCAGATACTGAGGCAATTACTTGTTTGGCGTATTCTTTGACGTCTTCAAGCTTTTCTTTGCGTTGACCAAAATATACTTCTGAATAAGCTTGATAAAAACGATTCAAAGTGTCAGGCAAATCTCGTGGAATTGGATGTTTGGTATTTTTGGTTTTGATGATACTGCCCCTCAACCGCTCGATAAAATCAAGCGGAGTCTCAGTGGCTTGACGTGGTTGCTTCAGTTTTTTCTCTAAAGCCTTTTGCACTTTCAAAAGAATTGCCCACTCAGCACCTCGCTTATAAGGAGACTTTTTGAGCTTCTTAAGTAGTGGAATCAAAAATCGAAGACAAAGGCCAAGCACCACAAGTACAATCAAAGCGCCAAGTCCCCAGAAAACGAAATCGACAACTTTTGCAGCAATTGCTTTAGCCTGTTCCTCTTTGTCTTCTTTGTCTAGACCAAGAGTTTCTTTCACCTGGTCTATTGTTGTTTCGTCGTTCTTTTTCACATCAGGCATAAAGCCTTCCGGCGTTGGGTCGAATGGAACCCAACCGGTGCCAGGAATATAGGCTTCTGCCCAGGTCAGCAAATCGCTAGATCTAATTTCTCGCTCGCCTGTAACCTTGTTCAGAGTGCCAGGTCCAAAACCGGCTACAAGCCGTGAAGGTATGCCCACACATCGAGCCATGACTACAAATGCAGAGGCAAAATCTGCGCAATGTCCTTCTTTACGCTTAAACAGAAATTCTGCAACATAGTCGTCTGCGTCTTCGTCAACTTCGCGCAACGAGTTGTATTTATAATGTTTGCGCAAATAGTCGGCAATTTGTTCACTCTGAACAAACCAGTTAAATTGAGGATTTGTTTTTTGCTCTGCCAATTCGAAAACAGATTGAGGCAATGTCGTGGGGAGATCTAGATAAGTCGAAAACTCATCGCGCATAGCTTCTTCTTCTTGATAAGAAGGAGGGTCTGCTTGACGCATGGCATTTAAGTCATACATTGGAAGCTGAGTTTTAACTTTGAATTCTGTATTCTGCTCAATATTCTTATCCGCAGTGACAGCTCCCATACTGTCAACAGTGACTGTTGTGTTGAACAAACGAACTTCTTGGGGAATCCAGGCACCGGGAACATATTTGCCGATACTCTTTGCCTTTACTTTCATTTCTTGCATCAATTCAATAGATGGAAAATTTCCAGGCAATTTAAGCGCATCAGCCATTGATACCCGATATAGCGGCTTGTCTTGATCCATGAATTTGTAAGGACGCATATGGGCTGAATTAATTGTTGTATCTTCAGAATTATTTGAATTGGAAGAACCCGATACAGAACTACTGGCACCACTAGATGAGGGTTGCAAGCGACCAGGACCTCCCATGCTCAAAGAGCTGTTTGCGCCGCTTTTCAGATCTTGTTTTGGTGCAAGCAAATTTTGCGGGGGTGGTGTGTACTGCACCATAGGGGTGGGAGCTGCATAATTAACTTTGAATTGTTTTTTGATTTCACCATTTGTTACTTTGACCGGTTCTATTTTAGATTCGTCGCTCTGGTGCCAATCATATCCGGTGTAAACGTCGTAACAACGACGTCTAAAGTAAACTATACGTCTGGTTTTTGCGACCAATATGACTTGATTTTGCTCACTCAATTTGTCGGATAAAGACAAATTGGCGTCGTCTTTAATTTCGAATTCGCCGCCTTGGCCGCCGCCTCCATTGCCTGAGCCAGAATTACTAGCATCACCTTTGGAGTTTTTGCGCTTGTTTTTTCCTTTAGAGTTAGATGAGGAATTTGGGCTTGCTGAGCTATCTTTTGCTTGGGAGTTATCTTCGCCAGGCTTTTGATCTTTGCCTTGGTTATTTTTGCCTTTGTCTTTGCTTTTGTCAGCTTTGTTTTTATCTGGCGGTGTTGCCGATTCGCTTTTGGTGTCTTGTTCTTTTCCTTTTTTAGGTTTCTTAGGATCTTGAGTTTGAGGCTTTGCTCTGTTGCCTTGTTTTGTAGGCGGCGGGGGAACGAAGTCGACGTCTTCGCTTGCATTTCGTTTTTTGTAGTTCTTATCTTTAGGGTCTATTTTGGAAAGACCGTGACGCTTTTGAAACCACGCACGTAATCGCTCTTCCTCTTCAGGAGTCATTTGTCGCTTTGCTGGAGGGGGGGCAGGAGTAAAGTTCGATACAAGAATGCCCGGGTCGAAAGATTTGGTTGCAGCCATGATTCGGTCTAAAAAATCGTCAGAGCGCGGTGAAAAAATAAATACCACTACAGACAAAAGTGGTATCAACATCAATGCCGGTATCGTGTATCCAGCAGAGCGTCGCCTGATAAAAACTCCCGCGGGCTTGACCTCAGGAGCTTTGACGATTGGCTTGGAAAGGCGCTCTTTTAAAGTTTCTGACAGACAATCAAAATAGAGCATGAACGAGCCAAGGATTATATAAATCAAAATTACGGCAAGTAAGGGTAACCCTTTTTCCACCGGAGCAATTAGCAGTAGAAGCAATAAACCCATTGTGGAAGACAAATTTAGATCTGAGCGAGTGCGCATTTCAAAAGTGATAAAAGCAAAAACACCAGCTAGAAAGTGAATGAAAGGAGACACAAAATCGAATTCATCTCGCAATGGATTTAAAAATTCTTTGAGCACACCAGCGCCAACAAAAAGAATTCCAGCCAAAGCCAGCCAGTGGAGCCACTTAAGCTCGTCGTGCCTGTGCTGATAACTGAGGAAACTGCCAGAGGCAACAAGTAATAAATAAAGACAAGTCAATAACCAACTTGAATGAGAGAGTATGCATGATGCACCAACACAAACAATTGCCATCAAGAAAACAATTACGCGCAGAGGTACTGAGTCTTCTGCCGGTTCTTTAGGCTCTTCTGGTTTTTGAGGAGCTTTAATTTTGCCTGCGTCTTTAGGATCTTTTGGGGATTTAGGAGGTTTGTTCATAGTCCCTCCATGTCCAGTTCCCAATCAAGTCTGGCAATAATTTTGCCATCAAAAGTAGGTTCAGGTAAAGAAGTTGCAGCACCCCCGCGTTTTGATTTTGTGGTATGGGTGCCTTCATAAATTACTTCGGGCTCGACGATAGCCAAATCAATTGGCGTGCAGATTACATCTGATTTTTTCTCAGGACTGAATTTCATCACACGCTCGTGAGTCGGTACAAAAGTAAGTACCTCTCGCTCATGATAAATAGCTTGACTGTCAAATTTTTGTTCTTCAGGATCGAGACTCTGACGCACGGGCTCAACGCGAGCCAGAATTTCGGCATATCGCTCGATACCGTGACCTAAATTTTCAGGCAGGTCTTGCATCATTTTTTCCAATGCCGGTGAGTCTACGGGAGGATAGATAGTCAAATTAGGCAATTGACCTTTGTGATAACCAAGATGACATAAAGACATTATGGCTGAAACAGCAAGCTCGAATTGCTCTGGTGTTTTCCAATTGGCTCTAAGATTAAGTATAAGGTCAAAAACAGGAATTGTTTCCTGATCAAATTCACGCACAAGTAAATTGCCAAATTTGGCCGTAGATGCCCAATGTATGTGTCTGAGGCTGTCGCCGCTTCTATATTCTCGTACCGATCTAAAGCTAGTAGATTGGTGCGTAATCATGGAGCTAGATGAAGCAAGTCCCATTGTTGACTTGATTCCTTTTATATGGGCCAAAAAATTCCCCGAGACAGGATAACTACGTGGATAAACCGTGATAGAAGTAAGACTTATTACCTTGTTAGATTTTAAAGTCCTGCTCCACCAGATTAAACCAAAGGGAAAGCAAGTGCTAATTTCAATGCTGTTTAAAAAATAGATTCCGCGTCGTAAATCAGGCGTCGGAAATTCAAACCAGTTTTCACCAGTGAGATTTTCTATGAGTACAGGTTCAGGAGAAAGAATGGCTCCTTGAGGGCGTCCATCAAGACCTCTGCGCACCAGATCTAGTGTCATTCGCAATTGTTTGGTGGGGAAAAATGTGGACAGTATGCCCAACACATTTCTGCGTTTAAGCTTGATCAGTATTTTAGACTCCTCTTCATCAAGCACATCTTGGGGCAAAATAGATTCGCCTTTAACGTGCAAAACTACAAGCAGTGGCATAATTAGAGCCAGAATAGCAGTGCAAACAAAACTCGAAGCTAAAAGGTAAATTGATTCGTTGGCACTTATACCTGCATATAAGAAAATAGCTACGGCAAAAAAGAGGAGCGAAAAAATTCGCATGTCAAAAGTGACTTTCAAACCGAATCCAATTGGAATTGTTAATGAAAGTCTTTTATTCATCAATATCAGCTCGGAACTTTGACGCCTTCAAGGACTTTCTTTATGACTTCGCTATGACAAATACGCGACGATTTTACTTTGGGCACTACGCGATGTCCAAACACATGAGGCGCTAGTACTTTGATGTCGTCTGGTGTAACAAAGTCGCGACCTTCAATGAATGCGTAAGCTTGAGCCGCACGCACTAATAGTTGGGACCCGCGAGGGCTTACACCTAGAATAATGCTTGGGTGTTCTCTTGTGGCTGCGACAATATCAATAACATAATTTATAAGGGCATCATGCAAAAAAATAGCTCCAATAGCATGTTGCATCTGCACCATTTCTTCAAGAGAAAGTACCGGCTGCAATTGAAAAGCGTTTTCTTTAATTGAGCGCTTAATTACTTCGGCTTCCTCTTCTCGCTTGGGATAGCCAAGGCTCATTGAAATCATAAAACGGTCTAGCTGCGCTTCTGGAAGTGGAAATGTTCCGTGGTGCTCGATAGGGTTTTGAGTGGCTATGACAAAAAATACATTAGATAATTTGCGTGTGACACCGTCATTGGTGACTTGTCTTTCTTCCATCGCTTCAAGCAAACTTGATTGAGTACGAGGGGTGGCGCGGTTGATTTCATCTACAAGAAGAATATTGGTGAAAATGGGACCAGGCAAAAAATTGAATTTGGTTTCTCTTTGGTCAAAAATACTGACCCCGGAAATATCTGTCGGCAGTAAGTCTGGAGTGCACTGAACTCGTTTAAAATCCGCTCTGACGGAGCTTGCAAGACTTTTGGCAAGTAAGGTTTTTCCCACTCCAGGGACGTCTTCAAGGAGTACGTGACCGTTGGCTAAAAGAGCCACCACGGCAAGTTTTGAGGCTCTCGCCTGACCGACAAGGGCTTTGCCCATATTGTCTACCAGACCTTTCGCTTTTCCGCTAAGAGCCGCTACTGCCTGCGAATTGGCTTGGGGCGACGCAGGGGTGGGGGGAGGTGTAGAACGCACTAAGAATCCTCCTAATATAGATACACCATGTCAATATACTTCCAAGTCTATCCAGCCCTTAAACACTGATATAATTATTCAACTATGTCTCAAAACACTCGACTTCTACTAATAGCCCTCGGCATTATCATTGTTTTTGGCATTTTCTTGCAGTCTTACATAGCTAAAAACTTGCAAGAGTCGTCCAGTGGACTGGATTCTATGCCAGAATTCAAGTATGCCAATGTCGACCCAAATAAAAAAGCTGCTCCAGACGCAAAAGCTCCTGGCAAACCAAATAGATAAGATCAGTTCCGTTACAAGGGCCCAGATTAATTTTTGCGGTTTGTCCAGATAATTGAGCAATTTACCTCGAAATAATTCGCCTCGAAGATTGGTATTGGCTCTGTCGTTGCTGCTTAATGTTGGCGGTATCGTTGCTTTGTGCTTCTTGATTTCCTGTAGCATCGAGCTTGGTAAACAAAAAAAGAAATTGAGGCATCTAGAACGCCAGATGCTAATAACTAATTATGAGAAGCTCAATCAATTAGAAGATCGCAGTCAAAAAATTATCAGAAGAGATTTTGTCAGTAGACTAGATGGTCGAGCTGATAGTTTTCTTTTGTCACCACCCGCTGCACCCTCACAAGACGGTAAACATACTTTATTTGTGTATTTGCATGGTATGGGCGCTACTTACAGAGAGCCTTATGGCGACCCCGGCAAATTTCTAGTTGCAAACGAAATACAAAAGACCTTTCCGTATTCAGTTTTTATTTCGCTCAACTACCGCTCGCCTGCTTCATGGGGCGAAGCAAGTGCACTTAGCGACATCAGTCAAAATATAGATGAAACTATGCTTGCCTATCCCACGAGCGAAATAATCTTGCTGGGCTGCTCTATGGGTGGATGCACGGTGCTTAATTATGCTGCTTGCGCTCCCGATTCAATAAAAGCGAAATTGAAAGGCATTGTCAGTGTCGAATCGGCAGGAGATCTAGCTGTATTATTTGATAGAACCAGTGCTCGCATTGTTAAGCAAGCTATGGTCATAATGCTCAAAGGTACGCCCAAAGACAATCTCAAAGCCTATCGTGAAGCGAGCTTTTTTCACAACATAGACGGCTTTCCCAGGCAAGTGAAAGTGGCTGTGGTTTCAGCCAAAAAGGACAGCACCGTTCCTCCGGATTTGCAAAAACAAATTGTAGAGCGTCTTCAAGCGCTTAATGTAAAATCGCGCTTGATAGAAATTGACACTAATCATGGATTGCCTGAACCAGCCGTGTTTATTGATGCAATAAAATTTACTCTGAGCAAGGATGGTGCATGAAAAAAATTCTTTCCACTATGAGTTTGATTTTGTTGGTATCAAATATGGTGCCAATACAAGCGCATGCCCAGACCAAGCACTGGGATATCAAAAGGCGCGATGAGTCTGCCAACCTGACTTCAGCGGGATTGAATTATCTAACGGACAAGAAGCAAAAGAGAAAACGCAAAGAAAAGGACAATCTTATTTTTGCAAGCAAGTTTTTTGAAAAGGCCGTCAACGTCTATCCCGATAATGTAAATGCTTTAAACCTACTGGCATTGTGTTTAACCCTTACCAACGAAACAGACAGGGCGCTCAATTATTTGCAAAAGGCATCACAGCTAGGTGGGCAGGATACAGAAAATCTCGCCACCACAGGAATCGCTCAATATCTCAATCATAATTTTGAGATTAGTGTAAATGTCTGGAACAAACTATTTAAAATAGCGCAAGACAAAGGTCCAGCACTAACTTGTCTTGGTTATGGATTGATACGCCGTGGCGACTTTGCTAAAGCATTGAAGTGTTTTGAGCAGGCACAAAGTCAGGCACCGCAATCAGCATTTGTGCTTGATGGAGCCGCTCGCGCTTATTATTTTTTAGGTGATTTAGAAAATGTCAAAGCATTTGCACAAAGAGCAAATGCGCTTGGAGAGTACAATTTCACCACCGCCTTGAAGGCTCGCGCTGATCTGTTTCAAGGCAATTATATAGATGCCTCGAAAAGCGCAAGGCGACTTGCTTCAAAACCAACTCAGTATAAAATGGGTCGCTCACTTGCTTATTTGGGTTTCAGCAAGTTGTATGACCTGGAGGCAGATCCATTTCAGTTAGACAATCAAGATTCAGGACTGGCGATTAATGCGCGCATAAAAGACATGCAAATACTTGAAAGCGCCAAAGCACAATCACAAGTATCTAAACCCGCTACAGGCAAAATTAGCGAGTATCTAGACAAAGCTAGAGTGGCAATGTCACTTAGCAAAGACGACTACTATGTGCTGTATCAATTAGGTTTAGTTCAATCTGCTATGGGGGATTATGCTTCGGCTCAAACTTCTTTTGAAAACGCTCTCAAGCTAAATCCGCAAGCGATAGTAATTTTGCTTGATTTAGCTTATGTCTATTTTCGAGTTGATCAAAAAGCAAAAGCCGCATCTTGCGTTCAAAGTTTCAAACAGCAATGGCCCAATATGAAACTGGCATCTTTCTTTGAGAAAATGCTTGTTCAGCCTAATTCTGAAGATCCATCTGCAAGCAAAGATGCTAAACCAGAACCTAAACAAGACCCACTGGATAACAATCCAAAGGATTCGGGATTCTAACTTCAACTAGATAACTTAGATGGAAATTTCTTTCCAGTGTGTTCTGTAGTGCAGCTTTTTCCAACCTTCTTGGGGTGCATGTTTGACGAAAATGTCAGTGCATTGCGATGCGAAGGCTTTGGGTTTTTTGCCGCCAAAGCGCTTAACTGCTCTAAAAGTGACAATTGCTGTGTCGCCACGTACTTGAGCAAATGGATGGTCGATTGTGTATGACTCGACTGGATTGCCTTCCGATTTCGATTTATCCCACTGTTCACGGACCCATTCCATAACGGCTGGTTTACCTACTATCAACTTTTTCTTCTTGTCGTCGAAAGTGGTGATGTCGTTATCGAGATAATCAGACAATTTGCTGAAGTCGCCAGCGCTGTATACTTTGGCGATTTGTTTGAGAGTGTCAATCACTTCTCCTGCCTCAGGACAGACAAGATGTGGATTGATGCAAGACACATCGGCCTCAGGTGTGGCAGATGCCAGTTCTTCTGCGCGAGCCTGTGTACATGTTGAAATTGATAAAAACGAAATGCCTCCCACAATAGCCAAAGCTGCTTTAAAATGAGCAATAAAGTTGCGGGGGAAAATCGTTTCTTTCATTGATGGAGCCTCGCTAAAGCGATTTGTAATTCCAGGGTTATCTTGCACCAAGCGCGTCGTCGATATCTTTGATTGATCTGTCGGTATCGGTGATGGCAGCTTGAAGCAAGTCGTATTCTCTTTGATTGTCTTTTATTCTGCGGTACACAATATCGGCTTTGGCTGACAGTTGGGACTTTTGATCTAAAAGAGCGTCGCGAGTTTTTTTCAAATTGTCCACTACACCAAGAGCAGAAGCGGCCAAACGAGTGTTTGGAGCCAATCTGATATCAAGTGAAATCAAAGTTATGGCAGCCAGCAAGAATGCAGTCGCAATTACAAACTTTGTCTTCACCGCTCTCCTACGCCTATGCAGTGTTTCAAGGTACTTGAAAAGTTTACTATAAACTTTGCCTAATGGAGCCTTAATTCATCCTAAATCCAGTTAAGTAATCGCTAAGAATTGAAGTCTCTGTCAAGATTAAAATAAAGGCTAGTAATTGCATCGTTTCGGGTCCAGAAGTCAAGTTTATGACAGTCAAAAATGGATTGAGCCAAAATTTTCCAGCCGTTATCACAGGGGCTTCCTCTGGTATAGGCAAGGCTCTAGCTGTGCTTTTAGCCAAGAAGTACAAAGCACAAATAGTTATTGGCGGTCGAAATTTAGACCAGCTTGAAGAGACTAAGATTGAGATCGAAAAAGCAGGCGGCAAGTGCCTTATCAAATCACAAGACATCGCAAAGCCAGGCGCAGCAAGCGATACGGTGCAAGCATGTATCGACAATTTTGGATCTATTTCGCTTTTGGTAAATAACGCGGGACTGGCACAAGCTGGACGTTTCGAGCAATTGAGCGTGGAGCAATTCAGACAAGTTTTTGATGTTAATTTTTTTGCAGCGCTCGAAGGTGTTTATGCGGCTCTTCCACATTTTAAAAAGCAGGGCTTTGGCAAAATAGTTAATGTGTCTTCGGTCGCGGGCAAAGTTGCTTTTGCCGGAAGCGTTTGTTATTCCGCCTCTAAGTTTGCTCTTACCGCTATGTCTAATGGTTCTGGGCTAGAGCTTGCTTGCCAGAATATAGACGTTTTGACAGTTTGTCCTGGTTGGGTTCGAACTGAATTTTTCGAAAAGAATCATGTGGCAAAATTCAAGAATCCTACGCTCATTGCCAAGGAAGGAAGTCCACGTGGTTGGATAATGAAGCATTTGCTTTCTATTTCGTCAGAGGAAGCAGCTTTGCAGATTGTAGAAGAATTGCAAAAGTCAGGTAGTCGAGAAATCGTCATGACTGCTCCTGGCAAAATCATAGAGCGGATGCAGGGCGTATGCCCCAAAGTGGTTTCTACACTTAGTTCTATGATCCCGCTCGATTACACAGATCCAAAAGAAGCAGTCACTAAATAAATGAGGTCATATGCAAGACAATAAGTCGTCCGGCGAAAAAGGCACTTTCGATTTCGATAGCTTTATAGGCAAAGTGACTGTCTTTCGCTACAACTTACAAAAAGACGCCGAAATAAAAGTGAAACGAAAAGCAGCAATATCCGCTCTGGGAGCGGCGGCAGTCAATTTGTGCTCAGCATTGGATGAAAAAGGAAATATTGGTAGCGCCTCTAAGTTAGTAGTGGCAGAGTTAGGCAATGACGCAATTCATATCAAGGCGGAAAAGCGCTATTTAACAATGACCATTGTAAGTGGAGTGTCCTCAGATCAAGATATGCCTAGTGCTCGAAACGAGCGCTGTGCCCAGATTTTTACTTACTTTTATTTGGCAGACGATGATGCCGCTACGCTTGTGTCAAGACTTTCGGTTTATCAAAATGGTGATATTACAGATGGTACCACTACTTGGAACCTTGCAAGTGGAGTGGAGGGATGTTATCCCTTTATGGAAGATTTGATGGACCGGTTTATATTCAACTTGAACCTGGTCTGGCGTAATGGAAAAGAGCTGCCTGAGCATATTTCAAAAGTGCCTGTAGATGATGGCGAAATTCACATTGAGCACTTAAGGCAGACTTCAGGCCAATTTGTTGTTAAGTAAGCGATTTTTTATAGCGCATTTTAGACAGGCGTTGGTCTAGTTTATCGGCATCAGAAGAGCGTTTAGTCAGTCTTAAAAGCTGACAATAATTTTCAAGCACCATAACTACTTTGGGATGTTCAGGACCAAGTGAATCTTCCCAGATTTCCAGAGCCCTTGTGAAAAGTGCTTCGGCTCTATGATATTTTTCGTTTTGCAAATATAGACAACCAAGAGTATTCATACTTTCTGCTACCATTGGATGGTCACAGCTAAGCAGTTTCTCTCTTATAGAAAGTGCTCTTCTGAGCAAGATTTCGGCTTTGTCAAAAGTGTTTTTATCCTGGTAAAGAGTGGACATGTCACTTAATATGGTGGCAATGCGAGGGTGCTGTTTGCCATTTAGATTTTCGTTTATGGTCAAAACATGCTTGAATGAGTCTTCTGCTTGATTAACCTGACCAAGCATGACATACAGTCTTGCCAGATTGTAATAAAGCTCGCCTGTTTCAAGAGAGTTGTCGCCAATATAACGCTTGCTAATTTCTATCGCTCGCAAATACAATGGCTCCGCTTCTTTAAATTTACCTGTGTTTCGGTACACTTCGGCTAAATTATTTACGGCAGTAGCAAGGGCTGGATGCTCAAATCCAAAAACTTTTTCTTGGATGCGTAAAGCTTTGACTAAGTGCGGCTCTGCTTCTATCAATTTAGACTGAGCCAATAAAACCATGGCTAGATTATTCATTGACGAGCCGATTTCAGGATGGTCTACAGCAAGAGTATGCTCTCTAATCACAAGAGCGCGCTCTAAAAATTCTTCCGCCTCGCCAAAGCGACTATCGTGATAAAGCAATAGTCCTAGCGATGTTAAATAATCGGCCAGCTCTGGGCTTTCATTTCCCAAAGAATTTTCCATCTCCGGAAGGAGAGCCAGCAACACTTCAAGCTTGTCGTCCATTTACAAGGTAATAATAGTTCGCGTTTTTAACCGATATTTCGAGCTTATCACGAACTTATACCCAGTATATAAAGACAATTTGCTTGTTACATTATTTGTCGATTGCTTGATTTGTTTTGCCTGCATCAGTTGATTTGATAATTGCTTGTGCCGCCGCCAGACGGGCAATCGGTACTCGATAGGGTGAGCAACTAACATAATCGAGTCCGAGCGATTGAGCAAAAGCAATGGATGTCGGATCGCCTCCATGCTCGCCACAAATGCCAAGTTTTATATTGGGTTTGACCAAGCGCCCGTAATTGACGGCAATCTGCATTAATCGACCGACGCCGCGCTCGTCGAGCACCTCAAAAGGATTCTGATTGAGTATTTTTTGCCCGTCTAGCCCTTCTAAATATTGCTGGAGAAACTTGCCTTCAGCATCATCGCGTGAAAAACCAAAAGTCATTTGAGTTAAATCGTTTGTGCCAAAACTAAAAAAGTCAGCGTGCTCGGCAATTTCATCTGCAGTTACACAGGCACGTGGCAACTCAATCATGGTGCCAAATTTGTAGTTCACTTTGACATTACCTTCTTGTGCAAGCACCTCTTTGGCACAAGCTTCAAGTCGTCTGCGAGCTAGTTCAAGCTCGCTTGCGCACGAAACGAGTGGAATCATTATTTCGGGCAAGGGCGAATGTCCCTTGCTTTGTGCACTGATTGCCGCTTTGAAGATGGCGCGCACCTGCATTTCCATTATTTCTGGATAAATAAGTCCCAGTCTGCAACCTCGAAGTCCCATCATAGGGTTTGATTCGTGCAAATCTCTCACGCGAGCAAGTAGTATTTCTTTTTCTCTAAGTGCAGCACCACTTTCGTTTTTAGCCTTCATAGTTGCTACTTCGGCAATGAGAGTATCTAATTTGGGCAAGAACTCATGCAGAGGCGGATCCAATAGTCTAATTGTGACAGGTAAATTATTCATCGCTTCGAAAATGCCTTCAAAATCAGCTTGTTGCATGGGCAATAATTTTGATAACGCTTCCAATCGATCTTCTTTACTTGAGGCGAGTATCATCGCTTTGACCCAGCCAAGTCTGTCTTGAGCCATAAACATGTGTTCTGTTCGACAAAGTCCAATGCCTTGTGCGCCAAAGTTGCGTGCTACGCGCGCGTCTTGCGGGGTGTCGGCATTTGTTCTAATAGCTAGTTTGCGAATTTCGTCGGCATACTCAAGCAAAATGGTGAAGTCGTCTAAGATTACCGGGTCTTCGGTTTCAATTGCGTCTTGAAAAATTTCTCCAGTGGAGCCATCGATAGAAATGACTTGTCCAGATTTGAAAGTCTTTCCTTGCACAGTAAAATTTTCTTCGTCTTGATTTATCGTCAAACTTTCGCATCCCACAACACAGGGCTTACCCATACCGCGAGCAACCACGGCTGCGTGACTGGTCATACCACCTCTACAGGTGACGACACCTTGGGCTGCGACGATACCGTGAATATCATCTGGGCAAGTTTCGATTCTAACTAAAATTATTTTTTCGCCTTTGGACGATAGTGATTCAGCAATGTCTGGGTCGAAAACAATTTTACCAATCGCAGCTCCAGGAGAGGCATTGAGACCAGTGGCTAAAAGTTTGCCTTCCTTTTTGGCACGCTCTTTGTCTTTTAACTTAAAGCTTGGCAAAAGTAATTGATTCAACTGATTGGGGTCGATTCTCAAAACAGCTTCTTCTTTCGAAATGAGACCTTCTTTGCACAAATCGACTGCTACTTTGAGCGCACTACGGGCGGTTCGTTTGCCTTGTCTTGTTTGAAGTAAGAACAGCTTGCCCTGCTCGATTGTGAATTCGATGTCTTGCATATCTTTGTAGTGATTTTCAAGTCTTGTAATGGTAGAAACAAGCTCAGCAAAAACACCAGGCATTTCTATTTCCATTTCTTTTATGCTTTTAGGTGTGCGAACTCCGGCTACCACGTCTTCGCCTTGGGCATTGACTAAATATTCGCCATAAAGTTCTTTGTCGCCAGTACTTGGATTGCGGGTGAAACAAACACCTGTGGCTGAATTGTTGTCGTAGTTTCCAAACACCATCGACTGAATATTCACTGCTGTTCCAAGATTATGATCGATTTTGTTCAGATTACGATAATAAACGGCTCGACTGTTGTTCCATGATCTAAATACCGCTTCAGTAGCGCCTTTTAATTGGGCCTGTACATCTTGTGGAAAATCTTGACCGGTTTTTTCTTTCACTAGAGCTTTGTATTTATTCACTAACTCTTTTAAATTGTCAGCGCTTAATTCAGTATCCAGCTTCACATTGAGCGATTTTTTCTTTTCAGCAAGTGTGTGTTCAAAGACTTCTTTTTCGATCTGCAAAACTACATTTGCATACATCTGAATAAAACGTCTGTAGCTATCCCAGGCAAAGCGAGGATTGTCTGTAATTTGAGCAAGAGACTGGCAGGTAACGTCGTTAAGTCCCAAATTCAAAATAGTATCCATCATTCCGGGCATGGAAAATTTTGCTCCAGATCGAACTGAAAGCAGAAGCGGCTTTTTAGCATCGCCCAGTTTTTTATTCAGGCTTTGTTCAATTTTTTCCAGTTCTAAAATTATCTCTTCCCACAGTCCATCGGGCATAGCATTTGTTTTGGAATAGTGTATGCAAGCCGTTGTAGCAATAGTTAGTCCAGGTGGAACATTGACGCCGCTTGCACTCATTTGGGCAAGACCTGCACCTTTGCCACCTAAATAGTCGCGCATAGAAGCCTGGTCTTGTTCAAATTCTTTATATGCATCTTGAAATAGATAGACTCGTTTCGCTTCTGTTTTGACCGGCATTTCAATTCTCCTGCAGTTTTTTAGAAAACATTTTCATATAGATTTCGCTTGAAGTTTCTTCGATTGCTTTGCCTGATACATCGATTACATGGCAATTTAATTCAAGAAATAATTTTCTGGCGTTTTTCACTTCTTCTTGAATGCGTTCAAAATCGGCATAATCGCTCTCTGATGACATTTTTAAAATTTGAGCGCGAGTAGATCTTATTTCTTGCAACAAATACGGATCTAAATTTAAAGCGAATATTTTTTTGCTGGGGGCGGTAAACAAGGCAAGAGGCGGATCCACACCGTAGACAATAGGAACGTTCGCCGCTTTAAGTCCATAGTGGTGAGCAAGATAAATACAGTTTGGTGTCTTACTCGTGCGTGAAACGCCAATTAAAATTATGTCTGCCTGTGCAAGTCCGTCAGGATTTTTACCGTCATCGTATCTGATGGCGAATTCTACTGCTTCCATTCGCTTGAAATAACTTTCGTCCAGAATATGTAGACGACCCGGTTGCGAAAGTGGTACCTGGCCTGTGATATGCGAGATTCGCTCAATTAATGGACCTAATAAATCTATGGTTGCCATATTTAGTTTTATAGCCTCGCGCTCAAGTGCTTCTTTGTATTGCGGAAGCACCAGTGTATAGGCAATAATCGAGCGCTCACGGGCTATTTCGCGCACTAATGCAGGTATTTGGTCAACGTTTTTAATTTGTGGCAAGCGATAAATCGATGCACGACCAGGCGGAAACTGCACAAGGCATGCTCTTGCGACCAATTCGGCAGTTTCGCCGCTTGAGTCGGAGAGAGTATAAATAGTCAGCTCGGATTTCTCCAGGACAGAACTCCCCTTTGCTTTTCAGGTCGCAAGCAAATTCTACGCTTAATATGGGGCCTGTTATAAGAGAATATTTGCAGTGATTATTCTTATATTAATTCCGAGCTAAAAATCCAATAGTCCCAGCTAGAATAGTTCCATAGTCACCAGAGAGGTGAAAGGAGCATTTTATGCTAACAGGCATAGCAGTATTGATTCTAGCTACAGTTGCAGCAGTAATGGTCAACGATAAATCTAACCTCGGCAAAGAACTAACCGACGGCGAAGTATAGTTTTTAAGAAGAAATCGACAATTTAAAATAAGCCGCCGGTTTGGTTTGATGGTTAATCTTTCTGGGTGTTCCGTTTGCGCGTTGGCCAGATTCCGGCGGCTAACTACTTCCACTATACGGTGCTGCAAATTTGGTTCGATATAGGGTTAACCCTGGAATATCAAAAGGCAAAACCCGGAGATCCTGCCAAGGGGAAGGTTTTCGAGCTTTTAGGACCGCTTGATATCAGCCGGTCGCCAAGCTGAATTTGAAGCGACCAAATTTATCGTCACCTTGAGATCAAAATAAATGATGCTACTTGTTTAGCCTTTTTGTTTGGCGATTTGCTGGTAATAAATCTGATAGGCAGCACGAACGTTTTTAGACTTTTCTTTGGTTGTGGTGATAGGTCCTTGGATAGTCACAATGCAAGTACTTCCATCTTTATCTCTTGCCTTGATGATATTACTATCTGAAAAGGTGATGTCCCACTTGTGCGCTTTGAGCGCGCTTTGCCACCAGTCTCTTATTTGCACTTTTGTGTTTTCGCAATTGAAGACCATCATGTATCCAGCACCACCTTTGGCATTTGGATAAACTAGTCCGTTGATGTAATACTGGGTGCCTGGATAGCTTGGCAGGTTAGGCAGATCTACTGGGCGCGCAAGGGTGTTTGGATTGAATTCCGATTGTTGCACTTTTCCGTCGCGATTGGGATTGCTTGTTGAATACGGTCTTGCCACCATTGGGCTAACTTTTATTTTTTGAGTATTTGGAGTTTGAGCGAGAACCTCGTTCGATGTGCTCAATTGGCTCGTTATGCCAAACAAAGTCAACAAAATCAAAATCCGCATTATTCTGCCTCTCATTACAAAGTTAAAGCCTGCTCTTGAGGGATCATACCCTCTTGAGCAGGCTTTTATTGCTAGTTGCAAACTTTGGAGAACTAGTTAGGTTTGCACCATGAACCTCCATGGTTAACTGAGTTTTCGAACTTCACATCACCTAGAAGGTTTCTCCATCCAGATGCAGGAGTCCAGGTCGCTTTGTCCATCGCTTTGAGCGGGTTCACTGAATCATCAGGATTCTGGGTGAAAGGCGCATAGTGATAGTTGGCGTCGCCGACTCCGCAGGTTGGGCCTGCACCTTCACCAGCAGTCGAGTTAACCATAGTTTCTTGGATAGAGTAGGAGTTATCGCAAGGTTTGACTCTGATTGAACTTTGACCGTCGTTTGTGGTGCTTCCGCTGAAGTACTGTCCAGGGCTCATGGGGGACAACATGATTTGTCCAGGACCAGGAGAGTACAGTACCAGTGTCTGACCCATTTGCAGAGATTGGCTGGCCAAGGCTGCTTTGACTTGAGCAAGAGTGATCGAAGGATCTACTTCAGTCATACGACGATGAATCTGATTGTAGATTTCTGAGACACAAGTGCTTGAGCTTGTGGCGATCATTTCTAGATAGTCATAGGGGGAGCCAGGCTGACCGAAGTTAACAGGGTAGGCCGGGGTGTTGTAGCATCCACTGGGAGAGAATTTCTTCATTCCCGATGAACCGTTGGGCGATGGAATGGTTACGCATTCGGCACCGCCAGCTCGTTGTTCCAGCAATTGGCCTTTCATCCACTCGATATTTGTGTAGCCACAATTGTTCGAGTTGTTGCCTGTCTGACTGTATCTGTTGTAGGCACAGGCAGCGGCATAGGGCAAAGAACCGGGAACCATTCCACCAGCAAATTGGCATTCAGGGCGGTTCCATCCGTCCATGGTATCGCAACCTGAGGCTTTGACATTTTTGATGCCTTTCATGTCTAACAGGGTTGCAGGGTCTCCATTTGGAAGTTTGAAGAATATTCCTGAATTGAATGGAGGTTGTTGGGATGGGGTTGGAGTGGCATTGTTGTAGTCTGCCCAGGCTTGCATGACACTTTCGTTTCCTTTGGTAGCGAAAACGTTGTTGTCTGTCATTGAAATTCCAGACGGGGGCCAAAGTTCATTATTGAAAATGTCATTGGTACCGTCTACAACTGGGTTCGTAACAGGTGCATTGGTTGAGTTTGCATCAGGACCGTTCACGAATCTGACGTATCCTCTTGGAACACTGGCAGGAAAGTCGCGGTCGAGTGCACCAACGATAGCGCAGGCAATTGCACCACCCAGGTTTCCTGCATTGCCTTCCACTGCTTTGGAGTTGGCTTTGAAGGAGTTGGGAGGCAAATATGTGCCTACAGGATCGTTTGTTGAGCGATCAAATTCACCGATGTCAATCAAGTGAGGTTTGGTCTGTGGGAAAATCGGAACTGCGGCAATTTGAACAACGCTTCCACCACCTGCAGGTACACTGAAATTGGTGTATCCAGCCATGTAGTTAGAACCGTTATTGGTGACTGCTCCAGTTTGCTTGTTTAGCAAATTAGAAGGTAAGTTCACCGGCAAATTGAGGCTTGCGGGGAAGAAAACGTTGGAAGACAAACCAGGACGCATGAAGGCGGAATTTACGTTTCCAACTAGCGTTACAGGATTGCCCTGCCACATTTTTGTGTTGTTTTGATGCGCTACTTTATTGAACTCTTCGTTCAAGGTGGGAGCATTGTGCAACAAACCGCGTAGCCCATTTGCTACGTTACGAGCAGCAATAGCGACTGATTGGGCGTGTGTGGTGGCAAGTGGAGTGTTTAGATCCTCGGCATTAAGTGCAACGATAATGGCCTGAGCAATCACTCGGTTCAAGCCGAGCATGTCAATCTTGCCTGTCGAGACCCCGGGACCGGGTTTGCTTATGTCTATGCCGATGAAGTCATTGACGGGATTGCTATCCGCGTCATTCGTCAACGCGACATTGACCAGCGTGGGGGATAACGCTTTGCGGGCTACAGTTAATACGCCTGCGTCTGTGGCATTGGCAACTTCACGCTCTCCACCAATAATTTTGGACAGAATGAAGAAACCTACTCCAAGAACAATGACGACAAATACGCAAACTGCCACCAAACCAAGCGTCGCTCCTTTCTTTCTGTGCAAAGTCATTATGGATTGAACCTCCTGTATTGCCGATTATATGCAGAGCAGTCGGCTAGCTCTTGAAAGAGTCGGTGCGAGAACTAATGATGTTTGGGATACTAAGTGAAAATTAAACAGATATTATTATCATCCTCTAATGTTCCCGCCTTGTCAAGAAAGGTAACGGGGTTGCGGGGCGGTGAAGGTGAAAATATTAACGGCGTTTAATTAAACGAAGCTAATCTTCCTGGATCGCATCCTTATATATATTCCATGGAAGGGCTATTAGTGAAACGCACAACCAGAAAATAAAATGAACTTGGGGTCTGTAAAAAACCGTGTCTACCATGCCGTGAATCATAAGAGCAAACAACGCGGCCGAAAGTCCCAAAATGACCCAACGCCAGGCTTTGAGATCATTTTCTTTGTCCCAAAAAAGCTTGTGGGCCTTAAGCATAGTAAGACCTACCAGCAAACCAAAAATCAAAACGCCCACTATTCCGTTTTCTACGGCTATTTCTAAGGGGACGCAGTAAGTGCCAAGTGCGTCGAATCCGCTCACCATGTAGAGTCCGTAAGCTAGTCGGAACGCTTCATTGCCAACGCCTATTCCAAGCCACCAGTTTTGAGCAAACATGTGAAGCGAAGCAATCCAAACATTCATTCTATAAGAATTGGAGCTGTGGTCTCTGCCTGAAAACATTGAGCCTATTCGCTCTTGCACTTGAGGCACTTTCCAGACAATCAAAGCAAGTCCGACACAAATTAAAAGGGCTATTACTGGTAAAAATTTTCGTACTGAAGGCAAATACTTCCATGCCCACACAGAAATAGAAAATCCAAGCATGAAAAGGCAAGCGCCAAGTGCAATGTAAGCGCCGCGACATCCAGTAAATACAATTGCCAAAACAAGGGCACCACTCAAAAGTAGTAATGCAATGGCAGTAATATATTTTTTTAGCTCAGCAAAATAAAGAGTCAGTCCCAAACTTATTGGCACAAGCGGCGTGAAAAAACCGGCAAGCAAATTGGGATTGCCCATTGTGGCAAAAATGCGTGTACCACCGCCGCCTTCTACACTTGGATCTTCCCAGGTGGCAAGTGGAGCTACGCCAATTTTGTATTGATAAAATCCGTAAAAAGCTAAAAGCAGACCATTTAAAAGAAGAGTGAAAAGTATAGCCAGTCTTCGCTTGAGCGAAGCTTGCAAAACTGCTGTGAAAAGAAAATAGCTACCTATATAAATGATGACTTTGGCTAGACCTTTTATGCTTGCCATTAAATAGTGCGAAGAGAAGGCGCAGATGATGTTGATTCCCATCAATAGCAAAACGAATAAATCGAGATGACTGAGTTCGCGCTTTTCTTTTCCACCAAGCAAATATCCCACTACCCACAAAAAGCCCGCAGCCAGTGTGATTAAGGCAAGCCCCATTTTGTCGTTAGCAAACTGAGGCAATCCTATTGCAAGAAAAAGTGCAAGCACAATAAAGAAAGCAATTTTTTGTAAAATGCTTCCAAGCGCTCCGGTTGAGGGCTTTAGCTTGTCTTTGATGCTTTGAAGAGCCGCAAATACTGAGCCAAGCAAAAGCGATTGCTTAAATGTGTTCTGCCACCAATTTTCCATTTTTATAGAATGTCCACAACCATACCTTGAACGCGATATTTCATGCCTTCAAGTTCAATTTGGTTGCCGATTTTTACTTTGTTGCCGCGAATGACGTATCCATCTTTGGTCACTTCGGCTTCGTCGGTTACTGTCACTACAAAGTCGTGAGCAAACGGAATTGCAGGGTCGGCAAAGGCTACAACGCCTTTGCCATCAGGACTCAAAAAAGATGCTTTGTGCGGCCAGTGCTCCACATCGACCACTTCCATGGCTGGTTCGATTGGTCTATTGCGAATGGTAATTGAGCTGTGGTCGCCCTTTTTGATGATTTCAGTATCCAGTGTTTTCAAGCCAATGATAGATATTTTCAGTTTGACTTTACGCACTCCTTCTATGACTTGGTCGACTCCTGCATGTCCTGCTTTGGCAAGGAAGAATCCAAGCCCTGATACAAGAAAGATTGCAATGAGCATAAAGTCTAGAAAATTTGGTTTTTTCATTAAATTGGATCCTTAACTAACGTTAGATTTTTCCGAAAAAGACAGAAACTGCTCCAGTTACTCGCTTAACTATACGGGCTGTACCTACAATCATTTCTTCGCCGTAATCGAGCTCATCTAAGGCGCGTGCTTTAATCAGGGCGATAAGTTCGACGCAATCTTCCTCAGGCATTGGTTTAGAGCCGTCCTTGTGGTCGGAGGCTATTTGAAGCAATTCCTGAATAGTCAAGTCCGGCGAAATGTTCATAACGGTCCATATTTTAATAGGACTGAATCGTTTGGTACATTATTAAAAAGGTAAGTCTGTCGAATCTAGAGCCTCGAGCATCTCTTTTTGACTAGTCACAGCCGTTCCTGGTTTACGCACTACAATTCCTGCAGCCAGATTGCCCAGAGCCATTGCTTCTTCAGGGCGTGCACCAGTCACGAGGGCCAGGGTCATTGTCGCTATGACCGTATCGCCAGCGCCACTTACGTCAAATACTTCGCTTCTATTAAAGGGCGGCAATTCAAAAAGAGGCTTGTTTTCTTGGAAGAGAGCCATGCCATGTGCACCTCTTGTAATAAGAATTGATTTGGCACCACTCATTTTCATGAGCAGGCTACCTGCGTGCATAAGTGTTTCGTGCGAATTAATTTTAAAACCTAGTGCTGCTTCTGTGTCTGGCTGATTAGGCGTAATGAGAGCACAGCCGTTGAAGCGCTCGAATCTGTTTTGAGCATCGACTACAAGTAGATTTTTGTTTGTATCAGAAACTTTGCGACAGGCTTCGATTATGGTGTCAGTGATGGTGCCTGCTTTGTAGTCAGAAAGAATAATGGCACTGTGTCCTTGTGCCGCTTTCTCTAACCTCTCGAGTAATTTGCGCTCAACTGTCTCATTTATTGAATGATGGGCGATTCTGTCAAGACGCAATAATTGCTGCATGAGCGAGTGCGATTTAGACAGAATGCGAGTTTTTACAGTGGTTGGCCTTGTGCCGTCTGCAATTAAATCATAAGTGATACCATGTCGCTCAAGCATCTGAGCCATTTTGCGAGCATAGTCATCCTCGCCGCAGACGCCTATGGCGTGACACTTGCCGCCTAGAGCGGTAATGTTATTTGCGGTATTGGCTGCGCCGCCTGGAATATTTGTTGTAGCAACGTGCTCGAGAATCAGTACTGGTGCTTCTCTGGATATACGCTCTGGATTACCTTCAAGCAATTCATCAATTAATAAATCGCCTAGAACAATGATGGAGCCGCGACCCAGTTCAATTATTCGCTTGCGCAGCGCCGATTTTGAAAGGGGGGCCACTGTCACATCTTGTGAGTCTGTGTAATTCTGTGATTCCTTGAAAGAGCGCTGCAAGTGATTCAACTCCTGTAATTCCTGAATTATTGATTGGACCAGAGCGTTATTGGGATCAATTGAGAGGCTCAATTGTACTGTCTTTTTGTATTTAGTATGGCAACCTAAATATTGATACAGAAATGCTAGATACAAACTATTGGACAAGAAATCACGAATACTGCCAGACTCAATTAGCGATTGGGTGGCTTCTTTCACAGCATTGCGCTCGAACTGAGGCAGATATAGATCTTCGGAATCTTCATTTAATGACTCTAAAGTCTTTTTCAGGAGTTCTTTTAGTGCAGAAATATCCGCTGAGTCGTGACTTTCTGGCACAGCTTCAGGTTTGATGCTCAGAGCCTTGCTTGCAGCATCGTCTATTTTGAGTTCGAGTGACTTTTTTTCAAGCATTTTGCTTACTTGAGACATTTTTTGCAGGTCAAACTTCTCAAAGCGATTAACTGGTGATTCTTTTTTTGTCCGGTCAGCAAAGACCTCATTTATGCTGAGCGCATCAGAAAGTGGCGAACTATTCGAAGGATTATTCTCCTTCGGTCGCTCAGGTGAGTCGTCTTTATCTTTTGGGCGGGAAAAACTGTCCATTCTATTGACATTCTACTATAAGCAGCAAGACCTATAATAAGTACACTTTTAGGGTTTGATACTATGGAACTATGGCAAATTCAAACATTCTGGTATCAATAGTGGTGTTAGCCCTTTTGGGCTCAATCAATCCGTCTGTGGGCGCTGAGTCTGATAGTCCGGAAGTTAAATTGCGCAATTATGTGCAGGCTTCGCCCAGGCCCGAAGTGATTCAAACAAACCCATTACCAGATGCCACTGCTCCAACACCCAATCCGCTCGTTAAGCCGGTGGTGGAAAAACCTATCAAAGTCCATTTTTGGACTTTCTCTGTAAACACGCTTAATCGTATTCGATCCGACTCGAATTTCGCCAAAAGATTGGCTCGTTATGGCTGGTTAGAAAAATCTGCCCAAGCCAATCCAGCTATAATCGAAGCGATATGTGACCATCGATCGGCTGCCAAAATTCTGGCTCGCCATCCCCATATTGCTCGTATCGCTGAGGCCGATCCATATGTTTGCAGACGCATAACCAAATGGCCAAGTGCTGCAAGAGCACTTGCAGCCAACGGCAATGCTGCAAAAGTTATAAGCCGGGACCCCGAAGGGATTTATCGAGCAATAAAAAAAGACCGATCGGTGGCGCGAATTTTAGCCAAAAATCCAATGTTTGACCAGATGGTATACGATAATCCTGACCTTGGTCAGTATCTAGCCCATTTTATGTAAGTTTAAGTCTACAGATTGAGCGCTCAAGAGCATATTTTTGAAATCATCTCAATCGGTTTTTGTACCGGTCTTTTGTCCGGTGCTTTTGGTATCGGGGGCGGTGTGGTTTGTACGCCACTCTTGCGATTGTTTTTAGGACTTTCTGCGCATGTGGCAATAGGAACGACCATTGCCATAATTATTCCGACTAGTTGTACTGGGGCAGTGAATTATTTCAAAAAGGGTTTAGTCGATCTTAATATAGCTCTATCCATCGGTATTCCTGCCATGTTAGGAGTTTGTTTTGGTGCTTATGCCACCAACCTGATAAGCGGAAATGCACTGATGATAAGCTTCGCTTGTTTAGTGACATTTGTGGGATTAGATCTAACTTTTGGTCTTTTAGAAAAATTGACTAATAAAGCAAAGTCTGAGCCAGATTGTGTTTCTAAACCAGACACAAATATACCCTCTCGATTAAAGCTTGCATTACTTGGTATCACAACTGGATTGATGGCTGGCTTTTTTGGAATCGGTGGTGGATTTATTTTGATTCCTGCACTTGTATATCTAGCCAAAATGTCTTTGAAAGAAGCTTTCGGAACCTCTTTGTGCGTCGTATCAATAGTTTCTATTCCAGGCACAATTACTCATGCCATTTTAGGGCATGTTGATTATTGGCTCATGCTCGTCATGATGTTCTCAACTATTCCGGCATCTTTTCTAGGCAGTGCCATTGCTCTTCGCACCAAAGACTCAGTATTAAAAAAAGCTTTTGGAATAATAATGCTTTTAGTAGCTATCACTATGTTTTTTAAAGAGGCTTCTTGAGCGGAAAAAATCCGTTTTGTTCGATTTGTCTTTTTCTGATTATTTCGTGACGCTCTAAATTAAAATTAGGATCTCTGTAAGGCACACCTTTTCTGCCTTTCATATTATCTATTTCTTCCTGGTCTAATTCGATAACCAAATTTTGCTCAATTGAATATTGTAGTACTCTGTCTAATTTGGAGGCTGCAAGGGTGCCACCATTTTTGGTGCCGACTGGCACGGTGCGATAAATCTCGAAACCGCAACGAGATAAACCGCCCCTAACACCTGATGCGGTGCTATAAGTTAGTAATTTTCCGCCTTTGGTTTTAAGCAGTGAATGATAAAGAGAAAAGAGATCATATGTCCATAAAGATGGAATTTTTTGAGCCGAAAATGGATCGTGAAAGACCAAGTCTAATTCGATTTTTTCTTTGACCAGTGCAGGTAATGATTTTTTTAAATCATCGACATGAAAGCTTAGATTGAGTGAAATTTGTCCGATATCAAATGTGGTGCTCACGAATCTCTCTTGTGATTTTGATAGTTGATCAAAAAAATTAGACAGTTTCTGTTTTTCTACAATTGACTCAAAGCAGGATTGGTTGAGCACTTGAGGCAATAAGGACAAATGCTCTCGATTTTTGTCGATGCATATAAGTTCTAGCTCAACTGGCTTTGCAGCATGCTTACAAATGTGTTCAATTAAAGCCAGTCCGTTATAACCAAGACCAAAGCAAGAGTCTAAAACCGTTAGCCTCTCTGGATTCCAATAAGAAAAACTGAGTGGTTCTATATAGTTTTTGACCGCTTCTAGATATGCGCCTGCGCTGTTGTGGAACCATTCACCAGTTTCCGCGTCATGCTTGGTGATAGTTCCGTCTCTGGTGTAAAGCGTGCTCATAGATTCTAATTTTAATTCCTCTAGTCCATATGTTGGTACAATTTGGGACATGGGCGAAGAAGTCGAAACAAAGCAGGACCCACTACTTGCTGACACTGTGGTGTCGGTCCAGCCTGATTCGACTGTGAATTATTCGTCTCTTGTGGGTCTAACACTTTCAGACCGCTATGAAATCATCGAAGTTTTGGGCAAAGGCGGCATGGGCGTTGTCTACAAGGGCAGACGCACCCAGATAAACAAATTTGTTGCCATCAAAGTGCTCAAAGCAGCGCTTATAGAAGATGAAGTCAGTCTTAAGCGCTTCGAGCAAGAAGCCATTGCTTCAGCCAATCTGGATGATCCACATCTCATCTCTGTTTATGATTTTGGTTATGGTCCGGGCGGTGAGCCATATCTAGTAATGGATTTTCTGGAAGGAAAATCACTTGAAGACATTATCGAGAGTCAGGGTCCCATTTCTCTTGAGCGATTTCTACACATTTTTAGTCAAGCTTGCCAAGCGCTTTCGTACATACACAGTCGCAATATCATCCATCGCGATTTAAAACCAAGCAATATCATGCTTGTGAAGACTCAGAGTTCTGACGAATTCGTGAAGTTAGTAGATTTTGGTATCGCCAAAGTTATTGGTTCGGATCAAAACTTGATGCAGAAGCTAACAGCCACCGGTCAATCCTTTGGCAGCCCACTATATATGAGTCCTGAGCAGTGTATGGGCAAAGAAGTGGATGTTCGCTCGGACATCTATTCTCTGGGCTGTGTCATGTTCGAAGCTTTAACCGGGCACACTCCAATAGTCGGTGAAAATGCTCTGCAAACTGTTTTCATGCATATCAATTCGCCGCCGCGCTTGTTGCATCAAGTCGGTGCAGGACTTACTCATCCAAAGCAGGTTCAAGATCTCATTATGCGTTGTCTTGAAAAAGATCCTGAAAAGCGCTTTCAGACGGCAAAAGAACTTGAAAATATTTTGGTTGAATTGGCAGGATCTGATCCTTCTAGTCTGGTATTGAATTTGGTGCGTTCAAAAAACGAATCTTTACTGGCTCCAGAGCCAACAATTAATATGTGGATGAGTGAGGCAAATCAAACAACGCCACTTAATATAAGTGAAAATATAGTGGTGCCTGAATTTAGCGGTAATTTGCCATCCAATGTTTCTAGTGCCTCACCTGTGACTGTGACCATCGCAAAACCTGTGAGACCCAAATGGAAAAGTCCTGTTTCGCTCGTCGTCATGGTTATTTTCTGCGCAATAGGAATTTATTTGTTCCTGCCACCATTTTCTGCATTACAGTCTTTGAATAGGAGTTGGAATAAATCGAGCTTCGAGACTAAGCGCAAAGAAGTTCAGATGATGTACGGAGCTGCAAGTTCGCCTGAGGCTCTTCGTGCATATCAGGACATGGAAAAATTGGCGCGCGATGTCAATGCACCAAACGATGTTTCATCTCCCATCGCTATAAAATTAGGCGAATTGATTTATCTAAATAATGGAGATCAAGATGAAGCAATCGAAAAGATGTTGTCTGGCATTGCTGGTATAGAAGCTGCGGCAACACCAGAAAAGCCAGCCTACAAATACCCAGAATACATTCAAGCAGCGCTAGTTCTGAGCGAGATTTATCAAAGTCGTAAACAAAATACTGAAGCTAATACAATGCTCAAAAAAGCATATGATGGACTATGTGCTAATTCCAATTGCGATAAAACACTCAAAGCAAATACAGTTCTTGCTTTGGCTGAAAATCAATTTAAAATTGGCGAAAGTAAGGAAGCCGTTGCACTTATGGATGAGCATCGTGATTGGATTAAAGACCTAAGCGATAAGAAAATCAAAAATAGACTAGTCCGAGTTGAGCGCGCTCTTGAAACTGAAAAGAAACTGAACCGAACGACTGCTATGGACGTTTTTAAAATGCTTACTACAGGCAAATTACCTAAAAAGAAAAAGCCTGAAGCAACTCTTGAGCAAATTTCCAAGTAGGCATTTATATCTTTTCTTGCGGAGCACTTAGCGCTCCGCGCTAATAGCTAAACTCAGTACGATGGTTTATGTATATGTTTTGCCCGGTTCCCGGGCCACGTGACCCGGGAACCGGGTGAAAAACAAAAAAGTGCTAACGAACTCTTAAGTGAGTTCCAGAACGATTTTGCCCAGATTCTGATTTGCTTCCATAATTTCGTGTGCCTTGGCAGCTTCTTTTAGAGGCAGAACTTGGTCTATAAAGCCTTTAAGTTTGTTCGATTGAAAAAGAGGTGTGATATTTTTTTGCAATAAAAGAGCCGCCTGAATTTTTTCTTCAAGCGGTCGGGCACGAAGGGTAGTTCCGCGGATAGTGGCACGTTTGCTCAAGACTTTGCCTAAGTCTAAATTGGTTTTGTTTCCGGCAAGAAGACCAATGAGTATTATTTTCCCCTTGCTAGAAAGGCAAAGTAAGTCTTCTTCTATGTAATCACCGCCTACAAGTTCAACCACTAAATCTACACCGGTAGGAAATATCTCAAGTACTTTGTCGCTAATTTTTCCATCTGGAGCAACAATGATATTTTTGTACTCTTTCAATTTTTCTGCTTTAGAGGCAGAGCGCACTGTTCCTGCATATGTAGCGCCAAGAGTCTCGGCGATTTGCATAGCAGCAATGCCGACGCCACTTCCGGCTGCATTAATCAAAACGCGCTCGCCGCTTTTTAGTTTGCCTTGTACCACCATGGCATCGTATGCGGTGACAAATGCTTCAGGTAGTGCTGCTGCTTCAACAAAGCTTAAGTTAGAAGGAAACAAAGATACTGTGCGCCAGTGCGTTACTAGATATTCTGCATAAGAGCCGCCGCCGACTAATCCAAAAACTTTGTCACCTTTTTGAAAATCGGACCCGTTTGCATCTTCGATTATGCCGGCATATTCAAGACCGGGAATATTCTGCGGACAGTCTTTGGCAGCGGGGTAACGTCCTTGTCTTTGCACACAATCGGCGCGATTGACTCCGACTGCCTTAACTTTTATCAAAACCTCTCCCTTGCCAGGTTCGGGTTTAGCCACTTCGGACATCTGCAAAACATCGGGTGGACCAGGATTTTTTATTACTATCGCTTTCAAAACTATAGATACCTTAAGACAACATAAGCGACAGAGCTTAACAGATCATGGCTAAAAACTTGGCCCAATGTTAGCTTATGACATCTTGATGACAAAATGACTTTTGAGCGGGTGGGGACATAAATAAGATGACTCAAGAATTTCCTACGACTGTGTCGTACGAGCATCTTCTAGCGGCTTTGAAACAAAAAATAGCGCTTGGCGATATTTCAAACGATCATAACTATACTTCTAAGCTAATTTTGGCGCTTTTGTTGCGTGCCAAACAAGCTGAAAATGCGCAGCCTGCTCGTCAGTTTGAAAAAACCGACATTTACACTAAGAAATTGCCTAAGCCAGAGCAGCCTTTAGAGCGCAACTAGCTCGCAGTTAAGTGCAATTAGATAACTGCTGTTTCTCTGTAAGCGCCAAATACTTCGCGCAGAGCGTCGCAAATTTCGCCCATTGTGGCATAGGCTTCGACTGTTTCCATAAGTATTGGGAAGCAGTTATCGCCTTTCTGCAAGGTTTCTTTGAATGCTTTAAGACAGTTTGCCACTTTTTCATTGTCGCGTCTTGCTTTGAGAGCTTTGATTCGTTTGGTTTGTCTTTCTTGGTACTCACCACCGATTTTAAGAATCTCGATGCTTTGTCCAGGAGCTTCTTCTTTGAAAGAGTTCAGTCCGATGAAATGACGTTCGCCTGACATTAGTTTTTGTTCAAAACGATATGCCGAGTCAGACAGTTCTTTCATAAAGAATCCTTTTTCAATGCCGGCAATTACACCGCCAATTTCTTCGATTTTTTTGAAGTACTCTTCTGCTTGTCTTTCCATCTCGTCTGTGAGCCACTCCACATAATAGGAGCCTGCAAGTGGGTCGACTACATTGGCTACGCCAGTCTCGTGCGCAATAATTTGCTGGGTTCGAAGGGCAATGTGTGCTGCTTTTTGAGTAGGCAGTCCAAGTACTTCGTCCATCGAATTTGTGTGCAACGACTGTGTGCCACCAAGAACGCCTGCAAGTGCTTCAATTGCAGTTCGTACAATGTTGTTTTCGGGTTGGGGAGCGGTCAAGCTGCACCCAGCCGTTTGAGTGTGGAAGCGCAACTTGAGTGAGCGTTCGCTTTTGGCACCATATTTGTCGCGCATTCGCTTAGCCCATATGCGACGTGCAGCTCTGTATTTTGCAATTTCTTCAAAGAAGTCAATATGCGCATTGAAGAAGAATGAAAGTCTAGGTACAAAATCATCCACCTCAAGACCAGCTTCAATACCGGCATCTACATATGCAAATCCGTCTGCAAGAGTAAAAGCAAGTTCTTGTGCCGCGGTGGCACCAGCTTCGCGAATGTGATAACCACTCACTGAAATGGTATTCCAGCGCGGCACTTCTTTAGTGCAGAAAACCATCATGTCTTGAATAAGCTTAAGGGCTGGACGTGGGGGAATAAGATAGGTTTTTTGAGCAATATATTCTTTGAAAATATCGTTTTGCAGTGTGCCATCTAGCTTCTTCAAATCGAAGCCGCGTTTTTTAGCATTGGCCAGAAACATGCAGAAGATGATTACGGCTGGACCATTGATGGTCATAGAAGTGGAAACTTTATCGAGCGGAAGGTCTTTGTACAGAATTTCCATATCTTCAAGCGAGTCGATAGCAACTCCGCAGACCCCGACTTCGCCATTCGATTTGGGATGGTCTGAGTCGTAGCCCATTAGAGTAGGCAAATCAAAAGCAGTGGATAGACCCGTTTGCCCTTGAGCCAGCAAGTATTTGAAGCGCTCGTTGGTTTCTTCAGGTCCGCCAAAACCGGCAAATTGGCGCATTGTCCACATTTTGCCGTTGTACATATTTTCGTGAATGCCGCGTGTATAGGGGAATTTACCCGGGTCGGCAAGTTGTTTTTCGTAGTCTAAATCTTTGATGTCTTCTTTGGTGTAGACCGACTTCAGTGGAATACCCGAGAGTGTTTCGCAGACTTTTTCTGCGCTTTGTCCTTTATCTTTTTTGACTTCGGACTTTGTCATCTCTTTGACCATGGATTTTCCCCTTAAGTGAAAAGCAACCAATATCATTTTATATAGAAATATTAGAACCTATAAATGGCTCTTGTTGAACATTCTTTAGAAATTATTCCTGACTGTATAATCGTCATCTAGCCAATTTAGAGGACGAGCCACATGACTACGCCGGTTAAGACTGCCGATTGCACAAAAACGGAGCAGAAAATGCTTCAAGATATACTTGCAAGCCATGAGCCAATCACTGTTCGTGCTCCACGCGGGACGCAATTGCATACAAAGGGTTGGGTTCAAGAAGCAGCTCTTAGAATGCTTTTGAATAATCTAGACCCCGAAGTAGCTGAGCGTCCGCTCGATCTTGTGGTTTATGGCGGCTCGGGCAAAGCCGCTCGCAATTGGGATTGTCTTAAGGCTCTAGTTAAAACATTGATGGAGCTTGAATCTAACGAAACGATGCTTGTGCAGTCAGGCAAGCCTGTAGGTGTTTTCAAAAGTCATAAAGACGCACCAAGAGTACTCATAGCCAATTCTAATTTGGTAGGCAAATGGGCTGACTGGGATTATTTCCGTGATCTCGAGCGCAAAGGCTTGATTATGTTTGGTCAGATGACCGCCGGCTCTTGGATTTATATTGGTACTCAAGGCATTTTGCAGGGCACCTACGAAACTTTCGCCGCACTGGCTCGCAAGCATTTTAACGGAACGTTAAAAGGAACCATTACACTCACAGCCGGACTTGGTGGCATGGGTGGTGCACAACCACTGGCAGTGACGATGAATGATGGAGTTGCTATCTGCATTGAAGTAGATCCAGAGCGAATCGAGCGCAGACTTGAGAAAAAATATTTAGACGTTAAAGTTGATAATGTTGCTGATGCTGTGAAAATGGCTCAGGAAGCTAAACTGGCCGGTAAGCCATTGTCGATTGGATTGCTTGGAAATGCGGCTTATATTTTGCCCGAGCTTTTGAAAATGGGATTCAAGCCAGATGTTCTAACTGACCAGACATCTGCTCACGATCCACTTAATGGCTATGTTCCGCTCGATCAAAATAAAGAGCCAATGTCTTTGAGTGAAGCCGACAAATTGCGTAAGAGTAACCCAGAAAAATATCTGGAAATGTCTGTCAAAGCCATTGTTACTCATGTAGACGCCATGCTCTCTTTTCAAAAACAAGGCGCAATTACTTTTGATTATGGCAACAACATAAGACAAGTTGCATCAGATGCGGGTTTGAAAGACGCATTTGCATTTCCTGGATTTGTGCCAGCCTATATTCGACCTCTCTTTTGCGAAGGCAAAGGTCCGTTTCGCTGGGCTGCATTGTCTGGTGATCCCAAAGACATAGACGTTATTGACCAGGCGATTTTAGAGCATTTCGCCCACGACAAAGACCTGTGTCGCTGGATTAAAATGGCGTCAAAACAAGTTCAATTCCAGGGCTTGCCTGCTCGTATCTGCTGGTTTGGATACGGTGATAGAGCCAAAATGGGTCAAATCATAAATGAGCTTGTGGCACAAAAAAAGGTCAGCGCACCAATTGTAATTGGACGCGACCATTTAGACTCAGGCTCTGTGGCATCGCCCAATCGTGAGACCGAATCTATGAAAGACGGTTCAGACGCAATTGCCGATTGGGTATTTTTAAATGCAATGATAAATGCAGTAGGCGGCGCTTCTTGGGTTTCTGTTCACCATGGTGGCGGAGTGGGAATTGGCTATTCATTGCATGCAGGACAAGTTATCGTGGCAGACGGCACAAAAGATGCCGCCGAGCGTCTGGAGCGCGTGCTCACAACCGATCCAGGCATGGGTGTAATTCGGCACGTCGATGCCGGATATGAAGAAGCTATAACATTTGCTAAAAAAGCCGGGGTAAAGATTCCGATGGATCTCGCCTAATATTGGCGTTTTTTGAATTAATTAGAATAGTTTTCTCATCCCCTTAACTTCCTCCTTACCGTGGACGGCTATTATTTATAAGCAGGGTGCTGGCTTCCAGCGCATATGCAACAGCAATACCGACTCTAAAATGAGTCACTGGAGTCTATGAGTAGACTGGTTAAAAAATTTGGTGGGACCTCTGTAGCTGACATCGATAAGATACGAAAGGCAGCAGAAATTGCGGTGAAAGCTGCATCTGAAGGTCATGAAGTGACCACTGTAGTTTCAGCCATGGGCGATACTACAGACAGACTAATTACAATGGCCGAAGAAATTACACGCTCACCCAATGCGCGAGAAATGGACATGCTTTTGACCACTGGCGAGCAAGTCTCCATCGCTTTGATGTCGATGGCTATTCAATCGTTAGGTTATGAAGCACGCTCTTTCACTGGTGCTCAAGCTGGCATTATGACAGGCAGCCAATACGGTTATGCTCGAATTGAAGAAGTGCAACCAGATGCCATTCAAGCAAGTTTAGCCCGCGGCGAAATCGCCGTTGTTGCCGGATTTCAGGGTGTGACCGACAAAAATGAATTGACCACGCTTGGTCGGGGTGGTTCTGACACCACTGCAGTGGCTTTGGCTGCTGCGCTAAACGCCGATTGCTGCGATATTTACACAGATGTAGATGGCGTTTATACTGCCGACCCCAGAATCCTTCCCGAGGCGCGTCGTCTAGACTCTATTTCTTATGAGGAAATGATGGAATTGTCAGCTACAGGTGCTCAAGTTCTTGCCACTCGCTCGGTTGAACTGGCAATGGACCAGGATGTTCCGCTGAGAGTGCGTTCTACATTTAAGCCGATGGACCCAGGTACTCTGGTTGGAAATCGAGTGAGTGTTCCCGAATATATGGTGGCTGGTATCTCATGTGACACCAATCAAGTTTCGGTGATGCTCAAAGGTACTCGCAGTACAAATACAAAAACCAAACCAGCAGACGGTCTTGGTAGTTTGTTCACGCGTTTGCAAGAGCTAAATATTCAAACCGATATGGTCATGCTTTTGGCTCATGAAGATGCAAGTTCCTTTGAAGCGTTTCAAGAAATTGCTTTTAGTGTAGACAAAAAGTATCTGGCCCGTGTCAAAGGACTGATAGACACTTTCTCCGAGTCTTTAGGTAATCCAAGAGTTTCGCTGGAAACTGAGATGGCCAAAATTTCGGTGGTGGGAAGAAGATTTTCTAGCCGTCCTGAAATGGTGGCGAATGTGTTTGAGACTTTGCAATCAGGCGGCATTCCAGTCAATATGGTGGCAACTGGCGATTTACGTATGAGTATGTTGATGCCTAAAATATATGCAGTAAGAGCTGTAAAATTGATACACGATTGTTTTGGATTGGCCGAGGGGTCATTTCTGGCATAATAGTTACAAACTAAGTAATGAGGTCTAAATGAGCGGTTTCTTCGACAAAGTAAAGTCTTACACCAAACAAGCGGCCGATCAAACTAGTCGTGCTGCCAAAGTTGCCAAAATCAAAATGAACATGGTCAGTCTCAACAGCGAAAAAGATAGACACTTAAAATCTATCGGTCAAAACGTTTTTTCTATGGTGAGCGAAACGGGTGGTCTTGATCCTGAAGCTCTTCGTTTAGCTTGCAGAGACAACGTAATGCAAATAAATCAATTGAATGACAAGATTCAAGAACTGGAAAATGAAATAGCCGCGATCCAGGCTACATCTACAGATTCGGAAGTGGGTGAAGATGAAGAATAAACTGCTAATTTCACTTGTAGTTTTTTCTTCTAGTCTCACTTTTAATTCTTCTGCTCAGGCTGATGCTATTTCTCCTGGTATTGGTGGCAGTGACGAAATATATTCAGAAGAAAAACCAAATAAAGCTTATTTTGGAACTGGCAACGCAGGTCGCATGACCGAAGCGTCGCACCTGCGTTTTTTTGGCGAACAGCATTTGGCCGATAGCAATTATGACGAAGCGATAAAGGCTTTTTCTAAAGCCGTCCAGTTGGACGAAGGTTACCCGCTTGGGCATTTGATGCTTGCTAAGGCGCGAACTGAAAAATTGAAATCGCTTACCAAGAAAGATGTCGCCAAATTCGATCAAGATTTATATAACGATTGTCTCAAAGAATGGATGCTCATATTGCGTCATGACGCAGATTATCTAGAGCAAGTGGAAGCAAAAGCAAATCTGAAAGCTTTAAAACGCATTGCAAGAGCCTATCAGGACATGAAAGAGGCGGAAGAAAAAGCCAAGAATCTGGCTGAAGGCAAAAAGCCTAAGAAGAAGCCTCTATTTGCTGGACGAAAGATTTTCGGTATGTAGATTCGAAATTCTATTTTGAATCTGACACTTGGCCCGCTTTGCTCATTTTAATTTGTACTCCCTTTTCGACATACGTTTCAAGAATGCTTGTGAGCCTCACTTGAGCGTCTTTGATTGACTCTTCAATTTCGGGTAAGTGAGCATATCCATTTTTATCTTTGTCCACTTTGCTCAATTGTCCCGCCTCGCTCACGCCTGTAATTTTGGCTTCAATTTCAAGTGCTTCTTTTAAATATTTGTATGCATCTTCGATTAGTTTATCTCCTGCATACATGCTTGCTAAAGCAAGATCCGCGCGCATTACTTGTTCTTGCACTTGCTCATCTGGATTGTCTTTACCTAGATGGCGAGCGCGTTTATAAAGCTGCTTGGATTCCCAGTGACCAGTGTTGCTTTTGGGTTTTGCGTTTGTGGCGTCTTTCAAATGCTGGTCGGCCAAATTGTTTATAGAGGTAATTAAACCGGCCATCTGATCGCCAGTTGGACCACTGCTTGAAGCAATTGAATTTAATTCGACTACACGCAAGGGCGATGTGTCGTTTGCTTTTCGTTCGCGCAAAATTAAAGCCTGAGAATAAAGTTTGCTAGCAAGCTCAGCATGTTTTGGGTCGTCACTATATTGAGCCGCTAGTTTTTCAGATGAAACTTGCAGAGCAATAAGAGCGTCTTTGTCGTGGTCTAATTCGCCTGTGCGAGCAATGGAGCTGACTACGCGATAAATATCTTCTGGAAAAAGGGCGGCTAAGTCACGCAGCATCGTGCGATTATTGGCTGTGCGGAAAATAGCCCAAATGGCGCCATCTCGGCCCATGTGACTGCTTGAACCGTCATCTTTTTTGCTTCCATCTTCCATTTGCGGAAGCATTTTTGCAATTGCTTCGATGCGATTTAATTCGTGTTGATGTTCATTGAACTGAAAAGTGATGTAACTGCCTAGAAGCGCAACCCACACAGTTGCCACGAGTTTGGCAATTTCAATAGTGCGCTCCCAGGTAAGATGCTTTTTCTTTTCAACTGGCTCTTGAGCTTTTGGTGTTTCTTTTTCCATTTTTTCCTTTATTTAGAATATTGCAAAAGCAGTTGTCCCAAAAGTTCTTCTTCAAAACTATGTAGTTTGCCTTCTTCTAACGTTGTCGAAAAGGCTTCAGCAAAGCCTTTAGTGAAAGCGTTTTCTAATTCTTCCATTGAAACGGCTTCGCCTTTCACTTCGTTTAAATTAGTGTGTCGGATTTTTGTTTCTTGTTTTGTATCAAGCAATTCTTGCAATAGGTCTTGGGGTTGGTCGAGCAAAATTGACCCATGTTGAAGGACCGCACCTTGTCTGCGCAATTGAGCGGAGCCCACCATCTTTTTGTTATTAACCTGTAAGTCGGCTTGTGTTGTCGCCATAAAACAATCAGAAAAGTCTTTGTATTGCTTATTAGATTTACCTAAATCAGCTTCTACGCCAAGATCTTTCAAACCCAAAATAAGTCCATTGCAAATTTGTCTATACGCTTCGTTAAGCTTTTCGCTAAGTATTGGAGGGCTAGCTACAAATGAATAGGTCAACTCGGCAAAATGCAACACTGCTCTGCCACCTGTAAGTCTGCGCACAACGTCGAAGCCTCTGGATTTTATTCTATCTATAGTAAGGTCATCCATTTTTTGAGAATAACCAATCGATACTGCCGGTGGTGCCCAGCCATAAAAACGTAATGTAGGTGGAGTAAGTCCTTTGCGGTGAGATTCTAGAATCGCCTCATCAATAGCCATGTTCGAGGCGGCATCGAAGATTTTATACTTAAGTAGGCGGAAAGTCATTTACGAAATTGTAGCCTTAATAAGATTAGGCGTTTCCACTTCGTCATCTTCAAAGCTAAAAGCCGATAAGATTTTTTCTTGTACTTGTTCGAACTGCTCGCGGCTGTCTGCCCATATTTCGGCAACAGGCTCGCCTTTTTCTATTTTGGTACCAATTTTGCCTTTCAGAATTACTCCAACTCCAAGATTGATTTTATCTTCTTTTTTGGATCGTCCAGCTCCCATCATTTTGCACCCCTCTGCAATGGTTTTGCCGTCCAGATGCGAGATCCATACTGCTTTGTCGTGCGGCGAATAAAGTGCGAACTTGTGTTTTGCTTGGGGCATTAAAGCATAGTCGTCTACTACTTTGGCATTGCCGCCTTGAGCCGAAATTAGTTCTCTGCACTTCTCAAGCGCGATACCATTGTCTAAAAAATCACTCAACATACGAGTCGCTTTTTCTTTGTTCTCTGCTTTTTTGGCTTTGACTAGTGCCACCGCGCCAAGCTCCATGCACAGCTCGCGCAAATCTTCTGGACCTCTGCCTTTTAAGGTTTCGAATGCTTCAATACATTCTGTGGTGTGACCAATAGCAAGTCCAAGAGGCTGCTCCATATCTGTCACTGTAGCAATCACTACTTTCTTAAGTGCTTTACCGATTTCGACCATCTGACGCGATAGATTTTCAGCTTTGTCCAGTGTGTCCATGAAGGCAGCTTTGCCACACTTAACATCTAATATGATCAAATTGGCTCCAGCAGCTAGTTTCTTTGACATTACAGAAGATGCAATAAGTGGAATGGATTCCACCGTACCTGTAACGTCCCTCAGAGCGTATATCTTACCGTCCGCTGGTGCTAATTCTTTAGTCTGTCCAGCAATTGCCATGCCGATTCTTTTTATTTGGGCAATGAATTCTTCTTTGGTCAATTGTGTGTTAAAACCAGGAATAGCTTCGAGCTTGTCTATAGTCCCGCCAGTATGACCAAGTCCTCGACCGGATAATTTCGCCATTGGAATTCCAGCTGCTTGCATGAGCGGCACAAATACAAGAGTAGTCTTGTCGCCTACACCACCTGTACTATGTTTGTCTCCTACAAGTTCTGCAATCTCGCTTAAGTCTAGCGTCTCGCCGGATTTGCTCATAAAGTCTGTGAGCCAGGAAGTTTCTTTGTTAGTCAATCCTTGCCAGCAAACCGACATCAACCAGGAGCTCAATTGATAATCGGGAATGGTATTATCCATGATACCGTCAATGAGAAATTTGATTTCGTCTTGAGAGTGTTCTTTGCCGTGGCGTTTAGCCAGGATCAGGTCTATCATTCGAATCATATTGTTTACAAATTCCTGGAAGTATGGAAAAGCATATATAGTAACAGGAATTGGCTTTTGCGGTTACTTGCAAATGGGGTCCGGGCATTGGAAAAAATATCGAAAATCGGTTTTATAGATTTTGCAAATTGCCTGCCAGTGCTCTTGCCCATAACAACTGGTCGAGTTTCACTAGATTTAGATGCTGAGATAGTTTTGGGCAACCCGCAACAACTCAATAAGCTGATGGCGAGTAACCAGCTTGATGCAGCTTCGGTTAGTCTATTTTATTATCTTGAACAAAAAGAGCGACTTGAGTTATTTAAGACTGTTTCGATATCTAGTTTTTCACCAGTAGGTAGTGTGGAGCTTTATTCCAAAGTACCGCTTGGCGAACTTGGTGGCAAAACCGTTCAGGTACCTAAGTCGTCCGCTACTTCTATAAATATGATGCGTGTACTTTTGCTTGAAGAGTACGGTGTAAAGCCAAATCTAGTCGAATGTGACGAGCCTGATTGTTTTGACATTAATACCGATGCTGCGCTTGTAATAGGCGATCGGGCTTTGCTTGTTGAAGATGAATGGGCATTGAAAAGAGCTATAAAAATGGACCTTGCCTCCTGGTGGTTTAATTTGACCAAATTACCGGCTGTGTTTGGTGTTTGGGTCTATAAAAAAGGGCTTGCACAAACTAATTCTTCAGACATTGCTAATCTTGGCCAGATTTTTTGCAGGGCAAAAGAGCTTGGATTGGGCGATTTAATGCCCGAGGTGCTTGGTGAAGCATCTTTGAGATTTGACGGAAAGCTAGATCAAGCAAGGCTTTTGCGCTACTACAAAAACGAATTGAACTTTGACTTCCAAAATTCCCATCTAAATGCCATTAGACTTTACAGCCAACTATGTAGCAAATACGAGCTTTTGCCTGCTGGAAATTAGAGTCCGATTTTTAATCTTAAGGGCTTGTCAAGAGATTATAAATTGTTATACTTAAGTGGTCTTACTAAAGTTCCCCCGCATAAATTGAAAGTCGAATTTTTCCATGTCTGATCCAGGACTAGGTCTTCCATGTGTGCTAAATAGGCGCTGGCAAGTCGTTGAACGACTGGGCCAGGGTGGGATGGGTACTGTCTATTTATCCAACGATTTGAATCTTCCAAATCTAGGTGATAGCAAGCGATCTTGCGTGGTCAAACAATTGCGAGACGATTTTTTCAGACAAGAAGATCGCGAGCGGGCGATTCAATTTTTCTTTCGTGAAGCTCAAGTATTATCGGCACTCAGCCATCCAAACATTGTGGCCATTCTCGACTTTTTCCAGGAAGAAGGAAAGTCCTATCTAATAATGGAATATGTGCGAGGTAAAAACCTGCACGAAATGTTGATGGAAAGAGGCGAGCCTTTTTCAAATGAAGAAGTAATCGATTGGTCAATACAAGTTTGCGAGGTGCTGCATTATTTGCACACTCACGACCCTCCCGTTATTTATCGCGATTTAAAGCCAAGCAACATAATGATCGACGAGCGTAATCAAGTAAAATTAGTAGATTTTGGTATTGCAAGACCATTTGAAGAAAGCGAAGACAACACCCATGTAGTCTCGCAAGGCTATTCTCCCCCTGAGCAATATTGGGGTGCTGCTGACCCTCGCTCAGATGTGTATGCACTTGGTTGCACAATGTATTTTCTATTGACAGGCAAAGATTCGCTTGCTTTGACAGTTTCTAATCCAAAGAAACTTAATTCTGAAGTGCTCGACACTTTAGATCGCATAGTGCAACGCGCTACCCA
>CAZSHS010000015.1:0-19917 GCA_964606665.1 uncultured Candidatus Obscuribacterales bacterium | reverse complement strand
GAAAGAAGAACTTATTTTCTTGCGCTCAAAAATTCAGCCTAAAGCTAAACCTTCGAAAAGTAAAATCTGGATGATTGCAGCAGCAGCCATCGGATTTTTGGTGGTATCGTCTCTGGTGTTTGTCAAAGTGCAAAGTGATCATGAAATGGTTGAGCAAGAAGCCGCTAATTACAGACAAATGCGTGCACAGGCTGAGCAGGAGAAAATGCTTTTCAAAATAGGTAATCAAACCAAACAACAAAATAATTCTGGAGCAGTCAGTCAAGGCGCTTTTCACATTCAACAAATGAAACCAGCGTCGTCAAAAAAACAGTATTTACCTGTTAATGACGAATCGATGTTGACCGATTCACAAGGCTTATTTGACCGTTGAAGCTAAATACAGTGCGTAAGCTCCAAAGAGCATTCTGTACACCACAAAACAAATAGTCGAATGTTTTTGCAAAAATTTGATTAGCCAGTAAATGGCTAGAAAACTTACTACAGTTGAGCTTATGAGTCCGCCTGCCATTTCGGTCATGCCTATTTGCAGACCGGCATGTTTTGCGGCAATCAGATCTTTTAGTTCGAGCAATCCACTTAGCAAAATGGCTGGAATACCAAGTAAAAAACTAAAACGAGCAGCGTCTTCGCGCTTCAGTCCAAGCAAAAGTGCTACTGTCAAAGTGGACCCACTGCGCGATGCTCCCGGAATAAGGGCAAGAGCCTGTCCTAGTCCTACGAACAAACCGTGTTTAATTCCAAGGTCACTCAAATTGAGACGCGACATTTTTTTGCCTACAATTTCTGCCACCATAAGCAAAATTCCCATCACAATAGACACTATACCAACGGTGTGCAGCGAGCGTAGAGGGCTTGAGTCAGACTCAAGAATAGGCTTTAAAAGCAGTCCCAGAACGCAGATTGGTACGGTACCAACTATGATTCCCACAAGCAATAAAAAATTATGGTCTTTAAAATCTTTGCGTTTGATAGCACCAAATGCGCCACTAATCATCGTACGCAAGTCGTTGAGAAAATAGACTAACACAGCTAAAACTGAACCTAACTGAATTGATGCAGAAAAGGCAACGCCAGGATCGGGCCAGCCCAGGGCTGCAGGTACTACTCGCATATGGGCGCTTGATGAGATTGGTAAAAATTCAGTCAGTCCCTGGACTATTCCTAAAACTACGGATTGAAACAAAGATAAATCTGACAATTATTTTGATCTCTTTTTAGTAACGGTTTTCTTTGCCTGAGCTTGTGCTTGTGTTTTAACTGGCGCTTTGACGCTTTGAGCTTTAGTAAGAGGTTTTGTGGCATCAGCCAAAGTGGTGCGTGATTTGGTCGCGCCCAAAAGATTTTTCTTCTCTTTTATTTGAGCCGACCAGGAATTAAGACCACTCTTTGGCAGTGCTTGAGGCTCTTGGTTAAGCTTGTTTTTATTGGTGCCCGGTTGGCCACCTAATTTGACCAGAAACTTGTCTAGTTTGTCGGAAGACTCTTTGCTTAAAGCTATAAACTGTAATGCCACCATAGACTTGTTTGCTAGCCAATTAGATTCGACTCTAATTACTTGAGCTTTAATTTTAAGTGTGTCATCGGGCAACTGAAATTCGCCTTTTACCAGTTGACCAGGCTCGATTCCAAGATTTTGAATCAGCTTAGTTTCTAGCTTAGAGCCAGAGCGGCAAATATCGACTGTTTGAAACGTGCGAGGTTTAACATTAGCATCATCCGCGGTGAGCGTTACTGGCACTTTCACTTCTACTCGATTGACTTTGCGTCTTTGCTTAAGCGGCTTTAGCTTGGGCAGGCTACAAACAAGCACTTTTTTGCCTTGAGCTAATTGACTAGCAATTACATTCGACGCCCACAAGCCAGCAAAGCCAGATATGCCGGTCTCTTGCACAAACCATATTTTGGTGCCAGCCGGTAAAATTTTATTTGAGCTTTGTCCAGATTTTATTTGAAGATAAACTTGACTAACAGTTTTAGACACAATGGTGGCACGACCAAAGTCGAATTCTCCTGGAGCAACTTCGAATTTTATTTTGTAAGTACTGTTTGCTTCGAGCATAGACTTAGATTATAAGTTATTTTTGCCTAAAGAGGTCTGCATGATTTCCAGCGTCAATTTATACGCTTCAGACTTGCGCATACCAAATCGCGCCTGACATGATGTTGAAATGTCTTTGACCGATTGCTCGTTTGCTAAAGCTGCTTGTATATATTGTCTGAGCTGCTCTTGGTCGATTTCGACTTCCGGCTCTGATTCTTTATTGCCCTCAATTACAAGTGTGAATTCGCCTTTCAACTTAGCTTGATTCTCGTCTTTATTTAAGAAGTCGTGAATTTCAATCAAGCTTGCTCGAATGAATTCTTCGTGTAATTTAGTTAGTTCGCGCGCAACGCAGGCTGGTCTAGATTTAAAAATTTCAGCCAGAATCAACAATTTATCAAGCAGACCATGAGGGGAGACGAAAAAGACCATTGTCCGCTTTTCGTGCACTAATGATTGAGCTAGCAATTTTATATCTTTCTTCTTATCGGGCAAGAAGCCTTCAAAGCTAAAACGACTTGAATCAAGTCCACTGCCTATCAGGGCTTGAATTATGGCTGTGGGACCTGGAATAGGCACAATCTCGAAGCCCAATTCTATTGCCGTTTGAATCACTAACTGACCAGGATCGCACAAGCAGGGGGTGCCGGCATCGCTGATTAGAGCTGCGTCTTGCTTGTCTTCAAATAGTGATGCAAGTAAATCTAGACGCGATTTTTCGTTGAATTTATGACAGCTAATGAGCTTCTTCTTCAGATCTAGATGATTGAGCAGCTTGAGCGAAACGCGTGTATCCTCAGCCAGAACCACATTTGCGTTTGCAAGGGCCTCTTTGGCGCGAGGGGATATATCTTTTAGATTTCCTATTGGAGTAGATATTATGAACAGTCTTGCTGACAACCCGTGCTCCCTATGGCGATTCTGTAAGTACTGAATATGACATGGATTCGAATGACATGTCTTTATGTATGAGGGATAAATATGCTCTGATTGAAGAGTTCTTTTCGACAGGTTATGAACACCTGTAGATTATTTAATCCCGACTGCTTGCTCAAAAAACGGACAACTTTTTCGATTTAGTTTTCAGGATATAACAATCGCATTTAGGCTTGTGAATTTGTTGCGTTTCGAGATATTCATATAAAGTCGAGACCGGATTTATGTATCGTCTACAGCCAAACTTAACTGATTGTATATGCAATTTGAATGTCGCATACAATCTTGGTTTCCTTAGGACTTGCTTTTGCAGGGACAAAAAATTGATGTGTTAAAGTTACGACTCGGTGCTAGCTACCTATAAATTTTTCAATCATTAGAGAATCAATAATGTTTAGATCAGTGCTCAATCTTTTTTCTATTCAATTTATAGTTTTAGTACTGGTAGTTTTTCAAAATGTTGAAGCTCTCGCCCTACCCCTTGCCGCTAAAGAAAAGAAGCCTGCCATCAGAGAAAAGTGGGCACTTATTGTTTCGTGCGAAAAATATTTTGATAAAGACATTCCTTCTATAACATCTGCAACCGATAGTGGCGTCGCGTTAAAGGAAATTCTTGTAAACCCACAATTTGGTCGTTTTGCGCCTGCGCAGGTTGCAACTGTTTCGGGCACTAAAACAATCAAGAGCAATATAGAAAAATGCCTTGGCGAGCCATGGCTTTTAAAACACGCATTACCAGGCGATCTTGTACTACTTTATTTCAATACTCGTTATAAAACGGTGAAAGGAAAGAATGACATTTTTCTTTGCTTTTATGACACTCCATCTGCCAATGGAAGTCTTGAAAATACAATAAGTTTGCGTGACACTCTGAAAAATGTTGCTAAACGAACTCAATCACCCTACATTGTATGTCTTCTGGATATAAGTCCGGCTGTACGTCTTGATGATGGTTCTTTACCATCGTCCAAAATATATGATGAGATTGCTCAAGAGACAAACACTACTATTTTTGCTGCAACTGTCCCCGGCAGCGATGCTCAGCACGCCCAAACTAAAAAATGTTCTGCCCTGGTAGATAACATCACCGAAGCGCTCAAAGCTGGTAGCGGACAAACCGATCTTTTTGCCATGACTCAGTATGTACAGCAGAATGCAGGCACTGAAAAAGCGATTTTTGCTTATCCTAGAAATGATTCTCTTGTAGTAAAAGCAATTCTTGGAATGCCAACAAAAAGCTCAACTCCAGAGCATATTCGCATCGGGCACAACCCCGACACTGTTTATGTAGAAGAGCGTCAAGCTCAATTGGCGGCTAAAAGTGCTCTTTCCAAAAATGAAAAAGACGACGAAGATAACGATGAAGAATCAAATGATTCAGGACAAGCTCTTGATTTTGGCTCCTATATGAAAAAAATGAAAAGAGACATTCAAGCGAAATGGGCGCCACCTAAGGGTTTTAATGCCCAGCGAGTGGTTGCAGTATTTACCATAAAAAAGGACGGGCGCATTGTTGAGCCACAAATAGTTGAGAGTAGTGGCAAAGAAAATATTGACCAATTAGCACTGCAGGCACTTAGTCAGGCATCACCACTGGATCCGCTGCCAAAAGGCTCGCCCAGTTCGGTGCAGATAAGATATCAATTTGATTGGTCTGTGCGTTGATGGCTGATTTCACGCATTGACAATCTGGGGCGCCAGGATTAAGCTCAAATTCAGGAAATTTGCAGCGTTTTTAGAATTTCCCGGTTTTTCTTACTATAATATGTATAACTATGAGTAAATTACGCTTACTTGAGGACCGACCTTAGAAGATGAACAACGACAGCAATCAAGACCCAATGGATAAATTGCCAAAAAGGCAGGAGCGACCGGATGAGTCCGGTAGCGGCGGGTTTAACTTGCTAGATATTTCTAAGGATAGTGGCAAAAAAGCGGAAGCTGCAAAGCCTAAAGATACTGGCAAGGACGCCAAAAAAGACGCTGGAGATAGCAAAGACAAGAGTAGCGAAGCTTTCGACAAAGCTGCTAAAGACGGAAAGTCGGTCCAGGCAATTGCTAAAAGCGGCAAGAAAATCAAGGAAGGCATGAATAGATTGCCAGCCAACTGGAAGAAGCACGCGCAAAATGTGATGTCTCAAACAGTTCAAATTTTGGTTCAGCAACACGGACCAAAAAATCAGACAGTTGCAAAGGCCGCTTTAAGTTACACTGCCGGCGGCGGTGAGGAAGAAAACAAAATCATCCAGCTTACAAGCGATCCTGATAATGCCCAAGATCCTAGCTCTGGCGGCAATGATCCCGGTACAACCTCGGGCGCTCCTCAGACTTAGATTATTCTATTTGTTAAGCTCTTCTTTAACCAGCCAGGCTCTTTTAGTAGCGCCAAGGGGCTGTGTGTTAGAATTATTCCCTTCATGTATATATCCGGTGAGGCGTAGTTAAGATCCGTGCCCAATATCAAATCTGCTATTAAAAGAGTCAAAGTTGCTGAACGCAACCGCCTGCGCAACCGCACATATAAATCTCAGTTGAGAACTTTCCAGAACCACGTAGAAGACGCCATGAAATCGGCTGATCAAAAAGCCATTGATTCAAGCCTTGCCGCGTTCTACAAAATTGTGGACAAATCAATCGCCAAAGGTGTGTTGCACAAAAACACCGGAGACCGCAAAAAGTCTCGTTTGGCAGCGAAGCTCCACCTGTTAAAATCTGGCAAATAGAATTCAAAACTAAATAGTAATTCCGTTGAGTCTTTAGCGCTTTCTCGCTATATTTAGATGTGGCCGAAACTTTGTGTGACTTACCAAAGCTGGCTGTATATGCAGGATATGCGAGGCGGGACTTGGATATAGATACTCGTAATACTCAGAGCGCTGTTACTAAACCTTCTGTTGATTTTGAAAAGCTGACTAAATCAGGAAAGACCGTGCATCTTGTCGGTATTGGTGGCATTGGCATGTCTGCCCTTGCTCGTCTTTTACTTGCTGAAGGCAGGAAAATTAGCGGATCCGACAAGTCGGGCTCTGAAATCACAAAGGAATTAGAAGCAAGTGGAGCCAAGATATACATTGGACATAGCGCCTCTAATGTGGCTGATGCAGGACTAATGGTGGTGTCTACTGCCATCTCCAGAGAGAATCCGGAAATGGCTGAGGCTGAGCGTCTCAATCTGCCTGTATGGCATCGCTCCGACCTCTTGTGTGAACTGACCAAGCAAAAAAAACTAATAGGTGTCTCTGGCACCCACGGTAAAACAACCACAACCGGCATGATATCTCAGATACTGATTGACGGTGGGTTGGAACCATCGGTGGTGGTAGGCGGAATTTTCGGGAAAATTAAAGCCAATTCGGTGCATGGCGAAGGTCAATACTTTGTGGCTGAAATAGACGAAAGTGACGGCACTCAAACAAAAGTCGATTCGTACATATCAATCATCACCAATATCGAAGGCGACCATCTGGAGAACTATCCAGGAGGACTTGCCCAAATTCAAAAGTCTATGCTTGTGTTTGCAGAGCAAACCAAAGGCAAAATTATTTTGTGCATGGACGATGCTGGATGCAGGGAGCTTGCAGGCAATATTTCGCCCAGGCAAAAATCCAAACTAATAACGTATGGAACAAAAGGCATTCCTGAGACAGCGAATTGCGACTATACATTTGATAGTCCTGACTCTTTTTCAATGCGGGTCTATCGCAAAAACGAGTTGCTTGGCACAGTGAACATGAGCGTTCCAGGAGAACATAACAAAGCAAATGCTTTGTCTGCCATCATCACTGGCTTAGAATGTGGCTTAGATTTTGAAGTGATAGACACATCGATCTCGCAATTTGTGGGAGTGAATAGACGATTTCAAATTCTGGGCAAACAGGCTGGAATACTTGTCGTAGATGACTATGCTCACCACCCAACAGAAGTAGTTGCAACTCTTAAAGCAGCTCAAGATTACCTTCGGGTCAAAGGCCAGGGGCAAGGACTGAAGCGAGTTGTAATACTTTTTCAACCGCACCAACCATCTAGATTGAAAGACCACTGGCAAGATTTTTGTCAATCGTTCAAATATGCCGACCTGGTTTTGATGAGCGACGTTTATGTTGCTCGCGGCAAATCGATAGATGGTATCAATTCAGAAGTCTTTTCTAAAGAAGTAGACCACAAGCAAGTAAAATACATTGGTGGTGCAGTGAAGGACATTGCCTCCACTGTAATGAACGAGCTTGAGCCGGGTGATTTACTGTTGACTGTAGGCGCTGGTGACATCACCAATATTGGCCCTCAACTTTTGACTATGCTTTCTAGCTTGGAAAAAAAGTAGAATGGACGAACTAGCTAATGCCTCTCTGGCACGCTATACAACACTAAAAATCGGCGGTTCCGCCCGTCGCGTTTGTCATCCCAAAACAATTGACGAGCTTGTGCAATTAGTGGGGCAAATAAATGGCGAGCCCTGGTACGTTATTGGTGGCGGGTCAAACTTGCTTATATCCTCAGAAGGATTTGACGGCACAGTGATTCGAACTACCGACTTGACTGAAATAAAACAAATTTCTGAAAGTCAGCTCGAAGCCGCCGCTGGAGCACGTCTTCCTCATCTAGCCAAATTTGCCGCTCAAAAAGGATATTCGGGACTTGAATTTGCTGTGGGTATTCCTGGAACCGTGGGTGGTGGCGTCATAATGAACGCCGGTGCGCATGGAAGTTGCATGGCTAATATTGTAGATACTGTCACATACTTCGATTCTGAAGAAAAGAAACTTGTGACATTGAAAAATGAAGAAATCGAATTTGTTTATAGAAAATGTAAACTCGATCCTTTGAAGCACGTTATTGTCTCAGCCGTATTCAATTTGCCGCATGGCAAAGCGGAAGAAATTGTGGCAAAAACCAAACACAATGAAGAATACAGAATGCGCACACAACCCATTGGTTTTCCAAACGCAGGAAGTACATTCAAAAATCCAGACCCAGACAGAAGTGCTGGATTACTTTTAGACAAGTCTGGTGCTAAAAATATGCATGAAGGCAAAGCTGCTGTATCTGAGTTGCATGCCAATTTTGTCATTAATATGGGCGGTGCCACTTCGCATGACGTAGCCAATCTGGTCGGTCGTATGCAAGAAATGGTACAAGAGCAATTCCATGTAAGAATGCTTCCAGAGTGGAAAACGCTTGGTAAATTTAGCGATGAAGAATTGAGGGCATGGAAACCATGACCGACATCAATTTTGTATTACTTAAAAGCAAAGACAAATCAACAACCCAAGATAAGTGCGATATTCCCATCATCATGATGCACGGCTGGGGACAAAGTCTTCAGTCTATGCGTGCTCTGGGTGAACTTTTAAGCAATTTCTACACGATTTACATTTTAGACTTACCAGGTTTTGGTAAATCACCCAAGCCAGAAACCGATTGGGACACGCGCGAATATGGCGTGGGCATAAGACAGTTTTGTGAATCAAAAAATATCGACAAGTGCATTCTTATTGGTCACAGTTTTGGTGGCAGAGTGTCTGTTCGATTAGCCAGTATGTATCCAGATTTGGTCGCCGGTGTAGTTCTAATTAATTCTGGTGGACTGAAACGCGAACTGAAATTCCCCAAAAACATACGTGCTAAAGCAATCGGTATGTTATCTAAAACTGTAAAAGCAATCGATAGTATGTCGGGCTCTAAGATTTTTCAAGACTGGTTTGTTCCTAAATTTGCCTCGCTCGATTATAAAAACGCAGGTGATATGCGGACCATATTTCTAAAAGCAGTGAATGAAGACTTAACTCAGGATAGTCAATTAATTAAATGCCCTACTTTTATTTTGTGGGGAGCAAAAGACACCGAAACCCCTATTGAGTCTGGCAAACGTTTTCACGAACTTATCAAAGGCTCTCAGTTTGTGGCATTGCCTGGCAAAGACCATTTTCCTTTTATCGATGAAGGTGCCCATATTTGCGCTTATTACATCGTGCCGTTTTTGAAATCGATCAAAATAGAACAGGAGGAAAAAGCAGCCTGTGTTTGATGACCAGTTTATTTTCAATGTCGTAATTGTGCTTTTTGCCGCATGTTCAAGTGTCTATTTTTTCACCAGACGCGCAAAGCGTTACTTGCAGTTTTTGCAACAAGAAGATTATGACCATCATCGTTTCAAAAAGTGGTTTTTTGCTCGAAAAGCTTTTGATACTCGTGGCTCGCTTGTCTGTTTAATTGGTATTGCTGCTAGTTATTTAAGTCATAATTATGCTCCTACTTTTACGCCTTACATAACTATTGCGCTTGCAATCTTACTTTTCTTCGTCGCATCGCGCGAAGAAAATCCGATTACTCACGCCAAGGTTTCACTTAAAATGACAGAGCGTGCTAAGCGCATTTATAATCTGGCATTATGCACTTATACTGTGTCTTTAGGGCTTGTGATGATGTTTTCGTTCAAGCACTTTTATGACTATGTTTTCACTGCTTTCTGGATCAAAAATCTAGTTCTTATTCAATTTATATCGTGGTATCTTGTCAAATCTAATTGGTTGCTCGACCCTTATGAAAAAGGGCTGCAAGAAAACTTTGCCAATCAAGCACGCGCTATTTTAAAAGATGTAGACCCGGTCGTCATCGGTATTACAGGCAGTTACGGCAAAACCAGTACCAAAGTTATTTTGGCAGATATTCTGAGTGCGGTGGCACCAACTTTTTCTACACCAAGATCCATAAATAGTTACATGGGCATGACTCGCGAGATTCGCGAGCGCATGAAACCCGGTCAAAAATTCGCAGTGGTTGAGATGGGTGCCTATCACGTAGGCTCTATCAAAAGAATGTGTTCGCTCACACCTCCACATGCTGCAATCGTTACTGCAGTTGGTGAGATGCACTTAGAATTGTTTGGCTCACCAGAAAATGTATTTAAAGCTAAGTCCGAATTGCCGCAAGCGGTGCCTGAAGACGGCGTTCTTGTAGTGAATGGCGATAACGTCTGGACGCGAAAAATGGCTGAGCTTTATCCTAAAAAGAAGACGATAATCTACGGACTAAAAAAGGAAGCCGGTCCTTTAGATGTGTACATGTACGACATCGAACCTACTTCCAAGGGAACAAATTTTGCAATTAAGATAGATGGCAAAGAATTTCAAGGCTTCACAAAGCTGCTTGGCGAGCCGATGCTGTCTAACATACTTGCCAGTTTCGCCATGGCTTGCGCAATGGGTCTGGCACCAGAACTGGTGCTTGCTGCTATTCGAAATGTCAAAACCGAAAGCAATAGGTTGGAACCTGTCCGCACCACAATCTCATCTTTTATCGGCACACCAAATGGAAGGCCTATTCGACAAGGCGAGATTTTGCGCTTGAATGATGCATTTAATTCAAATCCGGTAGGCTTCAAAGCTGCCCTTGATGTATTGGGCTCGCAAAAAGGCAATCGCAAAGTGTTAGTAACTCCTGGCATGGTTGAGCTTGGACCCAAACAATTCGACGAAAATAAAAAAGCGGCACAGCACGCTGCCACTTTGTGCGACCAGGCAATTATTGTGGGCTCGACTAATAAAGACGCGCTTCTATCTGGATTGAAAGAAGGCGGGTTTGACGCAGAAAAAATCCGTGAAGTAGCAACCATGAAAGAAGCCTTCAGTTATCTTGCTTACGATTATTGCGATGACGGAGACATTGTCTTAATCGAGAACGATTTGCCTGACCTCTACGAATCTAATCCGAGGTTTTAACGGCATCTATGGGCAGCAATTCAAACGGTCACAAGAGAAAGAAAGTCGCAGTCATGTTCGGCGGACGTTCAGTCGAACACGAAATCTCTGTCATCACCGGTCTGCAATTAATCAAAGCACTCGATCCCATTCGATGGGACCCATATCCGGTCTATATCGCGCCTTCGGGTAAGTGGTATTACGGAAAGAAATTATTAGATAAGTCATTCTACTTAGCAATGCCTGGCTCGCTTTCTGAAGTGACCGAAGTAACCTTGCTGCCAAAGCCAGGTGTAGGCGGACTTACTATTTTGCAAAATCCAGAAGACCATGCCAGCCCTGTAATTCCAATTGATATTTTCTTGCCTGCTTTTCATGGCACATACGGCGAAGACGGAAGCATTCAGGGATTGTTTGAATTAGCCGACGTCACCTACACCGGATGTGGTGTGCTTGGCTCGATACTTGGAATGAGCAAATATCATTCTAAAAAAATCGTCGAAGCTCACGGTGTGCCCGTACTGCCCTGTCAGGTTATTAATCGCGAATCGGTAGAAGCCGATTTTGGTAAGCATCTAACTTCTTTGCGTGATCAAGTTATAAAACGTCTGGGTAATTTTCCGTTATTCGTAAAACCTTGCAATCTTGGATCTTCTATTGGCGTAGTACGTGCCACCTGCGAAGAAGAGCTTGATTCAGCCCTCTTGCATGCACTCAAATATGACGTTGCCGCAATGGTGGAGCCTTGTCTTGATAAAAAGCTTGAGATAAACGTTTCAGTTCTAGATGATCCTATAGAGCCAATAGCATCTGTGGTCGAAATTCCAGTGTCATCCACTGGCAAAGAACTTACTTACGAAGATAAGTATTTGCGTGGTGGCAGCAAGAAAGGCGACGACAGCATGCAAGGCATGGCGGCGCTCACTCGTGTAATTGATCCTGAAGACCTTGACCCAGCCGTAAAAGAGAAAGCTCGAAGTTATGCTGTAACTGCCTTCAAAGCGCTAAATGCAAGTGGCGTTTCGCGTATCGATTTTATGCTTGATACCACTGACGGCACTTTGTACTTTAATGAGATAAACACTATTCCAGGTTCGTTTTCTTTCTACTTGTGGATGAATTCCAAGCCGCCTGTTTTTTATACTGAACTTCTTAATAGAATCATTTCAGTAGCTCAAACCAAAGCTGTGCGTAAGTCTTCGGTCGAGCGCCAGGTCGGATTTAAAGCGCTGAAGAAGTAGTTATTGCCTTTCGGTAGAGAATCTCACAATAAATCGAATCGACTTTTTCGTTTTTTGCCCGGATCCCGGGCCGCGTGGCCCGGGATCCGGGTGAAAAACCAAAAACATGGTGGACAATCGGGTGAGATTTGGGTGCCAGCCTCTGTCTAATTTTGAAATTTGTCGTAACCGTTTAACTTATCCGTTTTTCCATCCATAAAATCTTGCACTTCCTTGGATTTGTATTTTCTTTTCTCAGCCGGCTTTGCGCGAACGATTTTCTTATTAGTTGTTTTATAAGTTTTGACATTACCGCCTGTGCGCTTATGGACATCTTTGCCAAAGCTTGCAGGAGAGCTCATTGTAAATATACTAACGGACAGTAGAAGACTAAATATGCGCATTTCAAACCTTTCACTTTCGAATCTTAGACCTCTACAGCATAACCGACTTTTTTAAAGCTTTTGTGATCGAATGAGTTGCAAAAAAGCGTTTCAAATCGGTCCGATTTTGCAATAAGAGCGGTCTTAGTGAGAAGCAAGCCGCTCAATATAGGCTTGGACATCGGCAAATTATTGCTTAGCGTAAAAATATCCTTCCAGGAAGGTTCCAGGATCTTGTGTCTGCAAGATGATATATCCGGGAATGAGCCCCTGAGCATTCTTGGGACTGAGAGCTAGCTGAATACCAAACTCTCCGGCATTTATCATTTTTGTTTTCTTGCCTTTCTCCTCGACCCACACAGATATATCGCCTTTTTCAGAGCCAAATTCGCGCGCCACAGTCTGAGACGTGCGCGTGTTTATCATTGAGCCTTTGAAAAAGTGAAACCAGAGAGTGAAACTTCTATCTGGAATAATGTCTTTGGGATAAGAAAACGTTAGTGTGTGTGGGTCCCAGAGCTTAACTCCGTTAGGCTTGAACTCGACACCATTTATCTTTCCGTGAACAGGCACCTGAGGGAACTGTCTTCTAACTGCACCATATGCGGTATTAACTAGTTTCTGATTTGCAATTTTGCCTTGCGGCTTGGTGTTGATGTTGAAACATGTGCTTTTAATTTTCCAAGCGCCATGCGATTTCTGTAAAATTATTTCAGTATAGCCTTCTTTGTCCATGCCTTGACCGTAATAGAGTCTGGCTGTGTCTTGGTCTACAGTTTCGGATAAATATTTTTGGTTTTTAGGCACTATGGCACCAAAGGCATTGCGTAAGCCTTCAAGAGCCAGCTTTTGATCGGCAGGAAGATCTTCGAATTTCTTTTTTGCTTCGGCTTGTTTAACTGGATCTACTGGTTCAAGCATGTACTGACTGACGTCTTCGTGCTTGGCCTCTGCTTGTAAATAATTCTCATAGGTCTGACGCGGTGTCAGATTCGCCTGCGCAGTTGCCTTTTGAAAGCAGGCTTGACTCACAATTAGTAATGCAAGCAATACCGTTCTTTTATAAAACATAGACACCCCATATTTTGTCTTTGTCTCTTTTTCAGATTTCTATTTATCTTTTTTGCCGAATATTTTGGACCAGATGCTTGGTTTCTCTTCGGGCTCTATGGCTCGGGCTCCCGGCTTAGGGCGCAAATTGCGATCGTTGGTTTGAGCCTGCGATTGTGCTTGAACAGACTTAACTTTAGAAGAGGATAGTCTTTGACCTACTTCGCCAAATAATTTTTTTACTGTGGTCGGCATTGACTCATCATCGAAGACTTGCGAATCGGGACCTTTTTCTTGCGGCAGTCTTTCAGACGACCTTTGCGCTTCAAGACCAAGTTTGCGTAACTTTTTGCTTATGCTTTGCTCTTCATATGTGGCTGGTGCGTCTACAAAAGCGTCGTCTGGTATTTCAAAATCAGGATGCAATTGTTGATAGATTCTATATAGTCTATGTCTAACTACACGCGCGCTACGTGGGCGATCTTCGGGACTGTGGGATGTGAGTTCGGTAATTAATGAATTTAAATCCGGTATCATATCTGGTAGCTCTTTTATAGGCACGCATGTCATGAGAGGACGCGGACGCGTACCTGTAATGATGTGCGACATGGTTGTGCCAAGAGCGTAGAGGTCAGAGCGTGTTTCTGGCTTGCCAAAGTATTGCTCAGGTGGAGAATAACCTGCTGTAACCACGCGTGTAGCTGATTCTTTCTCCATGAAAACGCGAGCTATACCAAAGTCGATGAAAATTACTTGACCGTCTGGTGTCAGCATCAGATTGCTTGGTTTTAAATCTCGGTACAAAATTGGTGGTGTGCGCTCGTGCAAATATTCGAGCACCTCGCATATTTGAATACAGACTTTGATGGCGTCGTCTTGGGTAAATGGTCCAAAGTTTTGCAGAATAGTCTCTAGGTTATTTCCTTCTATATAGTCCATGACCAGAAAGAGTTTGCCATCGGGCGAGACGAAGTCGTCAAAGAATCGAACGATACCTGCGTGATCAAGTTCTTTTAAAAGCTGTGTTTCGCGTCTGAACAAACGCATAGATTCGGAGGCTTCTTCTTCTGACGAGCTATCGCTTCGCAACTGCTTGATAACGCATTTGGAATTGCCTGTCAGTTTGTCTTCAGCCAAATAGACGACGCCCATGCCACCCTGGGCGATGGGCTCGCACCACTTATATCTTGAAAACCAGTCGGCTTGTTGAGTCACAGACCTTATATATGGAAGGAAAAATCACACCGTTCAATTGATTCATACCCGTGTACAAAAGACATGAACCACACGAATACACCCCATTTACGGCGTTTTGTGCGCTCGAGCGTCCGAAAATGTTAAATGTGTATTGACATACGTTTGTATGGTGGTACTATACAAATGTCTCCCCCAATTGAAGCTGAATTTGTTGCCCCCGGCAACTTAAATAGAAGGAAGGAGGAAATTATGAGCCTCGTAACAATATCGATTGTGGGAAACCTGGTTAAAGACCCTGAATCTACTGAATTTGTAAGCGGAAGAATCAAAACAACTTTAGTGCTTGCAGTCAATGGATTCAACAAAGTGCGCAAAGAGAAAACATGCGACTTCTTCAAAGTAGAAACCTGGGACAAGCTGGCTCAACTATCGAGTCAATATCTAGCCAAAGGCTCTCAGGTTGCAGTGTCAGGAAGATTTTCTCTAGAGCACTGGTTAGACAAAGAAGGAAAAGAAAGAATCACTCCGGTCGTGCATGTAAGCCAAATGGCATTGCCGCCCAAATCATCCCGCAGAGCCGACAACGACTTGGGTGATCTTTCTTGTACCGAAGGAAATTTTGAATTAATAACTAGCAAAGGAGGAAAGATCTAACCGCCGCCCCGACTTTTTGAGCCTCAACAACGAGAGGTAAACGCCACTCGGCACACCACACACACCAGTACCAAATTATGGTTGAGGCTCAATAACCCTTACTAAAAAGAAAGTTTTTTTTCCACTGGTTCAATGCTAACTGAGAAGACGAGGATAGGGGCAGAATACTCTGCCCCTTTTCTTCGTTATTATTTGTGATTGCTTGTGGTATCGATAGCGGTACTATGGTCCCCAGGTTTGTTCTACATCGAGTTTCTTTCTTTCTGGCTTGTCTTTGAGATTATCTAGAACTTCAAGTACATTGCCGTTATTGTCTATGCGCAGTCCGTCTTTATAGTCTGGAGTGTGAATTGTAATTCCTTCGTCAGTGCGGCTGTAAGGAAATTTCTTTCCGTCTACTTCAAGTACATGTTTTCCATTTTCTTGTTGGAGCATTATTTTTAGTTGTTCTTGGAAATTCTCAATGGTGCCAGATTTATTTCCGAAAGTTTCGATTTTGCCGTTTTCATTGAGAGTGAAAGGACCTCCATCTTTCTTGCTTACCGATTCAGAGCCTTCTTTGCCCTCTGGATTCGATTCCGGTCCACTATAAATTTCTTGGCTCAATTTTTGTTTTTGTTCGCTGGTCAGAGCACTTTGTTCGCCTTGCTCTAGTTTGGCACCTGCCGAAATTCCTGCTTCTGCTTGTAATTCTGTTGTACTCATTTTGTGATTGCCTCAATTTAATGTCGTGTAGTGTTGTTTAAAAAGCGTTGCGTTTTTTCGAATCGTTAATTCCAGTCAGGCCACTCGCGGTTGCCCTTATCATCTTTTGTGTTTTCAGAATCTTCTTTTTTCTCAGGCATGCCAGCTTTGTCTTTCAGTTTGTCTTTCATCTCATTATCAATGTTGCGATCGTTGTTGGAATTTGGAAATCCAAGAAAATCTTGAAATGCTTCGTATAAATTTTTTCCGGCTGCGGTTGCGTTTTCCACCACCTCTGTTAATACGTCTTTGGTGCTTGGCGGTATTTCTATATTACTCATTGCTTGCGTGCCTCAATTTTGATAGTTGTGTGATACTAAATGTAGTGTCAAGTATTTTGTTAGTTTCCCTCCCAGATATTGGGGGGATAGATATTCCCGATTTCCATCAGCTTGCCAGTGTAAAAGCCGTGTCGGTCGAATCGAAGACCGCATTTGCCATCAGGAGTGTAAATGTCTACACCGTTTGGCGTGTGGTCATAATTGAACTCGCCATATTGATTAGAGACTGCACCCTTTCCTAAAGGACCGATGACAATGCTTTTTATGTGATTGGAAACGTCTTCCATAATGCCTGATTCATTGCCAAATGAAGTTATGTTGGTACCGGCTTCAATTTCGCAAGCAACAGTCAACCTCTGGGTGGGGTCTGGTGCTGCAACTTTATCAGCGTCTTTTTGCTGCGCGAGAGTTGCATAAAGTTCTTGAGCGGTTTCGACCATTATCGATGAGAGTGGATCATAACCGTCTCCTACACCGCTTTTAGTCGTATCGACTGCTGGTATTACGTCTGTACTCATTACTTGCGAGCCTCATTTGGATAATTTTGTGATACTAAATACAGTAGCGCTCTGTCACATTGAAAATTTAGAAGGTTCCAGTTATCGCTTATCAAACATTCCAGATTTCGTATTGACTGGAAGGTGAAGATCCGCATTAAAAGCCTGATGTTATTAACTTTCAAAAACATTGCGCTTGTCCTTTGTGTTTGCTTGGCGATTGCTTGGCGATTGATTGGTGCCGAACATGGTTTCATTATGCTCAAAGCAAAGCCGAGCATCCATAGACATTAGTGCAAAGATGCTGCGTGAATCCGCAAGTTCTCAAAACAAAAGAAAAGAGCCCTTGGAGGGAATCGAACCCCCGACACCTTCCTTAGGACGGAAGTGTTCTATCCGCTGAACTACAAGGGCAAGGTTCAGATCAGAATATCACTAGTTGAAATTACCCTGATAGCCAATCTCACGCTTCTGCTCAGCGCCCATAGTGGTTGCTGCTTTTTGCGAGGCGTTCATGAGTGGATTAACAAGGAATGTACCGGCAAGTGAAATAGCGATGGTGCAGAGCCAGAGTGCTAGCCATGGACCTTCTTGAGGGCTACCCACAAATTTGCGGTGGTCGGCAAGTGCTGCCACCTTTTCTGAGGGCTCTGGGACAATCATATAAATAACTACTTTAGAGTAGTAGTAAATTGCTGGGATAGAGGTGATAAGGGCGCAAGTAACAAGAACCCAGCCGATTGGAAATCCACCAAGCAAAGTGGTTTGCGCAACGTAGTTGGCGCTATCAGCAAGAGTTGCACTTTCGCTAATTCCCAAACCAGCTTTAAAGATAAAGAGTTTCGCCAAGAATCCGGCTGGTGGAACTGGCAGTCCAGCCAGGTTCAACAAGCAAAGTGAAGTCATAACAGCAAGCCACGGACGTTTCCTAATTAGTCCAGCCATGTCTTCGATGCGGTCTGAGCCAGTTTCGTTGAAGAACAAAATCGCCCCGGCAAATGCTCCAAGGTTCATAATTCCGTAAACAATGATGTAGAAGAGCATCGACTGCACGCCTTCTGCGTTGAATGCAAGCAGTCCAAGGAGCATATAGCCAACATGCGCAATAGAAGAATAGGCAAGCATTCGTTTGAATGACGATTGAGCAAGAGCAATTAAATTGCCTGCAATCATAGAGACCAGCGCAAGAATGGCTACAATAATCATCCAGTCGCGATAGATACTTCCCATCACTTCATATAGAAAACGAAGAGCTACGACAAAACCGCCAGCTTTGGAACCAATAGAAAGAAAAGCTGTAACTGGAGTTGGGGCACCTTCAAATACATCTGGGGTCCACATGTGGAACGGAACAACAGATAGTTTGAAACCAATTGCACTTAGAGTGAAAGCGATAATTAGATATTTGATCAAGCTTCCAGACCCGATAGACATCAGTTGCAATTTTTGCGCAATCACATCGAAAGATGTCGAGCCGGTGAATCCATAAATAAAGGAAAGAGCATACAGGAGTGTTGCCGTGGTGGCAGCGGTGGACAGCAAGTATTTGAGTGATGCCTCGCCGCTCTTTTTGTCTTTCTTGGCAAAACTAGTGAGCAGCACGCAGCAAATACTGAGTGTTTCAAGCGAGACGAAAAGCATAATGAGGTCGGTTGAGCCGGCAAGGAACATGACAGCTACGATGGCTGTCAGAAGAATGGTGTAGAACTCACTTTTGTTTTTACCGAAATGATGTTCGTAGCCCATGGTCATGAGCACTACAATTAGTCCAGATGCAACTGCAATCATGCCAAAAATTACGGTGAGAGTGTCTACTGAGTAGAGTCCACCAAATATTTGAGCGTTCAGATTCCATTGACGAGTAAGGGCGAAAAAGGAAAGAGCCAGGCAGATTATTGATACTATCGGGGTCATCTGCTTGTGCTTGGGAAAGAATAGGTCCCAGACCGAAGTAAAGAGAATTGCCGCGATTACAAGAATCTGGGGAGCCAACATGGCCACACCGCTCAGATACGTCTCCAGGTTAGTCATTTAAAGGAAGCCCTTTTCAACAGTAGTTGCACGTCTACTAATTTTACAGGCGCGCGTCCTAAATATTGTGCTTGCCAATGCCCAAGAGTAAGAAGAATCTCAACATAAAAACGCGCCTGGATATACTCTATCCCGAGGTCTAGATCGCTGGCGAGCTGAACCTCCTTGAATCGTCTTTGGCGGGAACTTAAATCTGTCCAATACGACTTAAAGGCTAGACCTTTATCGTCACAGACCTATACATTTCTTTAGTAGAACTCTTTGGTCCGATTTGCTCACAAAAACGCCTAATATTAAGAAATTTTAGGTAATATAGAATTAGAAGGTCACTCACAAATATGGCAAAAAGCACACTCAAGTCTCAATTTACGTCAAGTTTTCGTCCAAGTATTCTAGCTCTTGAAGATGGCACAATTTTCGAAGGGCTTGGTTTTGGTGCAAGTGGCGTGGCATGCGGTGAGCTTGTCTTCAATACTAGTCTTGCGGGTTATCAGGAAATTTTGACTGACCCAAGCTATGCAGGGCAAATAATCACCATGACGGCGCCTGAAATGGGCAATTATGGAATCAATAGCGAAGACATGGAGTCGCGGCAGATCTTTGCCAGAGGTCTTGTAATCAAACATTTGAGCACTGGCTATAGTAATTGGCGCGCACAAGAAAGTTTGGACGATTTTCTTAAAAAGCACAAAATTACAGCTATTTCCGAGGTCGATACAAGGGCCATCACTCGCCATATCAGGGAGAAGGGTGCACTCAGGTGTGCTATATACTCGACGGACGAGCCTTTAGACACTAAAGAGAGGCTTGAAAAAGCAAAACACTCGGCCCTTGAAGAGGCACGCAATTTCCCTTCTATGGAGGGAATGGATCTCACCGCTGAAGTGACCTGTGCCAAGAAATACAAATTCAGCGAAGGCAAAAAACATGTGGCCGTTTTAGATTTTGGTATTAAACAAAATATTTTGCGAGAACTTGCTTCTCACGATTTGGAATTGACAGTGTATCCGGCGCAAGCCAAAGCTGCCGATATATTGAGCGATAAGCCGCAAGGCATTTTTCTGTCCAACGGACCTGGTGATCCCGCCGCGTGCAAAGGCGTGTTGAAAGAGCTTCCCGAACTCATATCAAGCGGATTGCCGATATTTGGTATCTGTCTGGGGCATCAACTTTTGTCGATAGC
>CAZSHS010000014.1:53665-84210 GCA_964606665.1 uncultured Candidatus Obscuribacterales bacterium | reverse complement strand
TGGCGCAGACTTAGAATACGCCGACGACATTACTTTGAGCCGCTCACTTGCAGGCAGACGCGAAGTCTAATTCAAGACTTTTTCGATTATCGCTTTTGCAGTAAGACCAACTTCTTGTAAGAGCAAGTTGCGGTCGCCATGCTGAATGAATCTATCGGGAAGACCCATTATAGAAACGCGAGGGCGCTTACTTAAATCGCTTGCCCATTCAAGCACTGCACTACCAAATCCGCCTGAGCTTGCGCCTTCTTCAACTGTGATTAAGTGCAGGTCTTGTCCATGTTCACTTGAAAATGAGGCAAGCATTTTTAGATCAAGAGGTTTTATTGAACGAGCATTAACTACGCTGATTCCACCTTCAATTTTAGAATCGAGTTCGCGTGCAGCTTCAAGAGACGGGGCTAACATCGCTCCACAAGCTAGAATCACTTTATTGCTCTTGCCAGATTTTATTACTTCCCAAGTCTTGTAATCAAATTCTTTGAAATCACAAGCGACTCCATTTTGAAGATAGTTGTCTTCTGCCTTTTCTCTAGGAAAGCGAATTGCAACTGGCCCGCTCAAATTGCGCAATGCCGAATAGACCATCTGGCGCAATTCAATGGCGTCTTTGGGAGCAAGTACTGTGAAATTAGGAATGCTGCGTAAAAAGGCTAAATCAAATTGACCCTGGTGTGTTTCACCATCTTCTACAAGACCGCCTCTGTCTATGCCAAAAATTACCGGCAAATTCATTATAGCTACGTCGTGAATGACCTGGTCCAGGGCTCGTTGCAGAAAGGTAGAGTAAATAGAAACTACTGGTTTGAGACCCATTTTTGCCATGCCAGCAGCCATTGTCACTGCGTGCTGTTCGCAAATAGCTACGTCAAAGAAGCGCTCAGGGTAAGCTTTGCCAAATTTGACTAAGCCGCTACCTTCGGCTGTGGCCGGTGTGATAGCAACCATATTTGGTTCCAATTCGGCACAATCAAGTAAGGCGTCAGTGAATACATGCGAATAGGTAAGTCCTTTATTCGTGTTTGAATCAGGGTCTTTGGCTTCGATTTTTTCTTTTAGAGTAGGCTCTAAACTGTGCGCTTTTACACCATGGTATTTGATTGAATCTTCTTCGGCTGGTGTGAAGCCTTTACCTTTGCGAGTTATAAGGTGCAGAATATGCGGAGCTTCGAGGTCTTTTACTTTGTTTAGCGCGTTTATCACTGCTTCAACATCGTGACCATCGATAGGACCTGAATAATTGATACCAAGCTTTTCAAAGACGATGCCAGGATTTTCGAGCTTATCTTTGGCTACTTGTTTGACTGAAGTAATTAGATTCATGAGCTTGGGATCAAGCGGCACCATATCTAGTTTGTCTTCGATCCAGTCAATTTTTTTCTTGATGTCTTTGTAGAAATAAGTCTCTTTGATTCGCTTCATGTATTGCGAGTAACCGCCTACATTTTCGCTGATAGACATGTCGTTGTCGTTCAAAATAATGAGAACGTTTTTTTGAATATGACCAAGATGATTGAGCGCTTCAAGCGCCATTCCGCCTGTCAGTCCGCCATCTCCAATTAAGGCGATGATTTTGCGATTTTCTTTTAGATGATCTTTGGCAATGGCCATTCCCACTGCAAGTGATACCGAAGTTGAGCTATGACCTGCCACAAAGGCGTCGTGCTCGCTTTCTGCCGGACTAATAAAACCAGATAGACCTTGATACTGTCTGAGAGTAGCAAACTGATTACGCCTGCCGGTGAGCATTTTATGAATATATGCCTGGTGTCCGACATCCCACAAAATGCAGTCTTTAGGTGTTTCAAAAACATGATGCAATGCAAGAGTAATCTCAACTACGCCCAGGTTTGATGCTAGATGTCCACCTGTTTTATTGAGATTGAAAATTATTTCCTGGCGAATTTCGCGTGCAAGCTCGACTAATTGAGCAGGTTTGAGCTTTTTGACTTCACCTGGTCCTGTGATAGCGTCAAGAAAAGAAGGCTCTAATTTTGATTTGGCTAGTGTTTGCATACAAATCCATCGATTGCTGCCGAATTACATCATAACAACCCAAAAGCCGCACAGATGTTAAAAACCGACCAGAAATGCATGACGTCTGTTAATGCTTGTTAAATGCACTACTAGCTAGTGATTCGAGCGTTTTGCCGAGCGCTCATGTATAAGATATATAAAGGACGTTAAAAATTGTCTAAGCAAACAGGTTTTGCTAGCTCAATTTTTACCGCAAGGCAACTTTGCCATACATGAGCTGATCATAAAAGCGATCGTATTTAAAAATTGCTTTGCTCAAGCGACCTTCGAGTTTGAATCCAGCTTTTTCAAGAATTCGTCCAGACGCTTTGTTATGGTCGAAAGTGCCTGCAAAGACGCGTGTCATACCTAATTCATAAAAGGCGTAATCGGATACTGCAACTACTGCTTGCGACATGATTCCTTTGCCCCAGTGCTCTTTTGCAAGCCAATAGCCAATTTCGGCTGAATAGCGAAAAACATCTCGCTGCAGCGTTAGTCCTATTCCACCGCACGCCGCACCATCAACAACAATGGCGAAATGACAGGTTGGTATCACTTCTAGAGCGAACGTAATCCAATCTATGGCGTGTTCCCTCTTATATGGATAAGGAAAACTATCCCTCAGCGTAGCTGAGACGTCTTTGTCGTTGGCTGCTTTTATTAGCGAATTTACGTCGTCGTATAACCACGGACGCAATAAAGCACCACTTAATTGAAGTGTTTTTCTGCTCACAAGACCCACTTATATGATTAGACTTCTAGCTTAGTTTCGGGCTCTGGGGCCATTGAAATGGGGACGTTCTTCTTGTTTAGTTTGCTGTGTTTATAGCCATATGCAAAGTAAATGAGAAGTCCAAGTGGGCAAGTGATGGCATATGCCTTGAGTACTGTTGGTTCTAAGTTGCACGCCAGCACCACACATCCGATTAACCCTGGAAAGGCAACCAGAGGGCTGACCGCTTTGAGGCGCATGGCACCGATACAAACAAAAGTAAATGCAACCAGTGTTCCAAGCACCATCATGTGAGCGATTTCGCCAAACTCCATGAACCCGGCAAATCCAGCAACCAATACTCCATTTAGAAGAATTCCATATGTTGGACTACCGTTTTTCACTTTAGTGAAAAGAGGCGGGAGTAAACCGTCTTCAGCCATGTTGCGGAAAATTCTAGGTCCGCCCATACAAAGTACGAGCAATACGTTGAAAATACCAAGAACCGCACCACCTGCAATGAATGTTGCAGTCCAGTCTTCACCGACAGATGCTAGTAGTTTGGCTAAGGGAGCTGCAGCTTCAGAGCCAACGAAGAGTTCGTTTTTATGTCCATCTATAAAACATGGAGCAAGACCAGTTGCTACTGCCATGACGGTCACGTAAAGCAGTGATACCAGAGCTATACAAATGAAGGTCCCAAGTTTGGTGTCTTTTTGCGACTTTGATTCGCGAGCAAAAGTATAGAGAGCGTCAAACCCGACAAAGGGGAAAACGGCTACTGCAGCACCTTGGAGAACACCCTGGATGCCCATTGGCATAAAAGGTTGCCAGTTGGCTGGATTTACATGAGGAATGCCTACAGCTAAGAACATCACGAGAAGTGCGATTTTCAAGATTACGAGCATCAAATTGAGTTTGGCTGATTTGCTCACTCCACCGTAAATTAGAATTGCGGTAATGACAATAATGACGCCAATAGCAATTATATTTACACCAAATTCATAGTGTCCATCGACCATTCTGGGTCCAGCCCAAAATGGATCAACTTTGAATTTGCAAGCAGTTTGCAGGTATACGCTCCAGGCAATTGCCACTGCCGAGGCACCGAAGCTGTATTCCATGAAAAGTCCAAAAGAAACAATCCAAGCAATTAGCTCACCCATTGAATGGTATGTGTAGCTATAAGCCGAGGTTCCGTTGGGCATCAATCGCGAAAATTTTTCATAACAAATGGCGACGAATAAAATTATGATGCCAGTGATGATGAACGAAAGGATACCGGCGGGACCTGCTTTGCCTGCGATAATTCCTGGCATGGCAAAGATGCCAGCGCCGATGGTGGCACCAATACCTAAGGCGGCAAGCATTATCCAACCTAAGTGTTTGGGGGTATCAGATAAATCTAATCCGTCAGCTTGTGACGGCACACGTCGAAACAAATCAGCCATTAATGACATGCAAAATACCCGCCTGAGAAACTTGTCAATACTCTTGAAAATCGGTGAACGTAAAGAAAGTGCTAGCATAATACTTTCCTGGGTTTTTTCATGAGGAATTTGACATGTCTAATCAGGTTAAAAGCGCGGCAGTGATAGGTGCAGGAGCCATGGGAGGCGGGATTGCACAGGTTCTGGGCCAGGCTGGTATTCGTGTTTTCCTAAAAGACATTAACGAAGATTTTGTCAGTCGTGGGCTTGCAAACATAAAGAAGATGTTTGACTCTCGCGTTAGCAAAGAAGTCTTAACTCGTGAAAAGGCTGATGAACTCTTTGCCAATATCACTGGCACAGTTAATTACGAAGATATTGACAAGGATGTAGACCTAATAATCGAAGCCGCATCTGAAGTTATTGATATCAAGTTGGATATTTTCAGAACACTTGATAAACACTGCGGACCGAACACAATTCTTGCCAGTAACACCTCTGCTCTTTCAATTTCTCAAATTGCATCAGTTACAAGTCGCCCAGAGCGAGTGCTTGGAATTCACTTCTTTAATCCAGCACAAGCAATGAAATTGGTTGAAGTGATTCCTGGCGTTAAAACAGATAAAGAAGTAGTGCAAAATATAATGGACTTGTGCCAAAACAAACTTGGCAAAGCTCCAGTGAAAGTAAAAGAGTGTCCTGGATTTCTTGTAAATCGAATTCTCTTTCCTTATATGAACGAAGCACTTTATGTTTTGCAGGAAGGAAAATTTACTCCTCAAGAAATAGACCAAAAAGCCTTAGAGTTCGGTCTTCCAATGGGACCGCTCGCACTATTTGATCTGACTGGGGTTGATATTTGTGCACATGTAGTCGATTTTCTTTATGCCGAATACGGACCGCGCTTTAAGCCTGCAGAACTTCTTTCAGTCATGATGGAAGAAAAGGTTTTGGGACAAAAAACCGGTGCTGGATTTTATGTTCATTCAAAAGACCGTGACAAAAACGCCGAGAAGGAAGTAAATCCAAAGCTTCAAGAATTGCTCAAGAAAGCAAATGCAAAAGCAAAAGATGCTTGCCAATCAAAAGCAGACAAGTTTGAAGTTGAGCGCATCATGATGCCGATGTTCAATGAAGTAATGTATGCGTTACAAGAAGATGTGGTGGACGCAAAAGATGTTGATACTGCAGTTGCATTTGGACTTGGTTTGAAGCGCGGCATTTTGAGTTTGGCTAAAGAGCGTGGACTGGATTCGTGTCTGTCTCAGTTGGAAAAATATCAAAGCGAACTTGGTCAAGACACAGCACAAGCTGAACGTTTTAGACCAGCATGGATGCTCAAGAAATTGGTGAGAGCACAAGTGCATGATTTTAGTGTTCTTGAGGGTGCTTGCAATAAAAAAGAGCCAGTTGCTGCGAAGTAGACGTAGACTTGTAGAAGATGATGTTCAAACTACTTTCACTAATAGTTTTTCTCTGGTTCATCAATCAGATCAGAGAAGTGTTTCCGCCATTTATCATGGGCGGGATAATAGCGTATTTGCTTTTGCCTTTTGTGTCCTGGATTAATATCACCTTTAAAATTCCGCACAAAATAGCAATCGCCTGCATTTATGTAGCTTTTCTTCTTTTGTGTGTGGGATTGTCGAATTTGTTTGGTCATCAAATCATAGACCAGGCAAGTAACCTGATTACGCAGCGACATGAGCTTGTGGCAAATCTTTTAGACCAGCTTAAGTCCAGTTATAAGTGGGACATTGACGTTGAATCACGCACTACTGCAATAGTCGAAGATTTGGAAGGCTGGTTTGGAGCGCCCACAGAGCTTATGCATATGGGCGAGATTCTGTCTAAAAGCTTACTTTCATTGCTTGTTTGCATTGTCTCGTCTATTTATTTTATGGTCGATTCAGAGCGAGTCGGCAAATTCTTTTTGCGCTTTTTTGCAAATGAACAGCGCAACACAATCGTTAGATTGTTTGGATCAATGAATTTGATGTTGGCAAAATATATTCGAGGACAGCTCTTTCTAATCGTGCTCATGTCTTCTGTTGCTTACATTTTCTTGCATTTTATTTTTCACCTGAAATATGCCCTGGTTATTGCCATCGCATCTGGTGTGCTTGAAATTATTCCAGTTTTAGGACCGCTCATGGCAATTTCTACTGCTGTTGTAATTGGTGTAGCCCAGCATGGCACACAAGTAGCACTGCCTATTTTCTTATGCTATTGGGTAGCTCGACTGGTAGAAGATTATTTGGTTGTACCGCGTTTTATCGGGCATGTAGTCGAGTTGCATCCGCTGGCAATAATTTTTGCTGTTCTTGTAGGCGAAGTTACGGCTGGCGCTTTGGGAATGCTCATTGCTATTCCTACAGCGGCTGCTATAAAAGAAATACTCGACTTTTATTACCCCGCACCAGCAGAGATGGAAATTGAAGGTCCATATCCGGTAACACCCGCTATTGATACTGGCGAAACAGAGTCTAAGCAGAAACCAAAAGTCTAAGTTAGAGCGTTACCCAAATTTTTGGCAACGTCTAAAATTAGCAAAATAGATACAGCGATTATGTAAAGTACTGCACAAGACATCAGGTGCCAGAATTTAAGCGCTTTTTTATTCATCAAAAATAAGATGACGCTTGCACTAAGTACCGCCGTAGAACAAGTTAATAGTGTTCCTAAATCGAGATCCCAGGTAGTGAATGCTACACCAAATGCCACCGGTATACAGCTTTGAAAAACCAGAGCGCCAGTAATGTTCCCCATGGCTAAAGTATCTTTGCCACTTTTGATCCATAAGACCGAATTGATTTTTTCGGGGAGTTCAGTAGCTATGGGACAAATAATAAGTGATAAGACCAGAGGTGGAAAACCTATTGCTTCAGCCACGTCTTGCAAATTTTCTACAAAAACATAAGCACCGCCTACGATACCGGCGATACCAAAAACAATTTGAGGAACAATGAATCTTAGTCTGTTTGACCCCTTCTTCAACAATCGGTCAAAATAAAGTTTTTCAGGTTCTTGTCCGATTTCTCCTTCGTGGCTGAGTGTCTTATACAAATAAATACAATAAATCCCTAAAAGGACAAAAGCCATGATGTACGGCAAATGAAATTTAGAGAAATCAGATGCCCAGTTGCACAACATGCCAATTGTAAAAGCTAGGATGAAGAAGCGTAAATCGCGAGTCAGTACATCGTGATTGATGGTAAGTTCCTGACTGCGTTTGCCTTTTTGCGAAAAATAAAGCACAGCCGCCCCACAAAGACCAAAAGTGAGGGTGCTTAGCATGAAAGGTGCTCCTGCAATTGCACCGATGCTCACTTCATTACCGTGTCTTTCATTGAAGAAGACAACAGCTACAATTGGAATTAAAGTTTCAGGCAGCGCTGTACCAACAGCAGCCAGTACGCTTCCGACCACGCCTTCGCTCAGTTGTAAGCGTTGACCGAGCCATTCAATACCATTTGTAAAGAGCTCGGCTGAAAATAATATGATTACAAGAGCTACAACAAGAAGAGTAATTTCAACGAACATCACACACACCGAGTTCACCTAATATGGGAGAATACCAGATTTGGTACCTTACCAATCTATAAAAATGATGATTTCCATAAAAGAAGTAGAACATGTAGCCAAACTTGCCAGATTAGCTCTGTCAGAAGACGAGAAGGAGCTGTACGCGCGCCAGTTGAGCGATATCATTGATTTCTTCTCGCAACTACAAGAAGTCGATACAAAGGGGATTTTGCCCCTGGCTAATCCTTTGCCCCAAGAATTGGTAAATGTCTTGCGCCCTGACCACGCGGTGGCGTCGCCCGGGCAAGAGACCATGTTAAGAGGCAGCCCTGACAAAGAAGGGCCATTTTTTAAAGTTCCGAAGATTTCAGAATGAGTCGGCTTTAGCGTAGAATTAAGCTTTAGAGTTCTAGAATCGAGTAAGGAGGAGCAATGGACACCAGATATGTTTTCGTAACTGGTGGGGTAGTCTCCTCATTGGGCAAAGGAATCGTTGCCGCTTCGCTTGGCAGATTGCTTCGAGCTCGCGGCATTAGAACCACAATTATCAAACTGGATCCATATTTAAATGTGGACCCGGGCACTATGAGCCCTTACCAGCACGGCGAAGTCTTTGTCACCGAAGACGGAGCAGAGACAGACCTTGATCTTGGTCACTACGAAAGATTTATAAGTATGGACTTGAGTCGGATGAATAACGTCACATCCGGTTCTATATATAAGACTGTGCTTGAAAAAGAAAGAAGAGGCGACTATCTGGGCGGAACGGTTCAGATGATTCCTCATGTCACAAACGAAATTAAAAATTTCATTCGCAAAGCTGCTATTGCAGCCAACGCCCAAGTGGCAATTGTCGAAATTGGCGGAACTGTAGGCGACATCGAGAGCCTCATTTTTCTTGAAGCGATTAGACAAATGAAAAAGGATACAGGGCGTGAAAACGTTTGTTATATTCACGCCACCATAATTCCTAATTTGAAAACGACTAACGAACTCAAAACTAAGCCCACTCAGCACAGTGTCGAACTGCTCAGAAGCCGCGGTATCCAGCCCGATGTACTTGCTTGTCGAACAGAGAAATCGCTTTCACCATCTATTAAAGAAAAGTTGGCTCTCTTTACTGACGTTGATTCTAAAGCCGTTATTGAGTGTAAGGACGTCAAACATCTCTACGAAATACCTCTCATTTTGGAAAAAGAGGGATTGGCAGATAGAGTTTTAGAACGACTTAGAATGGACAATGCCGTGCCTGATCTTGATGAATGGCGCGAGATGGTAGAGAAAATCAAAAATCCTGCGCGCACAATCAAAATTGGCATAGTGGGCAAATATGTGATGCTTTCCGATGCTTATATTTCGGTAGTAGAAGCACTTAAACATGCTGGTACCATCCATGATGCCGCTATTGAAATTAAGTGGGTTCTATCTGAAGATATAGAGAAAAACGGTGCGGCTGAATATCTCAAAGACGTGGATGGAATCTTGGTTCCCGGCGGCTTTGGAGATAGAGGTATCGAAGGCAAAGTAGAAGCGGCAAAATTTGCTCGGGTAAATAAAATACCTTTTCTTGGACTTTGTCTTGGAATGCAGATTGCAGTAATTGAATTTGCTCGAAACGTAGCAAATATGAAAGATGCACACTCAACCGAGTTTAATTCATCCACTCCATTTCCTGTTATCGACTTGATGCCAGACCAACATAGTGTGGTGCTCAAGGGCGGCACTATGCGTCTTGGCAAATATCCGTGCAAAGTTCAGCCAAAGAGTAAAGCATTTGAGGTCTATAAGAGCGAAGAAATTTCAGAACGTCACCGCCATCGCTATGAAGTAAATAACCAATTTCGTAAGGCTTTGAGTGAAAAGGGAATGGATTTTTCAGGAGTTTCACCAGACGATAAGTTAGTTGAAATGATGGAATTGCGCGATCATCCCTATTTTATCGCCTGTCAGTTCCACCCCGAATTGAAGTCGCGCCCAGATCGTCCTCACCCACTTTTCCTTGGTTTTGTAAAAGCGGTGGTGGAGCATGTGGCAAAGTCTGTCGGTCATTTAAACTCGACAAGCGTGGCTACTAATTCTGCTGAAGTTAGATAGATTAGTTTGATGTGTCTTTTTTATCGATGTTTTTTAGTTGCGTGATATTTGAGATACACGAAGCTATGTGAGATTTCTATGTGAATCTCAATTTCAGCGACGCCTTTGGGGAATGTGCAAGTCTACTTCGTTTGGACCTACATCTGGGATGAGACCTGTTTTTCGAAAATAGTAATATATAGAGCCAGCTATTAGAAACAATATGGCTGATCCACCGAGTGTTTCAATTGGACGAAAAATCTCAAAGCCAATGGTAGATTCTTTTGGATTGGCAGGATTGTATTTGACTTCGATTTTTTTGTCTTTAGGAAAGCGCACTGCCATTGGGCCAATAATATAATCGAACACAGTCAGATGCGGTCCCATTTCTTCTGTATTGTAATAGCAGTGCTCGCCTAATTTATATGAATATTTGATGTAAGACCAATTGATTATCACGGCAATTGTATTGATTCTGTTCGATTCGAATTTAGTTATAGGCAGGCTGTTAATGGCGTTTTCAACTTTAGCCGTCACAGTAGGCCAGTTTTGTCCTTTTACAATTTTGTTGTATTCAGAGCCAAGCATAATGAAATAACAAATGCTTGTGACCAAACAAAAAAGAGTAAATGCTTGCATATTTATTTTTTACTATAGTCAGGTGGGCGGCATAAAATCCAGACACCAGAGTCGTTTCCTTCTTTATATATGCCCAAAAGCATTTTTCCGCCTAAATATTTGTCTGGTCTAAATTCGCCTTTACCTTGAGCTTTATTCCAAGGAGCATAATATTCGAAGCGCAAGTGACCGCCGTTGGGGTCACGCATAAACAATCCAGAAGAAATTGTGCCTTCTTGTCCCTGATGATTTTTCCAGGTGCCCTTGAGCATGACACCAGTCGATATAAGCGACACTCCGCGCAACTCTACATCGCCAAAAGTAGACAGCCATTTTCCAGTGGCATCAAAAACTTTGTTGCCACGCACAGCAAGATTCTGAGTAATTATTGCAATATTGCTCAAGTAACTTTTCTTATAACCTGGCTTGCGCTTTAAATTCCATTCGCCTTTGCTAGGTCCTTCAAAGTATTTGCCAAATAAATCAGTTCCATTTGCTTGGAGGGCAAATTCGACATAACCGTAGATAGGTCGATTGGGTAAAAAATATTCGGCTTTTAAAATGCCACTACCAGCGGTGGGGGTAAATCTGCCCCAGGTGATAATGCCTGGGTTTGAGCCATTTTTCCAATTTCCCGTAACGATCAGATTTCCTTCTGGATCTTTGCCTTCCACTTTGAGATTGACGTCACCATAAGGTGAGGACCAAACTCCAGATAAATCGACAATTTCGTTTGCTGCTTGTCTTGCTAAAGTTGGAGGCAATCCTTGCGGCTGCGCAAAAGCTGAAGCCGACATATTTGCAAACATAATCAATGAAAGAATTACTAAGTGACTTATGCGGGGGAAAAACATTTTTTGCTCCTTAGAAGATTGATGCAATTTCAAAATGCCGCATTTAAATTTTAAGGTATTGAATTCCCCGCTGCTGCTTGCCAAGCAGAGTTTTGAGAGGGATTTTTCGGTCAGCATATGTAATTTTTGCCCATGCTATTAGACGAATAGTCTTAGAGATTGAGATGCAGGGAGCAATTACAAGCTATGGACATTGTGTCTTATCGTGGAGAAGGCGCCGGTGGCGGGGTCTCAAGCGCCCTGAAGGCAGCATTCGATAATTTTGGCGGCTGCAAAAGCCGATGGTGGTTTCTTCAAGACAACGACCTTTCCTACTTGAACGGCGATGCGCGAGTTCATGCCATCTTCAATTTGGACAACGACTTAATTCAAGGTCATTACCGTTATTGCAACGAGTTTATCTGGCCTTTGATGCACGATTTGCCTCAATTTGCAGTCTATAAAGGCGTGGACCGAGATTTCTATCGCCAGTTCAATCGTGAGATTTCTCAGATTCAGCTTGACTCAGGTATTGGCACAAAGGATATTTTTGTACACGACTATCAATTCGCTATTTTGCCATCTTTACTCAAAAACAGTCAGATCAGTATTTTTTGGCATATTCCATGGCCAAAAAATGTTCCACATCACTATAGCGAACCTATTTCAGAGCTAGTCTTGGGGATGCTTTCATGCGCAAAAATAGGCTTCCACACCAAAGAATACGCTCAAAATTTTGTCCAATTTGTGCAAGACTTTTTTCCAGAGTTCAAAGTCAATAGAGACGAACTAGTAATTAAAAATCGAAAGACTAAAAAGCTTATTCGCCTTCTGGTCCGACCTTTGGGTCTCGATTTAAAGTTTTGGAAAGCAGCCCATGCAAAGCAAAATTTGTCCATAGAACTGCCAGACACACCAATTGTTTTGTCGGTAGATCGTGCAGACTACACCAAAGGTATTATGCAACGCCTTGAAATGATTGATTATTTCTTTGGCGCAAGACCCGAATATGTAGGCAAATTGGCTTTTGTTCAAATTTGTCAGCAAACAAGACCTGGTCTAAAAGCATTTGATGATTATTGGAAAAATTGCAGAGATTATGCCTCTGAAATTGAAGGACGTTATGCTATTTCAAATTGGAAGCCACTATACTGGCACACAAATCCGATTAGTCAGCAAGAATTATCCGGTTTGTATAAGCGTGCTCAAGTTATGCTTGTAAATCCTTTGCGTGATGGATTAAATCTGACTGCCAAAGAATATGTGGCTAGTCTTGATAATAATCATAAATCAGGTTTACTCATGCTATCTTCGGGCGCTGGTGTGTATGATGAGCTTGGAGACCAGGCTGTGCATATCAATCCTAATTCATGCAAAGATGGCGCCGAGGCGCTAAATTATAGCCTTAAGATGCCCAAGTTTAACCGCCATAGCAGAATTAACTTGATGAAACAGCGATTGAAAACTAATTCACTTGAACGGTGGTGGCACGACTTCGAGCTTACAGGCTAGTTTAGGATACATCTTTGTGTATAATCTCGATTCAAAAAAATACGTGGTCGATACTCGACCTATGTGTCAGGGGGCGCAATTCGTCCTGACTGATGCTGCCCATGCTCGTCTTGTTTTAAAACACGGCAGTCATTTTTTAGTTATGGATGAATCGGCTTCAATTCCTGATTGCAATACTCTTGGTTATGGCTATTATCGAAATGACACCAGATTTTTGAGCCAGTGGGAAATCAATATAGATGCTGTCCCGCTCTCGCTTTTATCCAGTCGAACCGATGATGGATATGGCGGTTCTTTTTTATATACCAACCCGCAGACTCACAATCTGGAACAACAAAAGCTTAGTATTCAGCGCGAAGTTGTATTAGGAGATCTTCTCTGGGAGCGCATTACTTTTGAAAACTATGAAAATCACGCTGTACAATTTCAGTTCAATCTAGTTTTTAAAGCAGATTTCGCCGATATGTTTGAGGTGCGAGGATTAAATCGCGACAAACGCGGTGAGCGAATGGTGCCAGTTTCATCACCCGATGGACAGAGTGTTTTTCTTGCCTACAAAGGCATTGATGGCGTACTGATGGAAACACATGTTGAGTTTTATGGACTGCGTCCTTTGAGTGTTGAAGACGGAAATGTTAGTTTCGATATTCAGATAGCACCAAAACAAACGGTCTATTTTGAGACATGCGTCAGTACAATTGTCGATTCGCATATCTGGCCAAAACAGACTGAAGAAGTCGATTATCAAACGGCTAAAGAAATTTCGGACCAGCGCTTTTCTAAATGGAAACAAGATTTGGTTCTGATTGAAACAGATAACGATTTGTTCGATTTGTCTTTGAGTCGCGGTTGGAGTGATATTTATATTCTTCGTCAGGCAACTCCAAAAGGATTTGGACTGGCTGCGGGCGTTCCATGGTATTGCGCTTTGTTTGGCAGAGACTCAGCCATTACCGCCTTACAGATGCTACCATTTGCCCCCGCCTTAGCCCGAGAGTGTATCGAAGTAATGGCTGCCTATCAGGGGAAAGTTACAGACAGTTTTACAGAAGAATCACCCGGACGTATCATGCATGAATTGCGACTTGGTGAGCTGGCGCGCGCCAAGGCCATTCCGCACACTCCATACTACGGAACTGTCGATGCCACTCAATTGTGGTTGATTCTATTTTGTCGTTATATAGACTGGACGGGCGATTTGTTTTTTGCTCGCAACATGTGGCCTGCTGTAAGGCAAGCAATTCAGTGGCTCGATTCTATGAGTGCTGACACTGGTTACATAAGTTACATGCGCACCCATAATCAGGGTCTAGAAAATCAGGGCTGGAAGGATTCTGGTGATTCAGTCATGTATACAGACGGACGCCTGGGTGAACCTCCAATTGCCTTGTGCGAAGTTCAGTCTTACACTTATGCTGCTAGGATGGAAGTGGCTAAGATTGCCGAATACATCGGTCAAAAACAAATGGCTTGCGAACAACGAACACGTGCAAGCAAGCTCAAAAATTCTTTTCAAAAAGACTTCTGGATGGAGAAAGACGAATATCTTGCACTGGCTCTAGATCGCCATGGCAAGCAGGTTGGTGCCATATCTTCTAACCCAGGACACTGTCTCAGCTCAGGAATTTTAGATGACGACAAAGCACAATCTGTTGCTGATAGATTGATGCAACCAGATATGCATACTGGCTGGGGCATCAGAACACTTGCCTCTTCTAGCATGAGATATAATCCGATTAGTTATCACAACGGCTCTATTTGGCCTCACGACAATGCGTTAATTGCAGAAGGTCTACGTAAAATAGGCAGAGTAGATGCTGTGGTAACATTAACAAAAGAAATGTTTGCCGTTGCTCAAAGCCAAGCTGATTTTCGATTGCCTGAGCTTTATTGTGGGTTTAAGCGCAAAAATGGCAGTGCTCCTATCAGTTATCCTGTTTCGTGTTCTCCTCAAGCATGGGCAGCGGGAAGTATGTTTTCGTTGTTGCATTTATGTTTAAATTTGCAGGCTGATGCGATGAATAAAAAACTGAGCATCATTGAGCCATGTTTACCAGACTGGCTTGAAAATGTCACTATCAAAGGTCTTTGCATAGGACAGGCTAAAGTTGATTTGAGCATTAGTGGACAAATGAGTTTTTGTCGCGTTTTGAAAAAGGACGGACAAGTGAAAGTTGTAGTCGAAAGTTAAAATGCAGAGAACACACAAATGCGTATTGCCCAATTAGCACCACTCGTCGAAAGCGTCCCACCAAAAGGTTATGGTGGCACAGAACTTGTGGTTAATTTGCTTACCGAAGAATTGGTAAAAGATGGGCATGACGTCGCTTTATTTGCCTCGGGTGATTCTATAACCAGTGCAAAACTAGTTAGTATTATTCCAGAGGGTCTTCGCGCCAGTCAGAATAATTATAGGCATCGCTGGAATACATATGACGTGCGCAGTATTTTGACTCTAAAAAAAATGCAAGACCAGTTTGATATTATTCATAATCATATGGGTTTTATGGCGCTACCGTTTCTGAGTGAGTTTAAGACCCCAGTTGTGACCACTATTCACAACAATATTGTGCCTTATTGTCAGGACATTTATTTTGAATATTGCAAAATGCCATTTGTGGCTATTAGTCAAGCTTTTAAGAAATTGAATTTTCCAGACAAAATGAATTATGCCGAAGTAGTTTACAACGGAATCGATCTAGACGAGTTTATTTTGCCGTGCGATTTAAAAATTACGCGTGACTATTTACTTTTCATTGGCAGAATTTCTAAAGCAAAAGGCACAGCCGATGCTATTGATATAGCCATCGAGCTTGGGCTGCCAATTAAGGTGGCGGGTAAAGTTGATGCAACAGATACTTCTTATTATCAAGAACATATCAAAGATAGACTCAAGCATCCATTAGTAGATTATATCGGCGAGGCTACAGTAGATAAAAAAGCACAATTGTATGCAGGGGCAAAAGCAGTAGTTTATCCTATCGATTTTGACGAGCCTTTTGGGCTTGTTATGGCAGAATCCCTTGCCATGGGAACTCCGGTCATGGCATATGATCGTGGCTCTGTGCGCGAAATTATTAAAGACGGTGAGGTCGGCATCGTGGGTAATACCAAGCAAGAATTAATAGATAGATACATCGAAATCGAATCAATTAGTGAACAGGCTTGCATAAATAGAGCTAGAGAAAATTTCAGCAAAGAGAGAATGGTTAAGCACTATCTTGATGTTTACCAGAAACTGGTGGTAGAAAGTGGAACTGAGCGTCTTTATCAATTTACTAACTGAGAAAAAAGTTTTCATTGGCTTCGACCGTGATGGAACACTTGTGCCTTATGCCAATCATCCAGATGAGGCTCAATTAGACGAATGTGTAAAATTGCAGCTCGAAAAATTGTCATTACTGCCCAATGTTACTGTTGCCATAATTAGTGCGCGAAGCATTGCACAACTGGGACGAGATATGAGTGGAGCGTCAGAAAGAATGATTCTTGCTGGTAATTATGGGCTTGAAATTAGTTTTCCAGACCACAGAGAATTTTTGCATCCAGACGCAATTCGCTTGAAGAAGACTTTGCGCAATTTAAAAATAGAATTGTTTAAAAAATTGCCGCCGCTTGGTTCTGTCATTATCGAAGACCATGGCTTTTCGCTTTGTGTTCATTATCATCGCACCCAAAATTCACAGCGGCAGAATGTAATCACCACCATTAGTGCCTTTGCTAATTTGTATCCAGAACTTACATTTATAAAATTGCCAACTAGCTTTGAAATAATGCCAGCTAAAAACTGGAATAAAGGCTCAGCTCTCGACATCATCGAAAGCAAATTAAGCTTTGATGACGAGCCCTGGAAACTTTTATATTTTGGTGATTCTGTCTCAGACGAGCCTGCTTTTTTGTGGATCAATAATCGCGGCGGAATAAGTGTTAGAATCGGTGAGACAAAAGTGACCGAGTCGAGCTTGCAAATGAAGTCTTGCTCGGACTTGATAGGACTCCTCAACATGGCAGTAAAATAAATGTCAAAAGAATCAGAACTGAAAGAATTTATTCTCGAAAAAGCTCCACAATGTGTTCACAAAGCAGGCGGAATGCTCGCTCATCCGTTTGTAACACCAAGCTTTGATGTTGAGCCGGGTGCTGATGACGCTGCTGAAGTCTCGGAGCGCTCGAGCGTTGGCCACTATCTGCAAATGTATGACTGGGACGCCTGTTTTTTCAGTCAAGCAACACATAGATTGACGCTTGATATCAAAGAAAATATTGGCATGTCTGTAGTTCAAAATTTTATGTCCATCATGGAGCCTGATGGTCACACGCCACGCACTGTAGCTCCTGAGCGTATCTGGGACGCAGGTGATCACTGCAAACCATTTTTAGCTCAGTCGCTTGCTTATCAAAAGCGTATGTTTCCAGCTTTGGAAATAGATACAAAATTGTTAGCATCACTTGATAAATATTTAGACTATTTTAAAACTCACAGAGGAGCTATAAACGGACTGTTTCATTGGCGCAATGTGCTTGAAAGCGGAGTGGATAATAATTACACTCTTCTTTTTCCACTTGAAGCAAGCAAAGACACTAACGAAAATGTGGGTGACTATCCTGATGCTCACTTAATCGCCACAGATATTTGTGGCTACATTTATGGCGAGTATAAAGCTATGGAAGAGTTGTACACCGCCAATGGTGACAAAACATCGGCTGAAAAATATGAAAGAATGGCAAGCGATTTGGCTTCTGCCATTGATCAATATTTATGGGTCGAAGAAATTGGGATGCACTGCAATTTAGATTCCAAAACGGGTCGGCACGTCACTCTCAGAAGCTGGACATCACTTGTTCCTGCAATTATGGGTGCATGTGCAAAAGAAAGAACCAAGCAAGTGATAGAGCAGAATATGCTCAATGAAAATCATTTTTTAAGTCCATGTGGTATTTCTTCAGTAGCTCTTTCTGAGCGTTTGTGCAATCAGGCTAAACGTGGTTTGTATGGACGTTATATCGTCTCCAACTGGCAAGGTCCTATGTGGGTTATTCCAAACGCTCTGGTGGTGCGCTGTTTAAAGCGTGAAGGTTATATGGATGGTGCTCGCGACATATCACACCGCGTCACTCACACAATGCTTGATGGAATCACTAGTACAGGAACACTGTACGAAAATTATGACGCCTTGCATGGATACCCCCTTTGGGCACCACAATTTATGAGTTGGAACATTCTTGCATTAGAGTTAATAGAAACTCTCGAAAACTAAATAACTATCTGTTTAAAGATTCGTAGCGCCGCTTATCGCGCTGGACCTGTTTGATTTGTTTAAACGAGGGCGAGATTTTTTCCAAGAGATTAATGGCTTTATCGTACTCGTGTTTTTTTGCTAAGACTCCGGACAGTTTCAAATAAGCTGTATCTAAATCGTTTTGGGCATCTTTGGAAAGACTGCCTTTTTTCTCGATATTCTCTAAAACTTGAATGCATCCTTCAAAGTTGTGCTTGGCTAGTAGGTTTTTGGCTACCTTTGTATCGTTGTGGCTGGAGTAGAAATTCAAGAGAAATTGAACCGTAAAAATCACCAGACAAATATAAAAAATGTTTTTTGCCTGATTTAGGGTGAAATTGAATTTCTTTTTCTTACTGCCAAGCGCATCAAACTGCATAGTCGTTTTGGTCCAGTCTGCCATGACCATACCGGCTGTGCTTTCAGACTGTCTTTGTTGGCTCATGGGTGCGGCTGTAATCACATTGCCGGTGCCAGTAAACGTCTTCCATTCAAGCGACTCTTCTTTAGGCGGCTCTATGACGACCTTCTTGCCTTTGCACGCCGCTTCAATCTCGCGCCATAACTCGTCTGCACTGCGTTGACGATCGTCTGGATTTTTACTTAAGGCTTTTCCAATAACTCCAGACAATGCAGGAGGGAAAGTAATTTCAGGCATCACCTCACCAATTGATGGCGGCTCTTTGTTTACGTGCATGAGCATCAACGCCATTAAGTCATTTGCAAAAAATGGTCGCTGACCTGTGAGCACTTCAAAAAAGACTATTCCTAACGAATAAATATCTGAGCGATAATCGGTCTCAAGTCCTTTGCACTGCTCAGGACTCATATATGCCGGGCTGCCGCAAACTTTTCCTTCCATAGTTAAAGAAGCGGATGAACTGCCAGCTTCAGACCACATTTTAGATACGCCAAAATCGACTACTCGCACCGTATTTGGTTTAATTAAATCAGGATCGTCTACTGGTGAATTGACATCTATTGACTGCATAACAATATTGTCAGGCTTAAGATCTCGGTGTATAACCCGGCAACGATGGGCTTCTCCAACACCGGCACAAACTTGCTCCATGAATGGTAGCGCTTCTTTGACGGTGAGAATACCACGCAAACGCAAAAGTTCTGCAAGCGAAGTTCCTGCCAGAAATTCAGTGACGATATAAGGCTGACCATCAGGCATTAAGCCAAAGTCAAAAAGGCGAATTATGTTTTTGTGATTTAGCGTACTTACCGCTTTTGCTTCGCGGTGAAAACGTTTGACCGATTCTAGTTTGGAGCCAAGATGTTGGTGCAACATTTTGACTGCCATTTTTCTGCCGGTTGACTCTTGAATGGCTTTATAGACTATAGCCATCGAGCCCTTTCCTACTTGATTGAGAATTCTATATTTTTCACCGACAAGCTTTCCTAAAAGAGGATCGTTTTCCACATGAACGAGTGTTCCGCCGTCGTTTGGACAGGAGTCAAAATCTTCAAGGAAGTGAATATTGCACTCTAGGCAAAGCTTCATATCGAATTTCTCGTTAGTGTCTCGATTTCCTTCTGCCGGCGGATTTCCCACCCTTATATTTCTTCAAAAGTTTTTGCGCTTCAGCAAAATGTTTTGAAGTGGATGGTACATTTTTCAAAACTTCTGCTGCCTGGCCGTTATCACCAGTTGAAGCATGGTGCTTAGCCAGAGCAATGTATGCTTTGTCCAGCTTAGACTCAAGATCGGCTGTCAGTCCTTCATATTTATCATTGTAATCTTGAAGAGTAGTTATCGCTTTTTTAATTTGTCCAGATTTCATCATCTCATCGACTTCTTGCGATACTTTGGCATCGCGCTCAGAGACCGACAATTCTTTTGTTTGACTGCCTGAGTTACCAAACATTCCGCCAAACCAGTTTTGAGTGAAGCCAAAATATCCGACTATTCCAATTACTACAACTAGTACTCCGCTTACAACATAGGAAGGATTAATAGCGATTGAATTTTGACGGCCACGCAAATTGCCTTTGTTTCGTGCCGCTTCGGCCTGCGCCAGGTAGGCAAGCTTATTATTATTGATCTGCTCCAATTCTTCGCGCGAGAATCCACCACCAGAAGTACTTGCATTAGGATCTGGATATGGTGCATTTTGCGAAACTGGTGCTTGCTGCATAGCTTGCTGCTTGGCATAAGCTTCTTCCATGATTCTATTGACCACGTTGCGGCTGTCTTGTGCCGGGTCAGATCCACCTTGCTGAACATGATCTAGATTTACGCTACTCATGCTTTGCGATTGTTGTTCAAGTCGCTTGTTCATTTCAGCAATTTTGGCATTGATTGCATCTTGTCCAAATTTATCTGCAGATTGTCCTGTCTGCTCAGCTTGGTAAGGATCAGGTCCAAATGGAGTAGATGGAATTCCACTTGCCGAACTACCTGGATTTGCACCACCAACGGCATTCATCGAATCAAAAGATTTGGTGCTGGCTGCTGGAGTATCAGTTGCCATGCTAGCTGCAGCAAGTAATCTTGAAAGCGCATCAGATGTATGGCTGGGTTTTTTCTCGCCCCGACCAACTCCATCAAATGCTTTTGGTTCTTCTTTTGGCGCTGGTTTTGGCTCTTCATCGTCTCCCATAATCTCGGACAATTTAGCTGCCACTGCGCCAAACCCGCCTTCTTTTTTAGCGGCACCAGACTCAACATTGTCGAGCCATTTGTCTACAGCATCTGCAATTTCGGTATTGGCTTCACCCGGGGCATTGATTGCCTTCAGCCCTTTAAAATCTCCTAGTCCAACTTGTTGTACATCAGGATTAGCTTTTAGAGCAGATTCAGTAAACATATCATCGACAGCCGCATTTAATGCACTACCAAGACTACTATTTGAGGCTTCCTTCGCTGCTGATGGTTCCTCATCTTCTTCTTCGTCTTGCAGCGCGCCAAGCAATTGGCCAAGTGCAGACGAACTCTTCGGTGGTTCTGGTTTTTTCTCTTCTTGTGAAGACCCGGTCAATTTAGATTTTAAAAGTGCACCAAGCTCACTCAAATCACTATCGTCATCGTCTAGTTTGAGAGGGCGCGAACTCATTGACGGTGCCTGCATCATCGAAGACTCAGGTGTAGGTGGATTTTCCTCTTTCAAACGTGCATCAAGTAATGCATCGAGCATATCTTCGGCGCTGCGCTCTTCTTGTGGTGGCGCAGTTGGATTTGCAATTTGAGCTTTAGGAGTTTCAGAAGATTCAGTGGCAACATTTTTAAAAGGATCATCTTCCTTCATTTTAGCTTCGAGCAGTGCAGCCATATTTTGTTCTGCCTGCTCTTGCGCGCTGGAATCCAATTCGACATTGGAAGATTTTGCCACCGCTGCAAATGGATCTTCGTCTTTCTCAAGAGGTGAGCTTGGCAAACTCGAACTATCTGGCGATTTATCATCTGAGTCAAAATCAGTTATATGTTGAGTAAAAGGGTCATCATCTACTTCAAGCGGATTCACTGGCGCACTAGTGGTGCTTGCTGCTTGTGTGGGTGGTGCTTCTACTGGAGGGGGTGTGGGAAATTGCGGCATTTGTCCTTGAGCTTGTGCTTGAGCCATTGCTTGAGGATCAGGCATTCCTGGATAGGGCACAGGTGGATAGCCCGTTCCTGACTGCACTCCATATGGTGGCACCTGACCCTGCCATTGCATATTAGGATCGTAGGGCATTTGTGGGTAGCCAGGCGGATACATGGGTGGATAACCAGGCATGGGCGGATATTGATAGCCCGGATAATAAGGCATTTGTCCTTGAGGCATTTGTTGCATACCAGGTTGCATACCGGGTGGATAACCAGGCATTCCCTGCATTTGTTGAGATTGTGAAATTGGTGGAGTTTGTGGAGTTTGTGGAGTTGATTCAGTTGGTTGATCCGCTTTGAGAACTTGCGCTGCGATGCTTGAGTAAGAAGTGGTTGGGGACTGAACTTCTTCTTTACTGCCTATCTTGACGCCCTGAGGCCACGCACCTGATTGTACCGGCGAAGAAGGTTTGTCGTGGTCGTCTTTGAGAGCATCTAATTCATCATCCCAATTAAGGTTAGAAAATCTAGCTTTTGCTTCTTGAAGAGTTTCTTCTTTCGCGACAATTCCATCAAGCTCTTTTCTGTCAACGCCCACAGCAGGTTGCTTTTGTTGATTGGCGGCTTGTGCTGTTCCAGATGCTGTTGCGGGGACCGGTCCAGTTGTTGCTGCAGTACCAGTACCAGTACCAGTACCAGTACCAGTACCAGTACCAGTGCCGGTGCCGGTGCCAGTGCCGGGTAATTTAGCTGGAACTGAAGTTGGTGCATTTGGTTTTGGTTGCGGTGCGGCTGAACCTGCACCTGCACCAGTGTTTTGAGGAGGTTTAGTTGTAGCTCCTCCAGGACCAAAAGCCGGTGATGGTTTTGGCACCAGAGGAGATGAAATGGCTCCAGGAGCGCCTGGGGTGCCAGGCTTGGCAGTGCCAGTTGGTCCAGGCGCTTGACTGCCCGGAGGTCTTTGCATGTTTTGTGATACCGGTCGTGGTGCGTTCGGATTCGGATTCGGATTCGGATTAGGATTAGGACCTGTGGCTCCTTGTGGTTTTGGAGCGCTCTGAGGTGCTTGACTGCCTGGAGGTCTTTGCATATTTTGTGATACCGGTCGCGGTGCGTTGGGATTTGGGTTGGGACCGGAAGTTCCTTGAGGTCTTGGTGCGCCGCTAGAAGTGGGGGTACCCTGAGGTCTTGGTGCGCCACTTGGAGTGGGGGTACCCTGAGGTCTTGGTGCACCACTAGCGCCGGGAGCCTGATTTGCTCCTGGTGGTTTAGGCATGTTTTGCGAAGCGGTTTTTGCACCAGGGGCGGTTCCACCGCCGGAACCTGAAATTGGTCCAGCAGGCGGTTTTCCTTGTACTGGTGCAGGAGAGCCTTCTTTTCTAACCAAGCCAGCTAGTTTGCTCTGGCTTGCTGTTGGTGCTTGAGACTGAGGCGGAATAGCTGGTCTTGGACCCGATGCTGTCTGACTAGCATTTCCAGGTTGTCCAGGTTGAGCCGGCCTTTGCATGTTACCTGAAGTTGCAGGTCTGTTTGCGGGTGCACCAGTAGCGGTGCCAGGGTTTGTCGGTCTTGGAGCGTTCGGATTAGGATTAGGATTAGGATTAGGACTAGAGGCAACTGGAGCGCCGGGGGGTCTTTGTCCTTGCGCCGGACCACCAGGCCTTTGCATATTGCCAGTTGTTGGTCTTGGAGCACCAGGACTACTCTGAGCACCAGGAGCACCAGGTGGTTTACTTGGACCGCCAGGAGGTGGTGCTCCTTGAGGTCTTTGTGCCGGTGCTTGTCCTTGAGTTTGAGGCGAAGCTGGTTTTGGTGCTTGCGCAGTTGGATTTGTAATTGAACCAGACGGAGCGGATCCTGCCGGTTTTGCCGGAGCTGGTGACGCTGGTTTGGATTCTGGTTGAGATTCTTTGTTGGAATCCACTGCTTGCTCTCCTTCTAACTCTGCCAAATAAAGCGCCAAATCGTCTTCAGGACCTTTTGCGAAATTGCCCACCGCTGAAGGTGGTGATTCACCGGTCAGTCGTTCGGTCGGCAAGAAGCCATGCTCTTCAATTGATCGTTCATCAATATAATTTCTCTTGGAATGTTCACTTGTGACGAAGCTGGAAGTTTTGCAAGCAGCTTCAAACTCGCTCCAAAACTGACGTAACGAATCCTGTCTTTCTTCGGGTAGTTTACTCAAAGCTTTGGCGATGACATTTTCAAGTGCCTCGGGAAAAACTATATCTTTGCGAATTTCACCCATCAAGGGGGCAGGTTCGGTTACTGTTTTGTACATCAGTTTCATCAAATCTGGTGCCACAAAAGGTCTGCGACCAGTAAGCATCTCGAAGCAAATAACAGCAACTGAATACAAGTCGCTGCGAAAATCTAATTCAAATCCCTGACACTGTTCGGGACTCATGTATGCAGGTGATCCTGCAACTGTTTTCGTTTTGCCTGGGCGTGCCTTAGATGCTGCAATTTCAGCAGGTGTTTCGGCAATCCCAAAATCAAGCACTTTGACATAGTCGCCCTGACTCTCATTTTCTTCAAGCACAACGTTTTCAGGTTTCATATCGCGATGGATAAGGCCTTGATCATGAGCGTGAATGAGAGCATCGACAACTTGTTTGGTTATGCTTAAAACGCGCTTTATAGTAAGCGCACCCTTTTGCTTGAGCAGGGCGGCTAAGGTAATACCCTCCAAGTAATCCATGACGAGATAGGGCTGCCCGTCGTCTGTGATGCCGGATTCCCAAACGGTAATGATGTGGGGATGTCTTAATTTTTCTGCCGCTTTCAACTCGCGCAGCAAACGCTCAAGCGAATTGCCATCGACACCAAGATAACTGTGAATAACTTTTACTGCGATGTCGCCGCCCATCATCAGGCGCGTTGCTTTATAAACAATACCGCTTGAACCTTTGCCGATGATTGATTCAACAACGTAGCGGTTGTTTATGAGCGCACCAACCAACGGGTCTTTGCCAACCGGCTCGAGTTTGGCCTTGTCGTTAGGGCACAACTCTTCCTGATCTTCGAAATACTGATTGCATCTAAGGCAAAGTTTCATGCGAGTTTTTAAAAAACCACCTCAAGCGCCCTGGAATTCAAAATTCCAGTAACTCCATACTTCTTACCCATGAATATCTAATTAAACAATCAATACTTTTATCGGCAGGTTGGCTTAAATGTTAGGATGCCCAAAAGACCTGCACAGATAGATTAAATGGGCGGTCTTGACATTCTTAGCAAATATTAATTTTTTGATTTAGTCGAGCTTCGAAAACCAATCGCCAGGATGACGGTTGCAAAGGCCAGCTAACTCGAGCATCGTTAATGTGGCTGATAATTCGCCTCCTTCCATTCCGGCTTGCTGCGCCAGAAAATCGAAATGAATAGGCTCTCTGGTCAAAAGATCGTAGATTTCTTTCTCGCGTCCAAACAACTCAATGATGGTCGGAATTTCAGTAGCGTTTGGATTGGATTTCGAAATCCAATTGAGGTCTTTGATAATGTCTTTCCAGTCAATCAAAATTTGAGCCTTCGCATCGGCAATTAGTCGGTGAGTGCCTCTACTCATCTCGTTATCTATGCGACCGGGAAGGGCAAAAGTTGCTCTATTCTGCTCAAAAGCCAAACGGCAAGTGATGTTTGCGCCCGATTCCTCTCCCGCTTCAATTACAATAGTTGCATGGCTAAGCCCGCTCACGATGCGGTTTCTGGCTGGAAACATCCACTTCTCAGGCGTCGTACCCGGGTAATATTCGGATATAACTGCACCAGAGCCTTCTTGCGACAATTTTTTGTACAAGTTTTTATTAGAGCTTGGGTAGCAGATATCTATACCGCATCCAAGAACGGCAATTGTTTTTGCATTATTTTCAATTGCTCCCCAGTGTGCAAAAGAGTCGACTCCCAGCGCCATGCCGCTAACAATAGTTGCGCCTAGCAAAGATAGGTTTTTGGAAATTTCTTTGGCGTATTGCTGACCATAAGCCGACGGCTTTCTGGTTCCTACAATAGAAACGCAGTGTGCAAAGTCTAGTGGAGTCAGTTTGCCCTTCATATATAGGACCAAAGGAGGATCGGCGATGTCTCTCAAAAGATACGGGTAAAGCGGATGACAGTATGGAAGGGCAGTGACACCCTTTTGGAATAATTCCGCCATGTAAACTTCTGGATTGACTATTTTTCGCTGCTGCTCAAATGCACTCAACTGCTCTTTTGACAGTCCGCGTATTTCTGGCAACTCGTTGGAAGGTACGTTCCATACTTCTTTTAAACTGCCAAATAGCTCATAAAGAATCTTTATTCGAGCGATTCCAAGTCCTGTGCCAGACAACTTATCAAAGGCGACCCAGTAAGCCGTCTCTTCATCGTCGTATGCATCACTTTCGAATTGAGTAAAATAGTCAGTCATAAAATTGCCCCTGAACGCTTTAAAATAATACCGGCTTTCATCGCGTTTTTGACGTATGAGAAAATGCATTCAGACAAGCACTTGTCTGTTTGTAGTGTTAGCATTAAGACTATGGGGTCTATCACTTTGCAAAAATATCTCAGATATTTGAAAATAGCAGCATCTTGCTTGGTTTTCGCCGTGCCCTCTTTTGCGGCAGATCAAGCATCCATGAGTAAATTGAGCAAAGCGGAGAAGGATTTCTTCTTTCAGACTTACGAAACGCAACCACTCAATGACCGCGTAGAACGTCTTGAAAAGCGAGTATTAGGTTCACCTGGTACCGGCGAGATAGATCAACGTCTCACTCAAGTATTGCAAGCAATCGGTAGTTCGCAAGAACCTGATATGCAGTTGGAGAGCACCAGTCAGCCTCAAAGCACTGGCACCGAATCTAATACCATGCTGCCGTCTGTTCGAGCTGACGATGATAACGATATTCAAGATAATGCCTTAACTGCAAGAGATACCGAAATCAGAAATCTTTTAGCCGAAGGAGTCAGTCTTTGGCGGAGTAAAAATCTGCAAGAGGCAATCGAAAAGTTCGAGCAAGTAATTAGGCTTGATGCAAACAATGCCGAAGCTTATTTCAGCATGGGCGTGGTGAGCGAATCTAAAGGTGATTTGAAAAGAGCGACCGCATACTATGCGCGAGCGCAGGAACTCGATCCCAAAAAGAAAGAGTACAAGCAAGCCTCTGCTCTTGTGGTCAAAAAATTGGCTAGCGTTGAAGGTCCCGAGCTTGATAAAGAGTCGCAAGAATTACTCGATGATGCAAATGATGCTTTTAAAAACAAAGAATATTTGAGCGCGCTAGATTTATTTAAAAGACTAGAATCGAAAAATCCTAAAGTAGCAGCGTACAAATACAACATAGGAACGCTCTATCTTCTAGTCAAGAATCCATTTCAGGCACTGGACTATTACAAGCAAGCGCTTAAGTTAAAACCAGATGAAGTCAAATATCAAAACGCATATCAGCGCGTTTTGGCTATGAATAAACAAAACGGAAATATAAACGATAATTTGCCTCAACAACGACAAGCTGCGCCGCCTCCCGCACAGAAGCCAGTACTAAGCGGATGGCATGGCGGTCCTGGTCAAACTTTAAATCAGCCGCAGCAACAACAAATGCCGCCACAGCAAATGCAACAACAATTTCAGCCTATGGGGCAACAAATGCCACCACAACAACAATTTCAGCCACAAGTTCAGCAACAGCAGTTCCAACCGATGGGACAACAAATGGCTCAGATGCCACCACAGCAACAACAGCAATTTAACCCGAATTCAATCAATCAGAGTCCTCTCAATCCCCAAAATTATCAAAATCAGATAGTACCGGGCATGGTGAATCAAAATCAGAATAAGCCGAATTCTAATCAAGGTCCCATGCAAAATCAAAACAAACCAAACTTAGATAAGAACGGTTTTGTTAAGCCACCGCATATGGGGCAGCCTTTCAAAGGACCTGGTCAACAATCTCAAACTCTCATGAGTAAAAAGTCTTCCGCACCTGGATCTGGAATTCTGTTTGGAATTGGTATAGAAGCAAAGGCACCGTTTCCAGGAGCGGGACTTGAAGTGGTTGCTATCATGAACGGTTCGCGTGCTCAAAAGGCAGGTATCTTGCCACAAGATAGCATCATGGCCGTCGATGGCATTTCTGTTCAGAGTGTTGATGAAGCTAATAAAATCCTGACTAAAAAGAATGGTGGTCAGCCAATTACTATTATTTTGAAGCGCGGCGATAGAATTGGACAACTGGGAATTTAAGTTACAAGTGAAATGAATTCTTTTTCGCCCGACTCTAAATTTGTATTATTATTCAGTTGTGCAAGGGAGATTGAATCAATTAATAGAATTAAGCGAACGTCCAAATACTTATTTGCAGCATTATCTTGCGCAATATTCTTGGCTGGCATTGCAAAAGCAGCAGATAGCTCTGACTCTTCAGCTTCGAACACTTTAGAGAAGGGCGGGTGCCTTCATTGTCACTCTCTTGATGGCAAAGGTGGCTTGATTGGACCTCCTTTTGATAATATCGCAAAGTTCAGGAATAAAAGTTTTATTGTTAATAGGCTCACAAGCAAAGCGCCCATCCCTAAAGACTACCCGAAAAATTATCCAGATCCAAAAGAATTGATGAATCATGTCCGAGTTGATAAAGTCACTGCTCAAAAGTTAGCTGATTATTTGATAAGTCACACAAGCACTTCTGAACTATCTGTTAAAGGACATGGCGGGATTAGTAAAGATGATGTGCCGGCGGGCTTTAGTTTTGAACCCCTTCCAGTGACGCAAAGCAGTCGCCAAGGCATGGCTTTGTATAGAGACAAAGGTTGCGCCGCCTGCCATTCAATTGGACTTATTGGGGGACGTTTTGGTCCAGCTCTTGACGGCGTAGGGGCAAAACGCAGCCGCAAGTTCATTGAAAATAGAATAAGCGCTGGTGCCATAGTCTCATACGGCGGAAAAGAGTATCAGCCTTCAGCATATAATATGCCACCATCCACGCTGTCACAAAAACAAATAAAACAGCTAACCGATTTTCTTTTGACCATTCCCAAATAATTATCAATCTCACCTCATAGATGGAGGCGACAGGGAGTGCCCAATACATTGATAAAACAGATTCAAATTAAAACTGGTTTGTTGGCTTCGTTTGTTTTAGTAGCGATGTCCTTCGGTCCTGCATTTGCTCTTGATACTAAGCAAATTGACAAGCAATTAACTTCGATGCTTCAAAAAATTTCTACCTATGGTCAAAATCAAGCAGATGACTATGAAAAGCTCGAAGCTACTAACGACCAGATGCTGAAACTTCTGAAAAAAAGTTTGGTAGATCCTCAAATGATGAAGGCACCACTAAAAGATGCAACCGCAAATGGACTTAGTGCCTATGTTTCTGACGACAAAAAATTGCGCTGTTATTGCTGGGACACACTAACTGGTGGCTCAATGCATTTTTTTTATTCACTTATCGCATATGATGCTGGCAATAACAAAATCAAATGCAATATTCTCAATCCATCAAACAAAAATCCTGAAGGAGAAGACCCCGGTTCCTGCATTGAGGGCGTTGATACCATCAAAACCACTGATGGAAAGACTGTTTATCTAGTGCGCGATCTTTTCATTGGATCTGGAATGATTCATGGAAGATCAATCACTGCATATACTATTGCAAACGGAAAATTGATTGAGTATCCATTTTTTCAGACAAGTAAAAAGTTGCTCAAGTCAATAAGTTTCGGATTCGGTCAGTATTCTGACGAAGCCGAAATCAAGCTGTCATCGGATAAGAAGACATTGAAAATTCCGGTCATTGAAAAATCAGAAGATGATACTGGTCCGGCAACTGGAAAATATTTGAATTATGTATTTAATGGAACTAAGTTCGTGTTTAAAAAGTGAAATCGAATCATTCCATCAAGTCTTTTGAAATCCACTCAAACATCGCACGTGGTTCTTCATTAGAAGAAAGAACATCTTTGATTTTGTCTGAAGATCCAATTGGTCTTTTTCGTTCGATAAATGTAAGATGATCTATGTTATCTAAAAGACGAGCTTTACCAGCGTTTGTGTTGAGTTTGATAAGGCTAAGATCATTCATCTTGTTTATGTCTGGTCGTGCTGCAAACTCGTTTGTGAGAAGCAAGCTACTTGCGATTGGACTGATACCATCATTGAGCGGATAAATAATATCATCGCCAGGAGAGATCTTAGGAACAGACTTGGCAATGAGATCGTTTAAAAAGCGCAGTGCCGGATGTTCTCTGTCAAGGTGCATCGGCAGTGTTGTTTTGAAGAACGAATAGGGAGTGGTAATGAATTTGCGTATGACGCCATGTTCGCGCGGAGCATATTGATTATGCAAGTAACCGGCATATACAAAGAACTTATGATCAATTTCTATTTGTTCTTGATCGGTTACAGTAACGAGTGGTGCTTTTTCTTTGCGCGATTTTTTTTGTGGTGGCATTTGCCCGTCGGAGTTATCCCATGCAAAATCGCGTTGCAGATTTTTGTGACGAGCAAAGTAAATGCTATAACCAAGTAAATGGTCGATTTTGCTCAGAGGCGAAGGATATCTCTTTTTCATCGTTTGCCGCATCCAGTCTGCGCAAAACAATGGCGAGCCACGAAAGAAAGAGCCAAGTGTAATGACTCGCGAAACTAACTTATTGACAGATGGAACTTTCATTGAGTTTCGAACAACTGTGCCTGCAAGACTTATGGCGACAATTGTCAAATTTCCTGATGGAAAGTGAGTACGCAGTGAAGATCTAAACTCATCGGTAATTTCTGCAAGTGACAAGCTCGTGTTGAACCTGGTCAAATAGATTTTGTATCTCTTTTGAAAATCAGGTTTCTCGGTAAGATATTCGGCAAGTTCTTTCCAGCGAAACATAGGGTGGTATTCACCAAGCAAACCGTGTACTAAAAGCAGCGGCTTTCTGTTGCCTATTTGACTCTCGTCATACTGATAAATTTCGACTTTTCTGGGGACCGACTTTATTTTGTTTTTGGGTAAAAGTTCGATCGAACTTGTGTTTGCTGTA
>CAZSHS010000014.1:14089-53655 GCA_964606665.1 uncultured Candidatus Obscuribacterales bacterium | reverse complement strand
AATGGCGAGGCAGTTCGGACCCGAAGAGACAGAGACTGATACCAGAAGTAATACAGGCAGGATTATACGAGTTAGATTCAAATGCATTCACCTATTGTACGCCTATTTTGACCTTTGTGATCTTTCATGCGTGCTATGATGGAATTACCCGCACCGGAGTAAGCCTTTGACATTATGCCCTATCGCGCTTGCGGTCCACTGTGTGGGCTGTCCGCTGGTCAAATTTTGTCCAGCTAAAACAATTATTGGTGATTTCAACAAGTATGCACCAAATACGCCACCAGAGTCTGTGGTGGAAGGAATGCCACCAGAAGAGACGAAACCTGACTTACCTCAGTAGAAATAAGCATTACTTTTGTCTGATTTCGAGATCTTCGCGTAAACTTACGGTGAATATGTCTCCTTGAAATAACTCAAGTTCTTTTCCGCTTGTGGTCACGCCTTGAATCAAAAAACCTCCAGGAAGACCACGACCGACGCCCATCATAAAGCCTTGCTTTTTTGTATATTGTTCATCGTCTTCTACGGGTCTGCCGGCTGCAAAGTTCTTGTTTACACTTCCAACTGCACCTGAAACCAAAGCACTTGTGACGATACCAACTGGACCCGTTACAAGCCCTGCTGTACCTATTGCAAGATCCAGCGCTGCATATTTACCAACAGCGTATTTGACAATGTATTCACCATTTTTGTTAGCTATAAGCTGAGCTTTGGTCTTCTTCACTTGTTCGATGCGCGACTTCTCAGAAGGAATCGCGTCTATTTTGATAAGCGAACCTTTAGAGTCGACTATGCCACTGAAGCTAAAACCTATGCGACCTTGAGCATCAAGAAAATTTTTGCCTGGTTTGTAAGACTTTATAGTCTTTCGGCTTTGAGCTACTGAACTTATAATTCCCAAAACCGGCTGACCAGGAGTTGCTAAAAGTTCGTTTCCTGCCTTCATTTCATCAACCAGACTACAAGAAATTGCTTGTCCTTGACTTGCGGTTCCGCTGTTTAAGTCCTGGTCCAGGCGGATTCTGAATTGACTGCCTTTAAGTATGGTGTAGATGCCTTGCGGGTCTTGCTGCACTTGCCAGACCAGTGGCGCCTGTGTTTCTGCACTAGGTGAAGGGGGCGAATTATAAACTTCCTGGATCCCGGGCCCCGGGGCCCGGGATCCAGGAAAGCCTGGGTCTGTCTGGAGCGTTTGATGTACCGCATTGTTAATCGGAGGAGCTGGTTGCGGCTGGCAAAATGCATTCGGCATGCAGAGAATTGCAAGGAGCAATAGCTGAAGGCAAAGTTTTTTGCTATGAGTAAACACCATAGTTTAAAAGATCAGACGCGAGCTGCAGTTAGTTGCAGTGCCTTGATACGTTCGTTCAGACTTTTCGATTCGGCTGGTGTTTCTTCAATTACGCGCTTGATATTGTATACGGTGTCACGCTCTACTGGTACAAAACCAGATCGCAGAATGTGACTTTCCATTTTTTCTTTAGCCAATTGCAAAGGCGTTTTGGCACCGGCTGCGTGAGTGATTTTCTCCTCTAAAATGGTTCCGTCCATATCGTCAGCACCAAATGAAAGCGCTGTTTGAGCCAACTCTTCACCTAATTGAATCCAGTAGGCTTTGATATGAGGGAAGTTATCTAAGAACAAACGCGAGATGGCGATGTCGCGAAGCAGATCGTTGTAATCGGGTTCGTGAATTTCACCTGGTTTGATTGTGGTGCCTTCGTAATAGCATTTAAGAGGAATGAAGCACATGAAGCCACCGGTCTTATCTTGTTGCTTGCGCAGTTGATTGATGTGGTCTACTTTGTGTTCGATTTTTTCACCAATGCCAGTAAGCATAGTGGCTGTCGATTTCAATCCGAGTTTGTGAGCAATTCCGTGAATTCCAAGCCATGTTGCAGCAGGTGTTTTTTTGACGTGCATGTTTTCGCGCACGCTCTCATCAAAAATTTCAGCACCACCACCAGGCATTGAGCCAAGCCCGGCATCGATCAAGCGCTTGAGGCAATCTTCATAGGAGATGCCTTCCAGATTTGCAAGATATTCAATTTCGACCGCGGTCATTGCTTTGACATGAACGTGAGGAAATTCTTTTTTGAAAGCGCGAATTACTTCTTCGTAAAAATTGAGGTCGCAGGCTGGATTCAATCCGCCTACCATATGGATTTCGCTGATACCAAGACTGACACCATACCGGGCATTGTCCAATACTTGATCAACGGTCCATGTATAACTATTGTTTTCGGGATTGGCGTAAGAACAGAATCTACATGTCTCGACACAAAAATTGGTCGGGTTCAGATGCATGTTGTGAATGTAATAAACATATTTTTCTTGACCGGCACCAGCTCTCGCTTCGCGCACACTGTTTGCCAAAGCGCCGATTTCAGCTAAGTCGTCGTGCTTATAAAGGCGAATAGCATCTTCGCTCGACAATCTTTCACCGGATTTAACTTTTTCGACAATATCGCTAATAGACATGGAATTGTTGGCTCCCTTGCCCTTGATGCAGGGCGACGAACAGCCAACATTTTAACATGTCCCTATATATGAGAATCAGTCCAATAGGCTGTACGGGTCTGATTATCGCTTACACGTTGCTCTAGAGTGTCAATTAAATCGTTCAAATAGCGTTTGTTACAAGAAGCTACAGAATGATCTACAGCTTGGGTCTCATCTGATTCGCACGCCTCGCTTTGCACTTCAAAATTGATTGTTTTGCTGGAAAGACCGTTTGAATCTAAGTAATGGTCGAGCACTTTGGCTCTGTCCATTTCATAGTCGCCTTCGAGCTGATTGCCCGAAATCCAGGAGGAGAAGTCGTTTGAGCCGGATGAGCCAGATGCACGCATTTCTAGGCTTCTGTCGTTGTCGAAAAAGGGGTCGGCGTCTTTACTGAAAGCAAGAAAGGCTTCGTCCATGTCGGGCATGGGGTCGTGAATTTCATAGTTGCCCGAGTTGCTCAGTCGCACTCTGATTTCTTCTTGGTCCATAGCTGGTTTGCTCTCTTTAAGCGAGCCGCCTTTGAGCCATTCTTGAGTGGATCGTTTTTGACGCTGGCGGTCAATAATTGTGCCTTTGGCGAATCTCGCCTCTACCAGTTTTGACTTGGTTTCTTGAATGACTTCCAGGTTGTCTTCCAGAATGGCAGCCATTTCCTTGGTATTGGATGCATGCCCCTGGGCACTGGCGCTGTTTTTGGCCTGAAATAAGTTGGTAAATTTGGTCAACATGGGTGACTTTTCCTAGAAACGTGGGGGTGTCTTCATTATTGCCTCGAGGTTGTCATGAAGGGAATGGGGATTTTACGAATCACAATTCGAAAATGTCATTTTTGCTCTACTTTTTTAGTTGCTTTAGGCAACTAAATTTAATATGTAAAATCGCCACCGACTCATGCTTTCGAGCTTTGAGAATTACTTGATTAAGTCAACTATTCTCTAGGCGAAAAAAAGGCAATACGTAGTTGTGAGTTTTTGCAGTCCAGCTACACGAAACTGGTCTGTTTTTTCTGCTCTTTGGGGCTTTGAGCGATGCGCTTAACCCCAAGAGTCAATAATTGCTTTGCGACCAGGTCGAAAAATTGTTTACGCTCCTGATTTTTAATAACTGCAAGATGATGCGCTTCGGTCAAAACAATTGGATAGCCCATGCCTTTAGAGGTCTGATTCAAAGTTAAAACAAAGGCTTGTTCTAGCAAAGCTTTATCACTTAAAAGCCAGCGCGGAAATTCCAGTCGCACTACTTCGCTTGCCACATTTAGATAAGAGAAACAAATTCGATTATCGGCATCGAAGAGCTGACTCATTTTGGCGCTTGATTGAAAAATTGGTCCGCGCGAATTGGCAGGCAAACTGTTCTTAAATAAATGTCTGTCTGTCAGTGGCCAAATAGTCGAGCAAGGAAAGTCTTCTTCATTTAATTCAGAACAATAATTGCGACAATGGCTAAGCTCATAAGGGCAGTTATAGACGCGAAGCATGTTAACCACTTCAGAGCTTCTGCTATGACTTATATATCCCATTACTGGGACTTTATTTTGGCGCAGAAGAGCATAAATGTTTTTAGCTCTTTCTATAAACTGGTCCACATAAGTCGGTGGCATTTTTTCAAGAGACCAGGGAATCAAGGCACCATCAAAAAGGGCAAGTGTAGCCATATCTTTTTCTCTAAGAGTAATAGCCGTTTGAGCAACTTCTTCGAATTCCAATAAGTAGCGCTCAAGCGAAACATACAACTCGTCGATGTGCATGCGGCGTCTGTCTACAAGCGGGTATAAGTCTTCGGGTCTATGAAAAAGAAATGGTTTGCTCAGAAGTGTCGGCGCTTTTTTGACGCCGTAAGTGATGGCTGAAACACCTATGTTTAGCAGAAAGCAAGAATAAATTTCGTGGTGGCTTGGCATAATTTGCGAGCCGTCAACTCCAACCACAAGTGATTTGGCCGGTGGTTTGGTATTAATACTGCATATGGTGCCAAACTGTTCAATCGGTTTTGCCAGTGGCCACCAGGTGGTGCCTTCGCTTCCATCAAGTTTTTCTTCGAATTTTGCTACATCGCCAATTGCTTCTTCAAACTTGCTCAAAGCAAGCGACAAGAGATCTGCTCCCGAGCCGTCGTTATCACCACGATTCTCGAGTGCTTGAATTTGCTTAATCACTTTGTTCAAGTCCAGCATAGGACTTCAGTATACGCTATGCGTTTTGGGGTATACTACTCTGCCATGAGAAACATTTTTGGACCAATTCCCAAGAGCCTGTCGCTTGGTAACACATTAGCCGGACGACTGCAGCAGATTCGTGCATATCGTGAAATCTCACGAGAAGAATTGAGTCAGGCGATTCGATTCACGGTCCAGCGCATTGAAGATCTCGAATCGGGGCTTGAAACATGGCTTTCAGCCACAGACAGACAAGTACTTGCCAAAGCGCTTGGAGTCGAGCCCAAGATTTTGCAAGAAGTTGAACATAAGCCAAATCTTCCTCAAAGCGCAGGCAGACGCAAGGAAGTGGTGGAAGAGATGGTCACTGCCATTTTTAATGGTGCAAACGAACTTGAATGTCCAGATTGTGGAAACATTGCCCAGTGCAGTATTCAAACTGGATTTGACTTGGACGATAGAGAAATATTTTTCCCTAAGGCGTTTTGCTTGAAATGTCCTTTTGTATTAATCGCTGACGTTTAATCAACTATTTCAGCGAGCAATTGAGCGCTTCTCGAAACATGAGCGCACAGTGTTCATGAGTTTCTTCTTTAATTTTGTAAGCTTGGTGGCAATTTCCATGCGACGCTTTTGCATCTCAAACATTTGATCGCGACGTCTGTCGTCTAGTGCTTCGGCAAAGAGCTGATACAACGCTATTTCTTCGCCTTGAGTCCACCACAAATCTTCGATGATATTGCCAATCTCGTCGTACTCGGCTTCGTCCATCATTTGCTCGAATAATCTATATTCGTTGCTTATCATGTATTCAAAGGCCGAGCGCGCGCCGCTTCTGACATTTTGAGCAGAGGTGGTAATAATTGATGCAATTATTTCTTGTTCAAGCGGTCCTGTGCGCTGAGCCAAAAGCTCGATTGACTCCTCAACTAAGTAACGTCTAAATGTAACTTGAGTGTAGAGAAACTCGGCAAAATATGCGACACAGACTTTGTGCACAATTGCTTGACGTACAGGCAAATTCGTCTGTACTTCGCTTCTTGCCGAAAGTGCGTTTAAAGTGCAGACAGCGCCGTAAAATCTGTCGATTAACTCGCGTATTCCGCCAATGGTGGTTTCTTTGAAGCCGGGCAGTCCATGCACCAAAGACAATTCTTGTGCCATGTGGTGCAAAGTTTGTCTTTGCAAGTAAAACAAATTAGCGCCCATGTCTTCTAAAATTTTGGTCGATGTAGAATCTGTTAGATCAATTAAGCCAAGCAGCAAATGAACTGGCTCTATGTCTGGCTGACCAAAGAAAAGTGAATAGTCAAAAGCTCGCACAAGCGCTTGGACTGCCAGGTCTGAGAATCCAAGTGAGCCTTCTTCGCGTTTGTCATGACCACTTTCAATCAAGTCCATGCGGTCGGAGTAGAGCAATTCAGACTCTGTTTCGCCTTTGAAGCGCCGCTCAATTTCCTGGCGCGTGGGACCTTCTTCTATTTTGAGCGTGGCTAAAATTTTGGCTACTAGACTATCTTTGTCGTCAGTCAAAGCAAGCAAAATGTGTTCTGTGCAGACATAGCTGTGTCCAAGGTTTAAGCATTCCGCCATCGAACTTTGGATCAAATTCAGTAGCGATTCACCGGCTCTTTCAAAAACAGAATCAATCATAAATTAGAGGCGCAGGTCTCCAGATACCTTATTGAACTAGGTGGCTATTGTTCAAATTTTTATAGCATGTGTACAATTCCAAAAACAATTACACTTATTTTTGACGGTATGCAAGGCAGGTATTTTTGCGAATTTTAGTAGCCAACGACGATGGCATTCACTCCCCTGGAATCCAAGCACTGGCCCAGTCTTTGGCAACCAACCACGAAGTATATGTAGTGGCCCCAGACAGGGAGCGCAGTGCTGCTGGGCATTCGCTTACTTTGTACAAACCTTTACGCGTGCAAGAAGTCAAGATTGAAGGCGGCATCAAAAAGGCCTGGTCCACAAACGGGACTCCCTCAGATGGTGTCAAGCTTGCAGTAAGTGTTCTAATGGGCCACAAGCCGGATTTGGTTATATCTGGAATAAACAGAGGTTACAACCTGGGAACTGAAGTGCTCTACTCAGGGACAGTTGCCGCGGCTATGGAAGGTGTTTTTCTAGGTGTTACATCTATTGCTGTTAGCATGGATCGTGACGCGAATCCGCCTAATCACGAGGCTGCATGCGTTGTGATGAGTGAAATAGTAAAGCGGGTAGGAACGGCAGATGTGCCCCTCGACTTAAAGACACTGATTAACGTCAACTTTCCTAATGTTCCGCTTAAAGAACTGCGTGGCATTGCAGTTACAGAGCTTGGAAATCGCTTTTACAATGACAGCTTCGAGCACCGTCGTGACCCCTACGGACAAGACTATTACTGGCTTACCGGTCATGCAATCGACAATCATGAAAATCCAAACTCAGATGTGGTTGCCGTTTCGCAGAAAAAAGTTTCTGTAAGCCCCGTAAAATTCAACATGACAGACCACGTTTTTGTGAAACTCTGGCAGAATCATCACATTTTTGATTCAGTTTTAGGCATGGGAGCATCTTAGTGGCAAGCTTCTTGGACCCAAATTTAGCATTTAAAACTCTAGCAAAAGATCCCGACTGGACTTTTAAAATTGGCGTCGGCGGCATATTTAACGCACTTTCGCTGGTTGTTTTGTGTGGCGGATTGATGATGTTGCCTGCCAGTTTCTGTTGCTGGGCGCTGAATACGGGCTATATCTTGCGTGTGATGCGTAGCAAAATGAAAGACCCAGAAGCCAAATTGCCCGACTGGAACGATTGGCTGGACTTGTTTATTTCGGGCATGAGCTGGCTAGCCATTGCCTATGGCTTTGTGATGGCTTGTGTTCTCTTCTATTTTTCAAGCATTTCAGCCATTTTTAGCTATTACTATCAGCTTGCAAAAAAAGTGCCTAGTGCCAAAGAAGCCCTAGAGTCGGCACAATCTACTCACAGCGAACAAGTCTTGTGGGTCGGTGGCGCTACTATTGCACTAATTATTTTGGCTTGTGTACTGCATTTGCTAAGCTCGATGCTGAAACTGAATTTTGCCAGAAGCGAGTCAATGCGCGCTGGATTCGCTTGGGGACAGGCAATCAAGATTTTTAGAAGTAGACCCGGTGACTACTTATACGTCTGGCTTTTGAGTGTAGGTCTGCTTAAACTTGCCATAATCCTGCCTACCTTAACTTTACTTGGCGTATTCTTTGTGCCGTCAGTATTTTTTGCTGCTCAAGTTGTTACTGCAATTCTTTTTGCTCAGCTTGGCAGTGAGATTGAAGATACAGATTCAGATGAGGGCGAGACTAAAGCTGTTCAACCACTGGTGTAACTTTGACGCTTGGTGACCAGTTCATGTTTTGCTTGCCGTACTGAACAATCCAGCCGCCATATTGCTTGATGGCGTTTGCAAAATATTGACCAGCCGACTTAATAGCTGGTGACATCGAAGATAAATACTGATTAATCGAATTATTGGTGGTTTCAGAAACATGTTCTGACATTGCGCCTAGTTGATTCTTTACATGAACGACCGGATGGCTCGATTGAGCCTCGATTCTTTGTTCTGATAAAACCGCCAATTGCTTCTTGTTGTTGTCGGCGCAGTGACCTGCAGTCGGCGAAAATACGGACAATTGCAGGGTCACAGGGATTGCTAATGTATAAATTAGTGCAGAAATATGTTTTTTAGTCACTTGCTTATTTTCGCGCTCCAAATGGGCATAAACAGGTACAAGGCGATGTCATTATCCCATGCCGCTTGCCCTTTTCAGAGCTTGATTCACATTACAAAGTTCAAAGCTTATGTTAGGATCGGGATATTACTAACTCAGTAAGGATATGGACGAAAATCTTAGCGAGCTAAGCGATGAACCCCCTCAGGGGCGAATACTGAGATTTTCGAACGACTTGTCTATTGCAAGACCAGTGAGGACTTGTCGTGGATAACGATTCGTATTTCGTGAAATTTTCAATCATTTTTATACTTTTGGGCATTCTAGTTGCCGCCAACGCCTTTTTTGTGGCGGCTGAAATGGCTCTGGCACGAGTTAGACGCACGCGCATCGATCAATTAGCCGAGCAAGGCTCGACCACCGCTAAAACAGTTCAGTCTTATTTAGATGACCCCGATACATTCATATCCGGCACTCAGCTTGGTATTACCTTTGCCATGCTCATAATCGGTGCTGTGGGTGAAACGACTTTTGCCGAAGACTTGTCTGAATGGGCCACCTCTATGGGTGTAGCTTCTGGTTGGAAGCACAACATGGTCATTTTTGCTCAAGTCTTCTCTTATGGACTTGTTTTTACAATCACAGCCTTTATCCAAACTGTGTTTGGTGAATTATTACCTAAAACTTTGACCTTCAATCGAGCCGAAACAGTGGTGATGTACACCATTTATCCGATGCATTTCTGGTGCATTATTACTCGACCAATTCTTGTTGTGATGAATGCTTTTATGTATTTCATACTCAAAGTTTTAAAAGTGCCCGAACCTTCGCATCATCATATGGTGCATTCAGAAGCCGAGCTCAAAATGCTTGTGTCTGCCAGTTTAGAAGAAGGCGTTATCGAAGAGGGTGAGGAAGAAATGCTGCATAGCGTTTTTGAACTCTCAGATACTGTTGCTACCGAAATCATGACACCGCGTCGTGACATGAAAATGCTTAGCGCCGATAAGCCTGTTAAGGACTTAATTGAGCTGGCTCTAAAACATGGTCACTCACGTATTCCTCTATACGACGATAACGTGGACAACATTTTTGGTATGGTGCACATTCGAGATGGTATCAGAGCTTTTGCCGACGGTAAGCAGTCGTCTCCGATTAGAGAACTGGCTCGCAAAGTGCTGATAGTGCCAGAAAACAAAGGTCTTGCTGACTTGCTTGCTGAGTTTAAGAAAACCAAAACTCACATGGCAATTGTAGTCGATGAGCATGGTGGCACACAGGGCATGGTGACGCTGGAAGACTTGCTTGAAGAATTAGTTGGTGAAATTGCCGATGAGCACGACATCGAGCAAGAATTCATCAAGCCGCAAGAAGATGGCACGATTTTAATTGACGCCCGAATTGCGCTTGAAGATTTAAACGATCGCTTAGATATGAATATTCAAGACGAAGAGTTCAACACTCTTGGCGGCTATGTTTTTGGATATTTAGGACATGAGCCTGTAGTTGGACATGAAGTAAAAACAGACGAATATACTTTTCGTATCGAAGAAGCCGACCGTCACAGAATTATCTCTATTCGCCTGACTAAACATCCAAAGCCAGAGCCAGTGGAAGAAGTGAAAGAAAATAATGGTAGAGGGCACAAGCGCACTACCGAAGTAGAAGTTTCAAATCCTAAAAACTTAGAAAATGCAGGATCGTGAAACTCTAACATTACTGGCGAAAAATAGTATCGCCAAGAAAAGTTTGGGACAGAATTTTCTGATCGATCCGCAAGCTCTGTCTAAAATTGTAGAGTCTCTCGATCTCAAAGCGGGTGAGCCGGTACTTGAAATTGGACCGGGCATAGGATTTTTGACTGAGTTATTGATTGAATCAGGTGCCCATGTAACCGCTGTTGAATTAGATGACAATCTTGTGACGCGCTTGAAAAATACATTTGGTAAAAAACTAAATGTGGTGCACAAAAATTTTCTCGATTTTGATTTAAATGAATATGGTCCTGAAAAATTTAAAGTGGTCGGAAATATTCCTTATCATATAACCACGCCAATTATTACTCACCTTTTTGGCGAAGTAGGCGAACCAACGAGTTGGATTCATAAGATTAGCCGGGTTGCTATGACAATTCAATATGAAGTAGCACTACGCCTGGTGGCACACCCAGGCGAAAAAGATTATTCGCGCCTTACATTATTGAGCAACTATTTTACTGAAGCAAAACTAGAAATGAAATTGCCTCAAGATTCTTTCTTGCCTGCTCCTAAAGTACGCTCGGCAATAGTGAGTTTGCATCCATTAAGCGAGCCGCCTATACAGTGCCAAGACTTGAAATTGCTCAGACATCTAATTTTGCTTGGCTTTGGCAGCAGACGCAAAATGCTCAAAAATACGCTTCATTCTATTGAAGCACAACTAGATGATACGCTCGATAACGTTTTGCGCTCCTGTGGAATTAGTCTTAATGCAAGAGCAGAAGATTTGTCACTAGCTAAATTTGCAGCCCTTACAGACGTGGTTGCCCAATCTAAAGGTGCAAGGAAAAAATGAGTTTAATCGTTTCATCCAATACACTTGCTGTGTCTTGTTACGCGAAACTAAATCTCACATTTTCAATACTTGGACTTTTGCCAGATGGCTATCATGAAGTCGATACGCTTTATCAAAGTATTAACTTAGAAGACCAACTTCGTTTAACTTTTGATCAAAATGAAAATACCATAAAATTCGATCAAGCAAATAGTAAGGCTCCATCAGGTTTTCCTTTCGACAATAAAAATATTATTGTTAACTCGATTAAGAAATACTTGCAAAAAATAGACGCCACCATTGGTGTGACCATCGCTATCGAAAAAGATATTCCGATGGCCGCTGGTCTTGCTGGTGGCAGTACAGATGCTGCGGGTGCGCTTCTTGCAATGAATACTTATTTTGAAAACAGGTTATCGACACAAGAGCTTTTGTCACTTGCGATTCAAATAGGGGCCGATGTGCCATTTTGTTTGCAGGGTGGTAGCATGCGTGGTGTCGGCAAAGGCGAAATTTTATCTTTGGTGCCGCACCAAACCGAAATACATTTTCTTGTAGCAAAACCGTCAGATTTTTCATTGTCGACCCCTTTTGTGTTCAAGGCATATGATGAGCAAGATAAATCAAGTCATCCCAAATTAGACACAGATGCAGCCTGTCATGCCTTATCTAGCGGCAATATCAAAAAAATGGCGTCACATTTGGGCAATGATTTTGAGTCTGTGGTTTTTGCTATGTATCCACCACTAAAATTAGTCTGTGACGATATGCGCGACAACGATGCCTTGGCAGCACATCTAACTGGCAGTGGCCCTGCTGTTTATGGTATTTTTCACGACTTTATTTCTTGCGAGGTTGCTCTAGCAAGTCTAAATGCAAAATTTCCCGACTTCTCAACCTGGATATGTTCATCGGCAGGGCGCTCAGTTGCGCTAATGGAGCAGATTGAGTGAAAGGCGAAGCTAAAATGAAGCCGGTCACCAAAGCGGTGGCAGCTAATATCATGAATAAGTTGTGCAAAGAATATCCAGATGCAGATTGCGAGCTTACATACAAATCGCCGTTTCAATTACTCACTGCAGTTATTATGTCTGCTCAAACAACCGATGTGCAAGTAAATAAAGTCACGCCCAAGTTATTTGCTAAGTATCCCACTGCCAAAGCCTTAGCCAAAGCAGATATAGATGATGTTAAAGAGATTATCAAACCAACTGGTTATTACAATGCCAAAGCACAAAACATTCAAGCATGTGCTCAAGCTTTGATGGCAAATTATGGTGGCGAAGTTCCATCTACACAAGAAGAGTTAGTCAAGTTGCCTGGCGTTGGAGTGAAAACTGCAAATGTTGTTCTTGGTGTTGCATTTGGTGTGCCTGGCTGGTCAGTAGATACGCATGTGCAGCGATTATCAGGCAGGCTTGGTTTTTCTCAAAATACAGACCCCTTAAAAATTGAGCGCGACTTGCAAAAGCTTTTCCCAAATAAAGACTGGTCCAATTACTCGATTACGCTAATATGGCACGGCAGGCGTCTTTGTGATGCGAAGAAGCCACGTTGTCAGGATTGTCCCGTTAAGGACTTGTGCCCATTTTATAAATCTATGAGATAATTGCAATGCCCGAGATGCAGCGGCTTTGCAGATTCTCTGATTAAAGTTCCGCGTTTAAGCCTCAGGCAGTGACTGTTAATCACATCCCAAAAATGGTATTTCTCAAGAAGGTCCGTTAAGAGCGAGTATGCACACAACTCTGCAAGTTAAGACTTCCGTTTTGTTCATGCACCTTCTTGGGAAACCACTAATATAGAGCTGACTCAATGAAAGACGCAATCAATCTAGTTTTATTTATTGCAATTATTTTCTTAATCTATAAGCTCATAAGTAGCACTGTGAGAGCTTATTTGCGCAAAGAAATAATTTTAGAAGACAATAGAGGTCTTCTTTATAAAGACGGTAAGTTCGCCAAATTACTAGAACCTGGTGCGCACTGGATAAACCCTTCTAAGCATACTTTAACTAGAGTCGACATTCGTCCGCGAGCGCTTCAAATACCCGGTCAGGAAATTTTGTGCAAAGACAATGTTGGTATCAAAATTAGTGTCACAGGTAGAATAAAACTAGTCGACCCGCACCTTGCCTATCACTGTGATGCAGACTGGTATTGGACATGTTATGCCAGAATCCAAATTGAATTGCGCGAAGTAACTGGCAGCATGACTTTGGAAGAACTGCTCACCCAGCGAGACAAAATTAGTCCTCAGGTACTTGAGCGCAGTGCACCTAAGTGCAAAGAATTAGGAGCTGAATTGTTAGAGCTAAATATTCGCGACATAATGCTTCCAGGCGAATTGAAGCTAGCTTATACCCAAGTATTAAAAGCGCGAAAAGAAGGCGAAGCCGCTTTGGAGAAGGCTCGTGGCGAGAGTGCTGCATTGCGCAATCTGGCAAATGCTGCAAAAGTTATGGAAGATAATCCAGCCCTTTTGCAATTACGTGCACTACATGCGATGTCTGAATCGAAAGGCGGAACTATTGTTCTTGGTTTGCCTGAGATTACGAAGAGTAAGTAGTCGAGCTTATTTCCAAATGATTGATTTTAACGTGTCTTGGAATTCAGGCAAATAATATTCGAACAACATATGAGTTGGAGCATGCAAATATGCCTCTTCAAGCCTGCACGACTTCGAGGTTCTCTTGCTGTCGAAATATACCCCATAAAAGTAATTGTGCACCTCAGCGTTTGGACCGTGATACCACCCTGTAACTGCTAAACAACGTCTTCCAGAAACAGCGATAGTTTCCAATTTTTCAAGATGAAAACGAGGACCACGCGCACCTGTTTCAGTATTCGAAACTTGATTGTTTCCTGGAGTTCCGATGATAAAATAAAACTCTTTCATAAGTGAAATGTCTGCTTCATTTGGTAATTCATATTCCTGTTTTTCAATTAAGATTTGGTTTTGTTGACTTAAATATTGTCTGAGTATTAGAGTATCTGGTCCCGACAAATCATTGCCGCGATAAAAGAATGATATTTCAACACCTTGGTGCTGGGCTGATTCGTAACGTCTCAAATGACTTGCAGCTACTCTGCCTCTTGTGTCTTCTGTTAAAGAAAAGCCTTCAGGTAGAGTGACAAAGCGAATTGCGCCTATTGCAGTCTTGGACTTCACTTGAGTCTTACTCTACCAAGCTCACCATTTAAAATGTCAGACAAACTTGGCTCTGAGCCAGTTCTATTAATTGACCAGACTGACATTTCAGCTTTGAACTGATTGAAGGCTTTTGTAAAAGCTTCTCTAATCATTTCAGCATTCAAAAGTTCGTTTGTGAGTTCTTTCAATTTGTCAGCACTTGTATCAGGTTTAACTTTTTGATTCTCTAATTCCTTAATTTTAGCGTCTTGATCCGCTTTGAGTTGTTCCATTCTCTTTCGATAATCATCTGGAGTTTCATTGACAGTGGGCAAAGTATTAAGCCTTGTTGGTCCATCAATGACATTTCCAGGTGTTTGTGGTTGACCTGGTCTGTAGACACTTGGCGGATACTCTCCATTCCACTTGTTTTTGTCTGACGCTGTTTCTATTTGCGCATCGCTTAAAGTCAGATCTTTGCCATCGCCCCAGTGATTATCAACTCGCACTTGCTTCTTGCCGTCGGGTCCATCAACCAAACTGATGTTGACTGAATGCAGACCGTGTCCAGCCATTCTTTCGCCTGGAAGAAACGGTGCGTTAACACGAATTTCTGCGCTAGTTAAACCGGTTCTTTGTGAAAACTCTGCCAATCGAGTTTTGAGCTGTTCAGCATCCTTAAATGAAGTGAATTGATCTCGAAATTGTGGAGGTATTTCGTCCAACATACTTTCGTGAATGAAGTTAATACCTTTAGGCAAATCGAGCATTCTGGAAAGTTGCGCTTTAGCAACCAGTGTCATTTGAGGACTGCTATCAATGAATCTGGTGGGATTACCTTGGGTATCTGCTTCAAAAAAGCCTTCTCCTGTATCGCTTCTGTTGCCGCCTGTAAAGTCGCCAGCATTGGCTGCCAGATAAACATATTTCTTGCCGTCGATTTTGCCTTGATTATCGGCTGCCATTTGTCCAAAGAGTGCATCGAGGGCGTGCCCAGCCATCGAGCGAGTTTTATTGCCATTGTTTTTAAATGGATCTATAGAAGATTCATGGTCAGGTCTTAAACTTGCGCTATGAACATCGACTCGCTGAGGTTGACCAGTTTCTGGGTTTGTCACAAAAGTAAAGCCGTTGTTTACCACGCCGGCTAATTGTTCCGCCAGCTTTGCAGGATCGTTTCCTTGCAAGGCCAGTTTTTGCATTGAAGTTAATGCGCAGGTATTATGGGCGCCCTGATTGGCGAATTTTTCTGGATCCGACATGCGCATCAGAAAATCCTTTACCAAGTTTTGACGATCACCTTCGGAAAGTCTTTTGAGAGCATCTGCACCTGCACCCGCTTTGGTAGGATCTAAAATGGCATCCAAAGCCTGAGTCATTCTGGCTAGTTGTTCTTCGGGAGTTCCCTGAAGGTTGTCACCCCTTTCGCTCAGTCTCTTTAGAATATCCGCTTGGAATTTTTCAGCTTGCTGCGGTGTCATGCCGCTTCGTTGGAAAATTTCTAGCTGCTTTTTAGGATCTGCAAACTCGGGATTTACTTCGGGTTTGGTTTTATCTCCTTTTAGCAAACGCTCCATCATCGAACCTGGAGCAGGCTCGACACTTGCAATTCGGTCTTTGGGACCAGTTGATAAAACGTCACCAGCTCTGCGATCGCCTGGTTTTGCCTCAGTTCTAAACAAAGGCGCAGCATCGACTTTCATAGAATCTGCTGTCGCGTCGGCTGTTCTTACTAAGGGTGTGTCTTGTTTTAGTAGAGCATTATCTTGCGGGGAGATGATTGGAGCGATCGCAAGCGTTTGAGATTCGACAGGGGCCGCAACTACCTGCTCAGTATTTTCCGCACCTGCGTTATCACTTCCTGCTGCTGTAGTCACTGGAACCTACTGTTTGAATGCTAGCTAGTAAAAATAAAAACAGATGAGCATTCGATGATAATATTATTCCCATATATTGTCAAGCGAGCGCAAGCATCGATAGGGCGCGTTGAACTCGACTTGTCGAGACCAACTGCAATTAATCTGAAAATAGCGCTGAGCCCAACCGTGCTAACATTTTAGGAATTGTGGAGAGCATATGAACAAGATAATCTCACCTGCCCTAAAAGCACTTTTAGAAGGCTTTATAGACTATGCAGGGCTGTATCCTCCTGCAAGTGTTCATCTTGACACCGCGCTTGCAAATTATGTTACTTACAAAAACAGTCAATATGCCTGGATGCTTCGCTGGTTTGTTATAAACGCAAAAGACTTAGATGCAGTTCCTGAAGATTTTGATGGGTGTCTTTCGGTTTTGGCAAACGAAAATAATGACCGAGCTGCAACAATCGAAGCAAGCAGTGTAGTGAGTGCAAGTAAGCCAGTATATTGCGAAGTGGCCCTTACTGAGCTTGAAAAACTGAATCAAGTTAAGGAACTAAATAGTTTTGCCAAGATTCGCATGGGCGGGCTTAAGCCAGAAGCAATTCCAAGTTCAAAAAGTGTTGCCCAGTTTATTTTAAAATGTGCCGAGCTTAAGTTGCCATTTAAAGCTACAGCAGGATTACATCATCCAATTAGAGCAGAGCAAGAGCTTACATACGACCATGATGCACCGCGGGCAGTGATGCATGGTTTTGTCAATGTACTAATGGCTGCGGCCTTAGCCTATCATGGAGACAAAGATATCGAGCCGGTTTTAAATGAAACTGATGCTTCTAGTTTTAAGTTCGCAGACGATAAAGCCTGCTATAAAGACCGTTGTCTTTCTATAAACCAAATAATTGAAGCAAGACAAAAGTTCGTTCATTCAGTGGGCTCGTGTTCGTTTGATGAGCCAGTACATGATCTGAAAAAACTAGGTTGGCTATAAAATCAGATTGTGGCAGGTAATTTAATAGTGAACTTGCTGCCTTCACCCACTTTGCTTTGACAGGTCAAAGTGGCATGGTGAGCGTCGAGTAAAAGCTTGCTAAAAAACAGACCTACTCCGCTCGATTTTAGATTGTCCGGTATTTTGCTTGCGACCGCATTCTGATTAAAGAGCCTCGATATTTCCTCTTCGCTCATTCCTGCACCATGGTCAGTTACAGAAATGGACAGACCAACTTCTTCTTTTTTAACCGAAACAATGATGGTATCGCCTTTGGTGCTCATGTTAATGGCATTTTGCAACAAGTTGTGCAACGAATGCCTTATGGCTGCGGGCACTCCTTTGATTGGAGGCAAGTCAGATTCAATTTCTGTCTTAATCTCCACGCCTGAAACTGTTGCTGCAAGCGAATTCAAAAAAATCACAAGTTCGATGATTTTCTCAATCTCTAGATTTACTGCATTGTTGGTATTAATTACAAAATCGGTACGGAAAATCTCAAGTAGGGAGGTTGCAAGCTCTAAGTGGTGTTTATTGCTGGCTCTCATTTTTGAAATTGCATCCATAGCTGCTGATTCAAATTTTTCGCCATTTTCACCAAGCTTGCTTAAATAGTTGAATATCATTTCTTCGCCGGCAAGATGATTTTTGATATCGTGAGCTATTACAGATGCAAGCGCGTCACGTTGCTGTTGCAGACGTTTGCGCTCGCTTATGTCGCAATAAGTAGCAACTACTCCAAGTAAATTACTTTCTTTGTCTAAAACTGGCGAGGCATGCGCTCGAAGCCAGAAACCGCCTTTATCGATTGTCTCTCCAGCTAAATAACCCTCTTTCTCGCAAGGTTCTTTTTGATTTAAGGCATGAAAATAAGGTTCATCTGCGACATTGAATGGCTCGCCGTCTTTGTTTTTAAATGTAAGAAATTTCTTGCGAATGGAACTCTTGTCTAAACCAGATAAATCCATGCCAGCAAGTTTTGCTGCCGCCTGATTGGCCAGAATCACATTTTCTTTGCAATCAAAAACAATCAACCCATCAGCGATACTGTCTAATATTGTAGTCAAAAATTCAGCGTGACTTGCACGTGCTTCTTCTGAATCGATTAGAGTATTGACGTAATCCTTTGTTAACTGCTCCAATTTGGCACGCAGTTGAAATAACTCTGTGGCTTGATCCTTTTTCAAAACTTAGTGACAGCCGCCGCCGCAGCAATGTCCGCCGCTTGGCTTAGGAGCTGCTTTTGCTTTGTCTTTGGCTGATGCTTTAGAACCAGTAGCGATATTGACAGTGAATATGCGACTAACTTCACCGCTTCCACAATGCCCGCAAGCAGGCTGTGTATCGTCTGTCATAGAGCGTTCGATTTCAAATGTTTCGCGGCAACTCTGGCAGCGATAATCGTATGATGGCATGTTATTTTTGCTCCGGTGCAGCAGGAGTCACTGACTTTTCAGTCTTATCAACTTTCTGTTGTTGTTGAGTATCCTTGTCTTTCTTCCTGATGTCAAGCTTGCCCTGCACAAGTGCAGTTACGTCATTGACCATGATTACAGCCATTAAAACAAGCAGACTCATAAATCCCCAACGCACGATTTCGCCGTGTGCTTTTTCGCCAACGGGTTTTCTGAAAATTGCTTCGTAAGCCATGAAAGCCAGATGTCCACCATCAAGTGCTGGCCAGGGTAACAAGTTTAAGATGGCAAGGTCCATACTAATCAGGATTGTGAAAGTGAAAAGCTGGTTCCAGTCTTGTTGAGCGATATCTTTGCCTATATAAATAACGGCAAGAATTCCATGCACGTCTTGTATTCCAGGCTCTCCAGCTACTGGAGGCTTGCCCAGATGCAATATCTGATTCATTATGCCGACTGGCAATTTGCACAGTGCATCAACCATCATGCGAGTTAAGTCAGCAACTTTTTGATAAGCAATAACCAAAACTTCAAGAAACGGTCGATTTACGCGCTCATAGCGAGCTGCTTTGGTATCGAGCGCCATACCCACTTTGCCTTCAGCATTGGGGGTCATCGAGATGTCCATCTGTTTCTTGTCGCGCTCTATTTGAACAACGACAGGAGTGCTTTTGTGCGAAGTGAAATAAGTAATTATCTCTTCGGAAGATTTGACTGGCTGATTATCGAGGCTGACAATGCGATCGCCTTTTTTGATACCAGCATTCAATGCAATAGGATTCGATTTGAATGTGCCAGCAGCATAAGTCTCAGGTACTGGCTCGCCGATTACAAGAATCATGGTAACCATGATTAGATAGGCAAAAATGATATTGAAACCAACACCTGCAAAGGCTACAAGCGCTCTTTGCCAGATTGGAAATTTACGAAAAGGTTTTAACTCGACGCCATAAGGATTGTCTTTGCTTGCAGCATGAGGAGCTTCAATAGGAATTTCAGCGTCGGTAGTTACAATATGAGGTTCACTGGGCTGGGCAGTGGCTTCTTTGCTAAGCGCTTCGCCTTCGACCATGCCGGAGGCGGGCAATGCCGCAACTCCATAAGCTTCCATGTCCTGACGCGATTCGTCGCCTAATTCTGGAATGGCAACATAGCCGCCAAGCAAACAGGCGTGAATTCGAAATTCAGTTTCAAAAGCTTTCCCAACAGTTATATAGGGTCCAAATGGAAGTCCAAATCCAAACACAGGAGTTTGAAAGCCGAAGAAGCGAGCCACCAAAAAGTGACCGCATTCGTGCACGATGATGAGGCTACTTAAAATAGCCAACATCAAAAGGACTGATAGAACCTGAGTGAGAAATTCCATACAAAAGATATTATAGAACTGAATTCTTGGTTTCGTCGGATTCTAATGCGTTCACAACATGCACATCTCGATAAAAATGATGCAAAATTTCTCCCGCACCCCAACCATGCTCAGCTAGGGATCTTGCGCCCCACTGGGACATTCCCATGCCATGTCCAAATCCTTGACCAGAGAAAACATAGTTGCCTGACTGGCTATCGCATATCACATTAAAATTTGTGCTGGGCAGTTTCAATGCTTTACGAACGGCATCGCCTGAAATAAGACTATTTGTAGTGTCGCCCATTAGCATAAGTGTTTTCACTCTTTGAGATTGAGTGCGCTCTATTGCCATTAAGCCAAGCACGCGTCCAACGCTTGGACCCAGGCTTTGTGCTAGTTGTCCAGGTGAAAAGGAAAGCCGCCAGGCTGAATGTGGCGAGGCTTGGTCGTAGTCATGAATAGATTTGAGATAAGTAAGCTTTGAATTATTCGGGTGCGTCTCTGTAAAGCCGGCGCTTGAGCTGTGATAGAAAGCAGGTACTATTTTGTTGTTGTGCGTCATTACAAGACCGGTTGTTTCTTGTACGGCTTTGTTTGTGCGCTCCTTTTCTTGCAACACACCGCGATAAACCTGGTCTTCTGTGCCTGAGCCTAGGTCGTATCCCTCTTTTGCATGTTTGTTTAAATTGGCAAGGGCATATGAGCGAGCAGCTATTGATTGAGCTTTGAGGGCTTCGAGCGGCCATGCACTTGGCATTTCCGAGGGCAGGACAGACAAAAGATAGTCTTCTAAATTGACTATGTTTATGGCCTGGAACTTGCCACCTTGAATGCGAACGAAAAGACTTCCCCTGTATGGACGATTGTTGAGTGTGAAAATACCATCGTTGTCTTTGGCAGGAACAAGTAATAGCCCTTGATCGGTCAAAGCAGATTCAAATTTGCGATTGAATAAAGAGGCGCTCCTCGATTTAGCCCATGGAATAGTCGAATATACAGACTGTTTCATGACCGGAAGTCTTGGTGGAGCAAGTGCAATTACTTGTGTGGTGGTAAGTTCTGGACCAGAGGCGATTTTGTTTAAGTCGACAAAACGTGATGGGGTCAGGCTAAGAGTTGAATTGGCAAAGCTCAGATTCCACTGGCTCTGGGCTTTTAACTGTGCGCAAAGCTCGCCTGTGCGCGCGTCTAAAACCTCCATGCCATCAAGCGATCCTAACTGAGCGCTTGAAAGTCCTTGCCCTAGACTGATTCTTATAGTTTTAGAGTTGGTTTTGATCAGAGCCGAAGCGGTTGAAACAGGCTCGCCTTGTTCGATGTTTTCAGAATTCTGGGCATTTACGTTTGGTGCAATGGTTAAATTGAGCACTAAAAGTAGTATCAAACTGCGCCACAAACTTTTGCTTTTAAAAATAAATGGATCAAAAGCGCCTAGTTTTCTCTTGGTGGAGATAAGCCCAGTTCGACCCCAATTAGAAAGATATACATTGTCTTTATCTTGGATATCTTTTGATGGGCATGTTTTTTCTTCTTCCATGTAGGCGACGACACAGGCTATGGCTGCTGCCATCTCACTTTCACTAATAGACTTTTGGTCAGAACTTGTGACCTTAAAAGACGGCACAAGCGAAGCCTCAGCCCCGGACTTAGTCAAAATTGGGCTTTTTTGATTATTTGCAATATCTACTAAGGCGCCGGTCATAACGAAATTATAACCGCCGTCTTACAGTTGACAAGGTTAAATAAGCTCAAATCAGTTCTGATTAGATCTAACCTTTGAGTGCTTCTGCACCAGCAACGATTTCAAGCAATTCTTGAGTGATATTTCCTTGACGCGCTTTGTTGTAAATAAGCGTCAGGCTATCAATCAGGTCTTTTGCGTTTGTTGTGGCGTTGGACATTGCATTCATACGAGCAGCAAGCTCTGATGCCGATGCTTCAAGCAGTGCCTGATAAAGTACGTTTTCGACGTATTTAGGCAAAAGCTCTTCTTCCATCAATTCCATCAAAGTGGGCTCGTATAAAGTTTCGGCACTCTTTGGAAAATGGTCGACACCTTCAGGCAGTGTAATTGGAAAATAGTTTTTGATTTTCACTTCCTGGCGAATCATATTCACAAAGTCTGTGCCTATGATTTCAACTGCGTCGATTTGCTTTTTGGCATAAAGATCGCAAACGTGTTCTGCGATCATTTTTGCCTCTTCCACTGTTGGAACGGCAGGTAACTGAGTGTATGTTTTGATCTTCTCGATTTTTACACGCTTGAAGGCGGCTGCAGCTTTCAGTCCCACTGGGATGACTGCCACTTCTTTGCCTTCTTGCATCAGTTCTTGAATGCGCAAAATTGCTTTCTTGATTACGTTACCGTTGTATCCACCGCACAAACCACGATCTGAGGAGATGATGATTAGAGCGACTTTTTTGATTGGTCGTTTTTTCAATAAAGGCAAATCTTGCAGATCTATTGGGCTTACTTCGTGCACGATTTGTTGCAGCAATTGCACCACTTTTGAGGTGAAAGGACGTGCGTTTGAGTTTCTCATTTGAGCGCGACGTACTTTGGCTGCTGCCACCAAACGCATGGCTGAAGTAATCTTCTTAGTGTTCTGCACACTCTTTATGCGTTGCCTAATTGCTTTCAGGTTGGCCATGATTTTTTTCCTGTTTTAACCTAGGCTTTGAAGAAGTTTTCTTTGAACTTTTTGATTTCGGCTGTCAGCTCAGCTTCGATTTCGGCGTTGAGCTTGTTGCCTTGCATTAGTTTGGCAAGGACGTCTTTTCCTTGTGAGTTCAAATATTTGAACCATTCTTCTTTGAATTTGATGATTTTTTCGTTGTCGATATCATCGAGCAGACCGGCGTTGGCTGCGTAAATAACCGATACTTGCTCACCCAAAGAAAGTGGACGGAACTGAGCTTGTTTCAATACTTGCATCAGTTTTTGACCACGGCGAATTTGATCTTGTGTAGCTTTATCGAGGTCAGAGGCGAATTGTGCAAACGCTTCAAGCTCGCGGAACTGAGCCAAGTCGAGTCTCAATTTACCAGCTACAGATTTCATCGCGCCTGTTTGAGCGGCACCACCTACGCGCGATACCGAAACACCAGCGTTGATAGCAGGACGAATACCGGCGTAGAACAAGTCTGACTCCAAGAAAATCTGTCCGTCTGTAATTGAAATTACGTTTGTTGGGATGTATGCAGATACGTCACCAGCCTGGGTTTCGATAATTGGAAGAGCAGTCATTGAGCCTGCGCCCAATTTGTCGGATAGTTTTGCCGAGCGCTCAAGTAAGCGTGAGTGCAAGTAGAATACGTCCCCTGGATAAGCCTCACGACCTGGCGGACGACGAAGCAAGAGTGACATAGCGCGGTAGGCTTGTGCGTGCTTGGACAAATCGTCGAAGATTACAACAGCGTGCTCGCCTTTCCACATGAAGTATTCGCCGATGGCGCATCCAGCATATGGTGCCAAGAATTGAAGCGCGGGTGCTGATGTGGCAGGAGCACTGATGATTACGGTGTACTCCATAGCGCCTTTCTCTTCCAGGATGGCCTGAATGCGACCGACGTTTGATTGTTTTTGACCGATGGCTACATAAATGCAGACCGGACGATTGGGCTGATTCTTCTGGTTGATGATGGTATCAATGGCGATGGCTGTTTTACCGGTCTGACGGTCACCAATGATAAGTTCGCGTTGACCACGTCCAATTGGGATCATGGCGTCAATAGCAGTTAAGCCAGTCATCAAAGGTTCGTGAACCGATTTGCGTTTGACGATACCAGGGGCGATGATTTCCATCGGTTTGAATTCTGTCGAGTTAATCGGTCCTTTGCCATCGAGTGGTTGACCCAGTGGGTTAATAACGCGACCAAGAAGAGCTTCACCTACCGGAACGGAGGCGATACGACCGGTGGTCTTCACTTCCATCCCTTCGAAAATTTTTCTGCCTTCACCTAGAACTACAACACCGACGTTGTCTTCTTCTAAGTTCAAAACCATACCGTTGGTTTTTTCTTCATCGGCAAATTCGACCAGTTCCATGGACATTGCTTTTTCCATGCCGTAAACGCGGGCGATGCCGTCGCCTACTTGCAGGACTCGTCCCACATTAGAGACTGCGAGCTTTGATTTATATTGCTCGAGTTGAGTCTTCAATACTGATGTGATTTCGTCTGGGCGGATAGCCATTTTTCTTTCCTCTAGTTTTTTCTGGTTTTAAACAGATAACAAGCTTTGCTCTATTTTTTGTAATTTGCCTTTCAAACTTCCGTCAATCACCTGGTCTTGCACTCGAAGCACCATTCCAGCCAAGAGTGATTCGTCCACTTCTACTTTGAGATCCAGTTTGGAGCCCATGTGCTCAGAGATTCTTGCTTTGATATTTTGCACTTCTTTTTCGCCCAATTTGGTCGAGCTTACAAGAGTTGCTTCAAGAATATTGAGTCTACTCATGAGCAGTTTTTTGAACTGGACACTAATTTGAGCAAGAATGTCGAGTCTGCGCCTGTCTGTTAGAAGTTGCAATAAGTTGAATGTGGTGGTTTCAACTTTGCCTTCAAAAATGCCGGCAAGCAATTTTTTCTTTTCTTCAGGACCAAGTGCTGGGTGATTCAATATAAGTCTGAAATCGTGATTAGTCGAAATTGTCTCTTCAATTGCTTTGAGATCCGAATAAACTGCTTCGGCTTTTTTCATGGTGGCAGCTTGATCCTTTTCGCCATCCTCAATTGACTTGAGTGTGGCATCTGCGTATTTCGCTGCTATCTGAGCTTGTTCGCCTTTCATTGCTTCCTCTAATGTACTTGAGAGACCGATTTCGTTTTATTTTGCTCGCCTTGAGAATTAACTTCTAAAGCATCGAGCTGTTCTAAAAACTGATTGACCATTTGTTCTTTGTCTTGAGCAGACATGTTCTTGGCCAGATATTGTCTGGACAGAGCAATAGCAGCATGCACAGCCTGTGCGCGAATTTCATTAACAAGCACTTGTCGTTCAGAGTTTATGCTTGCATCAAATTTGTGCACTAAAGATTGCATGTCTTTTTCTGTCTGCAAATCGAGATCCGCTTTCATTTGAGCGGCGATGTCTTTTGCGTCCAAGAGTATTTGTTTGGCTTCAGCTTCAGCATTAGCCAGTTTCGCTCTTTGATCGCTCAAGAATTTTTCAGATTCCTCGCGGCTCGCTCTTGCTTGATTTAAGGCTTCATCAATGTTTTTGGCTCTTTTATCAAGAATGCCCGGAACAGCTTTGTTCCAGGCCCAGATAATCAAACCCATCAAAATAAGCCAGTTGACCAAATTAGTTTTGAAATTGGTGAACAATTCAACTGGATTGAATTCGTGCATTTCAGCAAAGAAAAACATGTTTATTTGCCTCCTTGCACAAGCGCTTTTTGCACCGACTCAGAATCCAGGTCGATCGATATCGACTTGCCTAGAAGTTTTGAGACGATGTTTGAAACGAGTGCTTTTTCTTCATCAACCAGTGCAGTGATCAATTTGGTCTTTTCACCAGCAAGCTCTTTGTGTGCGGTGTCGAGTTTGGTGCGACCTTCCTTTTCAATTTTGGCCATTTTCTCAGCGCGCAGAGCCTGACTTTGTGCCACAAGATCAGCAATGACTTGTCTTGCCTCATCGCGCACGCTACTTAATTGCTTTTCGTACTTGGCAAGCTCTACACTTGCTTCGTCACGCAATTCACGCGCACAGGCGAGATCATTGCTGATTCTCGATTGTCTTTTTTCAATCACGTCACCAACAGGCTTTAAGAAAAGCTCGTTGAGCGCAAGCATGAATAAAAGGAAGCTTACGACAAATAACGCACAGGTTAGGTTTAGCTCAAACATCAGCTAATTAACCACCTAAGCCCATTGGGAACATGTAGAGAAGAATGGCTACGACGAATGCAAATAGACCAAGAGCTTCCATCAAAGCGGCAAAGATGATGCCGTTGTTACGCAAGCTGGTTTCCATTTCAGGCTGTCTGGCCATACCTTCTAGAGCTTTGGAAGCGGCAATGCCGATACCAATTCCAGGTCCGAATACGCCAACTGCGGCTATACCGGCACCGATTCTGGAACACGATTTGATAAGAGTTTCTGGATCGATGCTTGTGGCGGCGGCGCCAGCTTGAGCGATTAATTGGTGGTCCACGACTTTTCTCCTGTTGATTACTAAGGCAAAATCTTGAGATGTGCAAGATGAGCTCGAACTTAGCTTCACTGCGCTAAGTCAAGTTATCGACTCAAATTATAACAGGCGTGTTAGTGGTGATCGGCAACAGCCATGCCAATGTAAATACCTGTCAAAAGCGCAAATACAAAGGCTTGAATTACAGCAATGAAAATCTCAAATCCCATTACGAAAATAGGTGCAATCCAGGGCAGCATGAGCAAGAAGACCATACGCGTAATTTCGTCTGCGGTGATGACAAGCATCAAACGAAGAGCAAGCGTTGAGGGGCGGATGACCAGGTCAAGCCATTCTACGGGGTTGGTGAGAAGTTCCTTAACATAGTGACCACCATTTTTGATCAAGCCTGCACCCAAGTACACAATGAGTGAAAGCAGGGCCAGACCAAAGGTTACGTTGAAGTCAGTAGTTGGTGAGGCAGCTTCAAAAGGATGTCCATTTGTCATATGGAACCATCCTGGAACATGCTCAGCAGCTTGCCAGGGGAGGATTCCTATCAAATTCGCTGTTAATACAAAAATAAAAATTCCTGCAATAAGCGGTAAGAATTTCTTGTAGTCATGACCAATTTGCCCCTTGGCTAGGTCTTGAACAAATTTATAAAGACCCTCAGCAATCGCTTGCAGTGGTCCACCAGGACCGTCGGCTGTAAGGGTTGGGCGTACAATCGCTGCGGCTGCAAGGATTCCAGCCATACATGTCCAGCTCAAAGCCAGAGTGTCTACGTGTGTGTTACCCACATTTCCAAGTAGTGGAAGCTGAGCATTGGCGTCTGAAAACTGTGATAAAAGCAGGTGTTTTCCTAGCATGGCGAATTTTTGTACCCGTTACAAATAAAGATATTGGGCGAACGCCATAAATAATAGCAGAGGCTATTTCCCCTGTTTATCCGACTTTTGCTTTCTTTTCAAAGCTTCACTGCCTTTTATCATGCGATATATCCCTGCTATAAAGCCAAGAATGATGCCAAGCAATGTCAGAAAAAATGACAGTGCATTGTTGTGAAGTTGCTGCCCAAGCCAAAAGCCGGCGTATCCAAAAAGACAAGTCAGTACCGTTAAATTCATCCCCCACTGAGACGCAACCATCCATGCAGGCGGTCCGCCTGGCTGGTCTGAAATACTGTCTGCTGCCGGTTCTACCGGATTTAACTCTGCCTCTTGCTGGTCGGCATAAGGAATAGGTTCTGGTTTGTTTTGACTGCTCATATTGTCTTTAATGAATTAAGGCTTTATTTAGTATTATGAGGGCAATGTTCTATTTACATCCGCTTCTGGGTATTCCTTATAAATAGAATGCGCCATTAACAATTTGACCAAAATAAATGCCGAATCGGTTTTGATACACTACTATTTAAGCAGTATTTAAGCAGCACCAAGAGGAGATTCCAGAAACATGTTTCAGCGCATCGGGCTTGTCCTTAGAGCAATGATTAATAGCCTTCTGGGTAAAGTCGAAGACCCTCAGATGATGTTGGAGCAAGCCTATCAAGACTTGCAGTCGAATCTTATTCAGGTCCGCCAGGCGGTGGCTCAAGCAATAGCCACTGAAAAGCAACTGGAGCAACAGCTCAAGAAAAATGTCGAACAAGTCGACGTTTGGCAAACAAGAGCCGGTATGGCTGTGCAACAAGGCAACGATGACCTGGCTCGTCAAGCGCTGCAACGCAAACAGCAATACGCCGCTGCGGTCAAAGACTTAGAAACACAACTTCACGCTCAAAAGGAAATTACAGCAGGACTAAGGCGTCGTCTCGCCGAGCTTGAAGCGGAAGCCTCCAAAACTTATACCAAAAAGCAAGTTCTTATTGCCCGCGACAAAGCTGCTCAAGCTACTTCTAAAGCAAACGAGATTTTGTCTAAAACCAATGCTCAAAGCGCTGGTTCAATCATGGAGCGCATGGAGCTAAAAGTGCAAGAGAACGAAGCCAAAGCTCAAGCGATGGCAGAACTTGGACGCGACAATCTGGATAATGCCTTTGCTTCGTTTGAAGGCGCAAGCGATATTGAGATGGAACTGCTTGCTCTTAAATCTGGTGGCGATTCAAGCAAATTGATTACAACCAAAAAAGATGGTCCCATATTGCTTGACTTGAAAGATTCAGACACTGTCGATGCTGAAGTTGAAGTAAGCGACGCTCAGCGTAAAGAATAAAAGCGACTGACAAAGTCTTCGTACACTTCTTTGAAATTGCCATTGAAAATGGCTTGGCGCAATAATTGTGCTTGGTCTATAAGATATTGGACATTGTGTATGGAAAGCAGTATGCAACCAGACATTTCATTTAAACGCACCAAATGATGCAAATATGCCCGTGTGTATTTTTTGCAAGTAAGACATGAGCACTTGTCGTCGACTGCAATATATTCAGTTTTGTGTGGTGCGTTTTTGAGCGATATTCGACCCTGGCTTGTGAAAGCAGCTCCGTGTCTGGCAAGTCTTGTGGGCGAGACACAGTCGAACATATCTATGCCCCACCTGATGGCAAACGCTATATCCCAGGGTGTGCCTATGCCCATTAGATATCTGGGTTTGTCGCGCGGCATTTGCGGTGCTGTATGTGCCACTATATCTTCGATTATAGGGCGCTCTTCGCCCACCGCCACGCCACCAATGGCATAACCTGGTAAATCAAAAGATGTAACTGCATCAACTGATTGATTGCGCAGATCTTTATATATGCTTCCCTGAATGATACCAAATAAAGATTGCTCATCTTTACGCGCATGCGTTTGGGTACAAACTTCGAGCCATCTGTGAGTGCGTTCCATGGCTGCTTTGGCCATTTCATATGTTGCGGGATTAGCTACGCACTCATCAAAAGCCATGATGATATCGGCACCAATTGCATTTTGAATTTCCATTGATTTAGCCGGACCAATAAAATGCTTGCTTCCATTTTTATGGTCTTTAAAATGGACACCATCCTCGGTGATTTTTCTAAATTGGTCCAAACTGAAAACCTGAAAGCCACCAGAATCAGTCAAAATGGGCTTTTGCCAGGACATAAACTGGTGCAATCCACCCGCTTCTTTTATAAAATTGTGACCGGGACGTAAATATAAATGATACGAATTAGACAGAACAATTTGAGCACCACATTCGTCTACTTGATCAAAGGTCATTGACTTCATTGCCGCATAGGTTCCAACCGGCATGAAAACAGGAGTCTCAACCACACCATGCAATGTGGTCATTTTTCCGGCTCGAGCCCCCGACCAGGGACACTCAGCTTCGATTTCAAACTTAAGAGGCGAATTCATTGGTAATATATTAGTCTATGCCTATTAATAAGACGATATGTGCAAGCGCTTTGTCTTTGTTTTTTCTTCTTACAAACCAGTTTTATGCACTGGCTCTCACCCAAGAAGAAGCGGCTGACGCCTGTCAGTCAGTGAAAGCGCGATTGATGAAAGATCATAGATATAATCTTTCGCGCGAAAGTGATCGAACACATATATATATGATTCTGTCAGATCAGAAACTGCCTTATTCGCTAACCTTAGGTTGGGTTCAATTTAGAGCTAAAGCAAAAAAAATAGAGGCGTCAGATTCTGAAGTAAAAGCCAAGTCTGACGAAAAGTCTCAATTCGAGCAAGCTTTCAAAAAACAAGCTGATTTGCTTGTGACTAAAGACGATTTGAGTGCCACTGACGAAGCTGGTCTAGTGCTACCTCTACCGGGGATGAAGCCCACTCAAAAAGACTTCAACGAAGCCGATTATCATAATTTGCAAGGCTGCGACATGCTTTCTGAAGGCAGAGTAAATGACGCTTTGAAAGAATTTCAAACTGCAGTAAAGATTGATTCAACCAAAGCCAAATATCAAAATAATTGTGGCGCACTTTTGGCGCTCAAAGGCGAATATGCCCAAGGGGTCAAATGTATTGATCTTGCTATTCAAAAAGATAGCAAATATCTTCAAGCTATTACAAATAGAGCATTGTTGCATCTGGCTATAGGTCAGCCAAATATGGCATTGAAAGATGCAAAATATGCTTTGACTCTTGATCCTAAATATTTTCCGGCTAAAATTGCTCAGGTGCGAGCTACTTTAGAAAAGGGCGATAAAGCATCGATTGATGCAGCTCTTTTAGAAGCCGCTAAATTGAAAGAAAATAATCCTGGCGATTGGCAGTCACTATTGCTGGTGGCGGACTGTTATTTTGCAGCCAAGAAATATAAAGAAGCCAAAGAAGTCTGCAGGCGCATTCAGCAATTATCGGCCAATAATATAGATAATATTTTGAAATTGGCGATGTGTTTTGAAAAAATCGGTGATTTAGATAGTGCCATAAAAGAAGCGCGCAAAGGTACAGTGGCAGCACCAGACGATCCAAGACCGCATTTGATTTTAGGGCGATATTTGCTAGCTAATCGTGACGACAAGGCTGCTGCACTTCAATTTGAGCGAACGTTAGATTTAGAGCGCTTCTGCACTCCGACCATTAAACTTGAAGCAATGAATGCTTTGCTTAAAATTTTGCTCAAAGAAAATAAATCGGACAGAGCCCAGGAGTTAGCCTACAAATGGGCCAAGGCGAACGATAAAGACGCTAAGTGTCAATATAATTTAGCCTGGATTCTGTCCATGAATGCCAAAAAAAAGAAAGAAGCAATTGAGGCCTATCAAAAAACATTGAAACTAGATTCTGCCCTCACTGCCGTTCATTACAATCTAGGATTGCTTATGATCGAGTCTGGCGATGTGCGAAATGGACTTGCTCAACTGCGCACATTCGTTAAATTTGCACCAAAAGACAACGATGCAAGTCATGCCAAAGAACTGATTGAGAAGTACTCGAAAAACTTATGACGGCGCCGATAACACTTTACACTGGATATATAAAAGCACCACTTTTGATCACTTTTCACCAAATCCGACACCACATGCTTGACACCAGATAAAGTGTATAGTCTAATTCGACAAGGGAAAATCAGGTCTGCGGTAACCAAAACTTTCAACTAGCGTGCGAATAAAAGAAATTGAGTTAGATAACTTCAAGTCGTTTGGTCGACCAACAGTAGTTCCGCTCCTCGACGGGTTCACTACTATATCCGGCCCAAATGGCTCGGGCAAGTCGAATATCATCGACAGTTTACTTTTTGCCCTGGGACTTTCATCTACCCGCTCTATGCGGGCAGAAAGGTTGCCCGACTTACTTAATAACTTGAGCGGCAAGAACGAAGCCAAAGTCAGAGTCAAGTTTGTAAGCAACGATAACGAAGAAATTGAAGTCACTCGTCGAATCAAAGTAAAGCCTAATGGCTATACAAGTACATATATATTGAATGGCAGAGTTGCTACGCTAACTGAAGTCCATGATCAGTTGGTCAGATATAACGTAAGTCCTACCGGATTCAACGTCATCATGCAGGGTGACGTTACTGGTATCGTCACAATGAGCGCCTCTGACCGTCGTCGCATCATCGACGAGCTTGCAGGGGTTGCTGAATTTGATCGCAGAATCGATCAAGCAAAATCAGAATTAGGAACTGTTTCTGAAAAAATCGATCATCAGCGTATAGTGCTTGTCGAAATTGTTGCTCGCCTAGAGCAGTTGCGCACAGACCGCGACCAGGCTCTTAAATATCTAGACTTAAAAACTAAGAAAGAATCTATTGAGCGAGATCTCATTTTTGTTCGAACCAACGAACTTGATTTAGCTGTTAGTGAAAAGCGCCAGATTTTGATCAAGTTGGACGAGCGCGAAACTTTTCTTGCCTCCAAACTATATGAAACTGAAGTAGGGCTATTAACTCTACGCAGTGAAATGGGCAGAATCGACGAAGAAATCCGAGACAAAGGTGGCAACGAACAACTACTTTTAAGACAAGATCTGGAGAACAAACGAGGCGAATTGACTCGTGAAGAAAACAAACTCTCTAACCTTGATGGTGTTTTTGGAGAGAAAGAAAAAACCGTAAAGGCAGTTGAGAGCCAAATCGAGACTATCGAGAAACACTTGCGAAAGTTAAGCAAACAAAAGTCTCAACACTTAGAAGATCAAAAAACTGTAAAAGTAGTTCTAGATGAAAAACAAGCAGCGCTAAAAGTTTTTATCGATCAAATTGAATCTCTGCGCAAAGAAAAAGACAAATCATCCGACAAAGTTTCTAATTTGCACGATGACTTGCAAAAACTACGTGAAGATAAACACCAGAAACAAGTTCGCGCTACTGAATTAAAAGCAAACAGACTTAATTTAGAAAAAGAGCTCGAAGGTATTCGCACAAGAGCCACAGAACTTATTGCTAAATCGGCTGGCAGCAAGGCTTTGGGTGAGCGAATCGATAGACAGTATCAAGATGCGTATGCACTTGTACTTGGCATAAGTCGCGACATCGAGCAGCTTGAAGGCGAACTTGAATCGACCCAGGAAGAAATTGAATCCAAACAAAACAGTCTTGAGCAAGTCAAGCGACGCGTAATCGAACTTGAAACACAAAAAGAAGTAACCGGTACAAGCGGTTACGGACACGCTGTTGAAGCCATTATGGCGGCTGGTATCAAAGGCGTTTATGGCACCATCGGTGAGCTAGGCTCGTGCGAAGGTGACTACACAACAGCGCTTGAGACTTGTATTGGACCTCGTTTGAGCCATGTTGTGGTTGAGGACGATCAAGTAGCAAAAGAATGTATCGAGTATCTTAAATCGACACAATCAGGCAGAGCTACTTTCGTTCCACTAAATAAAATTTCTTCCAATCCACCAGGATTGCTTCCAGAGCGTCAGGGTGTAGTCGATTTTGCTTATAACATGATTGATTTTGAGCCGCGCTTTGCCAAAGCATTTCAATATGCTTGTGGTCAAACTGTGGTAATGAACGATCTCGACAGTGCGCGCAAAATGCTCAACCAGGCTCGTATGGTCACTGTTGGTGGTGAGCTGTTAGAAAAATCTGGCAGTATCACAGGCGGTCAAGAAAGCAAGTCGCGTCTGCACTTCTCTAAGCGTGGAGAAACAGACCTAAGTGTTTTGAAACAAACTCAAGCAAGTGTGCAAGAGCAAATCAAGTCGCTCAAAGAAGCTGTTAAAGAGCTGAATGTTGCACTAAACGAAGAAAAAGAGAAATTAGTTAAAGCCAAAGCTGATGCAATGCAGAAGCAGTCAGCTATTGAAGAAAACAAAAAACAAACCGTCGAATTAGATCAAAATATTGATCAAATTAAACCGCGCCTGCGTGAAAAAGGCGACGAGATAGACCTAATAGATCAAGAAATGGATACCATTAATGTCGAAGTCGAAAGTTTCGAAAAGAAAATCGATGAACTGGCTCGGGCATTGGAAAACGTCAAAGATAAAGGTGCAAACTCCAAGCTAGAAAAACTTATTCTCGATTCTGAAGAAGTTAGAGAAGATGTCGACTCTACTGAAAAAGAGTGCAAAGAAATTCAGCGCCTAATTGACAAAATTGAAACTGAAGAAGTTGTTGAGACAAATACTCGCGACAATCTTAAAGAGCAAGTCACCAATTCTAAAGCAGAGATGGAAGAGCTTATTAATCAGCGTCCTATTCTTTTAGAGTCGGTTGAATGCATAAAATTGGCTATTGGCGAAGTAGAGAAGAAAGTCAATGAAATCTCTGTAGAGCTTGAGTCGCTGCGTAGCAAGAAAGACGAGATACATGCAAATGTAACTGAGCAAGAAGTTCAAAAATCCAAATATGATCAAGAAGCTAAGCGTGTTAACGAAGAGCGCAAGAATGAGAAACTGGCTTTGTTTGACTTGGAGCGTGATTTTGAAGAAATCAAAGCGCAGTTAGCTATTATCAAGGCTGAAAATCCAGACTATGAGCCGCCTAATCAACAAACGGTAGACGATCTCAAAAAAGAAGTTGAAAAACTAGAGCGCAAGATGCGCCATCTAGAACCAGTTAACATGAAGGCTCTAGACGAGTATAACCAGACCGAAACTAGAAAAACCGAACTTGATACCAATTTAGAAACGCTTGATCTTGAAAAAGAAGAAATTATCCAGCGTATCTCTGGCTACGACGAATTGAAAAAATCCACTTTCTTGGAAGCCTTCCATGCTGTAAACAACAACTTCCAGGAAATCTTCGCTGAATTGAGTCATGGTTCTGGCAAGCTTGAACTAGAGTATCCAGACAGCCCCTTTGATGGCGGTTTGATTATAAGAGCCCAGCCACGCGACAAGAAAATGCAGCGTATTGAAGCTTTGTCTGGTGGAGAGAAGTCGCTTACGGCGCTATCTTTTGTATTTGCTTTCCAACGCTACGCACCAGCCCCGTTCTACGCATTCGATGAGGTCGATATGATGTTAGACGGTGCAAATGCTGACCGTCTTGCACGTATGGTCAAGCGCCAATCGAAGCAAGCCCAATTTGTTGTAGTCAGTCTGCGACGCCCAATGATCGAACAAGCCGATCACGCCGTAGGCGTGTCATTGCGCAACGACGGTTACTCGCGCGTAGTGGGCATCAGCGAAATTCAGATTCCAGCCGAAAATCCAGAGCATGACGAAGAGCCTCAAGCTCGTGGAGCCTAGACTATGGAAGAATCGCAAGTAAAGCTAGAAGTAGTTCAGCAGCTCTTTATAGATCCTGCCACTTTAGATCCAATATCTTTTGAGCACGAGCGTAATGTAGGTCCATCTGATGGTATCGAAATTCTTGTGCGCATGGCAAAGAATGGTGAAATCGACGCCAAATCAGTCGACATCATTGATGTTACAGACAAATTCTTAAAAGCAATTGCTGCTACACCAAAAGAGAGCTTGCGCCAGTCGGGCAAGATTATTTTCCATGCATCGGTCTTGCTTCGTTTGAAAGCTGAGTCGCTTTTGACTGAAGTGGTTGAAGAAGAAAAAGTGGACGATGACTTCATGGACTTTGATGAAGGTGCCATGGAATTTGATGGCGCCAAGCAACCACGCCAGATTTCGCTCACCGATTTAGAAAAGGCTATTGTAAGAAAGCCAACCCGCACAAAAGTAGTCCGTCGCAAAATTACACTAGACGAGCTTATTAAAGCTCTACAAGAAGCCGAAAAAATTGAGAAGATTCGCTCTGAAAAAAGCAGAAAATCTCGCATTGATTTAAGCGGTCATACTTTGATTCAAGATGTCGATGACATATTGAATCTGGCTCACGATGAAGATATAGAGCATACTATAGAGAATGTAGAGCAGCTCCTGGTCAAAATCTTTCAGGCCAATCAGCGTATAGAATTATTTGCTCTAGCAAGCATGCTCGATCGAAAAGGTACATGGGTAGACGCTTTTCTTGCTTCACTTTTTCTGTCCAATGCAGGTAAAATACAACTTGAGCAAGAAAGTTTTTATGGTCCAGTTTTCATAACTCAAGCAAAATAACGAGATCCAACTTATGTCTGAAATCGAAGTTATAAAAGGAAAAATCGAAGCGGTCTTATATTTGACCGACAAACCTTTGCGCGCTCAAGCCATTTCGCAAATTATAAACATAGACGTAGATATGACCAGACAAGCCATTCTTGACTTGATTCGAGACTACGAAGAGCGCAAAGGCGGCTTAGAGATTGCCGACGATAATGGTTATATTTTGCAAGTAAGAGACGAGTACAGCACAATTATTAACGAATTTGCTCCATTGGAATTGCCTACAGCACTTGTGCGCACTCTATCTGCCATTGCCATCAAACAACCTGTGATGCAGTCGGAGATTATCAAAATAAGAGGTGCTGGCGCTTACGACCACATTAAAGAATTGCTCGAACGCCAACTTATTAATAAGCACGACGAAGGTCGCTCACCAACTCTTACTACTACCAAAGAGTTTCAAGACTATTTCAGATTAACCAAAGACGGCAAATCACTTCGCACTATGCTTGCCAAAGAAGCAAAAGCTGCAAATGCTCCAGAGCCTGGAGTTGATGCGCTGCCGGCTGAAGTCGCGCAAGCAGAAGTGGCAGAAAATGAAGTGATGCCACAAGTGATGCCTGAGCAAATAATCTCGACTTTTGATGCAAGTCCAGGTCCCGAACCAAATTTGATGTCTGAGCCAGTGTCTGAGCATGAAGATGTCGAAGTCCCAGTTCAATTTGTAGTAGACGAGCCTGTAGCGAACTCTTGAACGCAATAAATCCAGTTGTGGCAATAATTGCCGCCGCAGGAGAAGGCAGTCGGTTCAGTTCAGATATAAGCAAAGAAAGTCCAAAGCAATGTCGCATGTTGCTGGACTGTCCACTCTATATGTGGAGCCTGCGCGAATTTATATCTAGCGCATATATATCTTCAATAGTTTTGGTTGGCAATGAATATATTTTGTCTTCAATGCAAGAGCAAGTCGATGCCATTGATACTAATAAAAAAATAGATGTCATAAGCGGCGGCAAGAACAGACAAGAATCGGTATATCTTGGGCTTATACAAAGCACAAGTCACACTCCAAAGCCCATGCACGCCCTCATTCACGATGCGGCAAGACCGCTTATAACAAAACATGATATTGATGCTGTGGTATCAGAAGTAATCGCATCTGGTGCTGCCACCATGGCTAGTGTAGTGCCAGATACGGTGAAAAAAGTTGATAGGGATACTCTATATATCAAAGAAACACTTAATAGAGACGAATTATATCTAGCCCAAACTCCTCAGGGCGGAAGGCTTGACTGGCTCTTAGAGGCACATAAGAAGCTGGTTTTAAAAGGACTAGTCGTGACTGATGATGCCGCTTGTCTGGAGCATGCAGGTCATAGTGTTAAAGTGGTACCAGGTTCGAGGTTCAATATAAAGGTGACTCATAGCGAAGATATGGATATTTGTCGATATATTCTTTCCAATAGATCTTTATAAATAGAACTATAAGTGGTGACCGATAAAGCGTGGCGAAAATGAAATTCCAAAGTTTTAACTGGAAATCAAGAGAATAAGCGGGTCTTGAAGCAGCGAGCTATGGCGTGTCGACAGACGCCAAGTAAAAGTATGATGCTAAAAGTAATACCATAGACATCAGTTAGGACACTTGCGAATTGTGACAAAAACTATAGAATTAAATGTGATGCAGTGTCTGTGTTCCATCAAGGTATTCACGGGTAGGACCTAAATATGACGAACGACAATATCAATACTCAAACCGGCGAAATGCCAATGATGTCAGCTCAACTGGCACGCGGACCGGCAAAACAGGCGGTAGTGGATTTATTTCCCGCCTTGAATGACAGAAAATCAATGGCACTTGGTGCCATGCGCGCACCAAATCCCAATCTAAAATCTGGATCTCAAATTTCAATTTTTTCGCCAGTTACTTTTGAAGAAGCTATCGACATCGTAGAGTGTTTGCGTTGCAGAGCTGCCACCACTATTTCATTGGAAAATATGAAAAAACTCGACGCTAGTCGTCTGGTTGATTTTGTAGCTGGTGCCTCAGCCGCTTTAGATGGAGACTTCCACAAGTTGAGCGAGCAAGTTTATATTTTCACTCCAAGCAATATCAAATTGACTTCGGATTTGAAAATGGAACCTCAAACAGCAGCCGATGGAAGTTACGATTTAGGTGCACTCGATTTTCTTTATCCTTCGAGTAACAAACCTAACTAGTTAAACTCGAATTCAATTAGCTCGATTTTTCAACTGACGACACAAGAAGCCTTGGAATTTTATTCCTGGGTTTCTTGGTTTTAGGCACTTGTAAACAAGACAACTGCATGTAAATAGTATTAACAGTTTCTAATAAAATTCAGGGGTGGGCATCCACGGATTCGACCCGACATTTTTTTAACAGACCACAGTTGTCAGCATTGTTATCATGGTCATTAACAGAGGCGAACGAGTTTGTCTGCCCGGCGCTCATTCTGTCTCCTCCTTACCTGCATCTAATCCACACAAAACAGGTAATATCCCTCCTTCACCGGAGGGATTTTTCTTTGTAGATGTATTAGCGGTGGTTTCTAGCTCTGCTTTTTATTGGAAGAACGAGAGCTTTTATCGCTTGCCTTAGTTGTCATAGGGTCGCCATCGCCTTGTTCTTGAGAAACAGAAACGAGATTTACTTTCACTTGAACGAGAGGACTTGCGTTCATGCGTTTTTGCAAAAACTCTTCCAGCCCATCTTGGATATGAAGTGAAATATGTTCTTCATCCTTCCACTTGCGGTTTTTGCCTGTAAGCAATGTCTCGACTTCTTTTGAAATAAGTAAAACAAATTCTTCGGCTGGAACATCTTGGGGCAAAATAATGCCTCGAATGGAAATATCGGGACCGGCAAGCATTTTGCCGTCACTACCCATGGTGGTGACCACCATTACAAGTCCTTCTTGTGATAAATGCTTGCGGTCGTCCACTGTCTCATAATCTATGCGCCATTCGCGGTTGGAATCTATAAGAATAACCCCGGATTTGACCGCACCACTTTTGGTGCATGAATTTTTGGTTAATTCGAGCACTTCGCCGTTTTTCAAAACAAAAGTATTTTCAGCAGGTATTCCAGTTTCAGTAGCAAGCTCGCAGTGTTTCACAAGCATTCTGTACTCGCCGTGAATAGGCATGAAATACTTGGGAGTACATAAGTTGAGCATCAGTTTTTGTTCTTCCTGGCAAGCATGACCTGACACGTGAATGCCTGAGCCTTTGCCATAAACCACGTCTGCACCGCGCAAAAACAGTTTGTTAATGGTATTAGCTATGGAGCGCTCATTTCCGGGAATAGGAGTAGCAGAAATAATGACTGTGTCACCAGGGATAATACTAATAAACTTATGTTCGTTATTGGCGATTCTAGTTAAGGCAGATAATGGTTCGCCCTGACTACCAGTAGTTAGAATCACTACTTGATGATCTGGATAGTCTCTTATTTGTTCGATTGGAATTAATAAATTATCGGGAAACTTCATATAACCAAGCTCGCGACTGAGTTCGGCGAACTTGTGCATTGAGCGTCCTAATATAGAAACTTTTCTGCCATAGTGCATTGCAGCAAGCAAAACCTGACGTACGCGATGCACGTTACTTGCAAAAGTTGTAACTATGATTCTCTGCGGGGCGCGAGCAAAAACTTCATTTAGCTTGCCCCAGACAGTCCGCTCGGATGGAGTGTATCCAGGGCGCTCTGTGTTTGTACTATCGCTCATTAAGAGCAAAATGCCTTCATCTGAGGCGCGGGCAAGACTAGCAAAGTCAAATAATTCGCCATCTACTGGTGTTAGGTCAAACTTGAAATCACCAGTATGAACCAAATTGCCAATTGGCGTCCTAATAATGAGCGAGAAACTATCAGCAATAGAGTGGGTGCAGCGAATAAATTCAACTTCAAAACATCCCATGCGAACTCGCTGACGCGGCTTGACCTTTTTCAAGTGGGTGCGATCTTGAAGTCCCATTTCAGACAATTTAGATTCAAGCAATCCAAGAGCCAGAGCCGGTCCATAAATAGCAGGCAGAGAAATCTCATTTAATATAAAAGGCACGCCACCAATATGATCTTCATGACCATGGGTGATTGCAAGCCCACGAATCTTTTCTTGATTTTCAATCAGAAAAGAAATATCAGGTAGTACTAATTCGACGCCAATTAGATCGTCGGATGGAAAAGCAAGTCCGGCATCAACAAGAATAATGTCGTTACCACAGCATATAGCCATAGTATTCTTGCCGATTTCGCCAAGACCACCAAGCGCAACTAGACGTAAACCATCTTTCGCTAACTTAGATGGCTCGCCTAAATTCGGGTGTGGGTGGTTACTCATTAAACATTTACACCGCCAGCACGAAGATCAAGTTTTAGCT
>CAZSHS010000014.1:13103-14079 GCA_964606665.1 uncultured Candidatus Obscuribacterales bacterium | reverse complement strand
ACCACCAAGTGGAATTATTTTGACCAGTTTATCTAGTGCCACAAAGATTTCCTTTATCGCTCATTGTGCTTACTTCGCATTCAGTAAGCAAATTTCTCATTTGCAATTTCTGCTCTGCATCTAGTGGCACAAGTGGTAGTCTCAGATTTTCTTTGCACAATCCCATAAGCGACAAAACATATTTGACGCAAGTAGGATTTGGAGCAATGAAAAGACCCTTGAACAGTGGCAAATACTTGTAGTGTAAAGCGCGCGCTTCGCGAATTTCACCTTCGGCAAACAATTTCATCATAAGTGCAATTTCTTTGCCAATAACGTGACTAGCTACACTTATGACCCCACAGGCTCCCACACTCATAAAAGGAAGAGTAAGATTATCGTCGCCGGAATATAGTCTAAAAGGATCCGAACACATGCGAGCAAGCGTTGCCATTTGGTCAATGTCGCCTGTTGAATCTTTGATGGCGTGGACGTTTTTGCAAGTTTCGATAATCTTGACCATGGTCTTTGGTTGAATATTGATACCGGTGCGACCTGGAATGTTATAAACAATGATGGGCAAATCGGTTTTATCGTTTATTGCTTTAATGTGAGCAATAATGCCTTCCTGACTGGGTTTGTTGTAGTATGGCGCTACTATAAGTAAACCGTCAGCACCTGCTTTTTCGGCTTTCTTAGCTAGTTTTGCAGATTTTTCTGTATCGTTTGTGCCCGCACCAAAGATGACTTTCGTTTTTTTGTTTGCTTTTTCTTTGGTGAATTTCAAAAGATCAAGCTTCTCTTCTGTAGATAGTGTCGGGCTCTCACCGGTGGTGCCTGATACCACAATGGTATCAGTGCCTGATTCGATAAGATGCTCGATGAGCTTCTCTGTCGATTTATAATCTATTTCATTCGAGTGATCAAAAGGTGTGACCATAGCGGTCAACAATCTTCCAAATAAAGGGGCGTCAGATCCGATCATTACTTCCTATAT
>CAZSHS010000014.1:1548-13093 GCA_964606665.1 uncultured Candidatus Obscuribacterales bacterium | reverse complement strand
AGGCTAAAACTTTTTTGGTTTCCATCAAATCATGTGACAAAAGATACTCGGCAATGCGCACCGCATTTAATGCTGCACCAATTCTCAAGTTGTCTGCCACCACCCACAAATTAATTCCGTTTTCAGAGGAAGTATCTTTTCTGATTCGTCCTACATAAACAGGATCCTTTCCAGCACAATCTATTGGTGTGGGAAAATGAGCTTTAGACCAGTCGTCCCAAACTTCTATGGCTTCGTTATTTGCAAGACTTTCTCGAACTTGGCTAGGACTTACTTTCTTCTCTAAATCTACTGTCACAGATTCGCTGTGTCCAATTACAACCGGCACGCGTACTGCGGTGCAAGTAATTGCAAGTTCTGGTAAGCCAAGAATTTTGCGCGATTCGTTTATGACTTTTATTTCTTCAAATGTATAACCATCTTCAGAAAAAACGTCTATCTGCGGAATTAAATTAAAGGCAATTGGACGTTTGAATACTTCAGGCTTAGCCTCATTTCCCGAAAGAACTTCTTTGGTTTGAGCTTGAAGTTCATCAATTGCTTCTTTGCCAGCTCCGCTCACACTCTGGTATGTGGATACCACTACGCGTTTTAGACCGGCTAATTCGTGCAAAACTTTGAGAACCACAACCAATTGAATGGTCGAGCAATTAGGGTTGGCTATCAATCCGTTGTGTTTCTCTAATTCATGAGCGTTTACTTCAGGCACTATAAGTGGAACATCTTTGTCCATACGAAAAGTGCTTGAATTGTCGATGAATACACAGCCTTGCTTGACTGCGCGCGGTCCCCATTCTTTGCTGACCGAACCGCCTGCCGATGCCAAAACTAAATCGCAATTTTTAAAGATCTCGTCTGTGGGCTCTTTTACTTCAATTTTTTTGCCCTTCCATTCAACAAAAGTATTGGCCGAGCGAGCGCTTGCAAGTGCAATAAGCTCAGATACAGGGAAGTTGCGCTGTTCTAACACAGACAACAATTCCTGACCGACACGTCCTGTCGCCCCTAAAATAGCCACTCTCAATTCTTTTTTCATATGCGACTCCGCGATTTTTATAGCAGGGTCTCCAGACCCACCACTAATCCATCCAATGATTGTACTGTTCTAAGGCTCAATAGTATGCCTTTGATGAAGCAATCGGTATTAAAGCTGTCATGATTTATAGTCAAAAGCTCGCCCCGCGACCCGAATATGACCTCCTGGCGCGAAATTAACCCAGGCAATCGAAGCGAGTGCACACGCACGCCTGATTCATGGCGAGCGCCACGAGCACCAGGCATCAGCTCCTTTTCGTCCACTACTTTTGGATTGTATTCTTTTTGATTTTCGGCAATTTTGCGCAGTGTGTGTGATGCCGTGCCTGATGGCGCATCGAGCTTATGTGGTTGATGCGTTTCGACAATTTCTACATTTTGAAAATGTTTGGCGGCTGATTTGGCAAACTCCATCATAAGAACGGCACCAATAGAGAAGTTCGGCACAATCATTGAGCCTGTTTTATTCTTTTTGACTAGTGCGCTTAAGTCTATGATGTCTTTTGCACTCAGTCCAGATGTGCCAATAACGAAGCGCATACCTCGCTCTAGAGCTGCTTTGGCATTATTTACCGCGCTATAGTGCGACGATAATTCAAGCAAAACATCTGCCTCAGTATCGATAGAATCGAGATCCGCAGCAATAGGAATTAGTGTGCCTGGAATCTCGTCGCCGACATAGTCGGCATTTTTGCGCCCGAATCCACCAACCAGTTCGCAATCGCCCGAGGCAATTATGGCTTGAGCACTAGCTTTGGCCAGTCTGCCATTTATTCCAGCAATGATAACTCGCATTAGACTGTTAGTAGATTTTTGCCGGTGGAACCAAAGCCGCCTTCGCCGCGTGCTGTTGTTGAGACGCTTTCGACTTCTTCAATTGCCACTGTGATTACAGGAGTGATGACAAGCTGGGCAATTCTGTCGCCAGGTTGAAAAGTGTAAGCTTCTTGACCATGATTGATGATGAGGACCATAACTTCACCGCGATAATCACAGTCCACTGTGCCAATACAATTAGTGAGCGAAATTCCGTGTTTGGCAGCAAGCCCTGAGCGGGGTCGAACTTGTCCTTCGTAGCCCTGAGGAATTTCGACTTTAATGCCGGTTGGAAGCATGTCTCTGTGTCCGGCTTTGATTTCGACTGGTTTGTCACTTGCCAGGCACAAATCAAGACCTGCAGCTCCGCCACTTGCGTATTGGGGCATGCCCTGGCAATGGGCGAGTTTTTCAATTTTCAAGGAAACTGGGGCGTCTTTCATCTTCTCTCACCAATAAAATAGCGGATCTACAACGGTATAACTTTATCATTTATACGCTTTTGCAAGATTGGTAAGAGTTAGGCTGAGACTAAAACTGCGCAAACAAAAAGACCACCCGAATAAATTCGCGGCGGTCTTTTTACTACTGTCTAGCTGCCTGTTGCACAGGCTCAGTATTTTCGAAGCGCTTCAGCTAGTCCTTCACGCTAGGCGGGCTGCTTACTGTCGTTTCCGGTTGACGTCAACCTGTCGTTTCCGTTTTGCCCCTCGGCTCAAAGCAACTCCGTTTCGAATTGCTCACCGTCTACATTTATAACTATAGCAATCACTCATAGCGCTGTGAAGTATCCCAAAAATAATTTCTCAAAATATTTTTGGGTCGTTTTCTATCTGCATAGAAAGCCAATATTCCTTCGACTTGGTATCCTCGAAAGTCTTGAACTAATCATGGTGCTTCCGCTTTGGGATTTTTATAGTGTCAAATGGCGCTTTGGCGAAAGCCGCATGAAGTCTAGTTTTGAATAGGTACATGTCAGGCGCAAGCGGTATCATAAAAGCACCACATATAAGGAATACAAAACGTGAAAAAAGAGAAAGTAAAAAGCGCAAAGCCTGGAAAGCCTTGCTAAGCAAATCTTTCCAGTGGCGTAGCCAGCGACTCCTTGATACCATCTTTGGTGTCGCGTGCTGCTATGCGTTTTGATTATGCTCGACCACAGTAAGTCAGACTTACCAGCAGTCAGGCATTTTCCTCTCGTGTCTTTGGGCTCTTAGGAGTTGCCTCCAGTAGATCACCTTAAACACGGATTTTTGTTCGACTCATGTCTTGGTTGACGCTTTTGACCCGTCTATATCCGTCCAGCTAGGCTGAAACGTCCAAGAAGCTATGATAATCGTTATACATTATATGCCCGCGGCTCGCTCTTTATATTCATGACTTCCTCACTTTTTTGGTTAAATTCAAATGCTTTGACAGCCCCGAAAAGTCGAGTATATGGTCGATATATCGATTCTATATACCTATGTTCAATAGGGATTGTCTAAGCTTGGTTAACGCCAAGCCGGCTTAGAATTTCCCTGTAGCCCGGGACTATATATAATGTAGTGACGGATGCTAAATGCCGACGTGGCTCAGCTGGTAGAGCAGCGGTTTCGTAAACCGCAGGTCGTGGGTTCGAACCCCATCGTCGGCTCCATTTTTAAATCAGTGTTATAGTCTATGTATCTGCAGCAATGCAGTGAGGTCGTCTGCACAGGCTTCTACTTTGCAGACGACTATTTTTTATCTTAAAAGCATGAATGATATACTCACGGCACTTTAGACGTCTCCTTTAATCAAAGTGTCGAATAAGCCATGATCAGTTTTAAAAAAGTCAGATGTTTGCTTCTTGCATGTCTTTTGTATCTAGGAGTATGCAATCCTGTTTGCGCCCAAGATCAAAGTATTCAAAACAATATAGACAAGCTGCGTAATTGGGTGAATAACGAAGCGCCTCAACAGTTCGAAACAGCCAAAGCACAGATGGTAAAACAATTACCCGACCCAGGCGCTATCGCTCAAACTCTTCCTTCAATTCAAGAAGCCGCAGCAGCACAAAACGCCCAGGTTATGCGTGCGTGGGCTGTGATTGGTCGAGCTTATGCATATCAGGGACAAGTCGACAAAGGACTGAGAATATTCAATGATGCAACTATGGCGTACAGACCATTCATGGCGTCTGATGACACGTACATGGCAATGATATTTTCTGATTTTGGAGTTTACTATTATAGTATTGGAAAGTTAAAAGCGCTTTTGGCGAAAGCCAGACACCGCAACTTGGTGGTGAGTGGGAAGGTAAAGAGCTAGTTCTTACAGTACCAGCAGTAGAGCCACGCAAAATGCTCAATGCTGATCTACTTAAAATGATGCAGGCGAGTTCTAGTCCAGTCAAACCGTCTGTACCGGCAAAAAAATAGATTAGTCTATTGTCTATGAATTAGTTCTGATCTTGAAGCTTTTTCAGATTTTCGAGCGCCTGCAAATCATTTCCTTTTACTTCGCGCATGCGATCTTGAATGGCACGTTTTACTTGTGCAGACTTGGGACCATAATAGCTTGTAAGTTCGCCAAGTGCGCCATTGAATTCTTTTTCTGATTCTTGCATCAGCGTGTCTTTGCGTTTTGAGTCTCGATTTGCAACTTGAAGCAAAGTCAAAGATAGACTCAATTTTGCCTGAGTAATTAGTTTTTGATTTTTTGTTTTGCTATTTGATAGCGTGTTCAGCACGTAGCGCTCAAAATCAACTGCTTTATCTAAGTCACCATTTTGAATGTATGCTCTAGTTAAAGAATCGGTGCTGTGATCGAATCGATAAAAATCATGCGACTCAACTTCTGGAACTGTAGCCATTAGAGCAACGTATTTGCGAAGTCCTTTTTCGATCAAATCGTATTGCTTGTGCATTGAAAAATAAGAAATTGCCATATCGATAGATCTTAGATTTCTGGCTAATTCTGCAGGCTTGCTAGCTTCCACTAATTGCAAGCCTTCATCGAACGCTTTTTTTGCTTCGGTCATTTGTTTCGCTTCAAAATAAGCTCGACTTAGTTGAAAAGTCGCGGTAATTACAAAAATGTCCCGTTGCTTTTCTTTCTTCATGGCATCGACTTTTTCTTGTTTAAGTTTTGCCACTAAGGCATAGTCTAATTTAGAACTGGCGCGGTCTATTTGTTCGTCTAGAGTTGAAATTTTACTTTGTCCATCAGGTGTGCCACGACCTTGTCTTGATTCCTCTATTGCTTTGGCTACTTTCTTTGCCAGTTCGTTTTTGTCACCACCCACGATGCGCAAAGTAAGTGTATTCATCGCCATCGAGTCGATACCGTTTGCAGTTTTTTCGTCAAACAAAAGAATAGTACGCACAAGCAATTCTTCCATTTTTGGATCAGCCTGGAAAAATTCTGGCTGAGTGCGAATAGGTCCGACTAATGTGAATCCAAGCGAGTGAAGCTCTTTTGCTGAGCCATCAATTGCTTTTAAGTCTACAAGGGCTTTGGATAGTACATCTTTTATTTTGGTGGCATTTTTCTGATTGGCATAAAGTCCAAATAAACCAATTTCTTTTCGCACGCGCTCGACAGGTCTTTTCTCACTTGCGTCTGCAAGTGCGTCTTCCATTTTTTGAATGACATCGGCGATGCGTTTGGTTTCTTTTGTTTTTAATTCGTCTTTGATTTTTGCCGCTTCTTCGGTTTTTCCCGCTTGCTCAAGCGCTCTTATATAGTTGCCGCGCAAAGAATCTGCATAGTGTGATTCACTTTGGTTCTGAGAGGTCTCAAGCATAGCAATTGTTTCTTTATACAAGTTAGCTGCTTGTTCAAATTGTCCTGCTGTTTGCATAGCGCGAGCTAGCTGAGTGAACGCAGAATAGTCGAAACGAGGTTCAGCTTTTAATTTCAGTTTGTATCCCAGTCGTGCGCATGATGCCGACAAATTAATTTGAGTGGCTGAGTTTGGGTCGTTGTATCTTCTATAATCATTAGTGCGCGATTCATTCAGTAATGCTCTTGCCGCAGCTAATGCACTTTGGTCGGCTGAGTTTCGTGAGTTAGTCACAATTGCTTGTTTATAATTTTCGACAATGTTTTCAATCTGCTCAAGTTTGGCTTCTTGCACTTTTGAATCGGTCGTATTTTGCATCATTTGAATTAATATAGGTATCAGAATGACACTATCTTTGCCCAATTTTTTTACAAGATATGTATTTGCTTTTGCAAGAGTTTTGTCTGCAGAAACTCCGTCCTGAAGGGCTCTTTGAGCTTGTGCAATTTTGACGAATGATTGAGCTGCTCGCTCGGGGTTGTCTTTAGATGCAATTGTTGCAGCAAGAAGTTCGTTGTAATAATTTAGTGCTTCGGTTTTTTGTTCTGCACTTATATAAAAATCTGCCAGTGCTTGGATGGTATCAAATCTCAAATTTGAATTTGAAATCTTTTGTTCTTTTGCCATGTTGTAAGCTTCAAGTAGCAAGTATTCCCGACATGAAAAATTCTCATTGCCGCGCGCTAGATTAGAGGATGCTTCTACTGTACTTTTTATTAGATTTTCTTTTTCGGCTAGTTCTAACTTGCTAAGCAAATTCTTGGCTTTAGCAAATCGTTCTTTGCCTTTATCTAATTCAGATATGCGCAGAAAATATTTTGCTTCATTTAAATAAGCCTGTGCAGCAGCCAGCCAGTATTCTTGTTGCATGTACTTGGCGCTTTGTTCTTCTAAATCTTTTAGAGTAGACTTTTCGCTACTATCAAAACGCGAAGAAGAGGTTGGTCGTGCACAAAACGAGCTGTAGAGGCTCGTGATATCACTATCGAATTTTCGATCTTTATCGGTGTATGGAGCCGGGGAAACCACTGTTTGTCTGCGCACATTTCGTCTGCGAAAATTTTCCACATCTGATGGTGAAGCTTCTACGTTTCCTAATACGCCACCAATATTGATGCCACCAACTCCACCTATTGATTGACCTTCAGGTGTTTGCACCACATATAGTTTTCTCTTGTAATTGCCTTCCATCAATTCTTTGTATGGCAAAGTAATTTTGATATAACCCGATTCAAGTGACGGTATTTTTCCAAATTGAATTGTTCTGGCGCTAAGTAGTGCTTTTCGCTCGGGTGAGTCGGCGGCTATTGTTGCTCCTGGATCTTTGTAATTTAAACTGTGAATCGAGCCATCTAGACTAAGTCCTAGTGTAACCATGCTTTCGGGATCAATCTTTGTGCCTTTTAATACTGCGGCAAGTTTAGCAAGCGACGCCGCTTCGTATTTTTCAAGTTTGTCGAGGAGTGCTTCTTGATTGACAATGTTTTCGCTTGCTATAACATCGAGTTTATATGCCATGGTCTGCGGCGCCGCAAGAGACAGGGCGCCAAGCGTCGATAAGATGCTTGAAAGGGCCAGATATTTTTTCATCACTCTTTACCTGTTGTTTTATCCGAGCATTCAGGCGCTCCTGCAAGCATTCTGTGCCCTGTAATTAACCTTGATCCTCGTTCATAAGTTAGAAACGACCACATCCAATTGGTCATGACGACCAGCCTGTTCCTGAAACCTATAAGCAACATTATATGAATAAATAACCACGCCAGCCACGCCATAAAGCCAGTTAGTTTCATTTTGCCAAAATCAGCAACTGCAGCCGATCTTCCAATTGTAGCAAGAGTCCCGCGGTCAATATATTCAAATTTGCGGCGCGGGTTTCTAGTCAAATCATTTCTAATAAAGTCTGCTACAGCTTTACCTTGTTGCATAGCCACTGGTGCCAAGCCGGGTAGGGGTTTGCCTTCGGGTCCAGTGAAATTGGCAATGTCGCCAATGGCAAAAACATTTTTGTAGCCCTCTATGCAAAGGTCTGTGCCGACTATTAATCGACCAGCGCGGTCCTGATTTGGCTTGGGACTTATTCTTGACGCAAGCGGAACCGGTGCCACGCCTGCGCACCACAATACAGTTTCGCTTGGGATGAATTCGCCACCCTCAAGATGAACTCCTTCTCCGTCTATGCCTTCGACTTTCACGCCTACACGCACTTCTACTCCCATGTGTATCAACTCATCTCGGGCTTTAAGCGACAATTCGTCTACAAATGGGGGTAACACTTTGGGTAGACCTTCAAGCAAAATTACCCGAGCAGATTTTGGATTAATGCGACGAAAGTCTTTAGCTAAGGCAAAACGTGCAATCTCAGCAAGTGATCCTGCTAGTTCGACACCGGTAGGACCGGCTCCAATAACTACAAATGTCAGTAGTTGTTTTTGTCGCTCAAGATTCGATTCGCGCTCGGCCTCTTCAAATGCAAGAAGTGTGCGACGGCGAATCTCTAATGCGTCATCAAGATCTTTGAGTCCGACGGCATATTGAGCCCAGTCAGAATGTCCATAAAAATTGGTTTGAGCGCCTGCTGCTATGACTAAATAATCGAAAGTGATAGGCCCAATCGATGTTTGCAATATCTTTTCATCTAGTTCGCAACTTTTCACTTCAGCCAGAACAACTTCTGTATTGGGTTGGTCGCGCAAAATAGAGCGAATAGGGCAAGCGATTTCGCCAGGAGCAAGTCCTGCCATTGCAACTTGATAGAGTAACGGTTGAAAAAGATGGTGGTTTGTACGATCTACCACAGTTACTTGAACCGGAGCAGAGCGCAAATCTCGTGCTGCTGCCAGTCCGCCGAAACCGGCGCCGATTATGACGACTCGGGGCTTTTTACTGCTATCATTTATTTCATTCATATTGATTAGAGTATACTCCCTGAGAGATTAAAAGTAATGATGACACGAATAGCTTTGATGGTTCTACTTTCTGTTTTACTTGCAGCACCATGGATGCCGGTACGAGCAAATAAAATTGAAATAAATTACACACCGCTTATGGTATCAAATATGCAACCACCAATTGCAGTGGAAGCAGTTGATGGTAAGAGCTATTTAGCATACGAACTGCGTTTTACAAATGGTGGCGGATTTGAAGTTAAACTAAAAACTCTTGAAGTTTTAGACAAAGACAAAAAAGTGCTCAAAACTTTTTCCGGCAATGAATTGCTTCAGATTGTTACAGTCGCACGCAAGAATACTACCGATTTTAAACCAGGCGACACAGGCTTCTGCTGGGTCACTTTAGCCTTGGAAAATAGTTCGATTCCAAAAGAAATTTCGCACAAACTAACCTATGCCATTCAGGGCGCAGACAAAGCCGATGCACCTATATTAAATCCAGAAACAGTGATTGAAACAGATAAAGTTAAAGTGGATCAAAACGAACTTGTAATTGGCCCGCCGCTTTCAGGCAAGGGGTGGGTAGCAGTGGGTGGTATCGGTACTGATACCGGACATCGCCGTGCACTTTTGAGTTTGAATAATAAGTTGTGTTTGAGCCAGCGTTTTGCCAACGATTGGATAAAGCTTGACGAGAATAATCACACTTCAAATGGCGATCGCAAAGAATGTAAAAGTTATCCCTGTTACGAGCAAAAAATTATTTCTGTGGCTGATGGAGAGGTTGTAGATGTTGTCGATCAGTTTGAGAATCAAATTCCAGATAAGCCAGGTCGCATCAAGATAGCTGATGCTGGTGGCAATTATGCAATAGTGAAAATAGGCGAGAATAAATACGCTTTCTACGCACATATGAAGAAGGGTAGTATCAAAGTGAAAATTGGCGATACTGTTACTTGCGGTCAAGAAATTGGACTGGTTGGAAACGCAGGTAATTCGTCGGGCCCCCACTTACATTTTCATGTTTGCGACCACCCTTCGCCGCTTTACGCAAATGGTGTTCCATTTGTAATTGACCAATTTAATGTACAGGGCAAATACAAATCGGAAGAAGAATTTTTCAAAGCCGACGAGCAAGGCAAGGCTCAGGTCATTGTCGAGCAATTAAAAGGTAAACACGAGAAACAAATGCCGCTTGCAGGAGTGATTGTAGATTTTCCTTAGGTTGTCAGTAGTGTAAGCTTGTTATTTCCTAATCTGGAATCTGCACTTAAATGCAAAGACCCATCTTGCTTGACCAGGGCGGTCATGTGGATGATTTACTAAGCACTCTTCTCCTCTGGCTGTCGCCGGAGGTGGAATTGCAAGCTGTTGGTGTTACTAATGCCGGTTGCTATGCAGATTTGGCTTATGAAACGACCCTCAAAATGGCTACTTATCTCAATTTAGAGGGTCCGGAAATTGCTGTGAGCAATGAAGAAGTTCCCAATCCGTTTCCTGTAAATTGGCGAGACGACAGCGTTGTCATTAATGAATTGCCATTGTTTGAAGATATTGCGCTCAAGCGTCGTTATCAAACAGAAAGACCCCGACGTAGCGATATCGTATTTAGTGACTGTCTAAAAGCCTCCAGGGTACCTGTAACTATTGTTGCCACCGCACCTTTAACTAACCTTGCAAAAGTGTTTCGTCAAAATCCCGAACTAGAAGCGAAAGTAAAAGAAATATACATCATGGGTGGTGCTCTAAAAGTAGATGGCAACGTAGAGCTAAACGAGACAGATGGTAGTGCGGAATGGAATACTTATGCGGATCCTCACGCGTTCAAAGCAATTTTGACTAGTAAAATTCCAATTAAATTGCACTCGCTCGACTTGACCAATAATTTGCCTGTGACTGAAGATTTTCTCTCAAGATTGGAAGAGCAAGCAGTAAAATCAAAAGCTTCCAAACTGGCATCGCGACTTTGGCAATTAGTGAGTGGAAAAGGGTTTCAATATTATTTCTGGGACACAAGTACCGCTGCTGCCATCATAGAACCTTCGCTTTTCAAATATAAAACTGTAAAAATCGATGTCACCACAGATGGGGTCAGTCGAGGAAAGGTTTCGACTAGTTTGTTTGGTCATAAAGTTCAATTAGCTAGCTCGGTTGAAAAGAGTTCGGTCGAAAATCTTATTTTGTCGATTTTCTCAATGGTTTAGAAACTCAAGCCAAGTTTCAAATCTATATAACGATGGCATTAAAGCTTTAAGCCTTCTTTTTATGGAGATTAAATCGGAGCTTTATGCCATCCATCCCGCTAAAATCAGTTTTTCTGGCTGTGAGTGTCATCTTAGGCTTAAGCATCCAAAATCCTGCGTGGGCAAAGCTTTCCAGCTCTCAATTGACAACATTACTTCGAGCGAATGCAAAAGCGCGGGTGAGTAATATTAACATTATGGGGGAGGGTCCCTTGGTGACCGTTGTGGTGGACAAGAATCCCAGTGCCTCTGATAAAGAGCTGAAAATCGACGCTATTTTTCTTGGCAAAACTCTAATTGAAAATGCTCCCGAGCAAGTGACCGATATTAAGGTGGTTTTTTCGCAGCAGGATAAAGAAGGTCGCTATATTCAGATATCTTCGCAACAAATCAAAGACTTTGGTTCTGGCAAAATCGAGCCGGATAAATTTTTGGCATCAATTTATCTCATTTCGGTTGCCGGCGAGCAAACTCCAGATGTTGTGCAAGGTCCGCAGTTCGAGCGACGCCTAATTGTCTGGAGGCGAATTGATCATTTGAGAAAAATGGGTACTGGTGTACGTCCATTTCAAAATGCTTTTAAAGATGTGGAAGCACAAGTGGCCGCAGGCAAAATAGATGACTTGAGTACTAAGATCTCTAATCTTGAGCGCACATTAAGCCAGCAAGAAAATATTTTGCAAGAAGCTAAGCGAATAGCTCGCGGTAAAGGAATTATTTCAGCCTCTGGCGGCAAATCGTTTGGTCAAACT
>CAZSHS010000014.1:0-1538 GCA_964606665.1 uncultured Candidatus Obscuribacterales bacterium | reverse complement strand
CCAGTCTGGACATTCAAATCAGTCGCTTCCTGTTCAAACTGGTCCAGAGAGCAATTTTATTCCTGCTGAAGCGAATCAAATAAAAGCCTCTTTTAATCAAAAATCGGACATGCTTGTACGTCAGGTCGAGTCTAAAGACCGTGCAAAAGGTCAGACTTTGAGAGCTATGAGAACGACTATTAATACGCTTTTCACCCAAGGCAAGCAAGCTGAAGCTTTTAGAAACATTCGCGAATTTCAAACTATAGTCTATCAAACTGTTGGCGTTGACTTGATGGCTCCAGAAGGTGGACATCAGAGCCAAGGTGGTCCTATGGGTGGTGGCAACAACGGATTTGGCGGCGGACCTCCGCAAGGCGGGCCGCCAAGCGGTGGGCCTCCTAATGGCGGACCTCCATTTTAGTTTTTTAAGAAAAAATGCAAGACAGTCAAGAGCCTGAAAAGAATACTAATCCAAGCGCAAGTGGTGCTAAAAGTCGCGACCCGATGGTCGGCACAACTCTGGACGATCGTTACTACATTGAAGAAATCCTTGGCACAGGCGGTATGAGTGTAGTTTACAAAGCCGTTCAGTTAACAATTGACAGACATGTTGCGGTGAAAACAATTAAGTTACAAGTCGACTCAAAGCCAGTTTATCGTGAGCGATTTCTGCGCGAAATAAGAAGTCTTTGCGCACTGAGTCATCCAAACGTTGTCACCGTATATGATTGCGTAATTGGTGATGACGATCAACCTTATGTAGTGATGGACTATCTACGTGGGAAGAGTCTCGATAATTTGATTCAAGACGACGGTCCTCTTGATTTAGAGCGATTTGCTCGCATCAGTGTGCAAGTCTGTAGCGCACTGGATCACGCTCACAAGAAAGGAATTGTCCATCGCGACGTTAAGCCTGGCAATATAGTTTTGATGGACGAAGAAATGGATTTCGTTAAGGTGGTCGATTTTGGACTTGCCAAACTTGGAGACGACGGGCGTAAACTCACAAACTCTGGCGAACTATGGGGCAGCCCGCCCTACATAAGTCCCGAGCAGTGTATGGGAAAGTCTGGAGATGCTCGCTCTGATATTTATTCATTTGGTGCAGTTATGTATGAGATGCTCACAGGCAAGGATCCCTTTTATGATGCTATCTCGGTGTTTGAGCTTATTCAAAAGCATGTTGGATCAAATCCCAGACCATTTGTAGATGTAAATCATAAGCTTCTAATTCCAGGCAAAGTGCAAGACATGGTCTTCAAAGCGATGGAAAAGGATCCAGAGCGAAGATACCAGACTGCACTAGCATTGCAACAGGGAATTATTGATGCATGTGCACCCGATATTGGTCGTGATTCGCGCGAATATTTAGTGCACATGGCAAAACAAGCAAGTACAAGAGTGCCAAGCTCAGGGCAACAAAATGAGTATTTTCACAATGCTGCCGATTTGAATGCATCAGATATGAATTATCTTGCACAAGCTAATCTAGCAGCTACTCCTGAACTGCCGAAAGAAACAGCTAAGTGGTCTCGAGCTGAAGCGGACAATTTTGT
>CAZSHS010000013.1:65063-88135 GCA_964606665.1 uncultured Candidatus Obscuribacterales bacterium | reverse complement strand
AATACTGCGTGCTCTTAAGCACGCAGATATGCTTGAGTGCGAATTTTTGTTATTGCCCACGATCATCAAAGCACCGCCTGTAATACCAAGTAATACGGGCACCATATAGTGTACGAGATACAAAATCCAACTTATGTTTTCGCCAATCCAAATTTTTGTGGGTTTGGGCGGCACTGATATTTTGGCTTGAGCAGGTGTTTGCAGTAAATCTTGGTTTACACCAAAAACAAGCACTTCGCCACTATTTGCGGTGCCAATCCAACGAGCAGCACTATCTGTGGCTCTTACATAAACATTGGGCGGTTTGTCTGGTTTGTCACTCAAAGAATAAACGCGTATTTCATTTGGTGTCGTTCTAGGTTCGTCTGCAATCATTTGTCCCGTTTGAAGAGAGAGTAAATGGTCCTTATTTTCAATTTCATTTGTATCTGACATCGCTCGAATAGTGACATTTGCAGGCAGTCTCAAACTATTTAGATTGACATTTTGTGGAACTGCAAAAGTAGAGTGGATTTTCAGATACCAGGTTTTGGCGTCTGCTATTGTTTTTTGCTCGGGCGAGCCCGAAGCGTAAAGTCTCACTCCACTTTCAGAAACGAGCGTATTTTCTTTGGGTTCGTGGGAGAACCAGAGCTGACGCTCCATTACTGAGTCTAAAAGTTGCTGAAGCATTTTTAGAAAATCGTTGTACCTGACACTTGGTACCTGAATGGCAGATTTGTCTTTTTGATAAGTAGCTAAATTATTTTCGCCAATAATGAGCGACATTTTTGCATCGCCACTTGTGTATGTTTGGCTTTTACCTTGGGACTGGGTGACTGCTTGTGTGCCGGATCCCAGTTCGACATTTTTTTGTTTACTGTCTTTGAATAGTAACGTACCGCCAACAATAAGCCCGACAATCACTATCGCGGCTATTATGTATTCGCGCGCATTCATTAGACCTGACGACATTTTCTCGCCTTTAATCGTTGCTTTGCGCGCCGAGACTTTATCTACAGGTACATCTGGAACTTGCATTTCGCGTGTGGTGATTGATTTTATTTCTTCCACACTTGGAACTTCTATTTTCAAAGCTTGATTTGGTTGAGTCGATTCTTGTACGTGCCAGCTCACTCCATCCGAAGCTTTGATGTCGGCATCCAAATTGAGATCGGCAACATTCCATATTCCAGATTGACTTGCCTTGCGCACGCCTGAAGGAATGGAGCTCACTTGTGCTCTAAGTTCTGCCACTCGCGAAGCCAGATGATCTAAGTATGGATCTGGATTATGAGTAGGTGGCAAAATTTGTGCTTCTTCTGGAAAAGCTGGTCTAACTCCATCTTGAAAATCAGAATCTGATTCACCGCGGCGCGACTTTAAACTGGATACTTTTCCAGCTAAGTGTTGCACGTAAGGGTCTGCTGCTGGATCTTTGCGTCGAGGTTCGCTAAAAGTCTGTCCATGGTCAGCAAATGGATTGCGATTGGGATCTGGCATTACGGGACTAGCATCTAGACTCACCATCCCTTTGGGTGCAGAAAATGAAGTGGTGGGCATTTCTGGCTTTGAAATAGAGCTTGCAGTGGCAAGACCCAAAGTGGACGGACCAGCGGTGGCGGTAGTGGCTAACGATTGTATGGCCGCCCGCTCATCGGGAGCTAATTGATCTGTCTGGTCCATCGAAAGAACAGTAGGATTTGAATTTGTTGAATCTGTCGGGTTTGTTAGCTCTATTGAATTTGTCGCAGTAGCATACGCACCAGATGCGATGTTTGACGCTACAGCCGTGACGTCGGTATCGCTGAAAGCGCTTTTTAATGCATCTGCAATTTTTTTTCTTTGATTTATTTTGGTCGATAAATTTTCGTAAGCTTGATGGACTCTTTTAAATAATGGATGCTCAAAACCAAGAGCACCACGCACGAGCATGAGAGCTTCTTCGTACGTGGTTTTAGACTCGTTGTAATTTCCTAACTGCTCATAGGTGCGAGCAATTTTCATAATAAGAACAGCATAGTCGTTATCAAAACCAGTTTGAAAACGAGATTTTGCCCGCACCACTCGCTCGTATACTGGAATACAGTCACGAAATTTGCTTGAGCTATGCAGACAGTCGCCTAATCTTTGCAAGGCATAAATGTGAACCGGAATGGCAGGATGATTGGACATGCTTCGGTTTGCATGCAGGTCTTCGCCAAATTGAAATTCGATTTCGCGCGCTACATCACTATATACTTTGCCCGCTTCTTCGAAACGTTGCTCATTGAAGACAGCGTCAGCGTAAGCCAGCGCCTCTTTTATTTCCTTTTCTCCGATGCGTTGCCCTTCGACCATTAAATAATCCGCCCTCTATGGATATGTTACTCTATGATGCCTAAAACCGGGATAAGGAGGATTGTCTTGTCCAATAAGCATTTGCAACCAGAGTGGGTTTATCATCGTCCCGGATGAGTGACATGTACACGTACTCAAGAGGTTCTTGGGAAAGATTACAGTAAGGCTAAGGAAGTAGTGAGTGCTAGCAAAACAAGGTTGCCACTCGATAAAGCATTGGATTTGCTTGAGGGCATCGAACATATATATTCAGCCAAGCAAAATAAAGTCATCCATCTGGATTTGAAGAAGCAAAAGCCTTCCAAAGAGGATATCGCTGCCCATATCTTGGGACCCACAGGTAATCTAAGAGCGCCTGCAATAAAAATAGGCAGCACAATGATTGTTGGTTTCAATAAAGAATTACTTGAAGAGCTTATTTCTGGAAGCGTGCATCGTCGGTAAGAAAGCCAATAACCAAACCGGATATGGCTCCGACAATCATTCCCCAGATTGCGCCACCGCCAAAGTTAAGGTATGGCTCGACTGATTGGGGTTGAGGATAGTATTTGATAACTTCAAAAGAGGCGCCAACTACGACTGCGCCAAGCCCCGCCATTAAAAACATTGCCCAGATAGGAAGGGTTAAGCCGTTTTCCTTTTGAGAATTTTCTTTGGCAGCCATTTGAATGATTCCTCATTACAACTAAGTACAGATCAATTTGCCGCTAAGTATAGCAGTCTTGAAGTAGAAACAATCCAGCCAATGTTTTAGCGTCCTTAATCTCTTCTTTCATTAGCATGGCGCGGGCTTCTTTGACCGAAACAATAACCACTTCAGTTTCTTCATCTTCGTCAAGGTCTTTGCCCACAAAGGTCAAATCGGTCGCTTTGTACATGTAAAGCTTTTCAGTACAAAATCCTGGTGCTGATAACAACGTGCCAAGGTCTTGCCATGTTTCGGCTTTGTATCCAGTTTCTTCGATTAATTCGCGGTAGGCCGCAGGCGAGGGGTCTTCGTCCTTTTCGATACGTCCAGCGGGAAATTCGAGGATATATTGATCAAGTGTGTAGCGATATTGTTTGATCAAAATTACTTCATTTTCGCTTGGTTGGGCAAGTATGACCACGCCGCCGTTGTGTTCAACGATTTCACGCGTAACGGTTTTGTCGCCATCATTGAGTGTATCCAGACGCAGATTTAAAATAACTCCCTTGAAGATGCGCTTGGATGAAACTTTATGTTGCGTGGTAAAGAGTGACATTTGGATTCCTTCCTCAAATTTCAAAGCAGTATATCCTAGTGCCATGAATTACACCCAAAGCGTCTCTTACATTGAAAGTCTTATGCCGGGCAACCTAAATCCCGGACTTTCGCGTATGAGTGCTTTTCTTGATTATTACAAGCAGTTACGTTCAAACGCGCCTTGTTTTCATGTCGGTGGAACCAATGGTAAAGGCTCTACCACAGTCATTCTTGAAAGTGCTCTTAGTGAAGGTTTGGGTCTTGTTGTGGGTCGATTCTCCGGTCCGCACATATTGAATTGGAACGAGCGCATTTCGATTAATGGCCAATCAGCATTAAAAGAAGATTTTGCCTGGTGCGCAACCCAAATAAAAGAATATTCGACTAATTTTGCCAAAGACACAAATTATGATGAATTGTCGTGGTTTGAAGTGTTAACTGCCATGGGACTGCTTTATTTCGCTACTAAAAAAGTGGACTGTATTGTGCTGGAAGTGGGACTGGGTGGGCGCTTTGATGCAACAAATGCAGTGGAAGGCATTGTCTCTTCCATAATTACCAACATAGAATTAGACCATACGCATATTTTGGGAGAGACAAAGGAAAAAATCGCATCTGAAAAAGCGGGCATTATCAAAGAAGGAATTTTTGTTACTACCCAAGTAAAAGGCGCGGGTAGAGAGGTAATAGTGCAGAAAGCGAAAGAGAAGAATGCACCTATTTTTTGTCTTGATGAACACTTTGACGATGGTATAAAACTAGTTGATGACTGGCTTTTAGCAAATGGATCTAAAAGCGCTACAACTAAAGAAATTTTAGAATCACTTTCACTTCCAGGCGAGCATCAACAGTTAAATGCCTTGTGTGCCTTGATTTCGATTGCAAAAGCAAAATGCGACAGAATCGATTTTAAAAAGAGAGTTTCTGTCAACACTGGAAGTAAGCTGAAAACGGCTCTGGCAAACGTTTATTGGCCAGGTAGATTGCAAGTTGTTTCAGGCGGCACCAAATATCCAGGCATGCAAATTATTTTGGATGCAGCACACAATCCAAACGGGGCAGAAACACTCGATAGTGCCCTCAGTCAGATGAAAATCAACAAACGTTGCTATATCTTAGGATTTTTTAGTAATAAAGATGTGCCGTCGATATTGGCTAAACTACTTGATCGAGTCTTGGCTGGAAGTGTGGTAATCGCCTACCAAGCTGATTCACATAGACAAACCATGGCCAAAGATGAAATACTAAAGCTCTCTTCATCTATAAGGCCTGATTTGGAATCGATTCTTGCCGATTCGATGCAAGAGGCATTGCAAAAGGCAAGTGAGAAAGAAAAGCAAGGATACACAGTGATCGCCACAGGTTCTTTTGCCGTATTGAAGGATGTGATGAGAGAATTGGGCTGGAATTCTGTCGAACATGCAAATCCTGTTAAGTTAAGCCAATTAAGAACGGAAGTCTAAAAATATGACTACATTGACCAGCAACTCTCAATCGATTGTGAGTTTGAACGGATATGTAAGACATCAGGGAATGCCTGTACAAGGGGTTGAAGTCAATCTGTATTCGCAATTAAACTCAAGCGAATACAATGCTTCGAACGAACCTCTTGCCACCATCCGCACTACCAGTAAAGGTCAGTTCATTTTCAAGATTGAACCAGGAAATTACTGTCTGGAAGCTATTCCAGACGATCAAGGTCGCTTTCTCAAAACAAGAGTATCGGACTTAAAGGTTCCTTCGCTCAATCCCGTCAATATGAATATTAACACCGGAGTGATTTTGCGCGGTCGCGTAGTCACCAAAGGTGGTGACCAATTGAAAACAGTTAGAGTGCATGCTTTTGGCATAGAGCCAAGCTCCTATTGGGCATCGAGTCTGCTCGACAATGACGGCATGTATTCGCTTATTTTACCTAGAGGCAAATTTCATTTGCTTGCGCTCGACACGTTGGAAGGTGATACACAGAACACTTTCAGATTTTTGAGTAAAAAAATACATGTGGTAGAAGTAGACCAGGACAAAGAATTTGACTTTGTTTTGGGTCAGCTTTATAAATTCGATGCGCGCGTGCTTGATGCCTCAGTTAATCCGGTGCCAGAAAGCAAAGTATGTATTAAAGTAAATACTGATATCGATAAAAAGCCTTTTCCAATAGCCAAGCAAGAGCTTGAACTAACTACCAAATTAACAGCAAGTAAAGACGGAAAGTTTCAAATTTTTCTAGATCGCGGTGCTTTCGATTTCGTCATAGATCCACCTTTAGGCTCGACCTATTTTGGTATCGAGCAAAAAGGGGTGGCAGTGGAAGAAAGTTGCCAGCAAAGTTTCAATTTAGTGGAAGGCAAAAAAGTTGAAGGACAAATTAAATTCGAAGGCAATAAGCTGTCTGATTGTTTGATTCGACTTCAAGAAGTGACCAATAATCGAGAATATTTGGTCAAATCGGACCATGAGGGTAGATTCTCGCTTTTTCTGCCGCCAGGCAAATACAAGCTGGCCGTAACCGCCCACCCCAAAGATGCAAAGACGCTTGAAATCGACGGGGCTTTCCACTCAAGCATTGCTCCCTGGACCGAAATAATAAAAGTCGAAGGTCCTAGCGACGTGTCAATCAATCTCAAAAAAGGCAGAGCGCTCAAAGGACAAGTTAAAGACGACACCGGTCAACCTCGCCCTGGGGTCAAAATTTCGGTTCATACCCAGGCGGACTTGAAGCGGGCTATTTGCGATACGATGACCGATTCGGCTGGTAAATTTTGCATATTTCTAGCTCCAGCCAAATACAAAATTGTGGTTCAAGACGACAAGGCAAACGCCATCGACGTCCAAATAACTGAACAGCAAGACATTAGCGATCTTGAATTAATATGGCACGGTTGGTGTCAGGCACGCTTTCGTGTGCAGGCAGAAGACGGCACAAATATTCCTCGCTGCCAAATAAAATACCTGCCTTATGGTTATAAAGATGAAGCCGACGCAAGTTTAGGCGACCAAGATCCAAATCCTTCGGATTTGTCTTATATGCCGCTTGGTTATGTTTTAACCAACGAAGAGGGAATAGGACAAATAACGGTACCGGCGGGTATTTATTCAATTTTCTTCCATCCGCCAGAAGCCGGTTCGTACTTGCCCAAACAATTGCGCCAGATTTCAATTTCAGGCGACTTGGAGAGAAAAATAGCCCTAAGCAGAAAGTGAAATAGAAGTTCATTTAGCTTACTAAGGGGATATGTTTTAGCTTTTAAAGTCGCTAAAATGGACGTAAAGTACTTGTCAGAGGTAGCGTGTGACCGATTCGATGCAGAGGCGAAAAAGACCAAAGGTTCCCACCAGTCCATGGGATATCTTGATCGCTTCCGTTGAGCAGGCCATGGAGCGCGGGCAGTGGGAAGAAGCCGAGCGATTGTCTCTTGCAGCCCTTGAAGAAGCCGAGACTTTTGACCTTGAAGACAAGCGTCTGGGAATAAATCTTGAGCTTTTGTCCGAAATTTACTACATGCTGCAAAATTACCAGAGAGGCGCTCCTGTTGTGCGTCGTCTTCTGCAAATTTATATTCGTGTTTTGGGACCAGATCACATAGATACAGGCACAGTCACGCATAACGCTGCCATGCTCTATCACTCATGGGGCAAACATGAAGATGCCGAGCCATTTTACGTCCAGGCTTTGCGTATTAAAAAGAATAGGCTTGGTCGTGCTCATCCTCAAGTAATGACACTACTTGGGCATTACATTCAGCTTTTGTATCAAACTAATAGAGTGAAAGAAGCCGAAGAGCTTAAAGCCACTGCCGTGGCTGTAGCGTCGGGCAAATTTACCCGCTCTGGTCAGTGGAAAGCAATGCCTGCACCTGTGTCGCCAGACGAGTCCTTATATACAAAAGAGCAAGCCGAAGAGCAGGCAAAAAAACTAACTACTTAGCCATCACTGCTTGCATGCGTTTGTTTATTTCTTCTTTGCTCACGTCTTCAACGTGGGTGGCAACATACCACTTGATACCATTTGAATCTTGCACACCACCTGAGCGATCGCCGTAGAACTGGTCTTTAACTGGTTCTATTTTTTCTGCTCCAGCTCTAATCGCTTTAGAATAAACTGCATCAACATCTTTAACGTAAATATAGAGCATGCTCGACATGCCTTTGTTTTGTTCGCACTCGCGACCAATCATAATTTTGGAATCGCCCACTTGAATTTCTGCATGTGTAATTTTGCCGTCGGGACTTTTGTTAATATCGTGTTCAGTGGCATCGAACACTTCTTTAGCGAATGCAATTAATGTCTCAGGAGACTTAACTATAAGATAAGGCGTAACTGCGTTATAGCCGTCTGGAATTGCTTTGACCATTTCATCTCTCCTTAGAGTCTAGTTTCAATCACTTGATATTGATGCAGTAAACCAACACAACGCCAAATCATTGCTGTCGATAATATTCTTGTCTTAGCACTCAAACCTGAGATTCTGACTGTGCCATCACATAAAGAATAAATGGTTTTCATGGCTTCAATTTCCTCAGGGGTGATGTCTTGGTCTTTGTAGGCTTTCATCCAGCCGTCATTGTTTTCTACTGCACGCAAAAGTAAATCTTTGTGGTCTAGCAACTTTAGTGCCCAATTCATTTTGTCTTCGCTTAAGGCACAATCGAGTAAGTAAAAATCAAGTCCGCCTGTTGCTTTCGGGTTCACGTCTGGGGGTAAAACTTGTTTTTGCTGAAACTTATAATTTCCCGATTTAAATGTGGTGACCAGTTCGATTAAGGCAGACTTTCCGCTCAATTCTTGCATTTGCATTTCGATAGGCACACCACTTGCAAACTTCATATTAAACTGTCTGCCAAGATCATCTATAACTAACAGGACGCCTGTTTTTTCTGCTTGCGAAATAGATTGAATCAAATTGACACAGGATAGAACGCCAAGGCTTCCTTCCATCTCTATAGTTTCTTTGGGATTCCAACCAGGAGGAACTTGAGCGTAATTGCAATAAGCATTACTTGCATAAATTTCTTGAGCATAGCGACATGCTTTTTTAGCTTGCAGAAATATTTCGTTTGTATCTGCTTTTATTTCTGAATCGCAAGTGGAAGATGCAGAGCCAATTGTGACATGTAAATTTGGTGCGTTACCAAACCAGCGAGTGTTAGCTGCAATTTTGTCTTTGATTAAATTGGCGCTTTGATCAATTAAATGATCTTCGCCTTCCATTACAAGACAGTATTCATTGTTTTGCAAATAGGCTAAGAAACAGGATTTCCCTGATTCGGGTACTAATCTGCGAGTGGCATTGGCAGTATTAAATATGATACCGGCTATTTCGCGCAGCCAGTGGTTATGAAAATCAATCGGAAATTTTGCCAGTTCTGCTTTGTTCAGTTCGGCCGAAATATACAAAATAGAAAATGTGGTGCCCGATGCAATAACACGCTCGTTAAGCTTGGTAAATAGCTGGTTTAGATAAATCTTGTTGCCACATCCAGCAATTGGATCTGTCCATTCCTTGTCTTCGGCTACTTCTATTTGAGTGAATTTTACATAGACACCATTGAAATTATCTTGGAAGTTTTCGATCACTTTTATTTGATCTGGACCTAGGCTATAACCTTTTTCGACAAAGACTAAAACCAGTGCATAGACTCTATCTCGAAAGACTGGAAAATAGACTAGACTAGAAAAATTCAATCGTTCAGCCAAATTATCCAGACCAAATTTGGCTAATTGCATCGAACCAAGCGAAATACTGCGCTTTATTTTGGAGCGATCTTGAAATTCTGTAATTTCGCCATGATTTATTTTGCCGATTGCTTCTTGTGTGTAAGTCTCCATGCCTTGTGCGCACTTAAATTCGACTTGTCCTGTTTCTGAAACGGAATAAAAAACCACCCATTTAATTTCCTTGGGGTACAAGTCTTTTACCGAAGAGCATGCAAGCGATGCAAACTCAGCAGATGTTTCAGCAGTGCTTAATTGATAAATATTTTTGGGCAATTGTTTCTGTTCGCCCGAGCGCTCGCTTATGTCCAGTTCGCCGGTGGGTCTTTGGTTCAAAGACCATTTGCGCTTCTCTACATTTTTTTGAGCTGCAGTGCCTTCTCTCACTTGCAAAACATTATTCATCAAATTTTCGACTTGCACTTCCACTGCTTTTATGTCTGCAGCCGCCCAGCCGTTTGCGCTATTTTCCTCTAATTGACTGGCGCTGAAAGGCGTTTTTGCTAACGGGACCAGATAGTCCAGGCGGCGAGCTATTCGCTCAATAGGCAAATTGAAAATAACTCGAATAAGGACAAAAATCTCTGCGCAAAAAAGTATGGCAAAAATCACAAATGAGCCTGGATGCAAATTGTTGAAAATATTCCACTCGCCAGACTTAAAATCGGGCATCAAAAACAATGGCATGCCTGCAAAAAGATGTCCGCTTGAAGTGGTTGTGACGCTGGCGAAAAACTTGTCTCTGCCATCTTGAATGACAGACGAGCGCTCTATAGACTTTGTCGCTTCTGGCACGAACGCTTCTTGAGGATGAATTGAATTATTTAAGTCTAGTAAGTAAAACCAGGATAGCTGATATTTCTTTTGAATCTTGGCAAAATCGAATGCTCGCGGTTTGTGCTTAATGCGAGAAAATTCGTTTACCGCACTCTTTGCATACCAGTCGCCATAAACAGGAAGAAGTTCGTTATTAATAAGGCAGGAAAGCAAAAACAGTGGCAGAACAGAGATTACAAGCAGAATAATAACCTGACTACTGGAATAATCTACAATCCAAGTCCAGAACGTACTTTTGCGGGTGAAAAGCTCTTCTTTCCTACTTTTGCGCGCTTTATTGGAAGACCACATATGTCTTTTAGAAAGGGGCTAAAAGTATACGCTATTTTGTCTTTAAACGGCTGCTTGTGTAGGACCCGATTTTGTCCACGCATCACTTTCAACGATGTTTCCTGTATTTTTGATAAACAGGTCAAACTGTTCGTGTTTAGCGTTCTGCCAAACTTTGCTTACGATTCCACTCTGGTACATTTCCTGATGAACACAAAAGAAAACTGACTTATCTAAGTGGCTTTGAGCGAATAATTTTTGGGATTCTTTTTGAGCTTCATTGTCTCTTGAGACTATAAAAATTCCAGTCAATTGCATTTCATTCAGATGTCTGTCCATTTTGTTCGACCAGTCATCGCTTGCTTTGAAATTATTGATGATGCCTAATTTGTGTTTTTTGCCCTTGCATTCGAATTCGACCAAAGCATTGATCATTTCGTCTTTTAAGGTCTTCCATTTGAAATTGCTTATGTGTCCTTCTTGCTGTGCTTGCAAATAAAGCATGCGCAGATTAGCTACTTCAAGATGATGACGTTGCCAATCGGCATCGAATCTATCGCTTGCCTCACTTTTGGTATTAGTGAGCATGTATACAAGCGGTTTTGTAGGTGTGGTCCACCAGGGCAATTTAGTGTTGTGACGATGACAAATAAGATAGTCGAGATAGAAGAGTTTTCTGAGGCGGTCTCTAATTAAGACCGGCTTTGCATCATCAGCGATGAAGTAAGAAATATGTTTTTCCAGCAGAACTTCATGCTCTTCAATGAGCTTGAAAATTAGTTCGTCGCGGGAGTTCAACTGAATTGCCATTTTTCTTCCTGATCCTTTTAAAGACTTAGTTACCCTTAATAAAGCGTTGCAAGGCATCTTGATCTTTGCGATAGTGAACGCGATATTTATTGCGCAATTCATCATCCATAGCCTTTAGTGATTTTGCTGTTTCTTTGAGCGCGCGCGAGCGTTGCACCACATCGTCCAGTTGTTCGTCTAGATCCTCGACAGTTTTTGCCGGCGGACGCTTGGTGACCATGTCTTCATAGACTTGAGCGGCATCTGAATACCACTCAGCAGTGAGTTCGCAATACTCTTTTAGTCCAGGATGACCTTGTGGAGTTTCCATGTTTTTCAGTTTGTATGCAAGTGATTTATAACGCTTAGAGATGTCACTTGCAGTATCTGACCAGCGCTTTACTCGCTCTACTTCTCGGTTGAGAGGAGTGTTTAAAATGATGTTTTCTTGAGATGTAATTTTGGCTGCCACAATGAAACGATCCATTTTTTCAAACCAGCGTACAGCCGGTGTATTGGCTGAATCCATGTAAGTGGCGCCAGTTTCTAAAACTGGATTTTTAGGTTTGTATCTATCTAGAGTGTGGTCTAACTTAACCGCTTTTTTAGGAGTTACTGGATGGTCGCCTGCAGCAAATACTTCATGCTTACTTTCGGCATATGCTGCCTGGCAAGCCTGACAGCCTGCTGTGGCAAGTACCATCAAGAATCCCATTGAAAGTGCTTTGACTGTTTTACTCATCACTCTAGTTCACCGTTACTGGATTGTTTTGGGTGAAGATAGGGTCATTCACGTTGAATGTGCCGTTTGGATCATTTCCGTTTGGAAAACCGTTATTGAAAATTGGATCGTTAACATTGAATGTTTGGTTGTTGTTCACATTCTGTGTGTTGCCGCCACCGTTTTTGGCGTTAGCTAGAGGTGCTACAGGCAAGCCTTGTCTGTTGCCGGTGGTTGCGTTGCCACCAGGTGTAGCTGGAATATCTGGTCGGTACATGAATGCATCTTGGACTTGAGCATCAGTGGCTCCCTGTCTAACTTGAGGCGGGTCGTTTGAGTTTGCTCTAAATGTATTCATCTGGACAATTTTCCAGATGGTGTATGCCGATAGAAGCATCATCAAACCAGCAGCACATGCAATAACTCTGTTTCCTGCATAAGGGCTGCCTACAACCATTGAGTAACATGCAAGCGACATGAATACAGTTGCAAGCACCACGCCTGCAATTACAAGATATCGCGAAAAAGTCCACACCGTCGGCAACGGGTGATCTGAAGTGAGTCCATATAAGCTTGTGGTTTTTGGATAATTTTGTCCTGGAGCATCACGATTGATTTTTTTCTTGTCGCCGTTCATATCGTATTGAGGATATGGTGCAAGCACTTCGTTTAGTTGCTCTAATTGTTGGGGCGTGGCGGTCGTTTCAATTAAGGCCTCGCCTGAGCGCATATTGATACCCAGAATTCCTTCTATTCGATTGAGTTCATCATCGAGCAATTGGTCTGGGCGAATAGTTGTCACTTCGCGCTCGCCGCGGCTATTTGTATGAAAAACTCTAACCATGGTTCGGTCATTACCTGTACCAACAGGAAAATTATGTCCGGGACCTTGATCGGCTGTACCCGTTGTAGCAGGCGGAGCATCTGAATATTCACCAGGGGTGACACCGTTTGGAGTAGAGCCATCACCCGGCACCAATGCATCTGCTTGTTGTTGGTCGGTGTTGTTGGATGGAAGAGCCGCATATGTATTATATGTAGGATCTTCTGGGTGACCTTGATAGGCAGGGACTGCGAAAACTGCACTCATGCTCATGAACCAAACTGATGTAAGCAGTGTACTTACTTTGATTATTGAATTGACTTTGTGCAGTCTCAAGCTTGCCATGGTCTTTTAAAAACTCCGTTATTTCTCAGAATCGAATTTGGTTGTGCTACCAGCCACATTCGCTTCGACTTTGCCTAAGAAATTGAGTTCGTCGGCTAACTGCTGCAAGTCGCTGAGTGAAGAAAAGTCCATTAGTTCTTCGTCTTCGGTCTCATCCAGTTCAGGGGCAATGATGCTTGACAGACTGGATAACTTGGCTTCAGTACTTGCTTTCTCATTCGCCAACAAGTCGGCGGTGATGCTGCTTATGAAGTCGTTTACGATCAGGGCTTCTTTGTCTTCTGACTCTTGTTTTTGTTGTGGTGAAGCTGGTGGAGCAAATGTTATCGCTTGTGCCAAATCTTCTTCCATGTCTTCGCAATCGTCGTCTATCAAAGATTCTCCGGATTCTTCCAGTTTAGATTTCTTGACTGGTTTGACACCCATTGGTCCGCCTAAAGATGTAATCATTGGTACCATTGGTGGTCTCACTGCAGGTTCGTAGTCGCCAGCTGGAATTTCCAGAATTTTGTTGTTATCTTCCTCAAGCATAACAACTGATTTCACCTGAAGTTGTTCTTCTAGCGTAGGATCCGCAGGCAAATCTGCTTTACTGCAAACTCTAACCGGTACATCATCGAAACTATCGACTACTTTTCCAAGAGTTAGCTCTAAACCAAGCCCTCGAATTTCACAACACAATCCGTCGAAAGCGGCAGTCCGTCCGCCTGGAGTGATATTTTTGCCCTGGACCATATCGGCGTAAATCTGATGACGTCCTTCGATATCGTCGGCCTTGACAGTCATCATTTCGTGCAGTATGTGAGCGGCTCCAAAAGCTTGGATTGCCCATACTTCCATTTCGCCCATTCTTTGTCCACCGTGGTTGGCTTTACCACCAACAGGTTGTTGGGTTACTGCTGCGTAAGGTCCGCCCAGTCCGCAGCGTGCATTGACTTTGTGCAATACGAGCTGATTCAACTTGAGCATGTATTGTCTGCCCACAAGTACAGGACGGTCGAATTTTTCGCCAGTTCTGCCATCGGTCAAGACTACTTTGCCATCTTCGCCTAGCCATTCGTAGCCGGGCAATTGGCGAACTTGCTCAAGAGCGCCAGTGACCAAATTGTATGAGGCGTCTTCTTGAATCGATTCGTCGAATTGGTGAATTCTGTAATAGTGATTCAAGATGCTTGCATACCAGCCAAGCTGGGTGTCGAATACTTGTCCGATATTCATACGCGAAGGTACGCCTAGCGGATTAAGGATAATATCGACTGGTGTGCCGTCTGGCAAATAAGGCATGTCTTCATCGGGTGCGATGTTAGCGACGATACCTTTGTTACCGTGACGTCCGGCTAGTTTGTCGCCTACTTCTACTTTGCACATACGGGCAATAAGTACTTCGATTTCGCAGATGATACCAGCCTTCATTTCAGGTGTGGTTTCAGGTGTGAAGATGCGAACGTCAATTACGCGACCGCCAGAGCCGTGAGGAACTCTAAGGCTGTTATCCGCCATTTCTTCAGCTACTTTGCCGAAGATTGCCTGGAGCAATTCTTCTTCAGCAGCAAGTGCTTTGTGCTCTTTTGGTGTGAGCTTGGAGACGAGCACATCGCCTGGTTCTACATAACATCCAATTTTGGCGATACCGCGCTCATCTAAGTGCTCGAGATCTTTGTCTGTGACGTTGGGCAATTCTGGTGTGAGAATTTCAGGTCCACGAAGAGTTTGATAAACACCAATTGAATGTTTTTCAATTTCAATGTGGCTCAATTTGTCATCGCGAACTAAACCACGACGAACAATGATTGCGTCTTCATAGTTGTAGCCATCCCAGCAGGTGAAAGCAACGAGCAAGTTTCTGCCCAGAGCCAATTCGCCATTGTCGATAGCAGGACCATCAGCGATTATTTGACCGACTTCGATTTGCTGACCCATTTTGACTGAAGGTCTTTGGTCGGCAATTGTGTTTTGGTTTGTGCGGTCGAATCTAGTTAATGGATAGGTGCGTTTGCCACCAGTCGCTTGAGTGATTTCGATTTCAGAACCAGTTACGTTGGTTACAACGCCACTGCGTTTGGCTGTGATCGAGTGACCAGAAGAGCGAGCAACGATGCGCTCCATGCCAGTTCCCACGCGAGGACGCTCGGGTCTGACTAATGGTAGAGTCTGACGCATCATCCCACCACCCATGAGGGCGCGGTTTGCATCATCGTGCTCAAGGAATGGAATTAATCCAGATCCTACAGACAAGAACCCTTGTGGTGCAATACCGATGAAATCTACTGATTCGGGTGCTACTTCAAAGAACATATCTCCGCGGCGAGCTGCCACAAGTGGTCCTTCGATTCTGCTATTTCTCACTTTTGTATCGGGGGGTGCAAGCAAGTATTTTTTATCGTCGCTTGGAGCCAGATACTGTACTTCGTCAGTGAGGTAGCCGTTTTCTACTCTTCTGTAAGGGACGCACAAGAAACCGTCGTCGTCGATGCGGCAATAGGTCGCAAGATAAGAGACCATACCGCAGTTTTTACCTTCGGGTGACTCTACAAGACATACACGACCGATTTGGCTTGGGTGCACATCGCGCATTTCTTTTGGAGCTGCAGCAGGGTCGATACCACCAGGTCCAAAGGAGGTGATTCTTCTTCTGTGCGAAAGCTCTGAAAGCGGGTTTTGTTGATCCAAATATTGGACCAGTGGGTTTCCGGCGAAGTATTTGCTCATCGCATTGCCAAACGGTCTTGTGTCGATAAGTTCGTTTGGGCTGCCGATTTCTTCGTCTTCGTTTAGCTCTAAACGCATTCTTATAGAACGGCACATTTGTGAAAGTGCAGGTCTCAGGTTTTTGGTCATGGTTTCGCCAACACCGCGAAGGTGACGGTTTTCCAAACTATCTACGTTATCTACAAAACCAGAGTCGTAGGGTAAGCCAAGCAAATAATCGACTGCAGCAAAGATGTCTTTGGCGGTCAATTGAAGCGAGGTGCTATCGAGACCCAATTTTCTGTTGACGCGACGACGACCTAGTTTGCCTAAGCTGTAACGACGTTTGTCGGTTAATTCGTCAATCGCGGTTTGACCAGCACCGGCTCCACCAGAACCATCTGGCTTCCACGCTCTACCTACGACTGAAAGTGCTTCGTTTACACTTAGTGCTTTCCAGTCGATTCTTGAGCGCTCTAGATTTTTGCCTAATTTTTTCTCGATGTCAGCACTGTCCACACCCATTGCTTGAAGCAAGGTGGTTGCAGCGACCCAAGATCTCTTAGGTAATTTGATTCTGCATTTTGAGCGGCTTGCTTTACCAGTCGATGTGTCTATTTCGAGTTCGAAAGTTACAGGTGCGCCAAGCTCAGCCAACCACAAAGCTTTATAGCTGGTGGGACCTGGTTGTGAATAATAGATACCCGGTGCGCGAACGAGTTGTCCAAGAACTACACGCTCAGAGCCGTTGATAACGAAAGTACCGCGGTCGGTGATAACTGGAACGTCGGAGACATAGCATTTTGATTTACGCAATTCACCAGTGACGGTGTCACGCAACCACACTTCCATCATCATTCTGCGTGAATGGGTCATATTGGTGCGACGTGCTTGCTCAGCCGTTTCGGGATAACCAGAATCGGCAGTATAGTCTTCAAACCAGTAGTTAACTTTTCCGTCCGGACCTACAAAGGTGAGTTCGAAACGTTTGCTGTAGTCGCTTGCGATAGGGGAGATTTCTGCAAACAAGTTGCCGATGGTCTCTTCTAAGAAACGACGATAGGAACGTCTGGGGAACTCAGCCAGGTCTGGAGCTTGGAAGTTGAAACTCATTGCTCACCTCCGGCAGTATTGCCTTGGCTCATTAAGGAACGTTTGTGAATCGATAGGGCGCGTGCAAGGTCGGAAGCCAAATCTTTACGCTCTGGGGCGAGGGCGCTTGCGATGCGGAATTCGGTTACCGCTTCGCCGATTTGACCTTGTGCCATCAAGTTGACGGCAAGTCTGTGGTGAACATCTGCGTTGTTCAAATTATTGGAGAGAAGTTGTCTCAAGATTTTCACTGCTTCAGTGTAATCGCGCTGTTTTTCAGCACCGGCTACCATTGCCATTTCACGCTCGAGAGCGCTTGGTTGAGCAATAGCTATTTTTTGTACAGGAGCTTGCACTGGTGCTTGCGCTTGTACTTGTACTGGAGCTTGCACTCCTTCGTACATATTTTTGGCGATATTGGAAGGCACATTATTGAATTGCATTTGATGCATTTGGTTCATGTGATTCATTTGATTATTGTGAACAACATGCTGTGCTACTGGTTGCGTCATCTGCGAAGTGATCGATTTTGGCTGAGCCAATTGTTTTTGTTTCTGCATGTCAGCCATACGCGATGCTGCTTCCTGATTCTTTTCAGGGTCGATTAAGACACAAGTCAAATAGGCTTGATGAGCGCCTTTGTAGTCGCCACAAGCTTCCAGACATTCTCCTAAGAAAAATTGATATTTAGCATTGCGAGGCTCAAGCATTACAGCCTGACTAATTTCAGCCAGTGCTTCTTTGCGAAGTCCTTGACCAAAAAGAGTTTCAGCCGCTTTCTTGTGCTTGTCTGCATTGTTGTGGTGATAGGCATTATTCAAGCTCTTACGTCCTGCTTTGATAGCTGGATGGCTTGGCTCTAAAGTTTCGAGTTTTCTGTACTCGCCTTCGGCTCCCTGGAAGTCACCGGTCATTTGTAGTGCGCCAGCAAGACCAAGATGATTTTCGGCTGACAAAGGATCTTTAGCGACTTGTTTTCTCCAGATTTCAACTAGAGCTTGACCAGCGGCTACATCTTTTGAATCAAGAATCAAGGCTTTGCGAAGTGAAGCAGCAGCTTGGGTGTGGTCGCCTTCGGCTCGGGCTATGAGACCTAATTGACGGTACGCTGGACCATATTCGGGGTCTTTGACGATAGCTTGGTTGTACCAGTGTTTAGCCTGGTCGATTCTGCGATATGCAAGTTCCATGTCGCCAAATTTGACAAGCACCATGGCTGAAGGTTCGATTTGCATCGCTTGTTGATATTCGATGTAAGCAGATTGATAATCGCCTGCTGCAAGAAGTTGGTCGCCCAATTTCACTCTTGATTCAGCGTCGCTAGGATCTACGCCCATGCCCTTGATAGCTTGGGTGAGCATTTTGCCTGCAGCGCCATTGTCTGGAGCGGCACAAAGAGCTTTGCGGAAAAGTCCAGCCGCTGCTTGGTAATTTTTCGACTTGAGCATTTGTTCGCCCATTGCAGTGCGAGCACAGGATAAATTGATTCTGAATTGTTTGTTTGAAGGCTCGTATTTGACAGCATTTTCGTGAGCTTCAACAGCAGCCTGCCACTGACCTTTGTTGCCAAGGAGTACGCCTTCATTATTAAAGCGATTAGCTTGCTGCTTGGCTTCGTTTGAAATACTGGCTTTTTGCTGTTCAGCTTTCTTTTGTGCTTCAAGTTCTCTAGCCTTTTGCTCTTCGGCTTGTTGAGCTTTGAGCATGGCTTCATCGCGATAATCCATACGACGTTTGAACTTGGAAATGGTAAGAGCTTCACGATCTGAGCTTGCGTCCCATGCTTTTTCCTTAACGTCTTTGCGTGAAGGAAGGGGGCGCAATTCCATTTTGGTTGCCATTGCAGGAAGTGCACTCGTCAGAAGCAGGCAGGAGCATATGGCTGAGGCATAAATCCTATTTAGTTTTGAATTGGATTTGGACTCGGACATTGGGGGTGAAACCTCTTTGGGGATGCGGCGTTCTCAACCGCTTGTAAACCCAGCTTAAGGTTTTGCCCGCTGCGGGTCTATTGGGGTTTCTCCCATGCACTTCGTAGGATTCCCATTTTTTAGATTAATTGCACTGATCTCTATCTAAAAGATATAAACCACTACTACTCTCAATAGTTTTGATCTGAAGCTGTATCAGTAGTATCATTGTCTTATTTGTTATAAGGAGCCGCTCCATTAAATGAACCAGCCACCTCCCAGGCACCCGGCATTTAGACCAAGAACAGTGGTTTGCGAACGCCATGAGCTAATTAGATTCGGCTTGAAGCGAGTGGTTTCAGAGGTCGTGGACATCGTAGGTGAAGCCAACGATGGAATGGTAGCTACTGAAATAATCAGACGTCTTAGACCTGATTTTGTCATGCTCGACGTTGATCTGGATATTTTAAATGGAGTGGAAGTCTGCCGCAGAGTGGTCCAGGAGCTTCCTAACTCTAATGTTCTTGTATTAACCGATTCATATCACGCGACTAAGTATCACAACCAGCTCATGAGAGCGGGCGCTCGTGGTTTTTGTCTTAAGTCTTCTGGTCCAAGAACGTTGTTTGAGGCGATTGAACAGACAACAAGAGGCTTGCCTTATTGTGATCCCAAGATTACACAGCTAGTTAAGCAACAACCTACTACTAGTGCACCCAATTCAAATCTTACAGATAGAGAAGTAGAAGTACTTATTCGTCTAGATCTACGTAATAAAGAAATTGCTGAAGAACTTGACATGAAATTGCGTACGGTAGAAAAACACATAGAGTGTATTCTTGCCAAACTAAAAGTTCCGACAAGAACAGCAGCAGCACTCAAAGCTGTGCAGCTTGGCTATGTACTTCTTCCCAAAATGCCTGGTCGCGACCCAGTAACGGGACTTTCACACGAACAGACTGTGGCTGAACTTCAAGCCGAGCTTTCAATAGCCAACGAACACCTCAAAGCACTTTTGCGTCAAAATGAATTGCTCAAAGAAGCTCTTACCGACAAATTGCGCAGTCAAGGCAAAGAAAATCCGTAAGACAATATTGTCACTTTTGCTTTTGACTTTTCTTGCTGCACCAAAAAGTGTTATGGCTCAGGCTGTTAACACAACCGATCAATTGCCCCTGGGCAATAAATTCTTGCGCGTAGTTCAGACTGCTACGGGAATGAATTTTCTTGCCTCTTTTGTGGCAAGCAAAGTAACTGGTGTGGTTTTGTCCAAAAAGACGGGCGGCAGAGTAAAAGCAAAAGTTGGCACCTATAGCCTGACCGATTTAGCGGCAGGCAAAGTAAAGTCCATAAAAATTGCGGTTACTCATCCCAAATTAAACGGTGTTGAGCTTGGTGAGTTTCAAATCAAAACCCAAAAGCCTCTTTGGGTGGGCAAACGCTCGTTAAAACAACCAAACGAAATGCTTGTCTATTTCAAATTTACTCAAGGGCAGATTCAAAAGATTCTGGCAGATGAGCGCGCCACAGCCATGCTCAAGGGTCTAAAAATTGACCTTCCTGGACTTGGCGCTCAAGAAATTTCAGTAATCGACCCAAGTGTTGTGATTGGTCAAGATTCGCTTGATATCAAAGTTTTTCTGGTTACTAAAGGTGCAGAGCGTGACACTGGCGTGCAATTGGCCATTTTTGGTCATCCAAAATTGGTTGAAGAGCGCAAAATAATAATTGACGAGCTCAAAATAGAATCTGAGACTATAGATGAACCTCTAATTTTTGCTGATTTTGTAAGTAAGCTTGTTAATCCCATAATTGACTTTGCTCGTTTTGACCGCACTGATCATGCTTTCAGGCTTTCTGTTTTGACTGTAAATCCAGGCAAAATTGAAGGAATGGGAAGACTGTTACTGGTTCCTAGGAGTAAAAAATGAAAACTTTGGCACGCTTCAAAGCTTTAAGTCTTGTGCTTTGTACCATGGTTTTGAGCGCCTGTAGTATTTTTCCCGATCCAAAAGATGCCAGTGGCGATGCAAAAGGCGACAAGCAAGACAAAGTCGAAAAGGTTGAAGTAGTTCGTCAAGAATCGAATAAGAACGAAGTGGAAATTTATTTCGCCAAGAAAAACGGCGAAGAGCTTGAATTAGTCGCAGTTCACAGACCAGTGCGTGGCGATAACAGACTCAATGCCACGCTGGAAGAGCTATTGCGTGGACCAACACCAGATGAAGAGAAAAGTGGTCTTTTGAGTGAAATCCCCAAAGGTACGATTCTGCTTGGAATAAAAGAGAAAGAAGGCGAGTGCGAAATCGATTTGTCTAAGCGATTCAGCACAGGCAGTGTCTCTTCAATGCAGACTCGTCTGGATCAATTTACCAAAACCGTTATACCGCTTGCGAGTGACCAGAAAATATATCTTGATGTTGAGGGAAAGCGGCTTGAAGCCTCAAGCTTCGACGGACTGGAAATCAAACAACCCATCAATTGAGCCTTTCGCGCATTAATCATGCCCTTAACATTTGCTTGAGAAGGTGAATTAAGGTGCTAGAATGAAGGATTGTCAATGTTGAGTCTCAATTTTCCTGGAAATAACAATGAAAGACGGAATTCATCCCACATATTTTGATGTCGTAGCCACCTGTGTTTGCGGCAGCGAAGTCCAACTCGGTTCTACTAAAAAAGAAATCAGAGTTGAAATCTGCAGCAACTGTCACCCATTCTTTACTGGTCAACAAAAGATTGTTGATACAGAGGGTAGAGTAGACCGCTTCGTCAAGCGTTACAAGCTCAATCAGAAAGAAACAGTTTCAGCTAACTAGTTAGACATTAGTGCAAGCGCAAGATCGCTTAATTGTTGCACTTGATGTGTCGAGTCTCGATGAGGCTCGCTCTATTGTTGAAGAATTAAAAGGCGCGGTCGGCATGTTCAAGATCGGGCTTGAAATGTTTACCGCCTGCGGAACTGAAGTTTTTGAATTTATAGAATCCTATAAATCAGATAACAAAATTGGGTTCTTTTTTGACGGCAAATTTCATGACATACCAAATACGGTGGCATCTGCTTGCCGTAATACCACAAGACCTAATGTAGCAATGTTCAATATTCACTCTCAGGGTGGAATTGAGATGATGAGTGCTGCAGCAAAGGCGACACGCGAGCAAGCGCAGCTTTTAAATATTAAAAAGCCGATACTAATTGCGGTGACTGTTTTGACCAGTATTTCAGAAAGTGTTTTGCACGAGCAAATTAAGACAAGCAAAGATTTAGACTTGCCGCAATATGTAGTACATTTGGCTAAACTAGCCAAAGAAGCAGGACTGGACGGTGTGGTGGCATCTGCAAAAGAAGTGCCACTAATTCGAAGTGCTTGTGGCGATGACTTTGTAATAGTTACACCAGGCATTAGACCAAACTGGCCTGAACTTGCAAGTGACGATCAAAAACGAGTTTTAACTCCATCGCAAGCAATTGCTCAGGGCTCTACCTATCTGGTTATAGGACGACCAATAACTAAAGCTCAAAATCGACTGCAAGCAGTAAACAGATTGCTTGCTGAACTTGTTTAAAAAAACTAGTCAGTAACTAATGAAGCGCTTGTGCCATCAGGGGCGGTGCTTTCTTTTGGAGAAGGCGGCGGCGTTTTTGCCGTAGTTGTACTTGTAGTCCCTAAAATAGGATAAGCGCCAGATTGAGTCGCAGTGGGGCTTATTATCTTGTTTTCGCCTGTTTGACTCTGGTCTTTTGGATCGATTTCTTCAGACGTTGATTCGATGTCTTTACCTTTACTGAATAAAGATAAGAAACTTGCAAGAGGAACGTGCGACTTAGAGTCGCCGCCTTGAGTGTACAGATACATAATCGGTTCGTATAAATCTTCGGCTGTTTTGTAGCGTGCAAGCATACCGCGACTGGCAGCCGATATCGCGCCAGTTTCTTCCGATACGACTATGCAAAGTCCATCATATGTTTCAGACAATCCAATGGCGGCTCTATGTCTTGTACCGTATCTATAACTAAGTTGCGGGTCGTCAGTCATAGGAAGAATGACTCCTGCAGCCACTATTTTATCTTCTCTAATTATTACCGCACCGTCGTGCAGTGGTGACTTAGTGAAGAAAATAGTAAGTAGAAGTGTGGCCGATATGTCTGCATTTAGTGTTGTGCCTGGGCTCACATAGTCTCGCTCACCTTCTAAGGGTTCGATTACTATTAGCGCCCCTTCTTTTACTCTGGCTAGTTCGCGCACCGCTTGAATAACTTGCTCGATATTACGCTTTGTCCGCTCTTGATCGGCATCAGCAAGCGACCAATCAAATTTAAGTGTTCGCATTCGGCCAAGATG
>CAZSHS010000013.1:59888-65053 GCA_964606665.1 uncultured Candidatus Obscuribacterales bacterium | reverse complement strand
TCCAAGTCCTCGACGAAGTTTGGGTTGGAAAATGACTACCAGAGCCAAAAATGCTACAGGAACAAGCAAGTGAAGCAAATTAGTTATGAGAGAAAATCCAAATAAAGACGAGATTCCCCAAATGCCTGCAAGTACTAAAACGCCTTTGACCAGCCGTTCTGCTTGACTCCCTACAATGCGCTGCCAGATCCAGGTGATGCAATAACTGATTGCCAAAACTTGTATAAAGAGCTTGAATAGTAGCTCTCCGTTATGTTCGTGCAATAATTTGAAAAACTCTTCCATCCAATCGCCTTTATTGCTTCGCTTCAAGCCAGGCGGGAACTCGATCCTGGCGGATCAGATCCTCAATGGTTTCGCGCTCCAGAATTAAGTCTGCTTGCCCTTCTTTTAAGAGCAAACAAGCGGGACGACCTGTGCGATTGTAATTGGAAGACATGCTGTAGTTATACGCTCCTGTTCCAAAAACGGCTATCAGGTCACCTGTGCCGGCTTCGATTCCGGCGTCTTTTACGATTATATCCCCTGATTCACAATACTTGCCCACAATTGACACTTTTTCCGCGCTTTTGCACGACATTGAATTGGCAATTGCTGCGGTATATTTGGCGTTATATGTGGATGGGCGAGGATTGTCTGCCATTCCGCCATCAACTGCAAGACAAAGAGAATTATTAGCCAGTCGTTTTACATGACCGACTTCATAAATGGTCACTCCTGCCGTTCCTACAATTGAGCGCCCAGGTTCAATGATCAAATGAGGAAGGACCAAATTTTGACTTTTGTATGTCTCGCTTACACATGTGGCGATAGTTGAGGCCCATTCATACAGACCGGGAGGCTTATCTTCTTCGATATACTTTATTGCCAGACCGCCGCCCACGTCGAGCATTCTTGTATTAAGTCCAAAGTCTTTTTGAGTGGTAAAAGACAAGGCTGCAAGTACTTTTACGCTTTCTCTGTATACATCAAGCTCAAGTGCCTGGCTACCAATGTGTGCATGAAATCCAAGAAAATCAAGCTCCGACTGATGCCCTTTAATATAGGAGAGATATTCTTGAACTTCGTTGAGTCCAATACCGAATTTGCTCGTTTCCTGACCAGTTTTAATGTGGTCGTGAGTGTCAGGCTCAATGCCTGGTTTGATGCGTAAAAGAATATGAGCTTTAGTCGTTGCCCGTTTTGCCAGAGAGCAAACAAGCTCTAGCTCAGACATGTTGTCTATTACGATTTTGCAGTGGCTAAGCTCAAGTGCTCGTTCAATCTCTTTATGCGATTTATTATTGCCGTGCAAAAATATATTTTCAGGTTTAACATCGGCTTTCAATGCTGTTTCAAGCTCTCCCAACGAAACAACATCGAGTCCCATTTGGAGCTTGTTTACTATTTTGCACATGGCAAGACATAAAAATGCTTTACCGGCGTATAGAATTGATTTCTTGGCTGGATAATTCAAAAGACCAAGACGGCAAGCTTCTTGAGCCTGAAAAATCGAAGCATAATCAATGAGCCAGAGCGGCGTGCCAAATTCTTTTGCTAAATCGCAAACATCAAGTGCGCCAATTTCTAAATGGTCCAGCTTATTGACTGAAGCTGAGTGCGGCCAAATGCGCGTATTTGGAGATATGATCAACTGACTGCCCCTTGTTCTTGAACAGATCAGTCATTTTACCATCGCATCAGGTCTTGAAATTTATAGGCTGGCGATATTAACTTTCAGTTCCCACTCGCGTACTTGTCCTAGTGCCGTTGATGGAACATATGGATTTGATGGTACAGATATTTCTTGTGTGGTTGATTGTAATTCGCGCTGTATTTCTTTTGCTTGAAAAGACTTTTCGTCAAGATCGGTCATGGCAAATGCAAGAGCTTCAACTTCTTCAACACTTGTGGCATGCAATTTGCTTGCACTGACACTAGCGTCTTTGCAAAAGAGTACAAGTTCTTGAGCTGATTCATATGTGGCTTTCTTCCAGCCGTCTTTGAAAGAAAATACGCCGGCAATGGTGCCGCCGAAATAATAAATGAATCCGCCTATTTGATGATTAGAATTTTTGACCACGATACATCCAGGCATTTCTGTCTGAATCAGGTGTGAAGAAGCCATTTGAAATGCGCTCAGTGCATCGACGCCCATTTCTTGATTGAAAACTGAACCGTGGAAGAGCGAACCAGATGCCAGAGCTACTGCTTCGGGCATTATATAGGTATCAATGATTGTATCGACCGAAGTCAAAATAGAACAAAGCTCGCTAAAGGCTTCTCTGCCAAAAAGCTGCTTATCGCTGCCCTTTCGTCCAAAAACACATCCAAGCACTTTGCCGCGAAAAACGAGCATTGCCGCTCTTGCTTTTTCTCTGGGACAAATTACTTTGATGCAACATGTATTTTGTTTGTTCGCTAGGCTATACAGCATCTGGTGATATCTTAGCTGCGAAGCCTCAGTCACTTTGCGACTATGGCTTGATATTGCCTGTGGTATCAGTCCCATTGCTCGTCTGTTAAGACCATCTCGAGTCGAAATTTGAGCATGAAAATTTTTGCTTTCTTCTTTTACAGCTAATTTTTCTTTCCAGACTAACACTTGCTTTATCCTCTCAATGAATTTGCCGCAGGGGCTTGGCTATTCGTGCAGATAGACTAACACCATGACTTGCTTGATTCACTGGGGAAATTACGTATCAGCCAAATTAAATTAGACTTAGCCTATGCCTTCGAAAATAGCCAATTTATGGCGCTTTTGGTCAATCAGCCAGCATTTGGGGCTGCCCGGGACCCTGTCGGAAGAAAAACCGACAACGGCAAGGTCGAAACGCCAACCGTAGTGTCGAATATGAGGATTTTGAACACAAAAATGTCTGGCACCCAGTTTCATTTTGCGCAGTTTTGATTTTGTAATTGTGGCAAATACAGAATCAAGATTTGTATGTGTTCGAGTTTTAACTTCAATAAATACAAGAAAATCATCTGGGTCGATTGCTATCACATCAAGCTCGAAAGCATGACTTGAGTTCAAGAAATTTGATGCAAGAATTTGCCAGTTTTGACCTTTTAAGCGCTCGCATATCAATTGCTCGCCAGCTTCACCCAGTTTTTTGCGGGCTTTTGAACATGTAATAGATAAAACATTGTTCTCTTCGTTTATCCAATAGCACATGAGCTTAATACTTCCTTTTAATGGAGCGAGAACGAATATATAATCGAGAATCAATTAATAAGACGACTGAACGAGGAAAAAAGTTCAAGCTATGTTAGATATTCGCTACATCAGAGAAAACACAGAAAAAGTTGAAGCCGCTCTACAAAGACGCAATGCCGGATTTTTGGTAAAAGAATTGGTTGTGGTAGATGAGCAATTTCGCACTGTGAATTCAGAGTGGGAAAGCTTGAATAGAAGACGCAATGAAATTTCGGAAATGTTTAAGACCGCAAAAGTAGAGGCTTCGCAAAAAGCCGAGTTGCAGGCCGAAACAAAAAAAATCAAAGAGCGCTACGAAACTTTGGGCAAAGAAAAGGACGAGCTGGAAAATAGAGTTTCCCAAATGTTGCTTGCCATCCCAAATCTGCCTGAATCTAGTGTTCCAGATGGCATCGATGAAAATGACAATGCCGAACAACACAGATGGGGAGTGATTCCCGAAATCGCCGATCCAAAGCCACATTACGAGCTTGGAACAGAATTGAATGTGTTTGATTTTGAGCGCGGTGTCAAAATTTCAGAATCGCGCTTCACTGTTTTAATGACAAATGGAGCTCGTCTCGAGCGTGCAATTATGAATTACATGCTTGATTGTCATGGCAAACGTGGCTATCAGGAAGTGTTTCCTCCTGTAATGGTCAATCGAGATTGTATGATTGGCACTGGACAATTGCCCAAATTCGAAGGCGATTTCTACAAATGTGCTGATGACGAGCTGTATTTGATTCCCACGGCAGAAGTCCCGGTCACTAATTTATATCGCGAAGAAGTGCTTGACGAAGAGCAATTGCCAATCATGCATTGTGCTTACACACCTAATTTTAGACGCGAAGCTGGCTCTGCTGGTAAAGACACTCGTGGTTACATAAGACAACACCAATTCAACAAAGTGGAGTTGGTCAAATTCTGTGCACCTGAAAATTCAGAAGAGGAGCATGAAAAACTGACTCGCGATGCTGAGCTAATATTGGAAGGTCTTAATCTTCCTTATCGCAGAGTGCTTTTATGCGCTGGAGATTTGGGCTTTTGTGCTCGCAAATGTTATGACCTCGAGGTCTGGTTCCCTAGCCAAAATAAATATCGCGAGATAAGCTCATGTTCGAATTTTGGTGACTTTCAAGCTCGTCGGGCCAATATCAAGTATAAAGGCAAAGAGGGTGGAAAGAGCAGATATATTCACACCATAAACGGCTCCGGGCTTGCCATTGGCAGAACTCTTGCTGCCATTCTTGAGAACTTCCAGCAACCAGATGGAAGCGTGAAAATCCCACCCGCTCTGGTTCCATACATGGGCGGACAGGAATTGCTTCAAAAAAAAACTAGTTTGGTCCACGCTTAAGTCTAGTTTAGCGGCAATTTAATCACATTTATATTTATTGTATGTCCTAAAAGCAGCGCTACTGCTAGAATATCTACTTGTCAGAAGGTCTTTGCGCCGAAACTGACAAGCGGGTGGAAGCTCTATATTGCCACTGCTTTTGGTGCCGTCATGCTCTTTGAGGATTAGAAAATGCCTACCGAAGTGAAAGAAAGCCGTAATGTCAAAACTGGGACCCAAGCCGTAAAGCGCGGTCTGCCTCAGATGCTCAAAGGCGGCGTGATCATGGATGTGGTTAATGCCGAGCAAGCAAAAATAGCCGAAGCTGCAGGTGCTGTAGCTGTTATGGCGCTCGAGCGTGTACCTGCTGATATCAGAGCTGAAGGTGGCGTATCGCGTATGAGCGATCCTGCACTAGTTGCGGCAATTGTTGAATCAGTTTCGATTCCTGTTATGGCTAAGTGCCGCATCGGGCATTTTGTCGAAGCACAAATTCTTGAAACTCTTGGTGTCGACTGTATTGACGAGAGCGAAGTACTCACACCAGCCGACGAAGAGTATCACGTAGACAAATCTAAATTCACTATTCCATTTGTTTGCGGAGCCCGCAACCTGGGTGAAGCGCTGCGTCGCATTGGCGAAGGTGCA
>CAZSHS010000013.1:30587-59878 GCA_964606665.1 uncultured Candidatus Obscuribacterales bacterium | reverse complement strand
GGTGCAGCCATGATGCGCACCAAAGGTGAAGCTGGAACAGGTGACGTTGTAGAAGCAGTTCGTCACGCCAGAGCCATTCTTGGCGCAATTAAAAGATTGACCATTATGCCCGATGAAGAACTTATGACCTATGCCAAAGAAATTGGCGCACCATATGAGCTAGTCAAAAAAGTGAAAGAAGAAGGCAAATTGCCTGTAGTCAACTTTGCCGCTGGTGGTATTGCTACTCCTGCAGATGCAGCTCTTTTGATGCAAATGGGTGTTGATGGCGTATTTGTCGGCTCTGGTATTTTTAAATCAGGCAATCCACAAAAGCGTGCAGAAGCCATTGTTAAAGCGACCACTTATTTCAACAATCCAGAAATTCTGGCTGAAGTAAGCAAGAATTTGGGCGAGCCAATGGTTGGCTTGACTGTCAAATCGCTTGGACCAAACGAAACTCTGGCTCAAAGAGGCTGGTAATAATGAGCTTGCTCATCGGTGTACTTGCTCTGCAAGGAGCATTCATCGAGCATCGCCAGGCGGTTGAACGTCTTGGTGCTCGTTCAGTTGAAATCAAGTTCAAAGAACAGCTCGAACATATCGATGGCTTGATTATTCCAGGCGGTGAGTCTACATGTATAGACAAACTCTCGCGCGAGATTGCATGTGAGTTATACAGTGAAATAACCAAACTTGGTGCCTCTGGCAAGCTACCTATTTATGGTACTTGTATGGGCACCATTTTTTTGGCCAAAGAAATTGAAGGTTCCAATCAAACTCGTTTGAACTTGATGGATATCACTGTTAGGCGCAATGCTTATGGTCCACAAAAAGCCAGCTTTGAAGCAGATCTTGATATTTCAGCTCTACAAAGCAAAGGCGATAGAGTCGAATCAGATTTATTTCCAGGCATTTTCTTGCGTGCACCATCAATAGTGCATGCCAAAAAGAATGTGCAGGTCTTAGCAGAATTCGACGGACTGCCTGTAATGGCGCGTCAGAATAATCTGTTTGTTACTACTTTCCACCCCGAAGTGACAGGCGATCTACGCATCCACAAATACTTCTTAGATCAAGTTTGCACAAGAAAAAATGCAAACGAGATGGCGTCCATCACGACATTTCAATACGAGGTTAGCACAAGCAAATCATGACCACCAAAACCGAATCTGCAAAAGATACAAAAGACCAAGTAATTTGGAAGCCAGAAGGAAAGTATCTTGAGTGTAGAGTTTCGGATTTCATGAGGAAGCAAAATGTTGCAACCTGGCAAGAACTGATAGAAAAATCGAACAACGATACAAACTGGTTCTGGCAAGAAAGCCTTGAATACATGGGTTTCAACTGGGCCAAACCTTATTCCAACTTGATGGATATGTCTAAAGGATTTGAATGGACTAAGTGGTTTGTTGATGGCAAGCTCAATATTATCGATAACATTATCGATTTTCATTTGCAAGACGGCAAAACTCTTGGCTCAAGAAAAGCGGCCGGAAAAAATCACAAAGCACTCATTTGGGAAGGTGAAGACGGCGCAACTAGAGAGTTTACTTACGCTGAGCTGAATACTCTAGTTTCTAAAATGTCCACACTCTTTTTGAATTTGGGAGTGAAACCAGGCGATGCGGTTGGTATTTTTATGCCAATGGTGCCAGAAGTAGTAGCAGCTTTATTTGCTTGTTTAAAAATTGGTGCTGTAGCAGTGCCTGTTTTCAGCGGTTATGGTTTTGAGGCCCTTGCCGCTCGTTTAGACGATTGCGAAGCTAAAGTTCTCATCACTACAGATGGTGGCATGCGTAGAGGCAAATTAGTTCAAGTCAAAAAAGATGCCGATGAAGCAGCTAAGTTACTTCCTCATCTAAAAAACATTGTGGTGATGAAACATTGCCACAATGAAATTGATTGGACTGAAGGTCGCGATGTCTGGCTGCACGAAGCAATTAAAGACTTGCCTGAAGCCAAAACCAATCTGGATTTGGAGGCCGAACATCCCTCGATGTATCTTTATACTTCTGGAACTACAGGCAAGCCAAAAGGCACAGTGCATACTCATGCTGGTGCCCTTGCGCAAATTGCCAAAGAAGTAGGATTTTGTTTTGACTGTCAAAAGGACGATGTGTTTTTCTGGTTCACAGACATTGGCTGGATGATGGGACCCTGGGAAATGATTGGAGTTGCCTTCTGGGGCGGCACTCTCATGATTTATGAAGGCGGACCAGATTATCCAACACCAGCGCGTGTATGGGAAATGGTCGAACGTCACAAAGTCACCACCCTTGGTATTGGACCAACTGCTGTTCGTCATTTGCGTGCTCAAGGCGAGCAATGGATCCAAAAGGCTGATTTTTCCAAGCTGCGCATGCTTGGCTCCACTGGCGAGCCGTGGGATCAGGATAGTTATATGTGGTTATTTGAAAAAATTGGTCAGAGTCGCTGTCCCATTATCAATATATCTGGTGGAACCGAAGTGGTTGGCTCGCTCTTAGCGCCACTACCTTTGATGCCGCTTAAACCTTGCGCCTTAGGTGGTCCTGGCTTAGGCATGGATATAGATGTATTTGATGATAATGCTAAGAGTCTTAAGGATGAAATTGGCTATCTGGTCTGCAAAAAGCCCAGTCCATCAATGACTAAGAGTTTCTTGAAGGCAGACGACAGATATATCGAAACTTATTTCACTAAATTTCCAGGCGTCTGGTATCACGGTGACTGGGCCAAAGTAGACAGTGAAGGTTCCTGGTTCTTGTTTGGTCGCTCAGATGACACTATAAAAGTAGCAGGCAAACGTGTTGGTCCAGGCGAAGTTGAATCGGCTTTAGTCGAGCATGCGCAAGTAGCTGAAGCTGCGGTGATTGGCGTGCCTCATGAAGTCAAAGGCGAGTGTCTTGTTTGTTTTGTAGTGTTGAATAAAGATGCAAGCGAAAGCGAGTCACTAGGCAAGGAACTGAAAGATCTTGTGTCGAAGAAACTTGGCGCGGTAATGAAGCCAGAGCGCGTGCATGTAGTGAAAGCACTTGCAAAAACACGCTCAGGCAAAATTGTGCGCAGAGCAATTCGAGCTACCTATTTAAATGAAGGCAAACTTGATTTGTCATCGGTCGAAAATCCCGATGTTTTAACTGAAATCAAATCACTGGGCTCAAAACTCTCATGAGTTTGAAGGGTCTTTTGCAAGGTAAAATTAGTTGACTTAATCAACCATTTTTTGCTACCAATTGCTTGGAAAATCAGGGTTTCGAGACTTTCAGATTAGTTGCCTAAAGCAACTAAATCCAACTCGTTTTTTCCACCCAGTTATTTGGGAGGTCAAAACAAAAGGGGCTTGACAATAAATTTCTCTCATGTTAGCGTGAGAAAGTCTAAAACGCAGCGACTATTTTTGCCTTCAAGCATGAAAGTCGCATCTTCTAGCGTTTCTTACTAACAAATTTTTGTGCGTTCGGGCTGATTTTAACAGTCGGTTTTAGCACGCATTCATTTAGATTTTCATTCGAGGTCACTAAATGAGCATGTCCAGTTATGAGCGTAGGTCTAAGAAAAATCCAGCACTGCCACCTGATTTAAGACTTGGTCAATTACTTATTCAGTTTGGCATCGTCACTGGCGAAGACGTCAGTCGTGGACTGCGACTTTCATCTGGAGCTGGTTTACCTCTAGGTAAGGCGCTTGTTTTGCTTGATTGTATTTCTGATTTGGTTTTGCAAGACGTTGTGCAAGCACAATCAATGTTGCGCGATGGTCTGATTGATTTAAATCAAGCCAATCAGGCTTTTGAAATTTCGTCGCGCATGAAAATATCGATTGAAAAGGCTTTTATAGTACTGGAAATCAGGCTTGGTGGGCTCGATTGCACCAGGCTAGGTAATTTGCTAAAGGCTTCGCACAAAATTAAGAAAGAGCAACTGGAGATCGGTCTGCGTATTGCAAGCAATTCCGGACTGCCACTAGGGCAAGTGCTTGTAGAGTTGAATTTTATCTCGCAAGATACGCTCGATGTGACACTGCGATTGCAGCGCGAACTGCGAGAAGGGGAGCCTATTAGCAATCGTGCATTGAAAAAAGAATTACGCAAAGCTGACATCACATTGCCTCAATTGCCCACTATCGATACTCAAAAGGTATTGCTTGGCGAATTGTTGGTCGAGTCTGGAGTGGTCGATGCTACTGCCCTTGAGCGTGCACTCAATGCCCAGCAGAACAATAGTTTGCCCCTTGGTCAATTTCTGGTAGAGACTGCAGTTATTTCAGGCCGTATTTTGAAACTGGCTCTTAATCTACAATTACTACTATTCAATAAAAAGACTACTCGCGAATCAGCTTGTCTAACACTTAGACAAGCACTTGAGCAAGAAGCTAAAAACGGCGATTTTAATCCAAGTGAAGACAGTTTCAGCTTTGGTGACTTTCTTACTGCCAGTAATTACCTAAATATCCAAAGAGAGCAAGAAGTAGTCTCTAAGCTTGAACAGGACGCAATTTTACGTGTGCGCATGCAACGCATGTTGCAGGATAAATCGGCAGGTAATGCTCAAGCATTAATGAAACTTGTGATAAAAAACAAAGCAGTCTTGCGCAGCTTGCTAATAGAAGTAATGCCAGAAGAACGCGAAGTGCTAGATTGCGCTTATATCTTGTATCTTATGATTTTGCAGAAGAAAATGACTTCGTGTCAGGCTATCGTCGATTTTACAATCAAGCGAAATCGAATAGTTTGTGCACAAAGAAGACCAGCTTAAATCTAGACTTTAGCGCCTGCTGTTTCAAGAACATTTAAAGCCGGGACACAGTCTCCGTCTAGATATGTGCTCAACTGATCAAGTGAGAATTGAATGCCGGAATAGAAGTCACCAAAATGACCATATTTGGAGCTTGCTTCGTCAAATCTCATTTCGTAAATCAGCTTCTTAAATACAAGTGGATCGTCTGCGTATAAGTCTACCCCCCATTCGTATTCGTCATAGCCAATCGAGCCTGAAATGACTTGGGTCACAAGACCATGATAAGTTCTGCCAATTTTGCCGTGTTCGAGCATTAGTTTGCCGCGCTCTTCATATGGAAGGGCGTACCAGTTTGTTTCTTCGCCACGTTTTTTATCCATTGGATAAAAGCAGACGTAACGACGCTCTGGAATGCGAGCAAATAATCTGCCGCCAAAGTGGGGACTTTTGGCTTGCTCAGCCACCATCTGGTCGAATGCTTGAATCCACTCAGGCGAATTGGCTTTGAGACCTTGATCTTTGAGCGTGGCATGAATTTTGCTTGTGGCTTCGTACATGCCAAGTTCGAGAATGGAAACGTACGAAGTGGCCGGGGTCAAAAACTCAAATAGGGGTAATTTGTCCACCAACGTTTGGGCATGAGCAAGACCTTCGTAGTCTCTGCTGTAATGAGTGAGCATCAAGTCGGCTTTATGACCAAGCATTTGAGCCAAACTTAAATCTGTGTCTTTGCCTTCTTTTAGTACAGACAATTTTTCTGTTGCCTGACTTACCATTGCTTTTTGTTCTTCCTGGGGAAGTCTATCCCAGGAGAAACGGTCAAAGTCGAACATGCGATGGAGGATCCACCAGCCTTCAAGTGATTCAGGAACGTTTGGATGACGCATTTTCTTTTCCTTTTAATTATGCAATTAGTGCTTCGACAAACAAGTCAGGTTCAAAGTCTCGGAGATCTTCCATTTTCTCTCCAAGTCCGATTAACTTCACTGGGATTCCTAAATCTTTAGCGATGCTAAAAACGATGCCACCCTTGGCGGTGCCGTCAAGTTTGGTCAAGATTACGCCAGACAAACTGCAAACTTCGCTAAAGACTTTTGCTTGTTGCAAACCATTCTGCCCAGTGGAAGCATCCAGCACAAGGAGCGCTTCTAGCGGTAAATCGCTTGCGTGTTTGTCGATAACACCGCGCACTTTTTTAAGCTCTGCCATCAAGTTTGTTTTATTGTGCAGTCGACCGGCAGTGTCAATTACAAGACAGTCATAATTTTCTTTTCGGGCTTTTTCAATTGCTTTGAAAACGACAGCACCAGGATCTGCTTTGTCTTCTAAGCGAACGATATCTACGCCAGCTCGCTGGGACCAAATTTCAAGCTGGGTCTCAGCAGCAGCTCTAAAAGTGTCTCCGGCTGCCATTAAAACTCTTTTTCCTTCTTGACGAAAGCGCCAGCATAATTTGCCGATGCTTGTCGTTTTTCCTGTGCCGTTTACACCTACCACAAAATAAATATTCAATTTGCCTGGTGTGTACTTGAGTTGGGACTTAGGCGCTTCATTCAATATTGAAAAGAATTCAGTCTTTAGAATTGAAGTTAACTCGTGGCTGTCCATGCTTTTGTTACGACAACTTTGACGTACATGCTCCATGAGTTTGTCTACATTGGCTAAGCCCATGTCTGTTCTAATTAGTCTGTCTTCTAAGTCTTCAAGATATTCTTCATCGACTTTCACTATTTTAGGAACTGGTTTGGGTGCCGGTTCTTGAGCAATTGAATCTTCTGAAATTGAATCTTCTGCCTCAAGCGGCTCTGTGTGCGAGATTTCTAGATTTTCGTCGGCAATTGTGTTTTTGGTTTTACTTAGAGCGCTTTTGAGCTTATTGAGCGTGCTGCCCCAAAAGCCTTTTGTTTCGCTGCTCATAGAGTTACTTCCTCAGCCGGAACTTCAGCAGCTATTTGTCTGAATTCAAGCGCAGGTTCATAAAGATCAGAAAGAACGCCATTTACAAAGCTTGCTGCTCTTTTGTCGGCAAATAGATTACACAACTCAACAGCTTCGTTAATTGCCACTTTTACAGGAATGTCGTGCATGAAAAATGCTTCGGTAATAGCAAGGCGCAGAATGTCTCGGTCTATGCCAACCATACGCTCCATTTTCCATTTTGCTTTTGCTTCGCGAATGCGGTCGTCAACTTCTTTTTCGTGTTTTATGTATGTCTCAAGCAGTGTCACTGCAAAGTCACGGACTGAAGATCGATCTTCGCGATTAAGTTCGATTTCTTGAGTGTGTTTGCATTTCTTGCATGTGCTTTTGACTTTTGATCTGCCGCTGTGTAGCGCAAGTTCTGGAATATCGAGCGATTCAGATAGCATGTTGACTGCCAATGCTAAACGCTCCAATTTGTCTCTCAAGTCGCCTGTGGTCACTTTTACTGGTTGTGTCGAGTGGACGCGATGAGCGTTTGATTCATGCTCAACTTCGGTCAATGTCATTTCTTCTGACATTTTCTCAATGTCTCTTGCCACATCACCTATAAGGGTTTTAGCGTGGTCGCTTAGCATCAAAATTGAATTCGCTACCAGATCTTCAAGCTCTTTCTTGGAGAGTTTGGCGACTGTAGTCTGGTCTTTTGCTACTTGACCCAGGAGCATGACCGCTATTTCACGTGCAATTCGTCTTGACATAAATGACCTATTGAAGACCTTCAATATAACATGCTCAAGCTTGTACAATTATCGAATGTCATTGCGCGTTACAGGTGGAGAAGCACGAGGCAGGCTGGTGGCGAGCCCCAGTGCTAGCAATGTGCGCCCAACCGCGTCTAAAGTTCGGCAATCAATCTTTAACATTCTTGGCCAAAAGGTGCAGGGGGCTCGATTTCTCGACTTGTTTGCAGGTTCCGGCATAATGGGTCTTGAGGCTCTCAGTCGCGGTGCTCAAAATCTAGTCTCAGTGGAGATGAATCCCAATTTATCGAGAGCATTGCAAAAGACCTTAACGCAATTCTCTTTTCAAGGCGATTTAAGAGTGGGCGATGTGAAGTTTGAAATTGCAAAACTGGCAAAATACGGCTTAAAATCCGACAAATCGCCTCGATTTGACATAATTTATGCCGACCCTCCTTATAAAAGTCCGCTTATGGAGTCGATTGTCGAGTTGATTTTCAGTAACGAAATATTAGCTTCAGACGGTATCCTTATTGTTGAGCACGCTAATACAAAAGATGCTCTTTGCCCAAAATCCTTCGATACTTTGGTCCTATTCGACAAGCGCGATTACGGACAAACAAGTTTGTCGTTTTTTAAATTTGGAGATTAATGCATGGCGTCTGAAAATCATTTGAGAATCGGCGATTTGCTCATGCATGCAAATGTGGTCAATTCATCGCTTATTGCAGACGCTCTTGTTAAGTATGAAAACAAAGGATTGCCGCTTGGAAAAGTGCTGGTTTTGTCTGGGTGTCTGGATGATTTGCAGTTGCGAAATGCGGTTGATTTGCAATTCATGGTTAACGACGGTCTTCTCACCCTTGAGTCTGCTGTTCAGGTCATGCAAACTGCTTTTGAAAAAAAATTAGATTTAACCGAAGCTTTCAGAGAAGCAAAAGTTTTACAACCAGAAGATCGCGAGACCAATAAGCTTGGTCAATTACTCTATGACAGTCATATTGCAAGTGAGACCTTGATTAATACTTGCCTTGAGTCGGCTCGCAAAACGTCATTGCCTCTTGGGCACGTTTTGTGTCAGCGAGGTTTTGTTTCACAAACTATCATTAACAAAGCTCTTTTGGTCCAGCAAGTTATTCGCAAAAATCAAATTACGCGCGAGCAAGGTATAGCAGCACTTGCCGCCGCCCAACAAAGAGAAAATACACTTGCTAAACTTCCTTCAAACCAAGGCTATCGTGCTCGCAATTTAAAAAACACTCCGCTTATGGGTTTTTTACTAGTTGAGATATGCGCATTGAGCGAGAGACGCTTGCGAGATTCTCTCCTTGCCTCGATTCTAGAGCGAACGACACTGGGTAATATTTTGCTCCAAAATAATTCCTACCAAAAGAATTTATTGCAGGCGGTGGTATCGCTGCAAGAAATGCTAGACAATCAGACTATTGAAGAACAAGCAGGAATGCGTGCTTTACAGGCTGTGTATAGTCAAAACATAAGTCTGGAGCAAGCTTGTGCTGAAGCTTATACATTCTCGCTGGATACAAATCATGCAGTGGAATTGATAGAATTATTGGCTGCCGCATCGATTATTGAAAAAAACAAACTGTCTAATTCGATTGTCGAGCGTTTATCCGTTAATTACAATCAAGTGTCATACGTGGCAAAGGAGCTTATTAGCGATGGCGTTCCAGCCGAAACTGTTTACACCGCACTAAGAGCAACGCAACTAGTCAAGCTTGCAATCATCAGTGACCAAGAAGCCATTTTGTATCTGGAGCAGGCGCACCAAGCGTCTATGCCAATTGATGAAGTCTTATACCTCAATGGAAAAACTCAGCGGACGCGCTTGAAGGAAGAGAAATAGAGCTATGAAAAAAAGAACAATTTTGGCTTTAGCCACCACTTTGGCATCAGCATCACTTATGAGCGCTGCTAATGTGCTTTGGGCAGCATCTGAAAATGAAGAACAAATCGAGACTCCATCTTTGTCTATACTTGTTTTGCCTGAAGGTGACGCTGATAGCCAACTCAAATTTTTAAAAGAAAAGCGCGAAGAGCTTGATAATCAAAGACAAAATTTAGAAGAGAAAAGGCTGAAGCTTGAAGAACCAAGAAATAAACTGGACGAGGTTCGCTCGCAACTACATGAAAAAAGAGTTCAACTGGACCTTGCTATGATGCCATTTCGCAAGCGCGAGCATCAGATAGACGAAGATAGAATTGCGCTAGATAAGCAACGCCAAACGCTTGAAGAACAGCGTGTTGCTTACGACAAACAAAGACAAATACTAGACGAAAAGCGCACTGCTCTCGACAAAATGCGTCATGCGGTGCAAGAAGAGAAGTTTCCTTTAGAAAAACAGCGTCAAGTTATAGATGAACAAGATCGCGAACTTGAATTGAAAAGATTACCTCTGGACAGACAAAGACATCAGATAAGCGAAGAGTGGCGTTTGCTAGACCTTCGCCGTATCTCTCTGGATAAAATGCGCAAAGCAGTAGAAAAGAAAAAAGAAACTAAAGGCTAAACACTAAGAGCAGCTCTCGCCTCTGTGGTGCTTGTGGTCAGTATCTTCAATGATTTCGATGCCATCAATAGGCATAGCGTTTAAATGACACATGTCGCTTTCGCTTTCTTGCTCTGATTTTGTAGGTTCAGCAGCTTCAACTTTTTTGGGGATATTTTCGCTTTTGGTCGAATCGCGCTCTTCCAGTGATTCTCCAGGAATGGCCATGCGTCCTGTAGTGGTAGATGGATACTTCAGGCGTTCGTGATGAAGTGTGCGCCATACGCGAACAAAGGCTAATTTGACTTGCTCTAATTCGTCGTAAGTGAGGGTTGACTGATCGAACTGACCATCTTCCCAGCGATTTTCAAAAACACGTGAGATTGCAGTTTCTACTTCGTCTTCGCTTGGATCTTTCATGCTGTGAGTTACGGCTTCTGAAACATCAGCTAACATCACGATAGCTGTTTCTTTGGAGGATGGTTTTGGACCTGGGTAGCGATAGAACATTGTATCTACATTTTCTTTGCCATCGCGTTGACAGGCTTTACTATAAAAATATGCCATCAAAGTGGTGCCCTGGTGCATAGGAATAAAATCGCGCACCGCTTTTGGTAGTGCATACTTACGCGCCAGTTCGATACCGTCTGTAACGTGTGCTAAAACTACATCTCGACTGTCTTCGGGAGTCATTGTATCGTGTGGGTTTTTAGCGCCCAATTGATTTTCGATAAATAATTTGGGCTTAACCATTTTGCCCACGTCGTGATACATTGCGCCTGCTCGAACTAGAACTACATCGGCTTTAATAGCTTTAGCTCCGGCTTCTGCTAGGTTAGCTACTGCCAGGCTGTGCTGGTATGTACCTGGTGCTTTCTCTTCTAGCTCTTTTAAAAGTGGCTGATCTGCTTCGGCTAACTCAGCCAATCTTTGAGGCGTGACCAGACCAAAAATATCTTCTAAAAATGGCATGACGCCTATGGCTAGTATAGCCAGCGCAAGACCTGCAAAAAATTCAAAAAGAGCAGACTGAGAAAGCTGAGTGAAAGAAGGAAATAAGTTGTCTTGCAAGTTTGTACCAGCAGGAAGAGTTAATGGTGCCGTTCCAAACATTGATAGAAACTGAGGCATGTCTGGCATTAAATGTATTAATGTCAAAGATAAAGTATATCCAACTGCTTGCGCGACACCGACCATAAATCCTGTAACAGTCAAATGTCTGTGGCGCGAATAGGCAAAAATGGCGGCCAATGAAGCAAAGCCAAGTGCCATCAAATGATTTATATCGAGCAGTCCATTCACCGCAACCAGTATCATTAGTGGCACAATCACAGCAAGCGAAACTCGTCTGCCAAAGAATATTGCCAAATTTAACGCCGCTGCAGGTAGTGGCACGAACTGGGGATAATCTCGACCAAAAGTGCTTGCAGATAGAAGTGCTACTATCACAAGCGAGAACATCAGACTAAGCGAATTTGAAGAGAAGAAATGACGCGGTTCGTAGTGAAACAATACAAGTGCAGTAAAAAACATAGCAGCTATTGCGGTGCTTGATAGTGCCACCAGAAGTGGCAAACTCATTTCTCTGGCGATACCCAAACTATGAAATGTTTTTGCCATTTCTTCACTTACAATGTCGCCTTTTTTGACCAGGATGTCTCCTTCCTTATATTGTTTAACAACAGGAGTGACACCACGCGATGCAGAGTCAGCCTTTTGTTTGGTGGCAACTGGATCTATGGCTAAATTTGGTTCAAGCGAATGTGAGATTACATTGGACATATTTTTGCGCAAACTAAAAGTCCAAGAGTCCGGAAGAAATTCAAATACTGTGTTCTTCCAAAATGATTTATGTTCGACTGGAAAACGCTTGAAGGACTTACTGAGCGATTGTAGAGCGATATTAATTTCGCCCGAAAAAGAATCTATGTTTTCTGGCAATACGCTTAAGCTTACAAAAAGTGCTTCTTTAGTTGGAAATTTATCTGGATGAATTTGCAGATTGGCAATTGCTTGTCTTTGTCCGTTTAGAATCGCTGCTATATCTATTGCCGGTGCTTTTGGAATTGCTGTTCGCTTCATTTTTTTTGATTTGGTTGAAAGACTTGGAGCTTGAAGTTTTAATTGAGGTCTACTCTTCAGGTCTGCCACTGCCTGCTCGAATTTGGCCTGCTCCATTCCTAATATGGATATTTGCTCATCAGCACTCAAATTCAGCTCAGAGATGGGTTTAATGCCTGCTTGTTGTAATTGCTTGACCAGACTAATAAACTGGTCGAGTTTAATTTGAGTATCTTTGTCTTTACTATAATCTTCCTGGAATGCGGGCACTACAAAGTGTTTTGCCGTTTGCATGGCCTCTTCGGTAGCATGCGAATCGATTACGGTGACACTTCGTGGCGCTTTTACATCGAGTGAGGCTACTGTGCCTGGCTCAATAGTGCGATTGAAAAAGATTGTGCATGTAAGAGCCAAAAAAATAAAGAAGGACCCGGTCACAATTGTGAGAATCCAGGCGAAGAATTCACCGCCCTCGGGCAACACTTCTCCCCGAACATTTTCTCTATGTTCAAGCCTGTCTTCGTTTTGGCTATTGTCTAAGGTGCTTGTGGGGGCTTTTTGCAAGATCTATTTGTGATCGAAAGAATAATACTTAGAAAGATTAGATAACAAGAGCTTATCTGTATTTTCCACCTATTAGGTATTCTTATATGAAATATGTAAAAAAATTTTTGAGGTGCCAATAAATTGAAAGTTCTAGTTACAGGTGCTGCCGGCTATATCGGCAGTCATTTGACCAGGCGATTGGCGCAAAAGTACAAGGGCGCTTTGATTGTGGGCTTGGACGACATGAGCGAAGGGCACAAAGAGTCCATTTTGTCTGGTGTGCATTATGTGAAGGGAAGTACTGGTGACTTTGAACTGGTCAAACGATTACTAATCGATCACAAAATAGAGGCTGTTATCCATTTTGCCGCCAGTGCCTATGTGGGCGAATCGATGGAAAAGCCTTTCAAATATTTTGAAAATAACGTAGTTAGTTCGCTGTCTTTGTTCAAAGCGATGGAAGAAGCCAAGGTTAAAAAGCTCATTTTTTCTTCCAGTTGCACAACTTACGGCGTCCCCAAAGAGATGCCCATAACAGAAGACCACAGACAAAGCCCGATAAGCGTTTACGGCACAACCAAGTATATGGTTGAGCTTGCGCTTAGAGCGCTTCATTTATCCAGTAATTGGTCTTATGTCACGCTGCGTTATTTCAACGCCTCTGGTGCAGACGATTCAGGTGAAATTGGCGAAAGCCATGACCCTGAAACACATATCATTCCGCTTGCTTTGCAGACCGCTCTTGGAAAACGAGATATCCTGCAAATATTTGGTGATGACTATGAAACTAAAGACGGGACTTGTATTCGTGATTATGTTCACGTAAACGACTTAGCTGATGCTCATTTGAGCGCGCTTGAGTTAATTTTGAACGATACGGTCAGTCACGAAATTAATCTAGGAACGTCAAGTGGTGCGTCTGTAAAAGACGTTATAGAAGTCTGTCAGAGTGTGTCAGGCAGAAGCATCAATGTGAAAGTAGCAAAAAGACGAGCAGGAGATCCAGCAAGCCTGCTTGCTGATTGTTCAAAAGCAAAATTTGTACTTGGTTGGCAACCAAAGTATGATCTTGATGCAATTGTGTCCACTGCTTGGAAGTGGGAATCGAATCGGAAGTATTGAGGAAGTCTTTTGGCTATTCTAAGAAGCGATGCTGAGCCTGGAAAGCGCGATTCGGGCAAATCCACTCAATCTGGTCAAACAGGTCAGACTGAGCGCTCGTCTGTGGTTAGTTCGCGCGAAACAAGCACGGATAAAAAAGCCGAATTGAATTTGAGACCCGAATCGCTCAAAGAATATATTGGGCAATCGCGTCTAAAAAATCTTTTTCAAATGTCTCTGGAAGCCGCTAAAAGCCGAGGCGAACCGTTAGACCACGTTCTTTTGTACGGACCACCCGGACTAGGAAAAACAACACTTGCTCGCATTCTTGCAAATGAAATGGGGGCTCGAATTCATGTTTCATCTGGGCCAAGTTTAGAACGACCACGCGATATCATTGGGTTATTGCATCAACTAGAACAAAAAGATGTTTTGTTCATAGATGAAATTCACAGGCTAAATAAAATAGCCGAAGAATTGCTTTACCCTGCTATCGAAGATTTCATGGTCGACATCACATCTGGCAAAGGTCATGCCACAAGGACATTGCGCTTACCTATTCCTCGTTTTACTTTGATTGGTGCCACCACAAAAGCAGGACGTATCTCAAAAGCGTTGCGTGACCGTTTTGGTTTTGTGCACAGGCTAGACTTTTATTCGCTTGAAGAGTTATCACTCATAGTGAAGAGAGCATGTAAACTGTTTAGTTTGAATATAGACGAAGACGCCGTAGCAGTCATCGCCGGCAGAGGACGCGGTACGCCTAGAATTGCAAATCGTCTTATTCGTTTGGTGCGTGATTATGTGCACTATAAAAATTATCCAGTAATCACAGTTGATATTGCTCATGAAGCACTCGATTCGTACCAAGTAGATAAATTAGGTCTGGATGCTACGGACAGGCGATTGCTTGAAATAATGATCGAAACTTATAATGGTGGTCCCGTTGGGATTGATGCATTAGCTGCCACCATCGGTGAGGACAGTGAAACTGTCGAAGATGTTTATGAACCATTTTTGATTCAAGGTGGTTTGATTCAGCGCACTTCCAGAGGTCGCATGGCCACTCCCAAAGCGTATCAACATTTGGGAAGAACAGTTCCTGCCATGCAAATGAATCTGGAAATGCTTATCTCCGAGGATGGCTCAGCGTGAAGAGTTTTTTCACAGGATTGCTTGTATTTCTAGCTGCATTTGTTTTTTTTGTTATTACGCCTGCATCATGCAGAGCCAATGAAACTTACATAGGAAATGCTCAAGCCCAGGAAGAAGAGCTTGCCATCGGTCGAGTAGTCGCAGTAGGTAAAGAACAACTCAATACCGAATTGCTTAATGGCACCGGCATGAAAAGCAGTGAGCAAATCGTACAAGTGAAAATACTGGACGGGATTTTGCGTGGCCGAACTTTTGAAATCAAGCACGAAATCACTGATAACCCTGCTTTCAATATCAAAGTCGCCCCCAACCAAGAAGTTGTGCTTGCAGTTAGTAAACAAGCAAATAATCAGTCCGAAATAAGTATTGCCGACTACCATAGAATGCCTGTAATAGCCTGGCTTGTGGCTGTTTTTCTAGCCCTCTTTTTGTTTTTCGGTCGAATGCAAGGCGTGAAAGCTTTACTTGGATTGATAGTGACTGTTTTATTAATTTGCGGAGTGCTTTTGCCTTTGAGCATGAAAGGAGTCAATCCGCTTTTGACCGCAATTGGAATTTGTCTTGTTTCTACAATAAGCATAGTCTGGCTCATCGGTGGCTTTTCCCAAAAATCAATTGCAGCAGTCACTGGCACTGTGGGCGGTGTGGTGGTGGCAGGTGTGACTGCGCAGATAGTAATTTGGCTTGCCCCTTTAACTGGACTGTCAAGTGAAGAAGCGCAAATATTGCGGGGCTCTGTACTTGTGCAAAGCCCCGAATTTTATAGTGGTCTTCTTGCTGCTGGGATGCTGATTGGGGCGCTTGGTGTAATTATGGACGTTGGTATTTCTGTAGCATCGTCAGTATCAGAAATTTCTAAAACCAACTCAGAACTTACGTTCAAGGAGCTTTATCAAGCTGGAATGAACGTGGGTCGAGACATCATGGGTGCCATGACTAACACGCTTATATTGGCTTATGCTGGTAGCGCACTTCCACTCATGCTTCTTGCTACACAAATTGCACCAAACAAATTGATCAATTTAGATTTGTTTGCTACCGAGGTTGCATCTGCTTTGTCCGGGAGTTTGGGACTGGTTGTAACCATTCCCATTACCGCTTTCACTGCTGCTAAAATGATGAGTCAAAACAGATCATGAGTAGAATTCTTTTTGGAGTAATTTTAGCTTCCACCGCAGCAGGTAGTATCTTGCTTGGTGGCGTTGTTATTGCCATCATGATGGCTTTAGGTTGCTGTTTGTGTGGTCGCGAATTCATCGGACTTGCAGAAGCCAAAGGCTATAAGCCGTCTAGAAGAATAGTAATGTTTATGATCGTTGCTTTTCACTTGCTTGCAATGCTTCCTGCTCTGCCTTTGGTAGTTATAAAATATACCGGCATTCATATGACATCGAGCGAGGCTCTGTCTCAGTTTCCCACTCTATTGACTCTGGGTATTTGTGCTTCATTCTTTAGATTGTTATTCAGGTCCGAACAGCCGCCTGCCACCATTGCCGATATCGCTTCGACAATAATGGGATTTATCTATGTAGGATGGCTTCCCGCTCATCTTGTTTTATTACGCAGCTTGATGCCCTCAAGCTTGGGCGACGTACATATTGCCAATCCATTACATCAACCAGGCTTGGCTTATGTCTGGGTAAGCTTGTTTATTATTTGGGCAACGGATGTGTTTGCATATTATGTGGGCAAAAAATGGGGTAAACACAAGCTTTTCCCCGAGATTAGTCCCAAGAAAACCGTAGAAGGGGCTGTTGGCGGTATGGTTGCCTCTGCAATTATCGCCACCATGGTTGTCTATGCTGCCGACCACTATTTGTTTAGTTCGCATCCATTTCAATATAAATTGTGGCAAGCACCCTTGATGGGAATAGTGGTCTCGATAGCTGCACAACTTGGAGACCTTTGCGAATCTTTGATGAAAAGAGATGCCGGGCTCAAGGATTCTTCACAAGCAATTCCTGGTCACGGTGGCTTTTTGGACCGTGGAGACAGTCTAATGTTTGGATCGCCTGTCTCTTTTTACTGGATAAAGATTGTAGTTCTGGGTCTGTATTAATATAATTGTAGAGACTGATTTTTTGGAGAGGTGGCTGAGTGGTCGAAAGCGGCTTCCTGCTAAGAAGTTGAACGGTCTTTAAAACTGTTCCGAGGGTTCGAATCCCTCCCTCTCCGAATTTTTTAAGAACTTGACAGTTACTCTTCGTCTTTGATGTTCTCTTCTTTGAAAGAAACCAGACGTTCACGCAAAGCTTTGATCTGTTTTGAGTGTTGCATAATATCGGTGACTGCTTGAATATTGTCGTTGTGCATCGCCACTTGAGCCGCAGCTCTGAGTGAGTCGAGCACTTGATCCAGTTCGCTCAGAATGTGAAAACAGCCATCGCGCACTACACGTTGACTCTGTTCCATAATTTGATTGAGCGCTTCAGGCGAGTCAAGCGGGTCTTCTATATTTGCGGCAAAACCATTTACCTCACCGCTCATCTGATAAGACTGATCGGTTTCATATTGTTCATATTCGCCGGCTTCTTGTTCGTCTGCCTCTTGTACTGCATCTTCAGTTGCAAAATCTTGATAGTTGATATCGTAAGACTCTTGTTCTTCAAAACCGCCTTCGCCTTGATCGTATTGTTGATTCTGGAACTGCTCATCGCTTACTTCTTCGCCAGAATCTGCAGATTCGCCATAGGATTGATACTCTGTCTCAACTTGATCATATTCGACTATTTCTTGAGCTAATTCGCCAGAATCTAAGATTTCGTGAGATTCTTCAGATTCAGCCGATTCGACAGACTCAGCCAATTCGACAGATTCGACAGACTCAACAGATTCAACAGACTGATTTGACTCAATAGACTCGTTTGATTCAAATAAATCTATCGATTCGTTGGATTGTGACAAGTTGCTCGATTCAAAATTTTCAGTCGCTTCTTCAGAAATCAACTCATCTTCGGATGACGAGTAGCTGTCGGCTTCGAGAAGTTCTTCATCATCATCAAACAAGGAAAGTGGGGTGGTTGGTTGTCCTTGAGCGGCTGTCTCAGCCAAAATAACTGATTCAGGCACTGGCGCTGCAGGCATAGAAGTCTGAGTGGAATTCGGAAATGGAACCACTGGAACTTGAGCGCTAGCAGTTTGTGCACCTGGTGTTGTATTTGGTGCTTGAAAAACTGATGGGGAAGTTGCAGGAAGAGGCGGAAGTGCTGCCATAGACGGCATGGGCGGTGGACTTGCCGGTGCTTGCAAAGGTGGAGGAGGAGGCGCACTCATGCCTAGATTTGAATTTGGAGCAGGTGGAGGTGGAGGAGCATTGAAAGGAGGTGCAGGTGGTGCGCCAAAACCAGTTGGAACTCCAGGTGGTGGCAATGGTCGAGCAGGTACACCTGGTGGCGGGGGGGGTGCCTGTCTTACTCCCGATTGAGATATTGGTGCAGCCGCATTGGCGCTAGAAGCATTGAGCAGCGCGGCAAGTGATGTCGCTGACGTGGCAGGATTTGCGGCTGGAGGTGTTGGAGTTGGGGCTGGAGCTGGAGCCGGAGCTGGAGCCGGAGCTGGTGGAGGCAATTCAGGTGGAGCAAATGGGGCTTTGGGTGCGGTATTGAACGCTTGTGGTGTCACTATCGCGTTTTCGTCAGCTCCAGAATTATTCAATATTGAAGGCGGTGGAGATAACATCCCCTGACCCGGTCCTTGAGATGCACTTGATCCACCACCGAAAAGTCCTACTGGTGGAGCCAAGAAAGGAGGAGGCGATGCCGCATCTATATTGGTTCCAGATGAACTTGGATTTTTGAAATTGAGTTCTGGAGCTCCTGGCATTGAGAATTGCTGCACTGCTAGCGTTTTTTCTTGAGCAATGGTTGCTTGATTTGGCCTGTTGTAAAAAATCTGATTTGAGTTTGCTCCAGCTTCGGCTTGTGCGCGAGCTTCTTGCATTTTGTTCAGAATAAATTGTGATCTGGTCGAACTTTTTTGAGTCTGAGGCTGAGGAATATTTGGAGGTTGAAATGCCTGCGGTTGAGCCGAAGTTTGAGTCGGAGCAAATACATTGGCCGCCTCTGCGCCACCATTAGAACTTGCAGTTTCAGGCAAGACTTCTCCTGCAATAGCGGCTTGAACGCTGGCAGGCATGGTGAATACGGCTGCGGTTTCTTTTGTTTTACGCGGATTGAAGAAAGAAAAGCGCTCCGTAGCTGGTGCCTCACCGCGCGAAACACGCACGAGGTGTTCCACCAAATGTCTAATTAATCCCGGAATAACTTCTATAACAATGGGCTTGTTTTCAATCTGCCAGTTTCCAGGCGGACCTTCTTTCTGGGTTATTTCAAGATAAGCGGGAAAATCGCTCATTTTGTCATCAATGATGCTTGAAATAAAGTCGCTTGGAAGCAGGTGGACCGAGAGGTAGCCATCTTTGCAATATAAAATAAGAGCCCACATTCCAACTGAGATATGGCCACGCATTGTGCGAATCATCTCAAATGTATTATTAGGATTTGGTCGTTCTTTTGGTTCGCTTGGCCGTTCAAATTTAATTCTGAAATTGTCGTCAATTGGATTTTTATTCAATTCACTGGCAAAATTTTCAAAGTTTTGAAAAATGAAATTGAATAGATTAAATGATGAGGAAAGAGCCTGTGGACCAACATTGCTCGTAATCAGACTTTCCATGATATGACTTGAGACTGGGTCCATGGACGAAAGCCACATAGCCGTATTTGATGGTCTGGCGTTCGAGGTGGTTGTGCCGGCGTGAACGCCTGGCAGACCGGATGCATTTTGCTTGTCGTCTATCTCCATATGGAAATATTTCCCAAGGATACCCCAAAGAAAACCCCAGGAAGTAGAATCAAATAGAGCGGCGTATCTAATTAGCTGTTGACATCAAAGCAAAGAGTCAGAAAAATAATGGACGGCTTCAAAAAAAAGATAAAAACCGCCACAGGCAAGAAGAATCCAGACATAGAGCTTAAGCAAGCTTCTAAAGATAATGAATTGGTAAAAGTCTCGAGTACAGATGAAACAGCCAAAAAGCTAGAAGCGCTTGAGGCTGAAATATGCAAAGAAAATAAAAAACAGTCTAAAAGTAAGCCAGCGCAAGCACCTACTTATAAAAGTCCGCCCCAAGTAAAAACGGACCAGCCAGGACAATCAGGTTCAATGGTGTTTTACCTCATACTTTTTCTGACTTTGATTATTGTCAAGATTCCGGCGCTATCTTTCATTTTTATCCCGCTCAATCAGTTCTCGACCCTGATACATGAGCTCAGTCACGCCTTAGCCACGGTTTTGACCGGAGGTCATGTTAGTGGAATGACAATTGTTCCTGATGGAATGGGGCATGGCGGGCTGACAATGTCGCAAGGTGGTTTGCGTTTTATTATTGTGCAGGCGGGTTATATGGGAACCACGCTCTTTGGTTGTGCCCTGGTGGCTTTGAGCAAAAATCCTAGATTCTCTAAAATGATTTTGCAGGGTCTTGCGCTCATGACTCTTCTTTCTACCGTCTTTTTTATCGGACCCGGGATTCTTTCCGCTTCTTTTATACAGTCGATTTTGAGCGTCGTTGTTGGTCTATTGCTTGCAGGCGCAATGTATTACGCTGGAACCAAGCTAAAGTATGCCCAAGCGCATTGGCTAGTGCTTTTCTTGGCTATAAACGTGGCGATGGATAGTCTGAATTCCATTTGGACGGTCATCGGCTCGTCACTTAATCCGTTTGCAGCATATTCTGATGCCACCACTATGCAGAATAATTTTTTTCTGCCTGCTATTTTTTGGAGTTTGCTCTGGGCTTTGACATCAGTCGCCATGCTGAGCTTTACTATCTGGAGAACGCATGCTTTTTCATTTGTGCCCAAAAAAACGGATTTGCCTAAGTGACCTTAATTGAGTGTGTGCCTAATTTTAGCGAAGGTCAAAACGCGCACACGCTTGATGAAATAGAAAAGGCAATCACTAGCAATAAATATGTTCATTTGTTAGGTCGTGAATCTGGTTATAGCGCTAATCGCTCTGTTTTTACTTTTGTGGCAGAGCCGGAGCAAATTGTCCAAGCTGCATATCAGGCTATTTCTGTTGCATCTAAGTTAATCGATATGCAAGTGCACAAAGGAGAACATCCAAGAATCGGAGCATGTGATGTTTGTCCTTTTATTCCGCTTGATGAAAAGCCAGAAAGCATGGACATTTGTATAGACGCTTCGCTCAGACTGGCAAAATTAGTTGGTGAAACGCTAAATATTCCTGTGTTTCTTTATGGTGAGTCCGCTAGTGACATTGACCGACGCGAGTTGGCAACTCTTCGCAAAGGCGGATATGAAGGACTTGCAGCAAAAGTAAATGACAAGAATTATCTTCCAGATTTTGGATCAGAAATTTTCAACGCCCGCTCTGGTGCCACCGTAATTGGTGCGCGTCCCATATTAGTCGCCTACAATATAAGTTTGAACACAGATTCGCGCCAAATCGCAAAGCACATAGCAAGACAGCTAAGGGTGGCTCGTAGTTCCAATGAAAATGGATTAAAAACAGTGAAGGCGATAGGTTGGGTAATAGATGATCCAAATTATCATTGTGCTCAAATATCGATGAATCTGATGGACTACAAAACTACTGGCTTATTTGAAGTTTTCCAGAAAGTGCAATCTGAGGCGCAAGCAGTTGGAGTTAGGGTGACAGGAAGCGAAATTGTTGGGCTTGTGCCACTTGCCGCTTTGCTTGATGCGGCTCTTAAAACTGGAAGCACTTATCAAGATGCACCCACAGAGAAGCTGGTTGCAAGAGCAATCGATTATCTTGGCTTGAATATGCACTACTCTTTTGAACCGGAAGCCAAGATACTTGATTTTGCTCTAAATAAGCTTGGAGCAATAGAATTAGACTCGAAATGAGAGTAAAATTTCTCGACACGGCATAAACTCTGTAAAAGCCTGACATGTGAGGTCAAAATGGGAACCGTAACTGGAGAAAACAAAGTGACTGTGCACGCCAATGAATGGGAAACAGCCGATTTCAAGATGGCTCAAACATTTTTGGATCGTGCCATAGCTGGGATGAAAGTCGATCCCGATATTCTTGCACCACTCAGACATCCAAAGCGGGCGTTGACTGTCATTGTGCCGATCAGACTCGACAACGAATCAGTCAAGACTTTTATTGGTTATAGAGTTCACCACGACTTGGCTAGCGGCCCTGGATCTGGTGGTTTGCGCGTAAGCCCCACGCTCGACATGGGCGAAGTAGCATCTATGGCCATGCTCATGACTTGGAAGTGTTCACTTATGAATTTGCCCTTTGGGGGAGCTCATGGAGGAATTCGTTTAGATCCAAAGGCGCTAAGCTCGCATGAGCTGGAGCGTGCCACTCGTAGATACACTTCAGAAATTATAGATTTGATTGGACCAGCAAAGGACATAATAAGTCCCGACTTGAATACCAATTCGCAAACTATGGCTTGGATTATGGATACATTCAGCGTAAATCGCGGTTATACCGTTCCATCCATTGTCACTGGCAAGCATGGAGCCATCGGTGGTTCTTATTCGACAGCGTCTGCCACCGGACACGGGGTGGCGCTTGTGACAAGAAATGTTCTTAAAACGTTTTTGCCCAAACTATCTGCTTCGCCTACTGTTTCCATCCAGGGTTTTGGTCAAGTAGGATCTGCCTTAGGCAAGAGCATGATGCAGATGGGATACAAAATTGAGGCTGTATCAGATAGTAGTGCTGCTATTAAGGCATCTAAAGGTCATGCTCTCGATTTGGAGGCGCTTGCTGAGTTTAAGAACAAAACCGGCTCTGTAAAAGGATTCCCAGGAAGCACAGCAATCGGACTAGACGAAATTCTTACTCTAGACGTTGATGTCCTGGTACCATGCGCGGTGAAGGGACAAATTCATAAAGATAATGTCTCTCAAATAAAAGCCAAGCTCATTGTTGAGGGGGCTGATGCTTGTATCACACCTGAAGCAGATTTGGTGCTTGAGAAAAATGGAATCGTAGTTGTGCCTGATATTCTGGCCAATGGCACTGGTGTAACAGTTTCGTACTTTGAATATGTACAAGGATTGATGCGCCTTTTGTGGTCTGAAGAAGAAACTTTTTCTAGATTAGAGATGTTGGTCAATAAAGCTTGCGATAAAGTCTTTGCTGTAGCAAAAGAATATGACTGCTCTCTTAGAATGGCTGCTATGCGTCTTGCCATCGATCATGTAATGGAAGCCCGTTGGTTGAGAGGTCTCTATCCTTAGTGATACGAGCAAAGAAAAACGCTATAGCTCTTACTGCGTTCTTCATAATACTGGTCGGCATAGGTGAATTTACCGACTGGCTTCCGCTTGGACGTTTGTGGAAACAAAGCCAGATGCACACCGTGCAGGATTGCAGAGTGAATTTGCTTACCACGCCAGATTTGCAGAAGATTGGCAAAAAAATAACTTCTATTGATAGATACGCTGATTTTGAACAAGTAGGCAAAAGTGCTTTTTTTCGCGTCGAAACGTTGGGAAAGAAATGCACTTTTTATAAACTAAGCGAGCCCGATTATCAGTTTGAACCTATAAGCGACTTGAATTTGATGCGGCCGTTCGCTTTGGTTGAATTTAATGTGGACAAGGGCAAACTTCGAATCAACGTAAATGACAAGTTAGTTTCAAGTCTTAGTTTGGGTTCGGAAAAGTATACAAACGAAAATGCTCAAATTAAGCGAACAAGTTCTGAGTTAGGCACTTTTGTGGTGCGATTACAAGACAAAGCTGACTCGGTTGGATATCTAGCTGACTTGAACAAACCAAAAATAGAATGGCTAAAAGGCTTATCTAACTTGTTATTTAGCGCAAGCGACAAAGCCGGACAGAGTCTTATTGTAGTGGATAAAAAAGGCAATTTCGCCAGAGCCGACATTGAGAAAAATGTAGTCAGCGTAAAGCCTATTTGTATATACAGAGAGGAATTCGATGATATCAAATATAGTGCTAAGGCTGAAGCTCTGATTTTAATCGATCGCTTGCACTCACAACTTACTATTTTGGATGCGAAAACAGGAGTCAAGCGAGGTACTTTGCCTCTTGCTAAAGGAGAGCAAGTAAGCGTTATTTCTGGTACGGAAGGTGCGATACTGGATAACAAATTAATAGATTTAGTCACTGCTGTGATAGTTGAAGAATTGCCTGGATTTTGCAAGAAAAGTATTTTTACGGTCGATTTCAATAACAAAAGGCTCTATTATTCGTCTTGCGAACTGGGTAAAGAAAGCCAGCCTAAGGCTGCGGCTACATATCTGTCTTCTTATGATTTGCACGAAATGAAAATGGAGTCGCAAGTCGATCTAGGAGAAAAAAGCGCCGGCGCTGAAGAAAAACTGAAAAGAGAAGACGAAGTTAAATCAATCTTTCTAGATCATATGAATAGACTAATTGTATTAACGGTGCCTATTTAGATAGTTTCTGTAATAGCATGGCGGTGTTGTCTTGGGTAGTCAGATGAGACCAAGGCAGTATTTCGTTTCTTGGTATTTCTCTGTAGGCATAATATTGCAAATCTGGACAGTTGTGTGGACGCTCGCGCAGCGCTTTTCTCCAGGAGCCAAGACTTTGATTTTCGATATTTATTGTGTTTAAAATTGGTGCCAGCCTGCGGTCCCCTCGTGACAGCAAAGCTTGAATATCGCTCCATTTATTACTTTCTGGTCTTACTTCAATACCAATTTTAGCCATAGCTTTGCGCATAAATTCAATTTTGTCGCCCGCTTTTTCATCTCGGCCAAGCCATTGAAAAGGTGTCTGGGCCTTGGGCACAAAAGAACTTACGCCAAGAGTGAGTTTCAGTTTTTTGTGGGTCTTTTTAAGACGGGTCAATAATGCCACCGTTTCATCAAGATCCGCTTGTTCTTCATGGGGTAGTCCGACCATAGTATAAAACTTAATTGCCACTAACCCACCCTCTTCAGCAGCAGCAAGACAGTCTTCTATTTCTTTGGTGGTGAGATTTTTTCTGATTAAGTCTCGCAAGCGTTGAGAGCCTGACTCAATTGCAATAGTTATAGATCTTTGTCCCATTTGACTCAATTTGCGCGCAATCGGCTCAGTTATAGTGTCTGCACGCACAGATGCTATCGTTACCTGAAGACCTTTATCGACCCTTTCATATAAAGTCTCAAGTATTTCTAAGAATTTAGGATGTTCTGAAATACTGGGTCCCAATAATCCTACTTTTTTTGTGTATGGCAATATTTTATCTACGGTATCGCCAATGGTATCTACAGAGGTGAAGCGAACTGGCTTGGTTAGGTAGCTTGCCAGACAAAATCCGCACTCCTGCGGGCAGGAGCGGATTATCTCCATAAGAAATGAATCACCCCAGGTGGTTTTGGGCGAAAGAATTTGGGTCTGAGCAATATAGTCTTGCGGTGGTTTGAATATCAGTTTTTGGGGCTGATTATTTAATCCCAGATGGTTAGACTGAATGCTGGAGATTGGCCCCGATTCGCTTTGATAGTTAAATTCAAAAGCCGATGGAATATAAATACCTGGTATTACAGCCAGTGCTTCTAATTTTTCACGCCTGGTGGCATTCTCATTCAGATTTTTTAAAATCTCAATAAAAGTAGGTACAGTTTTTTCTGCATCACCAAGGAGTATGACATCAAAAAGATGGGCAAAAGGCTCTGGATTAGCAGTTAAAACCGGACCGCCACCAAAAACGATGGGGTCGTTATCTCCTCTTGCACTTGAGTCTTTTTCGATTTTGTATTTGTCCAGAATATGGACCATATTAATGAAATCAAGTTCCCAGGAGAGTGTAAAGCCAAAATAGTGGCAGCGTGACAAGTCGCCTTCGTCCATATCGGTGAAGCATCGTTTGACAAGTACAAGGGGGTCCTGTTCTATCAGCCACCAGACCAATTGATAACCAAGCCCGGTCATTCCAATAGAATATGTGCCAGGAAAACACCAGGCGAGCTCGATGGCTGCCTGGCGCTTGTCAATATATGGAGCAAGTCTGATTTCGTCTTTGAACATAACCGCAAACGGCTTGAGTTAAGCCATATTGACAGTTTAAACCATATTAGCGTCTGGTTGCGGGTAGATGTTTCATCCAGTCGGATTCAAGAGCCTGGATAAAGCTATGAGCTTCAAGCACATCGTCATAATTGATTCGAGGCTTGGCTTGTAGTCTTGATTGGTCGGCTTTGGTCCACTCACCATGGCGAGGTTGGCATTTAGGCGGACGAGGTGTCGTGCCTACTATTGCCACTCCAAGAGGATGTCCGCATGATTGACAGGTGACCCGCACGACGAGGACGCCGGGTTCTTGCCTGAGCAGCTCTATCCCCTCTTGCCTGAAATGCCGCAAACATGATTTGCAGGATTTCTGCTGGAAGTATTCTTGAATTGCCTGGAAACCACCATTGTTTTCATGGTCGCTTGCCATTGTGTCCGTCGATTCTAGGTTTTGTGTGTCAAAATTCTGGTCAATTTTTTATCACGTTATGTAAATAGAGCCAGTGAGAAGGATTATACTGAGCGAATTCAATTTCTGCAAAATCCGGACGATATTTTTCCGAATTCTGCTGATAATACTATCTCTGATACCACAACGCCACCACTAGGAGAAAACACAGATGACGCATATTGAAGAAATATCGGCGATGGAGATCCTCGATTCACGCGGGAATCCAACGGTTGAGGTTACTGTCGTTTTGGCCAATGGTGCCGCCGGTAGAGCCGCGGTGCCATCTGGTGCATCGACTGGAAGTTTTGAAGCTGTGGAACTAAGAGACAAGGATAAAAACAGATATGGCGGCAAGGGAGTCCTTACAGCCATCAGGAATATACACGAGATAATCGCTAAGGGGTTGGTTGGTGCAAGTGCCATGGAACAGACTCTGATCGATCAAGAATTGAGAAGGCTAGATGGGACGGATAATAAATCTAAGCTTGGGGCTAATGCCACCCTTGGTGTCAGTCTAGCTGTGGCTAAAGCAGCAGCAAACTCCCTTGGAATGCCACTGTTTCGATATATCGGTGGAGTATCCGCGCGTATTTTACCTGTTCCTCTTATGAATATTCTCAATGGTGGCAAACACGCTCAAGATGGTGTGGATTTGCAAGAGTTTATGATAGTCCCTCATGGTGCACGTTCATTTGCTGAGGCTCTTCAGTGGGGAACAGAAATTTATCACGCACTAAAAGCGGTACTACATGATAAAAACTTGAGCACCGGGGTTGGTGACGAAGGTGGATTTGCACCATCGCTTGCCACTAACGAGGAAGCACTTGAGCTCATTATGCAAGCCATCGCAAAAGCAGGCCTAAAGCCAAAAGATCAAGTTAGCCTTGCGCTCGACCCTGCCTCAACTGAATTTTATGAAAAAGGTAAATATCACTTAGCCACTGAAAAAAGAACTTTAACTAGTAGCGAGATGGTGAAGTATTGGCAAAAGCTAGTGAACAATTATCCAATCGTCAGCATTGAAGATGGAATGTCTGAAGAAGACTGGGATGGATGGCGGGAATTGACCGACGCAGTCGGTAGTCAAGTGCAACTGGTGGGAGATGATTTATTTGTCACCAACACAGAGCGATTAAAACGTGGTATCGACCTTGGTGTCGCCAATTCTATATTGATCAAACCAAATCAAATTGGAACACTGAGTGAAACTCTGGAAGCTATACTTCTTGCTCAGGAAAACGGCTATACCAATATACTTTCGCATCGCTCGGGTGAAACGGAAGATTCAACTATTGCCGACCTGGCTGTCGCTATGTCTTCTGGTCAAATCAAAACCGGCGCACCATGCCGATCCGAGCGAACTGCAAAATATAATCAACTGCTTCGAATCGAAAGAGATCTGGGACGCACGGCCGTATATAAAGGAACAAAAGCGTTTGAGCGTGCAACAGATAAAGTTGCGGTCAAAATGCACTAGTAGTGCTGATTACAGGATTACTCGTAGCTCTGGTCAATAAAGATTTAGTTCGGTATCTCCCCAGGTATCGTCCATCAATATATTGATCGATATAGCTCTGGCATTCCATTTTGTTTTCGGAAACTTGAATAAAGTGATCTCTTGAGCGGCATGCCCATGATCCGCCTTGAACTACGCTTTGCCCAAAGTAATAACTGGTTCGGTCCACTTTGGCTTCTTGGGGATTCCAACTGAGAGTCGATATTTGAGTTTCAACCCATCCTGGTTGAATCCATTGACCAGTCACTTTCCCGGTTTTGTCAGGTACAAATTGTATATCGCAAGCAAGACTGGTCCCCTTCGCTACAGTGTCAACTTGTGAGTCAACGACGGTGGTTTGGCAATGCCAGACGCCTACATAGTTATCTGGAAAGGAGTTGGATGCTTGTGGTTGAGAATTCTCTTGAGGTTGCGCTTCGACTTCTTTTATTTGCTCAATATGTCCGCTAAGCAGTTTAGCCTCGGCTGGTATAAAACTGACCCAAACGAAGGCAAGCAACAAAGCCGAATATTTGATTATTGATGTGCGTTTGGACGGCATGATGGTTATTTTTGTGTCCGGAAGTCAAGCTATATTCCTATTTTGCCCGCAAATGCTCGAAGTTCGCGCTCAATTTACCTCTTGACAATACCAGCCATCAAAATTTAATGCAATATTACGACATCGGGTTTATGCCATTTTTAGTGGTATAAATCCCATATTTTCTAATCTACATATAGAGGACTAGCCGGTGACTAAAACAATGCCTAAATGTGAAATCAAAGACCCTAAATTGGCCGATAAAGGCAAACAGCGCATTGAATGGGCTGACAGAGACATGCCCGTACTGGCTATTATCCGTGAACGCTTCGAAAAAGAGCAGCCTTTCAAAGGTCTGAGACTCTCAGTTTGTGCACACGTCACTACTGAAACTGCCAATCTGGCTCGTACACTCAAAGCTGGCGGCGGAGACTGTGTGCTTATCGCATCCAATCCTTTGTCCACTCAAGATGATGTAGCTGCTGCTCTAGTTGAGCACTGGGGTATGTCTGTATTCGCCATCAAAGGCGAAGATATCCCTACTTATCATAGACACATCAATTTTGCCCTTGATCACAAACCGCATTTGATCATCGACGATGGTTCTGACTTGGTTGTAACTTTGACCAAAGAAAGACCTGAGCAAGTGAAAGAAGTTGTTGGTATCACCGAAGAAACCACTACTGGCATCACTCGTTTGCAAGCAATGGAAAAAGACGGAGCACTGAAATTCCCTGCCATGGCTGTGAACGAAGCTCAAACCAAACACTTATTCGATAACAGATATGGTACCGGTCAGTCCACACTCGATGGTATCATCCGTGCTACCAACAGACTTTTGGCTGGACGCACATTGGTTGTAGTTGGATACGGATGGTGTGGTAAAGGTACTGCCATGAGAGCTCGCGGAATGGGCTCTAATGTAATTGTTTGCGAAGTCAATCCAATTCGCGCAGTTGAAGCTGTGATGGATGGATTCAAAGTAATGCCGATTAGCGAAGCTGCGGCTGAGGGAGATGTGTTTGTGACCGTTACCGGCAACAAGCACGTTATCGACAAAGC
>CAZSHS010000013.1:0-30577 GCA_964606665.1 uncultured Candidatus Obscuribacterales bacterium | reverse complement strand
TGAAAGACGGGGCAATAGTTTGCAACTCAGGTCACTTTGATCTCGAATTGAATTTAGAAGCTCTGCATAAAATGGCTAAGTCATCCAAAGAAGTTCGCGCCTACATGCAAGAATACGAATTGTCTGGCAACAGAAAAATCTATGTACTTGCAGAAGGACGTCTCGTTAACTTGAGTTGTGCTGAAGGTCACCCAGCATCAGTGATGGATATGAGTTTTGCTAACCAGGCTCTGGCTCTGGAATATTTGGTCAAAAACAAATCAACATTGAAAGCTGGATTGCACAAACTTCCAGAAGTAGTCGACCATGAAATTGCAGCTCTCAAGTTGAAAGCTTTTGGAATTTCAATCGATACCCTGACACCAGAGATGGTGGAATACATGAACTCCTGGACACATGGAACATAAGCCCCTGAGCTAGTTTCAATAAATTAAAAGACCGGGTTTGAATTTCAAACCCGGTCTTTCATTTATATATTGGTTAGTGAGTAACCAGTTTTAGTTTATTTTCTGGAACATGTAGCCAATTCCGCGAGCGGTCAAAATGAGGTCGGGATTGGACGAATCTTCTTCCAGTTTGGAGCGCAAGCGACTTATATGAACGTCGACTACTCTGGTATCAATTCTATGATCTGGAGGATAAGCCCAGACTTGTTGCAGAATTTCACCGCGTGAGAAGGGGCGACCCGAGTTTGTTACAAGCAATTCGAGCAGACTGAATTCCATACCGGTTAATCTGATGCGCTCGTTCTTGCGAGTGACTTGTCTTTTGTTCAAATCTATCTTTAAATTTCCGACTGTAATCACATTAGCGCTTCGGCTCATGCCAACTTCTTGTTGACGCTCAACCGTTCTGCGCAAGACTGCTTTTATGCGAGCTTCTAATTCGCTTGGGCTAAAGGGTTTGACCACATAGTCATCGGCGCCAATTTCCAGACCCTGGATTCTATTTGATACGTCTGCTACGGCAGTCAACATAATGATGGGGGTGTCAGCGGTCTTTCTGATTTCGCGACAAACCTCATAGCCATCCATTTTAGGAAGCATAACGTCGAGAATTACCAGGTCGGGTTGAAAAGCGGCAAACTGCTCTAATGCTTCTTGACCGTCAGCGGCGGTGACAACGTTATATCCAGCCAGTTTCAGTCGTGTCTCAAGAATTCTGCGAATTGAAGCCTCGTCGTCCACGACCAGAACTTTTTCTTGCTCATTGCTACTTGTCTCGGTCACTTTTAAATCTCTCTTGGCTAGTAAAACTAATGCGGAACTTGTTCAAGTTATTGGAGTATATAACATTCCCCGCGCCAATTTATTTATAAGGAATTACATTCAACTATTAAAGGTAGGAAGTGACCCTTGTCCTAAAAAAACTTAAGAATGGCTCAAGTCATGCAAGATTCAGTCAAGGGGCGGATAAGTACAAAACTTAATTATGCGACGCAACGGGCGAAATTGTAGCGAACAAATGGCTATGCATCCGATAGTGACTGGCTTTGCATCGTATTGCGAAATGATATGCACTGAGTTTGGTATCACTTCGTTAAAATGCTTGACATCGCCCGAGGTGCCAATAAATGCACCGCATTTGGTTGTCATATGGGGCTTTGCAAAATGCCGCAACATATCACCGGCACCGGTTTTTCGGCAGTGGTGCAAGCTTGAGCAGATGCCAAGTAAAAAATATGCAAAACCTGTGATGGCTCTTATAAAAGGTAGGTGCACACATCTGGCAGTCATGCTAAACTGCTGACCTGGTTGGATCAGAAATCAAAAATCCCAAACGAAATTTTTTCTACATTATTGTAGGAGTTGGCACTTACTAAATTGCTTCCCACTTAGACGAGAATCTAAACAGGGAATTGGGAGCTAGATAGAGGGAGAGTGGAATGAATAAGCCCAAAATGAGCTTGGCACTTAGCGCGTTAGTAGCGCTATCGGCAGCTTCGCAAGCGGCACAAGCCAAAGCACCGTCGTCTGCAATATGGCAGAAGATGGCTGGTGTGAATGAAGCGCCAGTACAAAAGAAAAACGACAAGACCGCTAAAAAATCGGTCAAATCCGCAAGAAAAGCACAGCCCGTCACCGTGGCGAGCAACCCAGGCGCCTTAGATCAGTCGCACTCAATGCTCTTCATTCCAGGCTTTGGCAAAGACAAAGCTGGCGCGCTGAGCACAGACAGTGTACCTGCTGCGGCTCTATCCATCCATCCATCACTCCCCGCCAATATCGATTTAGCACCTGCTGCTTCATCTGATTCCTCTTATAGCGAATCTAATTCCTATGGTTCGCAACGCACACTGAGCGAAATTCCTACAAGCGAAGATCTCAATGTGTTGAAAGCTCCCGATGGTGTACTTGACGGTGTCAAAACTGCAAATGATATCTCGGCGCTTCCAGACAACTTGTTGGCTCAAGCTGATAGCGGTGACATCGTCGCCACTCCGATACCGCCAGTAGTGACAGGAACTGTTGAACTTGAAGAGTTCAAGCCGACTAACATAATTGATGTTGCGGTATCAAAATCCCGTACCTTTAAAATGCGTAACAAAATTGTCAGAACATCCATTTCGGATCCTGGCGTTGTTGAACCTGTAGTTATCTCGGAAAACCAATTGGTTCTTCTTGGTAAGTCGCCAGGTCGTGCCACCATGGTGCTCTGGGATGATGCCGGTAACTCATCTGCAATAGATGTACGCGTTACTCGCGATTACACTCAACTGCAATCAACCCTTCGTGAAATCGATCCTCGTATTATCGTCAAGACCTACTCGGTCGGCGGTTCTGATCGTGTCGTTCTTCTAGGCGACGTCGACCACCCTGAATCGGTTATTCGTGGCTTCGCTGCATCCAACGTATATATGGATGACCGCGGCATGAATATTCAAGTTGCTAACAACCGCTTGATAAACGCCAGAATCGGTGAAATTGGTGGCGCTGGCGGTGGCGGTGCTGGCGGTGGCGGTGCTGCCGGTCAGTTAGCGCAACTTAACAGCGTAGACACTTACACTTTCTTCCCCAACGTGAACAACAACATAAGCTTGGCTCAAGCCATCACATCTGATGGTGGTCGCGTAACAAGCTTGATCAAAATCAGAAAAGTTCCTCTGATCGCGATGCACGTAACCTTCATGGAAATGAACACATCGGCTGCAAGATCACTTGCTATGTCAATGGGTATTGGTTTTACCGGTTACGGATTCAGCTTCGGTGTTGGTGGTTCTAATGCTGGAAACGGTGGAAGTTACTTAGCTGTTCGTCCAGGTACCTTCAACAGAATTCAGACATTCGTTGCGCCAGGTACACCAACTGGAACCGTTCCCTTTGCTGGTTCGGCAAGCCCCGTAGTCTTCTTCAACCCGGCTGGTGTTGGAACGGTCAACGCCATTGGTCAACCCATTCTTGCTTCAGCCCCTCCAATTCTTGCTCAGCAAGTATTGCTTGGAGCTCCTGGTGGTGCGGCGTTTGGAGTTCCTGGTCTAGGTAACCTGTTCTCGGCGATTTCAACCATTTCGCCAAACAGTAATTTCAAGTTATCTTTCAACCCTACCGTACAAGGTATTATTGCCAACAACCGTGCAAGAATCCTAGCTGAGCCCACAATTGTTTGTATCTCTGGAGAGCGTGCTTCTTTCTTGGCGGGTGGAGAAATCCCAATCGTTCAGACTGTAGCTACCGCTGGTACCGCTCAGATATCTATCACCTATGAGCCATTTGGTATGAGAATCAATTTCATTCCGGTTCTTATGGAAAACGGCTCATTGAACATAGAAATCTCTCCTGAAGAGAGAATTCTGTCTAACACTTTTGCTTTCAACTTCCCTGGTTCTGCAACTTCTATTAGTGGATTCACTACTAGAAAAACTCAGACTATGGTTGAAATGAAGCCTGGACAAGAATTATTCCTATCTGGCTTGATTACAAACAACAGCGGTCGCGAATTGAGCAAATACCCGATTCTTGGTGAAGTACCAGTTATCGGTGCCCTGTATCGTTCTAAAGCATTCAACAAAAACGAAAGTGAATTGGTTGTTGCTATTCGTCCCGAAATAATTTTGCCAGGAACACCAGGTCAGCTTAAATTGCCTGAGGAAATTGGACGAGTCGAAGGACCGCGTGACATGAATATGTTCCAGGTTGAGCCGACCGTACTTGACGAACGTCACTACTCATCTGGTAGAGCCGAGCGTCACCAAAAGACATCACCAACCTTGCCTGAAGGCGCACCTATTCCAGACAACAGATAATCTCGAGAAATCGTGAAAGCATTTAATGAGCTTAGAGGGAGATTCGAATGAATAAGTCAACAACAAAAGGTCTGGCATTGAGTATGTCGCTTTTTGTCACGCAAGTGAGCTTCATGGCACAAGTCAGTGCCAAAGACGCGATCTGGCAAACACTATCAAACTCGAGCACGCCAAGTAAGGCACCTGCTCAAAAGAAAAAATCAGTTAAAAAGGCAACTGCCAAAGTTGCTACAAAGCAGGTCGCTAATCAAGGTCAAATAATGCTCTTGATGGGGAACGGCTCTGACAAGAACAGCGAACCAGCTCCTGCTGCTGCTCTTAGCATTCATCCAGGACTTGCTGCTGACGTCCCAGTCGTATCTGAAATCAAGCCAGTGCCTGTCACTGCATCGACACCAGAAGGTGTTGAGCCGCTTGAGCTTCAATTTTCACCCAAAAATCAGTTCAAATCAAAACAACTTTTGGCTCAGTTGGCACCAGATACAGTAATTTCACAAGCCTCTGGATCTGACGTAACTGCCATTCCGATTCCGCCAGTTGTAACTGGTGCTGTCGAGATGGAAGAGTTTAAGTCAACTAACGTAATTGATTTGAAAGTATCTCAATCAAGAACCTTTAAGCTCAGAAACAAAGTTGTAAGAACTTCAATCTCTGACCCAGGTATTGCAGAACCTGTAATCATTTCAGAAAACCAAATGGTATTGCTTGGCAAATCGCCTGGTACAGCCACAATGGTTTTGTGGGATGACGCTGGAAACACTGCAGCTATTGACCTGACCGTATCTCGCGACTACACAGAATTACAAAATGCTCTTCGCGAAATCGACCCTCGTATCATCGTCAAAGCATTCTCTGTAGGTGGTTCAGACCGTGTTCTTTTGATGGGCGATGTAGATCACCCAGAATCTGTTTCCAGAGCCTTTCTTGCATCGAACGTGTTTATGGACGATCGCGGTATGAACATTCAAGCTGCTAATAACCGCTTGATTAATGCTCGTATCGGTGAAATTGGTGCAGCCGGCGGCGGCGGTGGCGGCGGCGGCGCTTCGGGTAGACTTTCAACCCTGGCTTCAGTAGACCGTTATACATTCTTTCCAAACACTAATAACAACATCGGCAAAGCTCAAGTAATTAGCTCTGACGGTGGACGTGTAACCAGCTTGATCAAAGTGCGCAAAGTGCCTCTGATCGTGTTGCACTGCACATTCATGGAAATGAACACTACATCTGCTCGTGAGTTGTCTACTGCACTTGGTATCAACAGTACTGCTCAGGGATTTGCTTTTGGTGTCGGTGGTACCAACTCACCACTTGGTTTGAATAACCCTGGTTTGTTGCATCCATTCGGCGGTGTGACAGAAGTAGTTTCAACCACTATTGGTTCGGATAACACTCTTCCTATTGCTGCTTCTGGTACTGGTGTTGGTTACTTAAACGCTCCAGTTGGCTTTAACAACGTTAATTTGGTTGGCGCTGGTACTTTGGGTGGCGGACCAATGTCGAGTATCGGTCTTCCAGTTCCACTTGTTGACCCAGCGACAATTGCTCAATCGGTATTGTTTGGTGCACCTGGTGGTACTGCTTTCTCTACAGCATCGCTGCTTAACCTGTTTACAAGTAACGGTACTTTCAGCAGTGGTGGACGTTCAAGAACTTCGGTAACTCCTCAGGTTCAAGGTATCATCTCGAACCAAAGAGCAAGAATTCTGTCCGAGCCATCACTCGTTGTATTGTCCGGAGAAAGAGCTGCATTCTTGGCAGGCGGAGAAATTCCGATTATCCAAGCGGTAGCTGCTGCTGGTCAATCACAACAATCGATTGTGTTTGAGCCATTTGGTTTGAGATTGAACTTCATTCCAGTTCTTATGGAAAACGGTTCAATCAATATTCAAATTTCGCCCGAAGAGCGTGTACCAACAACACAAGTTGGTTTCACATTCAACATTCCTGGTTCAACAAGTACAATTCCTGGTTTCATCACCAGAAAAGCCCAGACAATAGTTGAAATGAAGCCCGGACAAGAGCTTTTCATCGGCGGTTTGGTCACATCAAACAATGGTCGCGACTTGGTTAAATTGCCTATCATCGGTGAAGTTCCTGTGCTTGGTGCAATCTATCGTTCTAAAGCATTCGCCAAGAACGAATCAGAACTGGTCGTAGCTATTCGTCCTGAGGTTATTCTCCCCGGTACTCCTGGTCAACTCAAGTTGCCTGAAGAAATCGGACGTGTGGAAGGACCTCGTGACATGAACCTCTTCCAGGTTGAGCCTACTGTGATGGACGAACGTCACTATACAACCGGTCGTTCGGAACGTCATCAGAAGACATCACCTACATTGCCCGAAGGCGCTCCCATTCCGGACAGCAACTAAGGTCAATAGAGAAATTCAAATGGAAAGGGGAGCGCAAGCTCCCCTTTTTGTTCGAGTGCATTTTTTCTTTTGGCGAAATTCCATCGAATACAAAAAAACTCAACCAAAACGGTTGAGCTTTCAAAGTCTTTGTCTTTTGAGTGATGGCAAAATTTGCCTATTTGCGTTTGCTCGATCTTTTGGGTTTGCCCTTATATGTTTCGACAAATTCTTGAGTTTGCTCTGGATAATCGTCGAAAAATACAGCTAACACGTGTTGAATTGACTTATTCACAAATCCTTCGCGCGTATCAACTGGCGTATAGCAATTGGCAAGACCAATTTTGTCGACTATATTGAGCAACCCTTTTTCTGATAGACGCACCATCGTAGTCATAACTGTAGTGTAGGCAATTTCTCGTTTCTTGCGCAAAGCGTTATATACTTCGCGCACAGTTACTGTAGGTTTAGCCAGTTTCCAAGCCAATTCCATAATTTCACATTCTAAATCGCCGAGAAATTTTCTCAAACCTTCTTGATTGAAACGAAAAGAAGCATTTGGGTCGTCTATTCTCATGCGAAATCCCCGTGTGGAAGGCTTTTCGATTATCCTAACACAAACTTATGACGTAGGGTAGTTGGAAATTTAAAATCTGCCTTTGCTATAGTATTGCCATGAATTTACCTCCAAATAAACCTAAAAGGCCTGTAGTTTTTCTCGACCGTGACGGCACTCTCAATGTCGAGCGTGGCTATATCCATGAGCTTGAAAATCTCAATCTCATCGATGGCGCCGGCGATGCAATTAAGACTCTTAATAAAAATGGCATAGCCACAGTACTTGTCACCAATCAAACTGGAGCGGCTCGGGGGTTTTATCAGGAAGACCATATACTCGCGCTCAATAAACGCTTGTGCGATTTGCTTGCAAGCGAAAGCGCATATTTAGACGCCGTTTATTATTGTCCTCACTTAAGCAAAGAAGAGGGTGGCAAAGTTGAGCCCTACGTACTTGCATGCAAATGTCGCAAGCCTGAAGTTGGGCTTGTGGAGCTTGCCTACAAAGAGCATGAAGACTTAGAGCCCGCTCTTTCCTATGTGATTGGCGATAAATCGACCGATGTGGAGTTAGCTATTAATTGTGGTGCCAAAGGTGTTTTAGTTAAAACAGGTTACGGCGAAAAGGTGTTGTCTGGCGAGTATCAATGGAAAGTAACTCCCAATCATTTAGCCGACTCCATAATTGAGGCTGTCGAGTGGATTTTAAAAGATCTGGCTTTGCAAAAACGATAGCATTGATGCAATCAGGAAAGTCTGGAGCGTAAAAGCAGACTTACTTCTTTGAGCAAACTTGGCATGTCGAATGGTTTGGGTAGATATAAATCTGCACCAGCTTCCAGTGCTTTCAATTGATCAGGGTGCGAAGTTGCCATCACTACCCAGATTTTGTGCAGACTTTCATCATCTTTCAGAGCTTTGCAAAGCGACCAACCATCCATCTGGCGCTCAGATGCTGCCAGCGTGGACTCAAGTAAAATCAAATCGGGCTGTTCTACTTTTGCCATTTCAAGTGCATCTAAGGCTGAATTGGTTACTTCGACTAGATATCCTTCAAGCGAAAGAATTTCTTGCAAAAGGCAGGCCATTGCACCGTCTGGCTCGACTACAAGAATCTTGCGATCTTCGTTGTCTATTTTTTTGACCCGAGCATTAGTACCAAGGGCGGTGTCAACTCCCTGTCCTTCATTTGTCACTATGCAGGAAGACTCGAATGTCTCTTTAGCGAGATATCTTGCATCTCGTGCTGTAGTCAAAACATCAATGTAACTTTGAAATCGTTTGGTCATGCTGGTGACAATGCCAATTGCAACCGAAATTAAGGGCACTCTGCGTCGTATACCATTGCGACCGGTAGAGACTAAGTAACCACGCTCAAGATCTTCGCGCGGGTAGAATCTGGTACTAATACTATCGAATTGTTCGCAAATTCTTTTTGCTTTGATTTCAAATCCTTCAAGTCTTGTTATCATCACAAAGTCGTCAGCTTCTTGGTGTCCGACAAAATCTGTTTCGTCTGCAATGTCTACAAGAATGGCTCCCAGAGCCTTAATTAATTGGTCGCCGGCAAGGTCGCCATAAGTTTCGTTATAGACTCTGATTTTGTTCAAATCAATAGACATAGCAGCCCATTTTTTGCCAGAGACAAGCGATTGCTCAAGCATTCGTCTAATTACATTAGGACCGGGCATTTGTGTCAGTGGGTTAGATAGGTCTTCCTGACGTCTGCGCATATGTACAAGAATTCTGATTGCAAGCTCACTTGTATCTATGGGGTCGGGTAGAACATCATCGGCACCATATCTGAAGGCATTGATGCGCTCGTTTACATCAGACGAAGAGTGAAGAAGAACGAGAACTGGTCTTGGGTTTGCCATAGACGCTTTTATTTGTTGACAGTAAAGTCTGCCATCACCTTCGGGCATGTTAGCGGATAAGACAATTAGATCTGGATGCAAAAATGAAAGTAGCTCGTTTGATTCTTCAAAGGAAGTTACAACGCTTACTTTGGCTCCAGTTTTCTCGAGTACTTTTGCGTACTCTGTCGCTGGTCCAGCTTCGTGAATAATAAGAATTTGCGGCTTTGGAAGCATCATGGTTTGTCACGTCCAAGTGCAGCTTGACGCTCGCGACTAGCCACAGGTAGTTTGACTGTAAAAGTGGTGCGACCTGGCTCGCTAGATACGCTTATATCTCCACCCAAAGCCAGTACAAGAGAGCGAGTGATATAGAGTCCAAGTCCGGTGCCTTCAGTTTGTCTTACAAGCGGACTGTCTAGACGAGAAAACTTAGCAAAAATTTTGGGAAGTTGGTCGGCTGCAATACCAGCTCCTTGGTCTATTACGGCTAGCTCAATCATTTCTTTGCCATCTTCAAAAATGGTTTTGGCATTCACCGTCACAATTGTTTTGGGCGGCGAGTACTTAATTGCATTATCCATTAAGTTGGTCAAAATCTGCTCTAAACGATCAGCATCTGCCCACACTTGCGGCAGTCCCTGAGCGGTTTGTACCACTATTTTGTGACCCGAAGCTTTTTCTGATAAGTTTAGCTCTACGCGCTCGATTGCATCAGGCAAATCAACTGCACGAATAGTCAATTGCAATTTCTTCGATTCAAGGCGTGAGACGGCAAGCAAGTCTTCCACTAAACGAGTGAGCCTGTCTGCCTGGTCTTTGATGATACCTACATAGCGTTTTTGTTGCGAAGCATCTAATTTTCCCTGCGCTCGCAAAATAGTATCGGCGAATCCTTTAATACTGGTGAGTGGAGTGCGCAGCTCGTGCGAAACAGTGCTTACAAAGTCTGTTTGTGCTTGTTGAACAGTATTGCCTGGAGAAGTGTAGATAATAGACAAGTGACCCTTAATCGATTTTCCTTCGCGCATTTCAGTTTGACTGACAGGAAAATTGAGCTTGGAGCCAGCTTTTCCGTGCACAATTGCTTGTTGAGGAATACTTAAATCGATTGGGGTATTGGGTTCTTTTTGAATGTCTATAACTGTAGACACAGGAACGCCAATAAGCTTAGTGTCATCATCTTGACCCAGTAACTTAATTGCGGCTGCGTTTACTGAAACAATTTTTCCGTACACATCGCTAATTACGATGCCGTCGGCTAATTGTTCCATTAGCGAGCGGTAAATGAGGTCGTTTGAAATCATGGCCCTGGGTCTTGCTTATCTGATTCTTAAGTTAACATCAGATCCAGAATGCCTAAGCTTTTACAACTTATCCTTAAGATTTACCGTTAGAAATAGTATTTCCTTGAGCCTTTGAGGATTTGTCAAGAAGAGATAACCTAGAAGTGCCTCAAAAGCTGTGGATTTTCGATAGCTAGCTTGGTCAATTTTTCGGTATGTACTTGGTTTCACATTTCGTGCTCGCCGAACGATATCATTTTCTTCCTCGTTCAAATGCTCCAGCAGTTGATCCAGGATTAGAGCCTGAGTTATGGCATTTACTCGCGTTTGCACTTTTTTGTGCATCTTAGCGGCATTGCGACTGACAGTTACTTGACGCTCGCGCTCAAAGAGCTCAAATACAGCATCTCCAAGATTTGCTAAAAGTCTTGGCGATAACTCTTGATTGACGAATTCTTTGCTAGGTGAATCGAAAAACATTTATGCTTTGCCAAAAAAGCGTCGAAAAATTACTTGCAAAGCGAATTTAGGCAATGTCGATGCCATTCTTGAAAATCGCCAGGGCTCGCTTTTAAGCCTATAAAGCCATTCTAAATTTAGTTTTTGATATGACTCAGGCGCTCTTTGCACAAATCCGGTCCAAACGTCGAAGCTGCCGCCAACTCCCATTACCACTAAGTCGCGTGGAAATTTGTCTCGCCATTCTTTGATGAAAAATTCTTGACGCGGTACGCCCATTGCTACTAATAGTAGTTTAGCCTGGCTTTGACTTATCTGATTTACTAGCTCTTCTTCTGAGCCTGCCTGAATGAAACCGTGATGTTGAAAGACTATTTTTAGACCAGGATGTTTTTGAGGCAATACTTGAAGTAATTTTTCCATCACTTCAGGTCTGCCGCCAAGCAGGGCTACAGGCTCATTTTTACTGGCTGCACATGCTAGCGCTTTTTGCGCAAGTTCAATGCCTGGCATTCGAGCACAAGTGACACCATCCATTTTTAGTGCCATTACAACGCCTGCACCATCGGGCACGATAAGATCTGCTTCGCGAATAACATGATCGAGATTTTTATCTGCTTGAGCCTGCATGATCATTTCGGCGTTTATAGTAACCACTTGCATGTTCTTAGCATGATGACCTTGCCACTGTGATTGTATGGCTTGAAGCGCGTCGTCAAAAGTGATGACGTCGACTGGATAACCTAAAACTTGTGAGCGTGGCATCAAAATAGAACCTCTTATTTTAAAAATTTTGCCAGCAATTCTTTATTTTGTCTTGCATCATTTTCTTTATCGCTAGCAGTTTTTTTTGCTTTTTGTCCAAGCTCTTTGCTGTTTTGCAAAAGTTCTAGCAATTTGGATGCAAATATTTTTTTTGAATCTGGGCTTTTCATTTCTATGTAAGGTTGAGCAAAGTCTTTGGCAACGTTGGACACTTTGGGATCGTATGCAAGAGCAAGCGTGGGAACTCCTGATTTCAAAGCCATGATGGCAGCGTGCAATCGCATGGCCACCATCATATCAAGCTGTGATATCGAGCCAAGCCAGCGACTGGGCAAATCATCTGGTTTTAAGTTAATTTGTTCAATAATAGTATTGTCTAAGCGTTTGGTTATCTTATCTAAAACTGGCTTATCCAGGCTTTCTTGCAGTATGAGTGGCACTAGAATACATTTTGAGGGCAACAATTTTTGTAGTTGATCATTAATAGTATCGAGCCAAGAATCGTCTAACACATCACATTTACGTAAAGACAAACCAATTTTGATATTTGCATTTGCACTATGAACAGCACCATTATTAGTATCACTTGAATCTCTCTTTATACTTAATGACCAGACTGGATCTGCTGTTAAATGTGAGTCTAAATTCCACTGTTTTAAAATTGCTTGCGATTTTTTGTCGCGCACGCAAATACAAGCTGCAAGAGACATGCTTGCCTGAGTAAGAAAACGTGACAAATCGCTTTTTAGCGGACCAATGCCTTGAGCATATACAAAGATTGGAATACGTTTGAGACGTGCCAGGAAAAAAAGAAAAGCATAATAGACTACAGACTTAATCGAGCTTGAATCTTGAAAAAGACCTCCGCCACCGCTGATAAACATGTCGCAAGTATCGAGTGCTTTATATATTGCACTCACACTCCAGCGCGATATGCTCTCGACATCATATTTTTTGCTAGTCGATTCAGGATTTTGAGAAAGAACACAAATTTTTATGCCAGGGTCAATTTCACGCAACTCACAACAAAGCTGTTCCAAAATTGCTTCATCGCCCAGATTGTCAAAGCCGTAGTAACCGGATATGACAACGCTTTTTGTCGAATAGGGCATAAATTCATCCAGCTTTCTAGAGGCAAAGTTATAATACCAGCACTATGGTGTTCACAAAGAACTTTTCAGCATTCAGTGCTTTGAATTTTCAAACAAGCGGCACATGTAACGCCGAGCGTATCGGTTTTGTGGTCGTGCGCCCGCGCGATATTCAAGAGCTTGTTTTAATTGCAAAAACGGCAAGAGAATCTAGAAGCAAAATTTTCAGACAAAATCGTCTTTGTTCTCAGGAGGCTATTTTGCAAAAAATAGACCAGATTGAGAATCCCGAATTCAACTCAGCCATTCTTTTAGATATGAGTGCTTTTAATCGAGTAATTGAGCACGTCAAGGACGATCAGGTTATTTCGGTCGAAACAGGCATTACCTTGCAGAGTCTGGCTCAATATCTGGGCAAAGCCAAACAGTGGTTTCCGGCTTCTTCAATTTATAAAGAAGACAGTGTGCTCGACTTTATAGAACAAGCTTCGGGCGGTCATCATATATTGAATTTTGGCGGTGCAAAAGGAGTGGTGCTTGGACTTGATGTCGTTTTGAGCGATGGAACATTGATTAAAACTGGCGGCAAAGTGGTTAAAAACGTGACTGGATACGATTTGACCAAATTGTTTGTGGGCGGCCAAGGAATTTTTGGTATAGCCTATCAGGTTAATTTAAGGCTCTTTACAAAAGCTCAAAAAGAAAAGCTGCAAGTTTTTGCTTGCGACAATTTGCAGCAAGCCTTGATTCTTGCAGACAAACTAGAAAAATTAGCTCAACGCGCAAGCGGACAAGCTACTGTTCAGCTAATTGATGCTCGTCTGCTTTTGGCAGCAATGCCCAACTGGAATCATTTGAAAAAAGAAAACGCTCTTGTTGAAGAAGCGATTTTTAGACTTAAGGCAACATTTAAAAGTGGCTCCAAATCACAATCTTGTCTTGTCGTTTTTGAGACGATGGGACACAAAGATGTAGTCGTTCAGTTAGTTGATGAAGCTATAAAAATTGCTAAAGACATTCCATTTTGGGAATTTGAAGATTCTTCGGCTTTGTATCTAGCTGATTTTGTCTGTCAGGCAGCCGATTTACTTGCGATGAGTGCAGGAGCTTCTATGCTTACTATTACTTCGTCAAAGCGTGTAATCGATAGATTGATGGTCGACTCTTTTGGTAATTCTGATGCTTTTTGGTACTGCCAACGCTTAGCTGGCAAACTCATAATCGCGCATGATAGAGACGATTTGAATGGATGGTTGAATAAAGTGCGTGCAAGCAAAGAGACCCTTGCGTTATCTTATTCAACTAAACAAAATTTGTGTGTGGTTGAAAAACAAGAATCAGATTTAGAAATAGATGACAGCGCCAAAGTAAGACAAAATCTTTTATCTGGTCTTAAATCAAAACTAGACCCAGATTTGATTTTGAATCCATTGCATTTATTTCAAGGAGCCAAATGACTCTGAATTTGGATCCCAATACACTTGCAAGTTGCATACACTGTGGATTATGTCTGCCTGCTTGCCCGACTTACCTTGCCACTGGTCGAGAGGTGGAGTCGCCGAGAGGCAGAATTTATCTTATTGCGCAATGGCAAAAAGAAGAGAATGAGTCGCAATTAAATCTTATTGCCAGTCAGAGAATGGCTCAGCATCTTGATTCCTGTCTGGGTTGTCTTGGTTGCCAGACAGCGTGTCCTTCTGGTGTGAAATATGAGGAGATCATCACCGCAGCGCGTGTTGAGCTTGCCTCTCAGAAGAAAACGCCACTGCGCTTTTTGCTACGTTTCATTTTCAAAAATATTTTGACAAACGACGCTTTTTTGCTCTTTTCAGGAAGAATGCTCTATTTGTGGCAAAAAATAATGGGCACAAAGCCCATCTCAGAGTTTGCAGTGACACTGTCTCCACATATAAGGAACCATTCTTTTTTCAAGCCCATTTTGGACAAACTCTTAGACTTTGAGCTTTTCACGCCCCAAGTAATGGAACATAAACCACTGGCAGAAAGTACGGGCAATTTTAATTCGGTGCGCGCTAACTTATTCAAAGGCTGCGTGATGGATGTTTTCTATAATCACGTGAATCAAAATTGTTTGAATCTCATAGCTAAAGCAAATAAGGGCCAAATTCAAGTTCTGGTTCCGGAGCAGACTTGTTGTGGTGCTTTGGCTCTGCATGCTGGTGAGGAGGATATTGCAAAAGATTTAGCCTGGCGTAATATCAATAATTTTGAAGATGAAAATAAACACAGTCCAGATCCAATTGTTGTTACTTCCGCTGGGTGCGGAGCGATGCTCAAAAGTTATCCACATTTATTCAAAGATGAAAAAGAGAAAAAGAGAGCCGAAGCTTTTTCAAGCCGTGTTCAAGACATTAGCGAGTATTTAAATGACAAAGATCTGGGTTTAAGTACACAAGTAAGCGAAAATATCACTTATCATGCCGCTTGCCACTTGGTTCACGCTCAGAAAGTTGCAAGCGAACCACTGAAATTACTATCTGAAATTAGTAATCAAGATGGTGGGCATTTAGTTCCACTTCAAGAAGCTGAGCAGTGTTGTGGAAGTGCTGGTATTTATAACCTTTTAAACACCAGTCTTAGTTTGAAAGTACTCGACCGAAAGCTTGACCATTTGGAGCGTACAGGCGCAAGTGTGGTTGTCACTGGCAATCCCGGGTGCATGCTTCAGTTAGAGGCGGGCATCAAGAAAAGAGGGCTTAGTGTAAGAGTTTGTCATCTAGCCGAAATCCTAGATGAATCTTATCAATAGACTTCAAAGCCGCTTTATGACCGTATAATTAGTATCCTTGGCGCTAAAGCCAAGTTAATTGTAGGAGTCCAAGGAAGTGACGAGCGGAGTGTTAGTGAAACCAAGAAGTCCTGAAATGTTCGAATCTGACCTTCCAGAGGAAAGATTGAATCATTATGTGCGCCAGGGATTGGTGGCAATTGACACCGAGACTCGTGGACTGATTATTCCTCGCGACAGACTATGTCTGGTTCAGCTCTGCGACCCCGAGGGTGTGGTCAGCTTTGTTCGTTTTCCAAAGCCAGGCGAATTGCCGCTAAAAGGCGACTCCAATTTAAAAAAATTGCTTGAAAACGACAAAGTGGTCAAGCTTTTTCACTATGCACGCTTTGATGTAGCGGTAATGAAATACTATCTCAATGCAGACACCAACAACATTTGGTGCACCAAGATTGCATCTAAACTAGTCAGAACCTACACCGACAAGCATAGTCTCAAATATCTCGTGCTTGAATTGCTTGGAATAGAACTTGATAAATCAAATCAAATGAGTGATTGGTCGCGTGACGATTTGAGCCCTGCTCAATTGGAATACGCTGCCAATGACGTTCGTCTTTTGATTCCACTCAAAGAACTTCTCACAGCCACTTTAGAGCGCGAAGGACGACTTGAGTTAGCTCAAAATCTGTTCAAGGCGTTGCCACATATTTGCCAGCTAGACTTGCTTGGCTTCCATAATATTTTCGATCACTAATCAACAAATAAAACGAGGCTACCATGCATAACGATCGACACAAGCAAGCAGCAGAAAAACTGATTTTCGAAAAATCGGTCCCGGGAAGAACTTCTCAGGTTTTGCCCAAAGCAGGCGTTGCCTCAAAAGCCATAGACAAATTGCTTCCATCAAAAATGGTAAGACAATCATCAACTCATCTGCCAGAGGTGAGCGAGCTTGAAGTGGTCAGACATTTCGTTCGACTTTCACAACTCAATCATGCTATCGACACGGGCTTCTATCCGCTTGGGTCGTGCACGATGAAATATAATCCTAAAATCAACGACGCAATGGCTATGCTTGATGGTTTCAAATTCTTGCATCCCCATCAACCTGCCGATCAAGTTCAAGGTGCCCTTGAGTTGCTTTGGAATTTGCAAGAATCCATTGCAAACATCATAGGACTTCCTTCGGTCACTCTTCAGCCCGCTGCCGGCGCGCAGGGTGAGCTAACCGGTCTGCTTTTGATTCGCTCATATTTTGAAGAGAAAGGCGATACCAAAAGAAACAAGGTAATTGTTCCTGACACTGCTCATGGTACCAACCCTGCTACAGCGGCCATGGCAGGTTTTGAAGTGGTTGAAATTAAATCGAACGATCGTGGTCTAGTTGACATTGATGCACTTAAGGCTGCTCTGGGACCAGATGTTGCTGCAATCATGTTGACCAATCCAAATACTCTTGGATTGTTCGAAGAAGAAATCATGACTGTGCAGAAATTGGTGCACCAGGCTGGTGGATTGCTTTATTACGATGGCGCCAACTTAAATGCCGTGATGGGACTTGTCCGTCCAGGAGACATGGGATTTGATGTCTGTCACTTAAACTTGCACAAAACATTTTCCACACCTCACGGTGGTGGTGGACCTGGCGGCTGCGCTGTAGCGGCACGCAAAGAACTCGACCCATATATGCCTAAGCCAATCGTAGTGAAAAAGGGTGATAAGTTTGAGTTCGATTGGAACCGTCCAAAATCAATCGGTAAAATTAAAGGCTTTTACGGCAACTTCGGTATTTTAGTTAGAGCTTACGCATATATTCTGGCAAATGGCAAAGAAGGACTCTGTCAGGTCTCCCAAGACGCTATTTTGAATGCTAACTACGTTCGCCACATCTTATCCAAGCAATTCACTCTGCCGTACACACAGCCCTGTATGCATGAATTTGTATTGTCGGGTAACTTGCAAAAACAACGAGGATGCTCGACTGCTGTGATGGCGAAGCGTCTGCTCGATTTTGGAGTACATGCGCCGACTGTTTATTTTCCTCTTGTAGTCCCAGAGGCGATGATGATCGAACCGACTGAAACTGAAAGCAAAGAGACTCTGGATCAGTTTATCGAGATTATGCAAACTATCGACAAAGAAAGTATCGAGACACCAGATATAGTGAAAAACGCACCATATAATACACCAGTGCTGAAATTGGACGAAGCGCTAGCCGCTCGCAAACCCAATCTTCGCTGGCAGCCTAACTAGTGTATATATAATCGCGCGGAGTGTGGATATATGCAATTTCTAAATAGTCTTAACACTGTCAAAAATTGTTGACACACGTAACAAGATAAAGTTACATTACTCATGACGCGAATGCGTCTTTCAAGGAACCACATAGATAGACTCCTTGCTTGCCATGCCGGTATTACTGCTTGCGGCTGTGGTTGATGTTTCGTCAACCGGAAAACAACATTTTATAGTCGCCGGTCTCTAGTAAACTTCCAGATATGAGCGCTTTGAGCGCATAAGTCCATTAAGTAATAATGGTGTCAGGCAAGGAATCTATTTAAATCTACGGATGGGGCCAATGAGCCAAAAATCGCGCATTTTCGATTTGGAAAATTTCACACAACTGGCTCAGGCTCTAGAAATATCTGAGTTCGAACTTTTCAAAAACGCATACAGAAGTAACGCTGAATACACTATCTTCAAAAAGAAAAAGTGTGCTCAGACTTTTCGCACAATTGCTGTACCACCTGATGATCTAAAAGAAGTACAGAAAAAAATTGTCCAGAAAATTCTTGATACCATTCCACTTGCAAGTGAATGCACAGGCTTCAGATCTGGATTGTCTATTGTTGCTAACGTTACGCCTCATTGTGGGCGCCTTTTCGTTTTTTCTACTGATATTGAAAATTTCTTTGAATCAATCACAAGTGAGCGCGTAGTTGAATTTTTCCTGCGACTTGGTTTTTCTTTTCCATTAGCGTCGGTGCTTACAAGTCTCACCACCTATAATGGCACTATTCCAATTGGTGCGCCGTCCTCGCCGGCGCTTGCAAATCTCATTTGCTTTCCGCTTGATAGTGAACTTTCTGATTATGCCAAAAGCAAAAATTGGAACTACACACGCTATGGAGATGATCTGACTTTTTCAGGTGATACCAGATTCAGTTTGCAAGACATGCGAATCATAAGTGACATTGTTGAATCAGAAGGATTTAGCCTCAATATTCAAAAAACTCGTTTCACTCGTCAAAACGATACACAAGTTGTGTCTGGTCTGGTCGTAAATGAAAAGCCTAATTTGCCACGAGCTAAGCGCAGAATGATTCGAGCCATATTTCACCAGGCAAAGCATTTTCCAGAGCGTTTTAAAGAGCGTACACGCGAGTTAGAGAATCACTTAGGACAGTTGACTATGCTTGCAGGGCAAAGTGAAGAAGTGCTCAAATACAAGGCAATAATAAATAGCCTGGTCTAAATTTCAAAAAACAAAGTTCTAAATAATGTTTCTGTATTCTATTTTGATTTGAACGAATTTGATACGTTCTTTGATTCTGGCAATTTCAAGTCTCGTGCCTTTTATTGGTGAAAGGCAGGCAAGTGCAACGAGATTTATGAATGTAAGAGGTGTGAGCGCCATCATTATTTTGCTCACTTCATCTCCATGAAATTGAAAATAACACTTCATCGAGAATGCAAATCCAATTAAGTTGGAGATCAGGAATGTACACCAGTGAAAAACAAGAAAGAGTTGTTCACGTAAAAGAGCTGTATTCAAAGACTTCAACTCATCAATCAGTTCGGTTGGAACAACGACTGCACGCTTTTTAGCAAAAGAAGGAGCTTGTGTTCGATTGGAAACTACTGCTTGAGCAGTTTCTGCTTCGTCTTTTGAATCGTCCATTCTTTGACGTTCTAATTGCGCAAGTGTGGCATAGCTAACCGTGTCAGGAACGGCGAAGCCAGGGGCGTGCCTTTTGGCACCAGGAACGCCTGCACGATTGATTGCCATCTCAGCGGATGTACCGCAATCACCACAGAACTTTGCACCAACCTCTACTTGCGAACTGCAATGACGGCAGTACTTAGTTGATTTGAGGATGGCGGCGTTAGCTGTCATATATACAGAAAACTGCTCCAACAAAGGATCTATGATCAACTCTAAGTCTAGTTGAGTGAAAATTCGCTGCAATAAAGATTTAGTTAATAATTCAAAGAATGGCTTTTTAAGCCAATCTATTATTTGAACAATTAGCAATATCTCAGCTAGCTTAAGAGATTGGAGGTCAAATTAGCCGCAGTTTTGAATAGTTTAAATGCCGCTTTGCGATTAAACTTGCCTTCCTGAAAGACTTCTTTAAACAAAACGTCACGAATTACCTGTTGATTCTGCATTAGCAGCTTATGGGCAAAAGGCATTACTGCATTCAAGAAATTGAACTTGGGATTGACTGTAACTGCCACACCTTCAAGCGTAAGAAGTGCTCGCATGATGTAAGTAAATTCCGACGGTAAGCGAAACGGATAGCGATAACAGACGTTGGAAAAATCAAAAAGCATTTTGCGGAAGCGCACTTTTGACATACCTTCTTCCATGCGTGTATCTATTATTGGAGTGAGATCTGCACATAGAGCTTCTCTGTCGACTTCAGCACTGACTAGACCCATATCCACAAAATCATCAACTAGAGCACGATAGTCTTTCTGAGTGACATGCATCAAAGAATTGACCAGTGATGCTTTGAGCTCAGGGGACAATCTGCCTACCATGCCAAAATCAAAAATTCCAATGCGACCATCTTCCATTACTCGCATATTGCCTGGGTGAGGATCTGCATGGAAGAAGCCATTTTCGAGCAATTGAGTGAGATAAAAACTGGTACCGGTGCGAGTAATTTCTTCTCGATCAAAGCCACCAAGCTCAAGTTGCTCAATATTGTCTATTCGAAAGCCTTTGACGTACTCTATTGCTAAGACTTTGCGTCCAGTAAAGGGCCAGATAATGCGAGGAATAAACACTTTTGGAAAATTTCGAAAATCGCGTCTGAAAGTATCAGCGTTGCGACCTTCTCTGATGTAGTCTATTTCTTCAAAAGTAGTGCGAGCAAATTCTTCTACAATCTCAGGCCAATTTGTATGGCGACAGAGGCTTGGATAGCCCATAACTTCGTCTGCAACGGCACCAATTATTTGTACGTCATCGGCAAGAATTTGAGCCAATCCCGGTCTTTGAACTTTTAGAACAATGTCCCGGCCATCTTTCAATTTGGCTAAATAAGCCTGAGCCAGACTAGCTGCGGCTATGGGCTCCTGGTTGAACTCGGCAAATAAATCAGTAGGCTCACCACCAAGTTCGTTTTTTATGATGGTGTGGGCAATTTGCCAGGGGAAAGGCTCCACGTTTTCTTGCAACCGAGCAAGCTCAAGCATGGCTGGAAGTGGCAATAAATCGGCTCGGGTAGATAGAGTTTGACCAATTTTGATAAAGGTCGGTCCAAGATCGTGTAATTTGGCTGCTAGCCAGCGACCAAGCTCTCTATATTCTTCGCACTCGCTACTTGATAAAGCCGCTTCTTCGGCATCCTGTCCTGGTCCAGCTTCTATGGCTCGCTCAAATTCTTGAGCGTGGTAGCGAGAGAATCCTCTGACTGTTTTAATTACAGTCCAAATAATGGGAAAGACGCGCATCGCTTTCTTATTGCCCTGCAGGGCTCGGATGCGTTGAAAAATTCTCCAGCTAGAGGCTAGCAGTTTAGTACGCGAAACGTCTTTGAAAGCTTCGTTTATTGGATTGAATCCCAGTGTGCTTGTTTCTTGTTTCAAAACCGGCCGTCCAGAAATTTAGACTCTTGACACCTAGTTTATAGCTTAATGGAGCGTTGTCATAAGGAATTCAAGATAAATTTACTATATTTATCTTGAAAGCACTTGTTTTTGAAGACTGATTATTTCGTTTACACCCTTAAAAGCCAGGTCTACAAGGTCTTTTACTTTCTCTGATTTGTAAGGCACGCCCTCAGAGGTGATTTGCAGCTCAAGTATTGCGCCGGTCTCGGTCATGACGATGTTTGAATCCATTTCGGCTTGCGAGTCTTCATTGTAATTAGGGTCCAATAAAAGTTCGCCTTTAATCTGGACAATGCTCACAGCAGCGAGATATTCGGTAATTGGAATCTCTTCTAGGGCGCCTTGTTTTTGCAATTTCAGCATGGCGTCGTACATGGCGATAAAACCGCCGCATATACTTGCCACTCGTGTGCCAGCGTCAGCTTGAAGCACGTCACAGTCAATTGTTATAGTCCGCTCACCAAGTGCTCTGCGATCTACCACACCTCGAAGGGTGCGACCTATTAGGCGTTGAATCTCATTGGTGCGACCAGAAGGTTGACCGCGAGTTACTTCTCTTTGGCTTCGAACAAGAGTCGAGCCTGGAAGAAGAGAGTATTCGGCAGTAACCCAGCCTTCGTTTTTACCCATGAGAAAAGCAGGAACGCGCTCTTCAATTTTGGCAGTGGTGAAAACTTTGGTATCGCCGAACTCGACAAGTACCGAGCCATCAGCGTTTTTGGTGTAGTTTCTCGTGAATTTTACCGGTCTGAGCTGGTCGGCTGGCCGATTTTCACGTCTTTTATACATTGAGGCGAACTTTCTAGATTGATGACCTGCTTAGTGCAAGCAAGCATCTAAAGTATATAACTTTAGAACTTCAATCTATTCAACTCTGCTTGTCCTGTTACCAGGAATTTTTTATTAGGCTTTATTATCAGTTCTGTAAAACGAAATTGAATGTCTTTCGAGCGTGTTTGCCATGCTGAGAGGGAATTCACTTTTTGTACTAGAAACTGATTGATGGCTGGAGAAATTTGCTGACCGTTGGTTTTGACTTGAGTATTAATAAGTTGCACCGTTCCGTTTTGCAAAGCAAGTTGGCTTGACGCCTCAACTGGAATTGGAACGGCAACATCTCCCATACCTATTTTGCTGTCGAATGTGATGTTGACACCATTGTTTTTGAGCAAGACTAGTTTTGCATTACTTATGTTCAAGCCAATGTTTGGAATCTTGCCACCAAGCATTCCGGCAATTGCGCTGCCTTTTTTGATCGCACTATAGGAGAGTCGGTCGAGTGTGGTTGGTGCGTTCAAAAATTTGTTCAGACTTTCTTGCGATATTTCCACCGCCACAGTCGCTTGAGCTGGCTCTAAAAATTGAATCACTCTGTGATTAATAAGCAGTCCCGAATCGAATCTAAGTGATCCCTGGGTACTGATTGAAATGCTGTCTACGATGAAGTCTTGAAAGTGTCCATTTCCAACCGTGATGTCGAGTGATTTCAAGACGCCTTGCTGTACATCTAGATTGCGTGCGGTCACATGTAAATTGCTGCATGAACCTTCGAGAAATTGTCCATCCTCTAAGTCGATTTCCATTTTGCCAAACCGACCAGAATTTACATCGACAAAAGAAATAGGCGGTGCTGCAAGTGGTGCCATTTCCCCACTTTGCTGTTGTTGCCCCTGGGGCAGTTGCTGCATCAATTGCATAAGCGGATTTGGAGCAGCCTGATTATTTGGTTGTTGTCCAAAAGCTTTTTGTCCTTGTATTTGCGACAGAAAAACTGTCGAAACGGTAATTACAAGCGCAATCTTTCTTTTCATAATTCTTACTTCTTAAAATTGGGTTCTAAATCAGAACGCTTTTCAGGTTAGCCCGAAAAGCGTTCTCTATTTTTTGCACTACCTGTAGTACTAGATAAACTAAGTACTATTCTTTGGTTTCAGTGGTGGTAGTTGTGGTTTTGTTTGCGTCACCAGCCGGTGCAGTTGTTGTTTCGGTGGTGGTTGTAGATGTGGCGTTGGTATCAGCCGCAGGTGTTGTTGTAGCGTTTGTTTCTGTTGTTGTGGTTGTGGTATTGCTTTCGCTAGTTGTACCACCACCGCCGCAAGCAGCCACAGATGCTACTAAAGCGAGACTTGCAAGCGACAAGGCGATTGTTTTGAATGTCATAAGTTTGATCCGACTCCTTCTGAGACTACTCGTCTGTTGGTTTTACAGATTTTTTTCCATTTGTCAGGATGCAACTTGTAACAAGTCCCACCCACATGAAACGGCCGCAATTATACAAACATTTTGAATATGCGCAAACCTCTTGGCATGATAATTGCGCACATACAAACGGCATTACATCCTAGATCCGCAAGAGCACGGAGGTCGGAATATATTTGGTCTGCATCTAACCTTATTACTTCTACATGTTCTTTGCTCGTAAGAAATATAGAAGCGTTAGTTCATTCAGGACAAAAGTGATTTTCCGTTCATTTGTTTTGGCTTTGCAATATTCATCAGATCAAGAATTGTCGGAGCTACATCTGCCAAGCTGCCTGATTTCAAAGACTGCTTGTTTTGCAGACGTTTGTCATTCTCCTGGAAACTAGCAATGATAAAAGGCACAGGGCTTGTAGTATGGGCGGTGTGCGGCTCACCTGAATCAAGGTCGATCATTTGTTCTACGTTTCCGTGATCGGCGGTGATTAAAAGCGTTCCGTGCGCACTTTGAGTGGCTGCAAGCAATTTACCAAAAGCCTGATCCACCGATTGCACAGCATCAACAGCCGCTTCCATGAATCCAGTATGACCGACCATGTCAGGATTGGCCAGATTAAGCACTATAAAAGGATATTGGCCAGACTCAATTGCTTTGCAAGCTACATTAGTCACTTCGCTTGTTTGCATCTGGGGAGCCTGATCATATGTTGCCACCTTTAGTGATGGCACAAGAATTCGGTCTTCGCCTTCCAATTCTTGCTCACGTCCACCATTTAGAAAATAAGTTACGTGTGCATATTTTTCGGTCTCAGCGGTGTGTAATTGTTTCATGTGATTGCATGAAATAAGCTCAGGTAGTGTCATTGTGATGTCTTGGGGAGGAAGCGAATCTAAATTGAAAGCAACCGGTAACTTCAAAGATGAGTCATACTCAGTCATGCACACATAGTGAACTTCGGGCATAATCGGACGCTCGAACATAGCAAAATCGGGCTGGGTCAATACCCGACTTATTTGTCGTACTCTGTCTGGTCTAAAATTGAAACAAATTACAGAATCGCCCGACTCGATAGTGGCTTTTGTCACTATATAAGGTTTCACAAACTCATCATTTTCGTTGTGTGCCTCATATGCGTTTTCTATCGCCCAAAGCGCATCTGGCGCTTCGCGGCCTATGCCTAAAACTAGTGCATCCCAATAAATTTTCAAGCGGTCCCAACGTTGGTCGCGGTCCATGGCGTAGTAACGTCCACAAATCACGCCTATATCGCCTAACTTGCCGGATGTTGCATTGCCAGCCAATTTTTCTTGTAATTCTTTGAGAAAACGTCTAGCCGAGCGTGGTGGCGTATCGCGACCATCAAGGATAGGATGAATGAGCACTTTATTGATTTTGTGTTCATGCGCCATTTGAATCAAACCGGACAAATGGTCCATACTCGAGTGCACACAGCCATCGCTCAATAGCCCCAAAATGTGCAGTTTGCCACCGGTTCTTTTAACATGTTCTATTGCCGACAAAAGTGATGGATTGGCAAAGAAACTTCCATCTGCAATTGCATTAGATATTAGAGTTAGTTTTTGAGTGATTACGCGCCCAGTGCCGATTGTCAAATGACCAACTTCTGAATTGCCCATAAGTCCAGGTGGCAGACCAACTGCTTCACCAGAAGCCAAAAGGGTTGTGTAGGCAAAGTCGTTTATGAGCTTGTTGTAATTTGGAGTGCGAGCAGCCAAAATGGAATTGCCCTTCTTTTCTGTGGAAACGCCCCACCCGTCCAAAATCAAAAGAGTTACAGGTCCCATTTGTTTTTCACCATAAAAGTTTAGTTCACAAGATTTTAGAAGATTCTTTTGTCTTAAACACAAAATAACCACGTCATCATAATAATATTTGAGCATGGACGAAGAGCAAAATGTAATCGCTGAAGTTAGCCATGAGCTGCGCTTGCCTTTGGCTAATATCAAGTTATTAGTTGAAACTTTGCTCGACGGAGCAATGGATGATACTGAAGCTGCAAACAAGATGCTTTTGCGCGCTCAAAAAGAAATTGGTCGTCTGGAAGACCTGGTAAATAATCTCTTGTCAGTGACACCTGGTCGGCAATTTGAAGCAATCGAAAAACAAAATGTTCTTTTGGCTGATGCTTGCGAATACGCCATAATTTCTACTAAAGAGCTTGCAAAGCAAAAGAAAATTACAGTTACCACAGATATAAAAGATGGATTTTCAATTCAGGCTAATCCTGATCAACTGAATCAGGTTATTTTGAATCTAGTTGAAAATGCAATCAAATACACAAACGACGGCGGCTTTGTCAAAATTGCATCTGGTATTGCAGATGGTAGCTTTTGGGTTGAAGATACAGGAATCGGCATCGCTCAAAGCGAAATCCCAAAAATATTCAAGCGATTCTATAGAGTCAATCGAAATAAAGCTAAAGGCAGCACAGGTCTTGGCTTGTCAATTGTAAAACATATATTAGACCTGCACCAAGCTAAAATCACGGTAAAATCCACTGTGCAGGAAGGGTCCACATTCATAGTCGAGTTTTGCTCATGAGCCCACAAATAATTCTGGTCGATGATGACGAAACAATCATTGAGACTCTTTCGTACAACTTGAAACGTCATGGCTTCGAGTTAGCCATCTTTAACAACGCCATGGATCTTTTTGCCAAACTTGAATCTCTAAATCCAAGCTTGATGATTTGCGATTGGGTGTTGCCAGATTTGCATGGTCCTGAAATTATCAAACTTTTGCGCGAAAAAAATTGTCAGTTCCCCATTTTGATGCTCACTGGTCAAACCGGACCTGCGCGTGTGGCACAGGGACTGGCTTCTGGTGCAGATGATTATCTGGCTAAGCCATTTAGCATTATCGAACTTATGGCACGGGTTCAAGCCTTAATGAGACGTAGTGGGTTCAAGCCTGATGTTGTAAGTGAAAAAACAATGCAACACGGTGGCTTGATACTAGATCCAGTGGCAAAGAGATTGACCTTGAATGGCAATGCCGTAGATTTATCTCCCAAAGAATTTTCTTTACTCAAGTATTTTATGGAAAATGTGGATAAAACTTTGAGTACGGAAGTGATACTGAACAAAGTCTGGGGCTCAGATTTTGCCGGTGATACCAAAACGGTGGCAGTGCATATTCGCTGGTTGAGACAAAAATTGGAAGCCGATCCAAAAAATCCACAACTTTTAGAAACAGTCCAACGCTCTGGTTATAGACTTAATAGAATTGAGAAAGAGGTGCAAAAGTAGTGAAAGCAAAAGCCCTTTATTTCTTGAAAGACGATGTAATCTCCATGGGACGTATGGTTAATACTTCGGTGGAAGAAATGGCTTCTATCCTCAAAGGCAACCCCACTGGAAGCATGTCTTTGATTGAGGAGCGCGAGAAAAAAATAAACGACTATTGCAAAAAAATCGAAGAAACTTGTCTTGAACTCTTGCTTGAAAAAGAGACAGTCACTCAAAAAGATATTCGCTTATTAGTGAGCACAATTATTATTGCAGCTAAATTAGAGCGTATGGGAGACCACGCCAATCGCATCGCCAAAGTGGCTGATTGGGCGCGCAAAGAAAAAGTGAATGTTCCAACCGAGATGGCTGAAATGGCATCAGTTATTCATCAGATGGCAGAAGACATCCTAATAGGATTTTTGGAAGATGCCCCAGACAAAGCTTTGGAAGTGTTGAAGCGCGATACTGCAGTAGATTTGTTGCACGATGTTTTGTCTCAAAGATTGCTTGCCGACTTAGGTGATCAGGATAAAGCCCAGGCACAAATTGAAGCTCAATTTTTATTTTGCACACGATTTTTGGAGCGCATGGGTGATGCTTGTACCTCAATAGCTAAGCGTGTTTACTTCATTGCCACAGGCGAGCGCGTTCAATAATGGGACAAATTTAAAAATGCCAGTACTAGTATTAGCAGGCGATGAAGATTTCGAGCTCTATCGCAAATTGAAAAAACTAAAAGATTCTTTGCTCAAAGACGCTGGAGCTTTTGCATCAATTAATTTGCTCAATATTCAAAAACCGCAAGTGGCTGACATATTCGACCACGCCTTAAGCCAGCCTATGGGCTTTGGCAACAAAGTAATAGTGTTTGACGATTGTGATTTTTTTGCACGCAAAAAGAAAAATGAAAAATCAGAAAAAGAAGAAGTTGGTGCAAAACAATTAGAAAAGTTAGACGATTATTTGGGATCGGTTTTGCCAAATACATATTTGATTTTTGTTTCCACTTCTAATTTCGATGAAAATTTGAAGTTGTCCAAGATTGTTAAGAAACACGCTGAAATAGAGCAGTTTCCTAAAGCAAAATATTACGTCAATTCCAAAAATCCCAAGCTAGAAACATGGTGTCGCAAAGAAGCTAAATCTTTTGATGCCACCATAGACGATGACGCCATTGCTTATTTGCTCGATGGAACTGAAGCAAATTTGCGCCAAATCAGTCAAGAAATTCAAAAGGCAGCAACTTATATCGTGCCTAAAACGCACATCACTTTAGATGTTGTGACGCTCTTGAGTCCGTTTCAATTTCATATATTCTCGCTTCTAGAATATTGGCTTGAAGGCAAGCATGAAAAAGTGCTTGCATCTATAGAGGAGCTTTTATCGCGTCAACCTGGTATTGCAATTATTGCCACCCTTCATACATTTCTTGGGCGCTGGATTGACATGCTCATGATCAAAGAAGACATGAATGCAAAAGTACCAAGCTACGGACCTAATTCACAAAGTGTTAAACGCGAAATGCCTATGCAAGAAATAGTGAAGCGTGTTTCATATCTAACGCATGGCAACTCTTTCATGATCGAAAAGGATCTTATTCGCCTGAGAAAACAAAATTCAAGTGCGCTACAAGCCAAACAAAAGCGCCTGCTTGAATTGGAAGAGCGAGTAAAAATCGGCGAGCTTCAAGACAAAGACGCCTTACTCTTATTTTTCGCGTCATAAATTAAGGAATCTGGTAAAAAAACCACTTAGCCTCTGCTTCTTTTCTAAAATAACCTGGTGAATAAAAATTTCCGGGAGTTTAGTCCTCATGAAGATTGCAGTTTGCGTTAAAGCGGTTCCCGATACCGAAGCCAATATCAAGGTTGCAGGGGATGCAAGCAGTATCGATTTGAATGGCATCAAGTTCGTCACAAGCCCATTTGACGAGTTTGCCATTGAAGAAGCCATTGCCTTGAAAGAAAAACAAGGTGGCGAAACCACAGTAATCTCGCTTGGCGGAGGCGAATGCACAGACGTCCTTCGCGACAGTCTTGCTCGTGGCATCGACACAGCCATCCATGTTAACGACCCGGACCTGGTCAACTTGGACCCACTTACTGCAGCCAAAGTGCTTGCCAAGGTCATCAAAGAAGGTGGTTTTGACCTCGTTTTGTGCGGACAACAAGGTGTCGGTGGCGACAACAGCCAATTGCCTTCAATTCTTGCCGAACTTCTTGATATGCCCCAGGCAACTCTTGTAGTCAAGCTAGAAATTGCTGATGGCAAATTCAAAGCTGAGCGCGAAATCGAAGGCGCTCACGAAATCATTGAAGGAACACTGCCTGTGGTGATAAGCGCACAAAAAGGTTTGAACGAGCCTCGTTACCCCTCAATTAAAGGTGTGATGGCTGCTCGCAAAAAGACTATCGACGTAAAAAACCTAGACGCACTCGGTATGAAAGGATCGGTCGGACAAGACACTCGTCGCGCTGTAATCAAAAAAATGATGATGCCGCCTGAGCGCGCCCAAGGCAAAATGATCGAAGGCGATGCCGACACACAAGCCAAAACACTCATTAGCTTGCTCAAGACTGAAGCACGCGTACTTTAAATTCACCGGAGAAAAGAAATGGCAAACGGAACACTTGTATTTATCGAACAACGCGACGGTCATATCAAAAAGGCCAGTCTTGAAACTTTGTGCCAAGCAAAGAAATTGAACAATGCCGGACCTGTGAGTGCAGTAATTATATGTAATGCAGGTGAAAAGGCGAAAGAACTTGCAGCTCAAGTGCAGAAATACGCGCCTGAAAAAATCTACGTTTTAGAAGGCGGCGAATATTCTAATTATTCAACCGAAGCTTACGCAGATGCACTGGATAAGGCTATTAAAACTGCCGATCCAAAATTTGTCTTTGCAGCACACACTGCAATGGCAAAAGATTTGATTCCACGCGTTGCAGCTCGCTTTGATGCTGCTTGCATCTCAGACGTTATGGAATTTCAAGCTGAAAACGGATGCTTGAACCCAGTTCGTCCAATGTATTCAGGCAAATGCTACGGCATGTACGACATCAAGAGTGCTATTGGTTTTATCACAATTAGACCAAACGTATTCGCTCTAGATGCTGCTCAAGACGCTCACCAAGCTCCAGTTGAAGAACTGAAGGCAGAAGCCAAAACACCTCGCGCCAAAGTCACTTCAGTTCACAAAGCTGAAGGTCAGAAGTTGGAATTGGGCGAAGCTTCAATCATAGTGTCTGGTGGTCGTGGTATCAAAGGTCCCGAAAACTGGAATGTACTGCAAGATCTTTGTGATGCTATGGGTGGTGCACTTGGTGCATCGCGCGCAGTAGTTGATGCTGGTTGGATCGACCACCAATTTCAAGTTGGTCAAACTGGCAAGACAGTTAGCCCACAGCTTTATATAGCTTGTGGTATCTCTGGAGCGATTCAGCATTTGGCTGGTATGTCGTCTTCTAAAATCATTGTTGCCATCAACAAAGATAAAGACGCTCCTATTTTCAAATATGCAAACTACGGTGTTGTAGGCGACATATTTGAAATCTTGCCTAAAGTCACTGCTGAAGTGAAGAAAATGAAAGAAGGTCAGTAATTTAAGTATTCTTAGAATTACGCTGACTTGCTTTTCTAGATAATTTAAGCGCCCTCGAATCATGGTGATCGTGCAAAACGTGCGAAAATCTCACCACAGATCGAGGGTGTCTTTTTGTATTCGTTCCTGCAAATAGTAAATATGGGCTACTTTCCTAACGATATCGTTAGATAAAGTGTGCGTTTTTAATACTTGCAGAGCGAGGTCTAAAAAGATGTGAGCAAAGTTCGTTAGATCGAGTTGTCTCTGCCTTTTTGTGACTAAACAATCAAATAGCGCTATAAATAAGTTATGAACAAAGAAAATCTTACTATTGCACGAAA
>CAZSHS010000012.1:63430-94274 GCA_964606665.1 uncultured Candidatus Obscuribacterales bacterium | reverse complement strand
TGTCTTGGGCTTTTTGCAAGGTTGCGGAAATCCCGGACGTGGGGGCCATATATTGGCATTTGAAGGCGCCAGAAAGATATTTGAAGCGCGCGAAAATTTAGCTCAATATTTCGGAATTAAATCAAGCGAGCGCTTAATTTTTACGCCAGGATGTACTCATTCGATTAATTACGTTTTGAAGGGTCTTAGTCAGAAAGGTTATTTCAGGCCGGGCGATTGCATTTTGACCGGAGCACTTGAACACAATGCTGTGACACGACCTTTGTATCAGATAGAAAGAAAACACAATTTGGAAATTGCCATTTTAAACGTCGATGTAAGCGAAATTAGATTGGCTAAAAAACCTAGATTAGTGGTGTTAACTGCGGCGAGTAATGTTACTGGCGCTGTTTTAGATCTTGAAAAAATCTGCGCATATTGCAAACAAAATGATATTCCGTTGCTGATAGATGCTGCCCAGACAGCGGGAAAAATCAAAATAGACCTGGAAGGAAAACACGATGCTGTCACATTTTATTGTGCGTCAGGTCACAAAGGATTGCTTGGTGCGCCTGGAGCTGGCCTGCTTTATATTAAAGACGATTGGCAGCTAAGGCTTGAGCCTACCATCACAGGTGGTACCGGATCTAAATCAGAAGATTTGATGCCTCCTGATTCTATGCCGGATCGCTTTGAAGCTGGAACTCAAGATGGACCCGCAATAGTATCAATGTATGCCGGACTTTCTTATATGCAAGAAAGCGGGATAGAGTCTGTTTTATTGAACCAACTAAAACTGCGAAAAGCCTTTATTGACTGGGCTTCGGACAGGGCATATTTGAAAATTATCGAGGGCGGTTACGGCAAGTTTACTTCGCCAAGTATTCCAGACCTGCCTATAGTGTCATTCTTATTCGATAAAATTAGTTCTTCTAATTTGGCATCTATGCTTAGTGACGAGCATCAAATTGCTGTTCGTGGTGGTTTGCATTGCGCAAGGCAAGCGCATTTGAAGATTGGCAGCATAGAGCAAGGCTTAGTTCGAGCCAGTTTTGGACATACAAATACTTTGAGCGAAGTAGAGCAATTTTGTATTGCTCTAGAGCAAATAGCACATACTAAATTAAATAGTAAAATGAAGACAGAGCAGAAATAGAAAAAAATCAGGGAAACGGGAAGCTCTATTGAAGAGCTCCCCGCCAATTAACGCCGTTCTATTCCCAGGTGTGCGGCTTGATGCACATGCAGTCCCAGAGCTGGCGCTGACATCCACCGCATCGCTGCAGATAGATTGGCTGGCACGTGGTGCAGATGCCCTCGTACTTGAGTCCGCTCTTGAGAGGTGTGCTGCAATGAGTGCAGCCATCAGGGCAGAGATTCTGACCTTCAGGTTGCAGTTGAGGTTGAGCTTGGGTGGGCAACTGGCTCATCGCGATCTCCTTGTGTGCGACGTTGACGTAATAGCGACTGAATTGGCGGAAAGAAAATGGGGGCTACTTTGAATCGAACCAGTATTGGTTGATTTCGCAAAGAAGTTGATTGTCGAGCGACGGCACAGTTGAACCGTCGAGGACTGTGTCCTGGCCGCAATTCGGGCACAGCGGACTTGTGGCATAGCCGGGATAGGGAGGGACATCGGTTGCCTCGAAGATGGTCAAGCAGTTGAAGCATCCGCACATCCTGCGCGGCTTGAGAGCCGTCGGTTGCAGTTGGTGGGGTGTAGCGCAGATCTTCAGAGCCACAGTGCTCATAATGAGTCTCCCTTATTGGTTGGGCATGTTTGGGGGCGGCAAAACGAATCGACAATAGCCGTGTTTTCTAGTTTCTGCAAAAGAGCAGACAAGAATGGTTAGAGTCGAAGTGTTTGAGAGTTTTGCCGGTGAGGAAAAATAATTTCCAAGCTTTAGAATTTAGTGCAACCCTTATATATGCTAATTGGAGGTTCAAAGTCCAGTTGTATAAAAAATGGTCAAATAGGCTCTATCCGCTTGTCATCCCGGTTTGTACAGTTCGTTACATTCGCACTATTAGTGCAGGAACTGAAAATCCTCATCAATAAAGCGTTTACGAAATCGGTGAAATCAAGAAAAGACAATGTCAAGTTTTGATAAGCGTGGCTTACCATGCCTATCCGCATGTTGTCATGGTGATATTGAGCTATCGAAGCTCCGCTAGCCAAGGCGTTTAAGCCTCGGGGTTTGACTACTTAGAGATTTCCGCTGTAAGGCAGAAGCCCAATTGCTCTGGCACGTTTGACCGCTGTGGTAATCGCTTTCTGATTCTTTTTAGAGCAACCAGTTATGCGAGCAGGCAGTATCTTGCCGTTATCCGTAAGGAATTTGCGCAGCATAAGGACATCTTTGAAATCGATATACTCGATTTTATTTGCTGCAATTGGGTCTTGGCGTCTGCGTTTTCCGCCGAGTGCCGAGTCAAAGGATCTGGATCGTTGATTGTACATATCTAACTTCACTCTACCAATTTTTCAATGTTTACGGTTTTTTGTTTTATACGTTCAGCATAAGCAAAAAATACTTGAAACAGATTTTGAAATTCCATATGGAACCCCATCTGTAACAATTCTTCCTGCGCTTCCTCGAAGCTCCAATTATATTTGTGCATGCGATAAATTGCTACAACTAATCCAGTTCTGTCCATTCCATGAAGACAATGTACGAAACAGGGTTGATTCTTGGGGTCAGACACAATGTCTAAAAAGTACTCAATCGCCTCTTCTTCAGGCACAGAAAAAGGGCGCATAGGAATTGCGTAATAATTCATGCCAAGAGCAGTGACTATTTCACGTTCTTTTTGAAGAGCTGTTTGTTCTTCGCGCAAACTAATAATGGTCTTGGCGCCATTATTTTTGAGCAAAGTGAAAGCATTTGGAGTGGGTTGACCACCGCGCCATAAATCAGGTCCAAGAATTTGGAAATTGCTTATTTCGCTACTAAGGTCGGGTTTTAAGGGAATTTCCATTTATAGAAACGAATAAATCCAGTGAAGTGCAGAGCCGCAAACCCTTGCGACTATTAATCTTGCGCCTTGCTTACATCCTATCAAACTGGCCCGTACATTCCAATCGAATTTTTTTGGCATAATAGGGAGACCGCCAATTCACCCAGTACAGGACAGGAAACATGAAGCAAACCAAAGCTGAAGCAAATCAAGTGGAAACGTCGCTCGAACTTGCTGACAACTGTCTGGATGACGGAATTGCCATTCTTGATTTTGGATCGCAATTTTCGCAGCTCATCGCAAGACGAATTCGCGAACTCAAAACTTATTGCGAAATTCTACCTTTCAGTGTTTCGGCTTCTGAGCTTAAGCGCTTAAATCCCAAAGGAATTATTCTTTCAGGCGGTCCTGGAAGTGTTTATGACCCTTATGCGCCAAGGCTGGACAAAGCTGTATGGAAACTGGGTCTTCCAGTATTTGGTATCTGCTATGGCATGCAGCTTATGGCTCATGATTTAGGCGGAAAAGTTGAGCCGTCCTCTGAGCGCGAATATGGTCGAGCACTGCTTACCATCGCCCATCACGATAATCTGTTTGCCAATTTAGATCCGGCGATCGAAAGCTGGATGAGTCACGGCGACAGCGTAGACGGACTACCCGAGGGATTCTCTACCATTGCTTCAACAATGAATACGCCAATTGCAGCCATAGCTAATCCGCTGCAAAATTACTATGGCGTGCAGTTTCACCCCGAAGTGGTGCACACAACAGGCGGAACTCAGATAATTTCTAATTTCGTTTTGAATGTGTGTGGTTGCACTAAAAGCTGGACTATGGACCATTTTATGGAAGAGTCCATCGAAACTGTTCGTAAACAATGCGGTAATAAAAAAGTTTTGCTTGCGCTTTCAGGCGGCGTGGATAGCTCGACTTTGGCGTTTCTTTTGCATAAAGCAGTGGGCGATAAACTCACTTGTATGTTCATAGACCAGGGCTTCATGCGCAAGAACGAGCCTGAGTGGCTTGTTAACAAATTCGAGAAAGAGTTTAATATTCATGTTCACTATGTACAGGCGCGCGATCGCTTCATCAGCAGATTAGCTGGTGTTGAAGACCCTGAGCGCAAACGAAAAATCATTGGTGAGGAATTTATTCGCGTTTTCGAAGAAGAATCGAAGAAGCTTGGACCTTTCGACTATCTTGCTCAAGGAACTTTATATCCAGACGTAATTGAATCGTCTGGTAGCAGAATCGATCCTAAAACAGGCGAGCGTATTGCAGTTAAAATTAAATCGCATCACAATGTTGGTGGTTTGCCAGAAGATCTACAATTCAGGCTTGTGGAGCCATTTGCCAAACTGTTCAAAGACGAAGTGCGCTTATTGGCGCGAGAACTCGGAGTGCCAGACGGCATTGTGGTAAGACATCCATTCCCCGGTCCTGGTCTAGCTATTCGAGTGATTGGCGAAGTAACCAAAGAGCGCCTTAAAACCTTGCGCGAGGCCGATTGGATTATTCGCGAAGAAGTGAAGTCGCATGGCATGTACAGACAAATATGGCAAATGTTCGGCATTTTGCTCCCGACTAAATCTGTGGGCGTGATGGGCGACAAACGGACCTATCAAAACCCGATTGTTATCCGCGCTGTAACAAGTGAAGATGGCATGACAGCAGACTGGGCACGACTACCCTATGACTTAGTGGCTAAAATATCATCACGCATAGTGAACGAAGTGCCAGGCGTGAACAGAGTTATGCTCGACGTTACATCCAAACCACCTGCCACAATTGAATGGGAATAGGTGATTGGCGGGCTGGATTTTTAGCTAAGGCGCTGGTACTGCTCCTTTTTATGTTTGGTTTTTGTGCGGCGGCTTATGTCGCAGGCACCGCCTTTCATGATCCAGACACATGCTGGTTGCTTGCTATTGGACAGAAAATAGCTGAGCAAATGAGCCTGCCCAGCGTAGATCCATTTTCGTATATAGGCGCTGAGGGAAAATATGTCGTTTATCAGTGGCTAACAGAGCTTCTTTTTTATGGCGCCTACAAAATTTATGGCGGTTTGAGTCTAATGATTTTTGTGGCGCTGGTTTTAGTTACCGCTTTTTTTATTATTCCTGTGAACTATATTGCTGATTCTAAAAAGGCTTCTATAGCTTGTTTTGCTGTCGTGGTGCTGACTTTTATCGCAAGTTCTTATCACATTTTGGCTCGACCGGAAATTTTTTCCTATTTGTTCTTGTCTTTGACTTTGTCTCTGCTCGTGCGTCATCGACTGACACTGCCTGAAAATCAGACTCTGGGCAATTTAAAGTGGCAACTGCCATTGATATTTGTATTTTGGGCGAACTTGCACACCGGCTTCACAAGCGGCTTGATTGGTCTTGCCTTCTTTGGTCTGGCTATGATTAGCGAACATTTTTTTATTAAGTCAAAAGAGATAAAGCTAGTCTATGTGCGCAATTATATTCTGTTATTTTTTTGTTGTTTGCTTGCCACTATGTTTAATCCGTATGGATTTGGGCTCTGGCAGTATATTTACCACTTGTTCTTTTCGCCATTTAATCCGCACATTATGGAGCTTGGTCCGCTCACGCCCGACAGATTGAAAGAGTTTACTTTTTATCCGTTTTTGGCTTTAGCCGCTTTATCTCTCTTTTTTATTGCTCGACGTCTGCGACCATCGAGTTATCCAAGCAGTGGATTGTGTTCGCTCATCATGGCTGTTTATGTTATTGCAAGTGGTTTTTCTTGCCGACGCCTCATCATGTTCGCCAATATTTGTCTGTTGTATGAAGTGATGTTTTTGATTCAAGCTCGCACCCACAATAAGCGCCTTGAAACAAGTGAAGAACCTAGCGCAGATAGCGCAATTGACACAGGTCTATTGGCTGCCATAGATATCCGCTTCAGTCAATTGCTGTCTGAGAAAGCCTGGATCGGCATAATGCTTGCAATGTCGTTTTTTGGTGTCTTTTTGATATCTAGTCGGGTGATACCGCCAGAAATACCACAATCAAGTGCTGGCTTTGTCATGCCGGTAAAAGCCTTAGATTATTTGCGCAAGAAAATGCCTGAAGGCAAGATGTACAGCGATGCTCAGTATGGTGATGTGATTATTTGGCATCTTGCAGCCAAAGGTGTGCCTGTTAAGGTCTTTGTGGACACACGCTTTGACATGTATGGCGATGAGCTGATGAGCGATTATTACAGACTGCGCAATTGTCAAAAAGGCTGGCGTAAGCTTTTAGACAAGTATCAGTTTGATTGGATCTTTTTGCCTCGCGAAGGTTCGCTAAGCGAAATGCTCTGGAAAAGTGAGGACTGGTCTGTGATCTATAACGACAAAGTAAGCGTTATCTTTAAGCGTTCTAAGCTCTAAATAACTGAGCTGTGAAAGCTAGTGCTAGCTAGCTCAATAACTTAATATGAGATTTTAGTTTTAAAGCCTTAATTAGCGCTTTTAAGTTCTCATTTAATTAGGTCTTTCGCGTGTCAAATCTATAGGGTCGAGTTATCTCATTCTTTCTTGATTCAAAGGCGCAAACACTCTACTACCAAGCCTCCACAATCTTAATCGACTAACTGCCACGCAGTGGTAGTTCGCCGAAGAAGCATGAGTATGTTTCCCCATTGGAAACGCCGGACGTAGCCCGTCCGTTTAATCCGAGTTTCGACTGCCTCTTTTGGTGGCCGGGCTCATTCTACGAAAGGAAAATGTTATGACAACGTTGACTTCGATTCCTCCGGTCAAATCACTGAAGAACCGGAAAACCCTTGCTGACCTCCGTAAGGAGTTCGTCAAGTTCCTCGATGAAGAGTTGATCGGTCAGCCCAAGGCAAAAGCAACGGCGCTGCGGATCTTCAACTTGATCCACGACCCGATGCGTGAGCCCAACAAGCCCATCTTCTCGGCAGTTTTGGCTGGTCAGTCTCGCACCGGTAAGACGCTCCTCGTCAAGCTTTTCGCCAAGTGGTTCCACGGGCGCGAAGACGCGATGGTGCGTATTGACGGCGGCGAGTTCCTCGACAAGCACTACATCTCTCGCGTTATCGGCGCACCGCCGTCCTACGTCGGCTACAAGGATCCCAAGGACACGAAGGACCCCCTCAAGCCGGAAGACGTCGATCAGTCGGCAATGCTATCTCAGCACAACCTCAATCGTTCGAAGTTGGGCTCGGATAACGACGTCGTTTTCCTCCTGCTGGATGAGTTCGAAAAATTCCCGCAGGAAATCGTCTCCCTTCTGCTGAAGGGTCTCGACGATGGTGAAGCGACCCTCGCCAACAACACGAAGATCAACCTGCGCAACGTCGTGATCTTCTTCACGGCGAACCTCGGCATGCGCGAGCTGTCGAACAAGATCTTCGGTTTCAATCGCAGTGCTGATGATCGCAGCGAAATCGTGGAGACTGTGCAGGACGCCTACAAGCAGTTCACCACGCCGGAGTTCCGGAACCGTGTGGATGAAGTGATTGTGTACGAGTCCCTCGGCCGCAGCGATCTGCTCAAGATCGTTGATGTCGAGATTCGTCGCATCAACAAGTTCATCTCGGAGAAGGACACGCTGCCTCTGTTCGAGGTGGTGGTCGGCTCGGAGGCGGCCGAGAAGATTCTCGACCTCACCTTCGCCGGCGAAGGCAATCTCGGCAACATGAAGCGTGTCATGCAGCAGCATGTGCGTGAAAAGCTGGGTCTGCTGGTGCTCGATGGACTGGTGAAGACGGGCATGCGGATCGAAGTCGTGGTCAAGGACGGAGCCATCAATCTGGTTCCGGTCGAGCACGCGATGAAGCTCACCGACATGCTCACGCTTCGCAAGGGCAAGGAAACATTGCCCGAGGTGAACTACGAGGCTCTCCTGCGCACGGCGAATCCCGATGAGGTGATTCCGCTTGTGTCTCGGATCCTCGGCATGCTCGCCGAAGCGAACGTGACCGTCGAAAGCAGCGAGTTCTCGAAGGAGAATTCGGTGCATATCGTGCGTCTCTACTTCGCTACCAACTCAGCGGTGATCGAGAAGTTGAGCGACGGCCTCACCGGGCAGCCGCTTCGTTTCTCCGTGCTGTCTGAGCAGGTGGAGCGCTTTCTTGTGTTCATCACCAATGAAAATCTGGCTTCACTGAAGGCCAGTCGTTGGAAGGAATACAGCGAGTTGCTCAACGAGGCCGACGCGCGTTTCATCAAGTCGGGTGGTGTTTCGGATCGCGAGAACTGGACACACTACGAGCTGGCTGCGCCGGCGAGTAAGTTTGCCACCATCGTGAACCGACTCAAGACGCTGGGCTTCCAGTCCATCCGCAAGAAGGAAGGCACCGATAAGTAAAGTCGGTTCCGACTGAGCGTAACTGAAGAAGTTTGGGGAGTGGCAAGCGATTGCCATTTCCCCACTCTTCTCTTTTTCCAGGCTATCCTATTAAAAGTTATAGTAAATTGAATGATGCTGGAGAGTGTAGTTATCGTGAGATTTTCACTCTTTGTGAGCTTCGAATATGAAAATATGCGTGGGGTGCATAAAATAGGGGGTAAAAATATGCGTCTCACGCATATTTTTAATTTTCGGCTCTCGTTTGGGCATGTTTCGCACCAAATCAGCTTCGTCTTCCGGCACCACAAACACTGCATTTATCATCGTTTGGCGCAATCTTCGATTTGCAGATGAAGCATGTGTTCGCAGGTTCAGCCAGTGAATCACCAGATTGCACCGTGACTGCTTTCCAGGTTCCGGTTATGAGCCCGTTTGCAGCTTCACTCAATGCTTGTGCCTCAGCTTCTCGTCCAAGAGTCTTGAGCATATCGGCAAAACTTTTGCGCACGCTAATAGTGTCATTGTGCGACTCTCCGAGTGTCTTTGTTCTGATCTCTACAGCACGTTTATACTGTTCTTCGGCCTCGCCATATCGACCTTGAACATGGTAAAGACTGGCTAAATTATGCAGACAGACAGCCACGTTTGGATGCTCTTTGCCATAGCAATTTTCATATATGGTCTGGCATTTTTTGGAATAATTTTCTGCTTCTGAAAAGCGCCCCATCATGTAGTGCAGCCCTGCAAGCTGGTTGCCGGTGTAAGCAACGGCAGGGTGAATTTCTCCAAGCACTTTTAGTTTTATCTGCAAAGAGCGCCACCAAGCCATTTCTGCCTGTCCATATTTTTCGGATTTGTGCAACATTTCACCCAATCTATCAAGAGAGCGAGCCAGTCTGCTATCTTGTTCTGGAAACTTTTCTGCTAGCGCAACAGCTTGGTTAGCCATTTCGATTGCCCGACCGATTTGACCAGATGCGTAAACGCGCTCCATCTCTGCTTGTAGCTCTTCAAAAGTTTTTGGTGATGGAGGTGGAGGTACAGGTAGTGGAGGGATTCGATGTTGAGTAATAAATGGCGCAGGTCCGCCTGTTGTAGATTTCTTGGCGTGCAACATCGCTTGAATTTCTGCTGCTTTTTGAGGGCGCTGAGTCTTGTTGAACATGTCGCAATAGCTCTCGACCAGGCTCAATAAATCAGGATCTTTCACTCCAAGTATTCGTTTGATTTCAAATGCTTGGGCATACAAGGGTTCTGCCTGCCCGTATTTTTGTTGCATGTGATATACGACAGCAAGTTTGTGCGCTGCGTTTCCCGTTTTTAAATGGGATTCTCCTAGCAGGCGCATTCGAATGTCGAGTAGTTGTTTTACTGGTTTTTCTGCCTGGCGATAATGACCTTGATTGCAATAACTCTCACCCAATCCTTCCAAAATTGGTATCAGATCCTCTTCGCTTGCGCGGAAATCTTCTGCTTCTTGCAAAGCTAAAGTCCATATTGTTTCGGCATAACTGTAATTGCCAGCTATAGACGCTCTTCGTGCTTGTTCAATTAAAGTTTGCCAGCTATTTTCCATTGGTAGTAAGTCGAGAATCGGTGTCTGCTACTTCGCTTTGCGGCTTAATTGATTATACAGTAAATGTCTGTGAAGCCTTGACTGGTGGCGGATTCAAGTGGTATCGCCCACTTTTTTCTTTGAAAGTTAAATATTCATACTAGGGTATGTAATAAGGAAACATGCTTTAGAGGCAGTCGTCGTTTACACTGCGGGATTTTTCGGAGCACCACGAAAATGACTAACGGTAGAAAATCTAATGAATTAGTGGTCTTAAGCACGCTTTTGCTGCTGCAAAGCGGCATCATGCCAGTTTGGGCCGAAGATTCAATTCCTGTAGCACCTACCAGATTAAGACGAAACCAGGGCCCCGCACCTGCCACAACCAAAGTGTTAAATGGTGTCGTAAGCCAATCTCGTGTGGGTGAAACCACACCCGCACAAGTTCCTAGTCAGAGTGGAGGGCTTATCTCAAATGATAATATGTCAGTCTTTAACAGCAGTCCACAACCAACTCCACAGCCTGTTCAAGCACCTGTTCAATCAGCACCGCTTGTGCAAACATCGCAATTTGCAAGTCCCGCCAAAGTCACCAAGCAAGCTCAGGTCAGTCAATCTACCGCTCCAGTCCAAAAAAAAGGTTTCTTGGCTGGCGACGCCCAAAAGGCCTTAGAAGTCGGACTTGGAGTCGCAAGCTTTCTTGGCAGTGCTGTTTCGCGTACGGCCATTCCTCGCATCCCAACTAGTTCTTTCAGAACTGGAGCGGGAACCTCTTATACGCCACCATCAACTAATTTGGCAGGTTCTGCATCTGGTGGACGTCAACTTACAAGGCAGGAATTAGCTGTGCTTGGTAGTTACGATATTGCAATTGTCATAGATAAATCAGGCTCTATGAGCACAACCGATTGTCCCGGTGGCATGACTCGATGGGACTGGTGCCGTGACCAGATGCTGGGTTTTGCCCGTCAGACCGCTTCGGTTTTCAGACAAGGTATAGACGTTTTATTGTTCTCCTCAGAATTTGAAGCCTTTCCAAATGTCACTTTCAACACAGTTAAAACTGTATTCGCCAATAACAGACCAAGTGGTGGCACGCAAATGTCAGAACCACTTGAAGCCGTTTTCAATGAGCATTTCCGCAAGCGCGATCAGTTAGGCAATACTAAAAAATTAATCGTTGAAGTTATTTCTGACGGTGAGCCAAGCGACAAAGGTGAAGTCGCAGCCGTAATTGCGCGCGCAACTCAACGCATGCAACGACCAGACGAAATTACAGTAAGCTTTTTGCAAATTGGTAACGAACGCGATGGAGCTAGTGCTCTAACATATTTCGACAATGGACTTATGCGCGATGGTGCCATGGGTGACATCGTCGATGTGGAACCGTTTTATATCGTCGCTAACCAAGGTCTATCGCAAGCTATATTGAACGCTGCGCAAAGGAGAAAGTAATGAACTTGCTCAAACTAAGTCGACTGACACTTGCAGTTGCATTCACCATTTCAAATACAGTTCTTGCTCCGGTCTCAGCGAAGACCCTTAATGGTCAGGCGTCTACTTCTAGAATTCAAAGAAACACTCAGTCTCAAACTCAAGTTCAAGCGCCGCAGCAAGGGCTCATTCAGGGCGACGCCATGTCAGCTTTCTCCGCCTCTGCTTCGACTTCAGTGTCAAAACAAGCACCACTTATCGATGCAGGAATCTTTACTGCTGTTCCCAAATCTACTCCACTTGTAGGTGGTGCTACATCTGGCAAGGGTTTCAAAAATGAGGACCGCACTGAGCTTTCGAAAAACGACATTGCAATTTTGATTGATACATCAAGTTCTATGAAAGAGAAAGTGATGCCGGATAACATCAGTCGTTGGGACTGGTGCCGTAATCAGTTGCTCGGATTTACCGAGCGCACCACTGCGTCTTCGATTAAAGGAATCGACGTTTTGCTATTTAACAGCGATCTTAAAGTTTTTCCAGAAGTTGATTTCAATGCCGTTCGGTCAGTGTTTGCAAATAATTATCCGGCTGGTGGCACCAGGCTCGACCCCGCACTAAATGCGGTTTTCTCTGCACATTTCAAACGCAAAGCGGCTGGAAGCACTAAAAAGTTGAAAGTGATAATTATCAGTGATTGCTTGCCACCAGTTGGTTTCATTCCGATTGGTACAGCAGCTTCGCAGTTGAATGGTCCAAACGAAATATCAGTAACCTTTTTGAATATGGTGAGCAATACTGCATTTACATCTGTTTTTTCAGCAACTACAAATCCGAATATTCCTGTGGAAGTGCAACCTTTTGAAATAGTGAACAAAATTGGTTTGAGTCAGACGATTCTAGAATTAGTTCGAAAAAACAAATAGTTTTCTTTTTGGGAGAACGAAAATGAAAGTGTTTTCAAAATCAAAAAGCATTACTTTTCTGTTTTTGCTGTATTGCGGCACCGCCGTCCTTTTGCCTGCTTACTCCAGTGAGTCTGAATCTAACAATTGTCTTTCTGCAGAAATCAATCGCCGTTGTGAATCTGATTCGACTGAAAGCATTCCGAAGAAAGACCTGGTTTCAGGAGAGAATTTCAATCTGTTTTGTAACACTTCAACTGTTGGAGCTTCTATAAATGTCCCAGTAAAGAAAAAAAGTTTTTCTCTTTCGAAGATGGTTGGTGGAGTCTTTAGTGGCAAAAAACTAACTGCTGAAGAGCTTTTGATATTGTCTAAAAGCAATATAGCTATTTTGATTGATAAGTCATCATCAATGAACGCTACTGCAACCAATTTTCCAACTCGGATTAGTCGTTGGAACTGGTGTGCTTGGCAGATGCAGAATTTTGGAAGACAAACAGACTCGGTAAAACAAAATGTTGATTTACTTTTATTTGATAATCAATTTGTTGCTTTTCCAAATGTAAATTTACGCGATGTTGGCAGGATTTTCTTTCAATTCAATGCTGGAGGCGGAACAGATGTAACAAAGCCACTTGCAGCGGTTTTTGAAGAGCATTTTAGAAAGAGAGATTTACTTGGCGATGACAAGAATCTTTTAGTGGTTGTGATTACAGATTGTGGACCTAATTCTGGGTATGCGGTCACAAAAGCTGCTTGTGAGCGAATTAAGAGACCAGACGAAATAAAAGTAACCTACATAAATGCAAGTCAACTCAGTTCTGGTTCAAATCCAAATAGGACACTTTTACCTGCTTTACCTGTGCCGGTGGAGTGGATGCCTTTTGATGCTGCAGATTCAATGGGTTTAGGCAAAGCACTTGTAGCGATTCTAAAAAACAATAATTAGGCATCGATTGGCAAAAAAACATCTATAAAGTAAATAAGTGGCTATAAGCATTTCGAGATTCAAATATGCCTTTAAAAATGTTTTTCAGACCAATTTTTTTCGCTATTCTCATTTTGCAAATTTTGCCAACCTTGGCAGATACTGGACAATGGGGCACATACCTCAATGGCGGGGTGAATCGCTTTGTGCAGGCGCAGCCACCTCTTGAGACTGGTGCAACGCAAAACGGACTAGTGTCAGGCGATGCCATGTCTGCTTTCTCTACCCAGCAAGGTGTTATCGACAAGCGCCCTGTCACTATCCTTAAACAAAACGTGCAACAGTCTCCTTTAGCTTTGAACTCGGGATTAACCGATGGGCGACAGGTTGGACGGACATTATCGGTTAAGGATTTAAATCTTTTATCCAAAAGTGATGTTGTCATTTTAATAGACAAATCGTGGTCGATGGGCAACCGTACACACGAAGGCGGCATGAAACGCTGGGATTGGTGCCGCAATCAATTAGTTGGATTTACAACTCAAACAGCAAGAGCATTTCCCAAAGGCATCGATGTTTTGCTCTTCGACGATGAATTTGTTGTTTATCAAAACGTAGACATGAACGCAGTCAAAGATATTTTCGCCATGAACAAGACTGGCGCAGGAACTAACGTAGAGTCTCCTTTGCAGACTGCTTTCGATGAACATTTCAAACGTCGCAGTCAGGGAAGTAATAAGAATCTAGTAGTTATCATCATAAGCGATATCTCTGCCAAAAAAGGTATGCCTGTGATTAAACGAAATCTGGCTAACGTCATGCGTCAGAACGAAATCTCAGTCACATTCTTGAATTTGAAAACGAGTGACAAAGAAAAATACATGCCATTCACTTCTACGAGTATGCCAATTCGAGTTGAGCAAATTCCCTGGGAACAGGTTAACAGCCAGGGCTTGACTCAAACTATTTTGAATGTTATCCGTCAAAGTCAATAATTTATTGAAATTCGCGCTTGATTTTTTCGGTCCAGGTCTTTTTCGCGATTGGCTTGCCCAGAGACTTTAAGTTGCGAGATACAGTTACATTGAAATAGTCTTTGTCTGATTCGACTTTTATATCCGTGATTAAATCGACCTTACACGACCCGCCTTTGTGGCGGTTAATGCGCGTCTCCATGTATCCATTGAAGTGGCTATTGGCTGGATGCATAGCCGATACGCTGTGTTGAATGGAGCGCATAGTTTTGAAAAACCAATCCTGTGTGTGATATTCGCGGCAGGCCGTTTCAATCCAGTTCATATTGTTGTTTACTAAGCCTTCTTCAATGTTAATTCCGTCATGCTCGATAGGTGGCTTAAGCGCGGGGCGCAAGGCTCTTGTTTGAGGAAGTGGCAATCGGACTAATTGCCGGTCAGTTTTTGTTTCGGGAAGTGTGACACTGGTGCTGTCACCAAAATAAATAGTACTCGACAAATTCTGCGGACTAGGCCATGCCATCGGAAACTGGCTATTACTAACGGAGAGTCGAATTTTGTGTCCCGGTTTAAATGTCCAGGTGGTGAAATGCATCGGCCATTCGAGCTTGTATTTTTTGCCTGGCTCCATATATTGTGGCTTGAGACTTGAATCTCGCTGCGATGCATTTAATAAGCCACCTGTAACAAGCGACACTCTTCCGTCTGGAAAAACATCTTCCAGTCTGGCGGTGAATGTGGCTTGTGGAGCAGTACAAGATGCGTTAATCGAAACTTTTGGAATGCCTATAATTTCAATTTTATTTTCTAGTGGCTTGGTATCGAATGTGAAACTAAAGGCGTCGTCTTCACTCATATCGTCTGTTGGCTCGCCCCACCAGAAACCAGCATGGTGTCCCGTTGTTGCATTAAAATCTAAAACGGATGACTTACCGCTGCCATCAATCGAATGATCCAGAGATCCAACTTTATGAGGGTAATAAATCTTTGTTTTGGTATCATTGACCGGCCAATTACAATATCTCCAATAGCCTGGAGTTTGCTTTAGATAGGCGTTTGGTTCGTTTCCTGTGCGAACGAAAACAAGAAATTTATTTTGCATGCAATCATTTTTTTGATCTGTAAGCCAATGTTTAAAGAATTTACAAGCATTAGCTCGCCACTCGTAATTGGGTCCAGGTGCGCCATTGTCAGGCCACGAATGATTCCACGGACCAATTTCGACTTTGATTGGTGACTTCAAATACTCAAGCATTCGTATGGGAGTGTCGCGGTATCCATCGAGCAATCCGCCGATTATATAACAAGGTATGGTGAGCTTTTCGGGTTGATATCGCAGTGATTTTTGACGCCAAAAATCGCCATCACGTTGTCGTTTTAGATATGTCAAAACCCAGGGATAAGCCTCAAATCGGTTCTTAAAATATTCTTTGTCGATTTCGTATTTTGGACTTTTAGGCAAACCATTTTCATGGTCAATTTCAAGGTTATACCAATCAAAATGTAAGCAACCATCAGAATAGTGAACGTCATCGTGATAAATATCATCTGATACATGTGCGGCAAGAATTGCTTTCAATGCGGGAGGACGCCGCATTCCTGTCATGATTGAATTAAATCCGCCCCACGAAATGCCCCACATGCCAACATTCTTGTTTGAATTTGGCAGTTTGGAAATCTGGTCTATGATTTCGATTGCGTCGTTTATTTCTTGATCAGAATATTCTCTGTCAGGCAATTTCCCCTCTGATGAGCCGGTTCCACGAATGTCGACTTTGACCGAAATAAAACCATGTTCGGCAAAATAAGTGTGTAGAGGATAATCTCGAGCATAAAAACTATCGTCTTTACGATAGGGTAAAAGTTCGAGCAAAACGGGAAGTTTGGCATTGTGAGCCAGGTTCTTAGGCTCATAGATAGTCGCCGAAAGTTTTACTCCATCTTTCATCGTAAGAAAAATATCTTTTATTTTTACTGGCGATTCGGCGCAAAGAACTGGGACCCAGTTTGTGAACAAGGCAATAATTAAAGCAAGACCAGCTAGCTGTTTTTTCATGGCGACAAATTGAACTACTGACAGACTTTAACACCTTGAAGACTTATAATGAGCGCATGTCGGAGCAAAACATTCTAATTACTGGTGCTGGCGGGTTCTTAGGACCATGGCTTTGCGAGCGTTTTATCAAAGAAAAGAAGCGCGTTTTTGCCCTTGATATCGCTTATCATCCCAATTCGCGCATTCACGAAATCGCGGGGCTTGCCGAGCGCATTGAAGCCGATGTCAACGATTATGACCAGATGCTAGATATCTTGCGCACCCGCAAAATCGGAGTGGTCATTCATTTAGCCGCTCAATCGCTCGTGGGAGTGGCTTTAAGCCACCCTTATGAAACGCTTAAAACGAATATTTTTGGCACCATGAACATTTTGGAAGCGGCTCGTTATCTCAAAGATTTTGAGACACCGCTTAAAGCGATAGTCGTTGCGTCAAGCGATAAAGCATACGGAGATCAGGACAAACTGCCATATATCGAAATTGCACCGATGCAAGGAAAATATCCTTACGATGTGTCTAAGAGCTGTGCTGACTTGATTTCGCGGTCATACTTCTACACTTACAAACTTCCAATTACTGTGACGCGAATTGGAAATTTCTATGGTGGAGGCGATTTAAATTGGAGTCGCTTGATACCAGGCACAATATTCAGTTGCATCAAAAGCGAGAACCCGATTATTCGATCTAATGGAATACTCGTTCGTGACTATGTTTACGTCCAAGATGTATCTGATGCGCTATATATTTTATCTGAGAAAATGCTTGAAAATAGGGACTTACATGGGCACGCTTTCAATATAAGCAACGATAATCCAAAATCTGTTCTAGAAGTCGTCCGACGCATCATCGATCTAATGGCGCGCCCAGAGCTGACTCCGGTAGTGAAGGACAGTGCGCATGCTGAAATTGGCGCTCGATATTTAAGTTCGAATCTGTTTCGCGAGAAGACTGGTTGGAGCCCACGCTTTGACTTTGAGGCTGGACTAAAAGAGACTATTAAATGGTACGAGTCCAAGTATAAATAGTTAATGCTAAGCCGGCTCAGCAAGCAGATTCTCGTAGCCAAGAAAATAATAGTAAATAACGGTGCGCTCTGTGTGCGCGGTAAGCATTGCTTTGTATATTGGCGACTCTTTGTGGCTTTTGATAACCACATAAATTGGCATCGAAGGCGGTGCCTCAAATGATGCACCGTCCATGGGTCCGCCTACTAATTTTATATCCATATTTAATTCGCCCCCGCTACGCGACCGGACATCTTGGTTGATTTACAGGCGTTGCCGTCCTTGGCGCGCAGGTGTCCGGTGCCTGTGGCCAGGTCAATTGCTTCGTGCATGGTTTCCAGAAAGTTGTTGATGCGATTTACAAGACGTACTTTGCCAGCCTTTTCCGCTTTCATGCGCGAGAGCAAAAGACCTGTAATCATTTTGTTCAATTTGCGAATATTGCCGTCGTAGAGCCCGTAGGCAAGCGTGAGAATAATATGCTTAGAGCTACTTGTGCTTGTATTGATTGTGCGTAAACGATCAATCGAATCTGGTGGCAGGTTCACTATAAACGAGTGCAAGTTGAGCAATGTTGAATCCATTATGCAGTTACCATTAATCCATTGCGTACTTCTTGTGCCCAGGCTGCGATGCGGTCCTCGGTGAGATGAGGTTCATTCACTTCGTCTATCACTAGACCAACGAAATAGCCGTCGACAATTGCTTCTGTGTGTTCGAAGTCGAAACCATCTCTGGTTATTTGATTGGCAATAATGGTGCCACCGCGCTCTAGCACTTTGTCGTACATGATTTTCATGGAGCTGACAAAGTTGTAACCGTATCCCACCTGATCGCCTAATGCGAATAGTGCCACTTTTTTACCGCTGAAGTTGATGTTGTCCATCTGGGGCCAGAAGTCTACCCAGTCGTCTGTTAACTCGCCGTCGCCCCATGTGGAGCTGCCTAAGACCAGGAAGTCGTTGTCTGCAAAGTCTGCAGCGGACGATCTATCTATTGGTTTGATTTCAGACACTAAATCTGCCAGTTGTTTTTGGATGGATTCTGCCACTGCTACTGTGGTTCCAGTTTGTGTCCCGTAAAAAAGTTTCCCCACCGATTTGTTCTCCTTTGTTTCCTCTTGATAAATAAAAAATATGTCAAATTGCGAATGCGTAGCAACAGCCCGCAACCGCTTGACGAGTAAAAAATCAATATAAGCAAAAGCAAGCAGCCGAGCGGGTTCCGCCCATCCAAGCTGCTGATTTGATTGTGTAACTACTTTACACCACTTCAAATATTTTGCAAACCTTTCTCAATAAGAAAAGGGGCGTTTTAATGGCGATTTTGCCCGATATTGCCCATTTTTGGGCTGATTTAAAATCTTCATATTGAGACTCATTCGCATTTTGTCCTTCATTTATATGAGCATTTTTCGTTGACAGTTGAAAGTACCCGATATATCGTGGACATCCAGTCAGTTGAGAACGGTTCGCAAATTCCCATCTGCTGATTGCTTCCAGGCATTCTCTGTTTAGGTGTCCCTATATGCAAGAAAAATTGAACAGGTCAAAGCTAGTTCGTCGCCATGCAGTACCGCTGCGTCGCTCCCAACAACGACAGCATCAACCTAATAATATGGATGATGTGGTCGATGACTTGTTTGAAATTCGCCACTTGATTAACGACCTTGCCAATGTCGAAGATGCGCCCGGTTGGTTTAATACTAACTACAAGCAAGCAGTGCAGGCGCTCAAATCACGCCACAGACGACTTCTCGACCTTATTGAGAAAGCTAGCAAGTATAGCTCGAGCGAAACGCTAAACAACATCCTTATAGAAGTGCGGGTCGAATATCTCGCATTGAAAAATGCCATTCGCAATGCTTATCGTCAAAAAGGCACCGCGCTCTGTTTGGGCGATTGGCAAAGCCCAATTTATGACGCTACTTACGAAGCTGGTGAGAATCGGTTGACCAATGGCATTGCAGAGCATGTACTCGACTACAAACGCGACGGTCACCTCGATGCAATTGCTTACGAAAAAGAGTACGTTGAAGAATATCTTTCGCATTTAGGATGCAAAAATCTCAAAGCTTATTTGTCAAACAGTGGCATGGGCTCGTTCAGCACCGCCATTCAGTGGATTGCACACGAATCGAATATTGCATCGAACGTGCGTGCGATGGCTGTTATGCCGATGTATTTTGAAAATATTCATCTGGCGCGTGGTTATTTCCAGGATTTGATTCAAGTAGATATGAGCGCACAGGGTGTCAATCTTCTTGCCTCATTGCGCTTGAACAAACCTAATTTAGTAATTTGCGACAACGTCACAAACTGCGGCGAAGTGATGTTTCACGATGTCGATACTATTCTCAAATGGGCCAAAGAAGAAACAACTGAGCCTGTGACATTGCTCATAGACACAACTTGTTTGCCTGTATTCCTCATGCCCTATGGTTGGCTTTTGGACATGCCTGAGCATGTGTCGGTAATAATGATTGAGAGCTTGGCTAAATATCACCAGTTTGGTATGGACACCGTTACTGGTGGCATCATGATGGCTCAAATGAGTGAAGCTTCGCACAGCAGTTTTGCTAAAGCAAGAGCCAGATTTGGAGCCAATATTTCTGACTCTAGCGTAGGCGCATTGCCCCAACCGAATTACTCGCGTATGGAGCGTCGCATGAAACGTCATGCTCGCAACACAAGAATAGTTGCGCGTGCACTGCAGACAATTTCGCAAAATCAAAAAGGAATTGTTCATTCAGTTTCGTGGCTAGATGAGACACTTTCGCCAGACAGTATCGCAGTCAACGTTCCCTGGTTTACAGGTACGTGTTTGACAGTGCGAATGAAAGAGGGATACAAGTCTATTCCTCAGTATAGAGAATTCGAACATAAGGTAATGGAAAAAGCTCGCGAATACGGCTTGCCCATTGCTTTGAGTACTAGCTTTGGCTTTGATACCACCAGACTTTATGTCACCGCTCCTGCAACTAAGTTTGAGCCACCTTTCTTGCGCATATCGATAGGAACTGAAACTTCGAGCCAGATAACCACTTTTGTAAGCATTCTTGAAGAAGTGAACAACGAGCTTGGCAAAACAATGAAGCCAAGTGTGGTTGCAAGCGAGACAGTTCAAGACAAGACTTCAGTGGCGAAAACCAGAGTAGAAGTGGTTTCAGACTCCAAAATACAATCGAGCGTATTTCTTGGTGATAAGGCTTTGCAGAATTACTTGTCACCTGCAAATATTGCATGCCCGCCATTGGTCGAGCTTCCCGCCGACTTAAACCCGTATGCCAAAGACGGTGTGCGTATTATGGCAAAAATGATGCCGCTTGTTCCTTTGATGAATATCAAGTCTGTGCCTGCCTTTTCGATGATGAGCGAAGCATTTGCTCGTGGCGAATTAGACGGTGTCAAAAACGTTATTGAGAGCTCGTCTTCCAATACTGTCTTGTCGCTCAGCGTCATATCAAGACTCTTCGGCATCGATAATACAGTCGCGTTAGTCGACGATTCGATTGCACCAAGCCTGACTCGTATGCTCAGACTGTTTGGAATCGAAGTGTACAAACACCCAGGACCAGGACACGAACTGTACGGTAAACTGGCACCACGTAGCAGCCGCGCAGCTAAATGTGGAGCGCAACCAGGCTGGATAAACCCTGGACAGTACGGTAATCCAGATAATCCAGAAGGTTTTGCGAAATGGCTTGCACCGGATCTTTATAGACAGACTCAAGGCAGACTGGATATCTTGTCCTGTGCTCTTGGAACTTGTGGCACCATGGTTGGTGTCAGTCGAGGACTGCGTATGCATAATCCAGATATAAAAGTGGTCGCTTGCTGCCCCGCAGCCGGTGAGTTAATTCCTGGACCGCGCGAAAAAGCACAACTTGGCGATGTCGCTTTCAACTGGCAAAATGTTGCAAATGCACGCTTTGAGTTAGAGGCTAGAGAAAGCTTTGCTGCTAGTGTGAGACTTTTGCGCAGAGGCATTATGGGCGGACCAAGCTCAGGCATGAACTATGCTGGTTTACTCAAATATCTCGAAACACAAAAAGAAGCAGGACTATTGAGTGCAGAAAAAGAGACTTGGAGCGTGTTTTTGTGTTGCGATTCGCCCTTGCCGCACGTAGAAGAGTATTACGAGGCGCTAGGCGAGGACTTCTTCCCCTCTATACACGGAGTTGACGAAGAGATTCTCTAAAATGGATAGAACGGCTACACTGACAGATTGCGCCCCTCCGCTCACAGCCAAGCTAGCTCCCTGGATGCGCAAGTTCATCGCTCAAAATGAAGGCAGTCCTGATTTTTATAATAAATTCGACCTGCCCGCCCATTTGATTTATGGTGATGAGTTTAAGCGCAATGTTAGAGACCTGCAGGCGCCTATCAAAGAGCGAAATTTAAAAGGTGGCTTGTACTTTGCTCGCAAGGCAAACAAATTGCCCTGGCTGGTCGAGCTAGCCAGACAAGAAGATCTCGGCATCGATACTGCAAGCCTTGGTGAAGTGAAAGAAACGCTGGCACTTGGCGTTCCTGCCTCCAAAGTGGTAATTACAGCCATAGGTAAGCAGGACGAGTTGGTCGACCTAGCCATTTCTAAAGGTTGTCTGTTAATAATAGACAATGAAGACGAATTGAGGTTGATTCAAGCTCATGCCGAAAAGCTCGGTCGCAAAGCTAGAGTAGGACTGCGTTTTTCTGGGTTTCAAACCGCCGATAGAATAGTCTTCAGCCGTTTTGGCTTGCCTGTCGAAGACTTTAAACTAGTCTTTAATCAGCTTGATAAGAATTTAGTTGAGGTGGAAAACCTTCACGCTCACATAGATAGATATGATACGAACGAGCGTGCCTGTGCTGCTTTTCGATTGCTTAAAATAATTGATTGGGCGCGCGGTGAAGGTTTTGATATTAAGTCAATTGATTTAGGCGGCGGCATTTTGATGCGCTATGTCGATAGTGAAAGTCAGTGGCAAGAATTTCAAGATGCGCTTCTAGACTCAGTTAAGGGCAAGCGACCTTATTTTACCTGGCTTAACGACGGGCTTGGTTATAACAGATTTGGAAATGAAATCACAGGTAAGCCAGACTTGTATCCTGCCTGGAATAACTTATCCAAAGAGCGTTTTGTCAGTGCGGTTCTAGACGATACAAAAGACGGCGAAGTGTTGCACAAAGCTTTTGGCGCGCGAAATGTCGAATTATATTTTGAGCCTGGTCGTTGTTTGATGGACAATGTGGGCATGACACTTGCGCGCGTGACTTATCGCAAGCGCGATACTCTGGGTAACTGGTTGCTTGGCGTTAACGTTAATCGAATGAATGTTAGACCATTTAGAGCTGAGTTCATTTGCGACCCGATATTTATGCGTCAAAACAAAGAGGGTAAGCGATTCGACGAAGGCGCTTATATAGTTGGAAATTTGTGTTCAGAAAGCGATCTGCTTTATCGTCGCAAAATAGCTTTAGATGTACTGCCGGAGCCTAAGGACGTAATTTGCTTTCCCAACACTGGCGGCTATTTGATGCATCACATGGAAATTGGCACTCATGGAGACCCGCTTCCAGTCAATATTTTGCTCGATCAAAATTTACGCGAAGTAGAAAGGACTTAGATAATTAAAATGACTAATGGTAACGGAAGAAACAAACTAAAACTTATCTCGGGTGCACGCAAGGTCGCTGTTGTCACAGGTGCTGGACGCGGAATTGGACGCGCTATGCTGGATGTTTTGCAGCAACGCGGATATCTTGTTGTTGCTGTAGTGCGCAGCTTGGCGGATGTTCGCGACTTATTCTCAATAGCACCTCACGACATTTTGCCCATTCGAGCTGATGTAACCGAAGCCTCGACTGAACAAGTATTGCGCGAATTTCTTGATGGACAGGTCGACAAAGTAGATTTGCTTGTTAATAACGCTGGATTTGGTGCCTCCGCCTATGGTGTCGAAGGTATGAAGTACGAAGAGCTAGATCGTGTATTACAAGTGCATTGTTATGGACCAATACGCTGTGTACGCGCCTGTTTGCCTTTCTTGAGAAACTCAGAAGGAGCGACCATTTTAAATATTTCCTCGCGCTTCGCCTCGCTTGAATGGGTGGCCAATCAAGAAGTGCCAGGCGACGAAGCTACCTATCCTTATAGAATCGGCAAAGCCGCACTAAATATGTTTACTTCGTGCTTAGCGGTCGAGCTTGAACCAGAAAATATTCGAGTCTTGTCCATTGACCCAGGTAAAGTAAAAACCAGATTTGGTCCTAAAGACGCTGACACCGAGCCTGCTGAAGCAGCTCAAGCCATAATTGATTTGGCCGAAAACAACGAAAAAACAGGATTGTTCTTGCACGCATCAGGAGATAAATTGCCATGGTAGAACTGCACAAAGAAAAGAAGAGCGAAAAAGCCGCCTCCAAGCGCGTCTGGGACGTGAAACCAGGAAACGATCCTTTTGTGGTTCCATCGTATGAGACCATAAGTTTTTCATTGCCCACTGTTAAAAGCTGGGAAGACTTTATTGCTGGGACCAATGATGGTTGGTGCTATTTGTCTGACAGTAATCCAAGTCTTTCAGCGCTTGAAGCATTGCTTGCAAAAACACAAAAACAAGAATGCTGCTGGGTAACAAGTACGGGTAAGTCAGCTATTGCAGCCACTCTTCAGGCTTTGCTCAAAGCGGGCGATCATCTGATTTTATTCAAAGAAGGATATAAATCGACTCGTTTATTTGCTGAGGGCATTCTCAAAAAATTTGGCGTCGAGATAACGCTTATAAATGCCGATGATGTTAAAAACCTGACTAGTTTCATTAAGCCTGGCAAGACTAAGGTTATGGTTTTAGAATCGCCTACCAATCCAATGACTCGCGTTATAGATTTAAATTATTGCGCTGCCGTCGCTCGCGAACATAATGTTTTGACTGTGATGGATAACAGTTTAGCCGGTCTGCACCAGCACAGCGAAATTTCAGTTGATGTGATCGTTCATTCGCTTTCCAAATATGCATCTGGTGTGGGTGATGTAATGGGCGGAGCCGTGCTTGGCACTACTGAGCGTGTCAAAGCAATTAAGAATGCAAATGTCTGGAATACAGACACCATGAGCTCGCACTCTGCTGTTGAAATTTGGAAAGGTATGCAAACTTATCGATTGCGTGTGGACAAACAAGCCGAAAATGCAATGGCGGTCGCACAATTTCTGGAATCACATCCAAATGTAAGTCGCGTATTTTATCCAGGATTGCCTAGCCATCCAGATCATGCCACAGCCAAAAAGCAAATGATCGACTTTGGTTCTGTTCTAATTTTTGATGTGAAAGGCACAATCGAAAATATGCGCCAGGTGGTCGATAAATTAGAAGTGTTCAAGATCGCCTTTGGAACTGGATTTACTCAGTCAATAGCAAACCCTGCATGGTTATTCTATGCCCGTTCGTTTCCAGAACCACAAGAGGGTATCTCGGCTATCAACGAATCAACTGTGCGTTTGTCTATCGGCATCGAGCCTGCAGATGAGCTTATTGCTGATTTGAAGCAAGCATTGGAAGGATAAATTTTAGAATGCAAAATAATTGTGATATTTGGGTTCTGGGAAGCGGCATAGTGGGCTTGTCGACGGCGATAGCTTTGCAGCAGGCTGGTTATCGTACTTGTATTTTGACCGATCTCAATTTCGATATCCCGACCAATTATGCGATGGCGTCTGCGTATCCGCACAATTTGAAAATTCAAAATCTGGAGCAAATAAGCGACGACTCGCAGTCAATGCTTGCCAATCTCGCACAAAATTCGCGCTCTGGTTTGAGCATTCATCGCATGTATGAAGTTTTTGAGCACGAGCCAGAATCGGCCCCGCTGGCTCAAAAAAGAATTCAATTTCAGGCTTTCGATGGACCAGTCGAAAAATTGAAAATGACCATCAAGCCTCCGTATCGAACAGGAGCAGACTACCTTTATGGTTATACTTTCAAGACCTATTTTGCAGATATGCCAGCTTATATCGAGTTCTTGTGGGACTGGTACGAAGAGCTTGGAGGTTTTTCGGTCCACAAAAAAGTGAGTGCAGAAATCATCAAAGAAGCGAGCGGCAGAATTCTGGTCAATTGTCTCGGGCTTGGTAGCCTCGATGTGTTCGAGGACAAATCACCTCTAAACGTAATGCGTGGCAAACAAGTGCTCGTGGGCAAAGCGCCTCTCGTTAAGGGGGCGGAGAACATTGCCATGGCGTATAACTACACACCCAGCGCCGAGGTATTCAGCCGAGCAGACGGAAATCCAGAATATGTACACTTTTTCTCACGTCTAGACGGCTGGCTTCTTGGTCAGACTCGTGAACCTGGATCGATTGATCAATCAGGCCAATGGATCGGCGATGCTGTAAAAGGCGAAGAGGTCATGGTTGGCGGCGTTCCTATTCCTGAGCCGATTATTTCTTTGAATAACGACTTACTCAAAAACTGGGTCGGATTGGATCTGAGATCAAAACAAGCACAAATGCAAGGGCGAGTGGGTCTGCGCTATTACAGAGACGCTCAAGATACTGGCGTGAGACTCGAAGTCGAAAATTTCAACCACGTTGCATGCGTCCATAACTACGGACATGGTGGCTCAGGAATCACGATGTCCTGGGGATGCGCCAAGAGATGCGTTGATCTCGTCAATGGACTTTCAGACAAGAAAATTTCGAAGCAGTTATCCGCAGTATAGAACGAAAATTAATAGTAAAGAATAGACCCAGATAAAGGGCACGGCTAGCGACATCCCGACGTCCCAGCCCCAGTTAATGGCAGTGCCTTCGCGCCAGTCGCAATACCACCAGACAGCGTTGAAGAAGATGCTGGAGGTCCAACCCATGATTCCGCAGAGGAATGCAACCAATAATATGACGACCCAGAAGTCCACTGCAAGCTCCTGTTTGGGCAACTTTCGATAAATCTACTGTAGCTCATTTCAAGAGGATGTCCAGCCTATAATGCGCCTTTTGACGATTAAAAAAAACACATATTTTTCGATCTGGCATCGAAGCTAGAATAATTGAACTATGTCAAACGGCTTGCTATCTGGCATTTACATCTACCCCGTCAAAAGTTGCGGGTCCATTTCTGTGTCTGAAATTCACGGTAATCAATCGGGATTGGACGCAGACCGGCAGTGGGTGTTTTTGGGTGGAGGCGATAACGTTCTCACTCAACGTGACTATGCAAATATGGCACTTATACAGCCGACTTTACTTCGCGAGAACGGATACAGACTTCAACTCGAAGCACCAAATATGCCATCAATCAAAGTGGAACATCGCGAGAACAAAGACCGATTTTGCCAGATAGATCTTTGGGACAATGACCGCAGCGGCTTTGATCAAGGTGATGAGGTATCCGCTTGGATAAGCGAATATTTGAAGACCGAGGCGCGTTTGTTTTATACAAAAGTTGATCGCAGTCAAGATGCTCGATATGTTGACTGTTCGCCTTTGCTCGTAATTTCTGAGGAGAGCCTAGATCAACTGAACACTCAAGTGGACGAACCGGTGAAAATGAGCCGATTCAGACCATCACTAGTTGTTAAAGGACTGGGCGAATACGTAGAAGACAAGGCTACGGCTTTGACTTTGGGAGATGTTCAATTATCAGGTATGAAACTTTGTGGTCGTTGCGTGATGATTAACATCGATCAGGAAAGTGGCGTATTAACAGGCAGTGAGCCACTGCGCACCTTGAGCAAATATAGAAAAGAAGGCAGCAAGGTAATGTTTGGACGTTATTTTGAATGTGCTTCCGACTTTGATTTAGCGCTGGGCATGCCTGTATCAGTTGACTTTTAGATAATTTCTTCCGAAACTTTTTTGTGAACTGGAATGAATGGGATCAATAGCAACGATAAAAGCGGCATGACTGCTGTAATGATAGCTAATGGCGCGATTTGCTGATGAAACATGTTGACGAATAGGTAACCACCGACATGATTAGCAGACGATGTGGCAAGATTGCGAAAAGACACCATCAAAGCCATGATTGAGACCTCTGTTCCTTTAGGGCAGACTCTACTGGCAAGGCAATAAATGGAAAGAATAACCCAGTTGTTTGACATTCCTCTAAATAGTTCAAGAATTGCTCCAGTTGCGGGGGTGTTCAGAAACAGCCAGGATATTGCTGCAATTGAGCACGTAATCATTACTGTGAGTGCCTCCATTTTTGGTGGCATGTTTCTTGTAATTAAATTATATGATACTGCGCCAAGCAGCATCCCGGCTGCATTCCATCCAGCCAATTGACCGATTATCTCCTGTGAGAATTTCAGAGTTTCAGATTCGAAGACGTAAAGTGGTGTTCCGTAAGTTGGATAGAAGCTCCAGAGAAATGAAAAGGCTGCGATGAACCATAATTGCTTGGTGTGAAAAGCTTGTTTGAATGAGGCTTTTGTTTTTTCGAACAGTTCTTTGTTTAATTGTGACTTTTCTTCTTTAACCAGAATGGCTGTTAAAATTGCCACTACAATTGATGGCAAGATCGCTAAAAATGCACAAAAATCAAATGCTTTAAAAGGCTCATAAGACTGGCATATTTTGCCGCCCACTAGTGCCGCTAGTATAGATGCTGAGTAATAACACATTTGTTGAACAGAAAAATATAGTCTGTTGCGATTTCCGCCTCTGTCGGACTGAACTGCAAGACCTATATAAATAGCGGTACTCATCGACATGCAGACCGCTGCAACAAGAATTGTTGCTACTACATATGATGGCGTAGGGGCGATAATGGCCAGAGCAAAAGCGATGGCTGCTGTGACATTGGCTAAGACAAGATAACTTTTGCGCCTATAGCCAAAAAACGGCAAGAAATCGCATACAATTCCAAATAATGGTTTCATCACCCACGGTATCATAAAGAGTGCCATGTAGCTGGCGACAACGTCTGGTTGCCAGTGCAGACCTTTCAAAAAATAGTACTGAAGCGGCTGCGCCATGATGTTGTATTGAGCGCAAGAAAATCCATTGCCCAAATATGTGATGGCGAAATACCATAAAAGTTTGTCGCTAATTAAGCGCTGTTCTTTTGGACTGGTCACGACGAAAAAACGTTTCCTTTCAGGAGGAAAACAAAATGGAGAAGATTCTCAATAATTATAGCTGCGCCATCTGAATTCTCATTCACATAAGTGAGAGATAAGCCTTAATATGTCAAAGCTTCTAGAATCTTATAAGCTCTAATTAGTAGACTAAGACGCTTATCTATTCCCCACTTGTCTTTGAGCGTAATTTCAAGAAACAACCAATAACTCGTATTCTCGAACTTTCTATTTCACTTTAAGCAGTGATTGGAGAATTCGGGGTATCAGTCTGTGGTGTCTTGGAATTGCAAATGTTCTCAATAAGACGGTGAAAAGTGGGTGCTAGTTGTTGCCAAGATGCACAAGCTAGCGCGAGCAGTTTCTTACTTGAATATCAAACCAAAAAGGCAACTTCCCAAACGAAAGGAAGACTAAATGACCAAGCAACATGTGCTCGTTATCGGTGCGGGCGTGAGCGGTCTCACCACGGCACTTGCACTTCTTCAGGCTGGACACAAGGTGACCATCCGCTGCAAGGAGCCGGGGGGGCAGTACGCTCACACCTCCATCTCTGCTTACGCCATGTGGGTACCGATGAAGATGGACGGCGATCCCCGCATTGAGCGTTGGGCCGACGAATCATTCCTCGCCTTTCAGGAGCTAGCTGGTGACCCTGCCACTGGTATCACCATGAAGCCCATCTATCAGCTCAAGAGCAAGAAGGGCGCTCCCTGGTTCGCCGGTCAGAACGCTGGCAACCTGTGCGGCTTCCGTCACGCTACTGCAAGCGAACTGCCTGCCGGCTACGCCGACGCGCATGTTCTCTCGCAAGCGCCGGTCATCGACCCGCTCGTGTATCTGCCCTGGCTCTACTGGCAGGTTCACGCCGCCGGTGGTCTCTTCGGGCAAGCCGAGTTCAAGAGCCTCGACGGGCTCCATCCGCAGTATTCGGTCATCGTCAACTGCGCCGGCCTTGGTGCGCGTGAGCTCGCCAACGACGCCGACGTCTTTCCCGACCGCGTTCAGGTCGTCACCGTCCGCTCAAACAATCTCGACCGGGTGGTGATCGACGACGAAGGTCCCAATGCTCGTGCCTGCGCCGTGCCGCACAACGGCTACGTCAAGCTCGGCGCCATCTTCGATGGTGCGCACGAGTCATACGAAGGCGCGGATCTGGCGAGCGTCCAGGGCATCATTGACCGCTGCAACGCCATCGCTCCGGAGCTCAACGCGGACCAGTCGCAGGTGATTTCGGTCATCCGCGCGCTGCGTCCCGAGCGCAAGGGCTGGCTGCCGCGAGTCGAAGTCGACCGCAAAATCTGCGCCGACGGACGTCCGGTCATTCACAACTACGGTCACGACGGCATGGGTTACCTGCTCTCGCGCGGCATCGCTGCGGAGATCGCATCGTACGCCGCTAACATTTGATTCTGCACTAAGGCGAAAATCGCCGACCCGGAGAGCCCCTATTGGCTCTCCGGTTTACCCGTAACATCGAGGAGACTAATATGACCTTGATCCAAAAAACTTGGCGTTGGTGCAAAGACGCGTTCTTTGCCTTCACCGCGCGAGTGCTTTTGCTCTGTGGAAGCGAAGAGACTGCTCGCAAGTTCTTCTTGCGGCAGCTTGCGCATCGCACCGAGAATTACGGGACTTCGCATCCCAAAACGGCATATGCAATGGTGTTCGTCGCACAGACGTTTCCCGCCGAGCGTGCCGTCGATCGCGAAAAGCAGGAGCGGCTGCTCACCGCAGCGCTTCTGATTTTCAACAAGTCGTTTGGTCCGGTTTCCACTGAGGCGGCGTACATTCGTCACCGTCTGGGTTTCCTTCGCTATAAGGCGGGGAAACTTGTCGAAGCGATTAGCTTCTACGAAGAAGCCGACCAACTCTATCGCCAGGCTGACACGCCCTGGTCATTGAACCACGCCGATTTGCTTGACCTGTGGGCCATCGCGCTCCAGAAGCAAGGGGGCGATGAATTCCAAGTTTCAAATTGCGTCCGTGAAGCAAAAGCAATTCGTGTGCGATTCCAGTTCTGGATGTCGTCGCGTTCTCGCCGGATCTTCTGGATGAAGTATCGACGCTAGGAGACGCAAGATGATCATCTGCAGTTGTTTTGTTGTGTCCGACAAGGATATCAAAGCGGCTGTCGAAGACGGTGCGAGAGACTTCAGAGAGATTCGAAAAACTCTGAAGTGCTCCACCAACTGTGGTGCATGCTATCCCCATGCCCGGGAACATTTCGACCAGTGTCTGCGTGACATTGGCGTTCCCATGCCGGATCGCAAATATGCAGCCGTCAATGACGATGCCGACTTGTAACATCGATCGAGCTATTCAAATGAGCCTGTCACCGGAGCTGCTGAAGCCGCGTTATCGCAAGCTGAAGCGTCGCAACTGTTACACGGGCCATTGTTATGTGGCTTCCGAAGCCCTGTTTCACTTGCTTGGAAGGTCGAGGTCCGGATTTGTTCCTCAAGTGCTTCGCCACGAAGGCAGCACTCACTGGTACCTGAAACATAGGACCACGGGGGAGATTCGTGACCTTACCTTCAAGCAATTCCGCTCGCCTGTCCCTTATCACAAAGGGCGCGGCAGCGGTTTTCTTACTCTCAAACCAAGCAAGCGGGCGCGTATCGTAATGAAGCGTGCTCGTTTGCATCTTGGTTGAATTGAGGAAACTCCGGTGGTGCCGCC